>JBARWF010000069.1:0-20675 GCA_049646645.1 Thermomicrobiales bacterium
GGCGTGTTCGTTGGTGTGCTGGTCGGCGTGTTCGTTGGTGTGCTGGTCGGCGTTGGTTCGGGACCGAATCGATAGAGGAGCGTGACGCAATTGCTCTCGGTAGGTGGTCCACCCGGTGTTTCGGGAGGACCGACGGCCTTGACAGACATATTGGTAACGGAGCGCGGGGCCGGGATACCCACCCGAGTCCCTGTGAGGGCCCCGAGTGGGGTGCCCGTACAACCTGCGAATGGATAGAGGACGTATTGGTAGGTCGCCGGCGGCAACGCCTGGGCCAGGGCATCCGCAAATGGATCAAGCCAGACGGATCCCGTCTGGTTGTTGACGTAGAGGGTGGGCGCCGCGGCGGCGTGCACGGGCATTTCCACTGATGGCGGCGCGGTGTTCGCGACCGTCGGAGCCATGATGATGGTGGGCGCACCGGTCGCGGTCGCAATCTCCTCCAACGCTGGCGACTCGGTCGGCTGGACCGCGGGTGGCTCGATCGTCGTGGGAACTGCGGTCACGATGTCGGTTGCCGTCGGCTGATCGATCACCACCGGGCCGGGTTCGGACACCGGCGTCGCCGGATCCGCCAGCGTTGAGGCGGGGAGCGCAATGAGCGTTACGATCATCAAGCCGAGCAGGCGGGGCCAGGCCTTCGAGGTCTTCATGATGCCCTCGTTTTTCTGTCGTCAGCGGCAGCAAATGCTGGAGAGTTGCGGTCCCGGTCCAACCTTGCACGGCACGTCTGCCTGGTGGGCGAGTCCGCCCCATGGACCTGAATAGCCAGTGCACGACTGGATCAAATTCGTTGTGAATCTGCCGTTATCGTATGCGCAGGCCATTCCCGCGGTCAAGCGTGTGTTCGTGTCGCCATTCGAGGCGCCGACGCTACGGTGGTCCTGCCCCCTGCCGAGCCGATCGTCCAGCGACGCCGCCCTTCATCGACTGCACTCGCCTCGCAAGAGCGGCTGAGCCCATTCCGTGAAGGCGATACGATGAATGCCCTTCGACCCATCCATCGGACAGCCGCATCAAGGTTCATGGTGACGAAGCCCGCGTCCACACAGAAGAAAGGGGCCCGCGACTCATTGAGTCGCGGGCCCCTTGTGCTGGTTACCAACGGAAACGGGAAGGACTCGGACGCTCCGGTCGATGATCGGGCGCGAGACTCTTCGGGTCACGATGCAGGAAGTCGAGCGCCGGCATCGAGCGCATGAACGCGCCGACCGCACCGATCAGGGTGAACACCGCAAGTGCGACAAACACCCAGAACCACAGACCGCCACTGCTGTACGCGGCGGCGCCAGACGCTGCCGTGCCGACTCCGGTTACCGGCAACATGTTGACTTGGTTGTACATGCTTCGTCCTCTCTCACTACCAGCGCGCTCTCGTTCCAAACGCCGACGAGACAATTGCCTTCAGCTGTACCGATTGCAAGAAAATGTCATAGGGCATCTCGATCAAGATCGCCGCCCCAACGATTCCCTGGAGCATTCCCCTCCTTTTGACGACAGTTACGAAGCGCTCAAGCGCATAAACAGCCGTAACAACCACCCACACCGCGTGCAATTCCAGGTTGCCAGTACTGAACGCCCACACAACGGTGGCGAGGTAGAGCATCGTGGCAAGAACTCCGATGGCACCCCAGATTTGAAGCCGCCAGTAGTTCCACGTGTAACGCGTCAATCCGTAGTGGCGATTGTTCTCGATCGCCCCTCGCTTCCAGCGCTCACGCTGGCGGGCCAGATCTCGCCATGTTTCCATGACTTCCGTTTTGAGTCCGCATTCTGCGGGCGCGATAATCGCGTAGCCGAGGTGCAGGATCGCGAAGGTCAACTCGTTGTCCTCGGTGAGCGCCTTGGTGTCGTACACCTGGGCTCGTCCTTCTTCGGCTGAGTTCGGGATAGCCCCCACCTCTCTGCCGAGAACGACATCTTTGAGGCAGCGCGCCGTGAAGATGGTTGCGGTGCCGGTCAGAACGAGCGTTTGACCGCGCCGGCGCCGGATGTCACGCGCGTAGCGCGCGTATTCGTTTCGCTGCATTGCCCCGACAAATCCGCCCCCGTCCTTGCCCAGGAACACGCCGCCGACAGCGTGGTAGCCAGCGGTGATGTACGTCAGCGCGTTGGAAATGAAGTCAGGATTGAGGATGGTGTCGGCGTCCATCACCATCAGCAGGTCGTCGTCACCCTGCTCGTCCAGGTGCGCGTCAAGCCACCAGTTGAGGGCGCCCGCCTTCTTGTAGGGATTGGGGGGCACGAAAGCGACTTCGGCACCGGCGTCTCTCGCGAGTTCCGCCGTGTCGTCTTTGCAGTTATTGATGAGAACGATGATGCGGTCCGGCCGTACTGTCTGGGCGTCCAGCGAATCGAGCATTTCCAGAATCTGTGGCCGGTTCAGTGACCCCGAGATTGTCCCGCCTTTATGGGCAGGCACCAGTACCGTCAGCACGTCAAAAACCTCTCCATCACTCCACGGATGTGTCATGTCCCGAACAGCGGCCACGCATGTACTCGTCATCGCAGCGCGCCTGAGGGTCCTAGGCGGTGCGACGGGAAGTACTGGTCCTTAGGAGTGACATAGGACCATGTGGCGTATAGTACCACTAGTACTATGAGTCAAACAAGCCTGAGGTCATGGTTATATTGGTTGGAATGATAGTACTGATGTATTGAATAGCCGGCCGAAGGGATGGGCGCGTCGCGGTTCGCATGCTGGAGGCTGACGCGAGGCTGTGGGGGAACGCGATCTTGACTCACCCGGTCCTAGGACCGGCGGGAACCCCGAGGCGTCGTTCCACCGTGGAGATGCTGCGGCCGGGTTGAAGCTCACGGACCTACCCGCTGTGTCGCGTGCAAGCCCACTTCCCGGCGCGCCTCGATGAGGAAGACCGTCCGCGTAGGAGAGTGGAGAGGTCAGGTCAGGATTCCGTGGCTCGACCGTTCTCCGTGCGAGTGCAGCAGGTGTGGTCACATGCCCCGGCGGCCTGGTGGTCGGAGCGGCGGACCATGGACAATGCGCCCGCGATAGCGCTCCAGTGCAAGGGGAAAGATCCTGTGCACGCGAAAGACCTTCGAATCAACGTCCTCACCGTCGTCCCGCTCGAAGAGGCCAGGCGACCTCACATTGGCGCGTGCTGCCGGTTCCATAGAAGAGGCATGACCGGCTTCTGACCGCGGTGGACGCGGACGGCGCCGGTCAACGTCGATGCCGAGGGAGTGAGACGGTGGCGCGAGGGCCGGTGTTTCTGATGGGCGGCGGGTGGAACGGGGCGGGATTCCCCCATACCTACGGGCGGTTCGTGGCCGCCGTCACCGAGAACGGAGGGCGCCGCATTGCGTGCATCCTGCTCGACACGGAGGAGCGCGACGCCTATTTCGCGCGGTCCGTCGCCGCTTTCGGCGCGGTTGGGTTTGCGGAGCCCGAGCCCGTCTTCGTCTCGCCCGAACGTCCGCTCCAGGAGGCGGATCTCGCCGGGGCGGACGGCATCTTCATCGGAGGTGGTCTGACGCCCGCCTACCACGACGCGATCGTGCCGGCGGCCGCGACGTGGCTCCCGGCGCTGGTCGAGCGCGGCATCCCCTACGCCGGGTTCTCGGCCGGGGCGATGATCGCGCCGGTGAAGGGCATCATCGGCGGCTGGAAGCTCTCTACTGAGGATGGCGATCTCGCGATCTGCTCGGAGGATGTCAGCGAGGACGAGGAGGGCCTGGACGTGCGCTCTGGTCTCGGTCTCGTCCCCTTCGCGGTCGACGTCCACGCCTCGCAATACGGCACGCCAACGCGATTGCTGCACGCCGTGCGCTCGGGTGCCGTCTCCGAGGGCTGGGCGGTTGATGAGGACACGGTGCTCGACGTCCGGGAGGGAGCGATCACCGTGCATGGCCTCGGCAGCGCCTACCGCGTCCGCCCCGCCGGTGACGCCCTCATCGTCGACATTCTCACCAATGGCGATAGCCGCTAGCCCGGATGGGTCACGAGGCCCCGGTTGATCGCTAGGAACTCGCTTTTCGTCATCTCGAGCTTGTCGAGAGATCTCTCGGCAAGCTCGAGATCACGCTGGTTGGCAGGCTTCCATTCGCGCGTAATCCCCGCCAGTACTCGGTCACCCGTTGCACGGTGACGCTCAGGAGATCGCGTGGCACCCCGGCGTGCTGCGCCGGTCAGGGATCCAAGGATCGAGCGATGTCTTCGCTCGCCCGGAATGCGGCGTAGGAGGGGTGAACGATCAGGTGGGTGGCGCCGATCGGGATCACGCGCGACGGCGTGTCCTTGAAGGTCGGGATGAGCCGGACGTCTTGCGAGAGGCGAGTGAAGAGCGAGGCGATGGGGTTGGCATCGCTCCCGTGGCCCGACCGTTCCTCGTGCAGGCGCAGCAACTGCGGCCACGTTCCCCAGGCGGCACGGCGGTCAGGAGCCGGACCGTCGTTGAAGTGCGCGAGGTAGCGGCCGAGCACGAAGGGAAAGATCTTGTGGACGCGGAAGGTCTTCGCGGTCCGGGCGTCGATGCGTCTCAGCAGCTCGTCACCACCGTACCGCTTGAGCCAATCGAGGGTGCCGGAGAGCTGGCGGTTTGCGTAGAGAACGCTGTCCCGCTGCCGCTCCTGCTCGGCACGCGTGCGGCCAAGGGGATCCTGCGATTTCAGCTCGAAGATGCCGAGTGATCCGGTCTTGCGGTCGAAGACCACGGCGTCGATATCGGTGCGCAGACCACCGTTGTCACGCCGGATTCGGAGTTGCCCCGGGCTGGTGACGAATCGCTTGTTGCGGAAGAGCGTGTAGAGATCCTCGCGGAAGACGGCCTCGCGACGATAGGCGGCGTTGTGATACTCCTGCGCGGCACGGCGCCTCAACTCTCGGGTCAGGAAGAAGAACGGCTCCGTGGTCAGGCCGTGGATCGAGAGGATGATGCCGTCCGGAGCGACCCGGATCAGTGGTGCCGCCGCGATGCCCGGCACCGCCGCATGCCACGCCGCGTTGTCGCGATCGAGCGTGAACCCGGAGACCGCTTGGGCGATGAGTTCGGGATCGTGGGCGAGGTCGGCGGCGAGCTCGGTGACAAGGGCGCGCGCCGAGCGCACGATCACGGATTGCCCTTGGTCGCGCGCCTGCAGCGCCAGGGCGATGAGGCGGCGTAGGACATCACTGTAGAGCTCGACGGTGCAGCCGCCGATCACCGCATCGGAGGGGTAGCCCAGTTGATAGGAGAGCCGCTGCACATGCATGCTCGCCAATTGCCGGTATCGGGCGGCAGCATTGCCGTCGGTTTCCGCAGAGGGCCCGGTCGATTGTGGGTCAGGCAACTTCTGATCCGGCTGGCGGGCGGTCCAGCGCGCCCACCAATCGATATCGGCGCGCTCCTGCCAGCGGGTCGGTGCGCGCTTCGATGCGATCCAGGCGTGAAGGGTGCCATCGGGTGTGGCGATCAGGCGCATGAAACCGGACTCGGCGTGGGCGAGCACCAGCTCTGCGTGCACGAGGTGGTTGCAGATATCGAGGAAGCGCGCTGCCCAGTCGCCCGGATCGTCGTTCGCCGGGTGGAACGAAGGGGCCCTTTCGAGGTCGCTTGTTTCGAGGCAGAGCTGAATGGCCTTGTTCCACCCAGGATGATCGAGGTGATGACCGGTGATGAGGTCGGGTGCCGGCTGCGAAGCGGGCATGGACAACGGCGATTGCTGTTCATGGACCCGGATGAGCGCGAGCAGGGCCGCCTGCCGGTTGCCGGGAACTCGTCTTCGCAGGAGATCCTGCTGCTGATCGATCAATTGGCGCAGGTGGTCGGAGGCGTCCATGCCCGGGGCTGCTCCCCGCTCAGGCTACGGTCGCGATCAAGCGGAGTCTTCGGTGGGCGGCGCCGCGGTCGCGTCGGTACGCCCATCCAACCAGAACGCTGCCGTGTTCATCAAGCCGGATCGGGTGAGTGGCAGCAGCGCGTTATGCGCTCGATCGCCGTCTCCGATAGTTGGACCACCGATGAAGATACGATGCTAGCGTTTCCCCAAGTGAGGTGTTTACACGGAGACTGGGGAACGCATACAGCAAGGAGATGGCTTGGACGTCGGTACACCAGCGAGCCGATAGTATTAATCGGCGGGGGTTGGAAGTTGCCATCGAAAGGGACGGCATTAGTTGTGGTGTGTCAGCAAGGACAAGGTGTGATCCTTTGGTTGACTTGCCGGTCGATTCATCCTATTCTAACAATAGAACATATGATCTATTACAGGGGGTGAACGATGTCAGGCGTGGAAAAACAGACCGTCACTGAGACACCGGTGTTTCCGTATTATCTCGATGAAGAGATGGTGATGAGTTTCTTAGCTACGATCGACGATGGCCTCTCCATCGTGAGGACAGTTTCGCAGACGTTGGAGGACTCCGAGAGCGGGCGCTTGGAGGGAGAAGTCAAGACTAGCGTTGGTTGGTTCCCATTTAATCTCGGAGCTCGGGCAGGTAGCGGCGTTGATACAGGACGTGTAAGTGGTGAGCACTGGGAGGCCGAGCGTCAGTACCCACTGATCTCACTCTTCAATCTCTTACGCCAAAGACTGTTCGAGTTGGATATTGCCAAGGCTATTGATGAGGCGGCCGCTGACTCCATTGAGATCGGTGATATCGTGGAGTTTTCTGGATCGCTACAGAGAAATCCCATTATCGAACTTGGAGACATTTGGAGCGCCTACAAGAAGATGAAGCCAGCATTCGGACTTGAGCATAGCACTGGGAATATAGAAAAGAATCAAGGAAGACGTCGCTCTTCACAAGGTAAGTCACCGGCGATACCCCCTGAGGAGAGGGCGGTCGAGATGATCCTGGACGTTGGGGTAGAGGGTACGAAGAACTCAGGGCTCATGGATGTCCGTGTTCCGACTGGGCATGACACCTACAAGGATGCAGTTCTTACATTGAGGATGGACCGTAATCCTGCCCAAGCCATCGCGTTTAGTCAAGGCAGCAAATGCAAGGTGATCGGGAAGGTCACTGGTATCACACCTGTTGGAGAGGAGATTCCACTTTTTCGGAGGTCTGGGCTTGAGGTATTCCCGATTAATACGCTTGAGGAGATTTTTGGCACTCTCAATAATGTTGAGGGAGTGGAGATCAATCTAGACGCCGTCTCCGTGAAGGGGCCAGCAATTCAGATCCTTCCGCTCGCGGTATTCGTCTGAATAGGCACTTGGCAGAGCCGGGTCGGGAGCATAACTCTCGACCCGGCTTTGTCCACTCCAGGCGGGACTCTGAACTTCGTCCTGCAATCGAGGACGTAGGCTGGCTCCGGCGCGCTGTCGTAGGTGTGGCTACTCCTCCATCGCGTCCCAGCCGATACCGGGAACGTCAGGTGTCGAGATACAGCCATCCGCCCCACTTCCCGCCTCGACCTTGATGGTGTTGGGGATCGCGCAAGTGGTTGTGGCTGTGGCTACCGGCGAAACGCGCTCCTCGTCGCCTCTGCGGTTGCGCGGAGATACTCGGGATCGACAAAGGCCAACGCGTCTTCGTCGGTCCCTTCCATGATATTGCGCCGGATGACGAAGCCCGCCAGAAACAGTGGCCGCAGGTACATGACCGCCTCGAACCGGTCGAGTTCCTCATCGGTCAACTCGATGTGCCGGCGATACCCGTTCACGGCAGCGTTGATGAGCGCCGGGTTGCGCCATGTACCCCACATCAGCCAGGCAACGTCGGCAAGCCGTGGGCCGCGTCCGGCTGACATCCAATTGATGCCTACCGGCCCGTGGTCCGTCAGAAGCGCATGATCGGGGTTGTGGAGAAGGTTGCCATGGAGCAACGCCTCTGGCAGTCCGTCTCCGGCGTCCGCGGAGAGAACCAGCTCGCGCAGGTACTCGAATCGCTCGCGTTCAGCCGCGGCGGCTTTCGTATCGACCGCGTCGAGAAACGCGAGGGCTGCCATCAGGTCCTGACGTGGACTCCCCTCATGGGCGGGGTCCTCGCCGCTGGCCCCACCGGGACGGTTCACGGACTCGTCGAGTGGTCGGGGCAGCGCATGGAGCCGCCCAAGCAGGTCGCCCATCATGCCGAGCTTCTCGCCGACATCCGGAAACGGCCTGCTCGGGACGAACCGGGTGACGAGAACCGTGCTTCCAGCGAAGTCCGACACGGCGTCGTCGACGGCAAGGCGTTCCGCGGGAAAGTCCTGCCGTTCGAGGAAACGGAGGATGGCGGCGTCGCCCTCGACGCCGGATTTTGGGCGAGCAGGGGGGAACGCGCGCGCGATCCACGGGTCGCCGTCGGTCCTGTCGATTCGGAAAACGTAGGTCTTGTGAATGCTGACCTTGGTGGCCGCAACGGCGTCGATGCGGTAGTGGTTCCGGATATGAGCGAGCAGATGCTCGGAGGAGGGCTCGTGAACCATCCTCGCCTCGAGACCCTCGAGTTCGGTGAGTGCCTCGGTGTAGCGCTGTCCGGTTGCCTTGGCGTGACGCCGGACGACTTTCTTGAAACTGCCCTGCCTGGTCATGAACAAGCCTCCTCGGTACACCCTCGTCCCCCAGCGACGCAGTGCTTGAAAGATGGCCTGTAATAGCAACGGCCGGGAGGGCAGTTTCCCCTTCGCCATTGGAACCCTAGCTGGGGCGGATGCTCCACGGCTCGGCGACCGGATGGCGCCGTCGCGCCTATCTTGGAGTCAACATCTCCACAAGTCAACCGTTCCACGGAGCTGACCGTCCCCAGCGACCAGTGCCAATCGGGAACTGCAAACACGCGGAGGACCTCTCAGACGAGCGGCGGGCAGGATCGCTCCCGCCCGCCGCTCGCTTCACATTGCCTTTAGACGCACCGTCTAGCTGGGCATCGCGTCCCAGCCGATGCCCGGCACGTCTGGAGGCGAGATGCAACCATCCGGGCCGATCCCCGCCTCGACCTTGATCGGGTTCGTCTTCACCAGCGACTCGTAGTAGGTCGTGTTCGGGATCGCGCAGGCGATGTGCAGGTTCGGCGCCCCGCCCCCGTGGACCTCCGCCCGCATGTGGAACGACTCGGCAAGGTGCGCGATCCGGAGCGCCCCGGTGACCCCGCCCTTGTAGTGCGTGCTCGTGCGGACCAGATCGGCGGCCTTCTGCTCGATGAAGTCGGCGATGTTGTAGTGTGCGCCGTCCGATGTCTCCCCCGAGAGCAGCGGGATGTCGACCTTCTCCCGCAGGCGCTGGTAGGCACCGATGCTGAACTCGCGCATCGGCTCCTCGTACCAGAGGAAGCCCGCCTCTCCGAGCGCTCGCCCGAGGTAGATCGCATCGACGAGGTCGAACCCGGCCGAGCCGTCGTACATCAGGTCGATATCTGGGCCGACGTGCGCGCGCAGGGCCTGCCCGAGCTGGGCGTCCTTGCGGGCATCACCCCAGGCGTGGAGCTTGATCGCGCGGAACCCGGCCTCCAGGCACTGGTCGGCGATTTCAAGGAATTCCTCGATTGTCGCGTATGTGACGGTGCTCGCGTAGGCGGGGATGCGATCGCGGTAGCCGCCGATCAGCTTGTAGAGGGGGAGACCGGCGATCTTCGCGGTCAGGTCCCAGAGCGCGATATCGACGAGGCCGAGCCCGTAGATGGGGATCTCCTCCAGCCGGTCGAGCTCCAGGATACGGTGAAAGAGATGCTCCTTCATGAGGGGATCGGCGCCGATCAACTCCTCGCGGAGTCGCCGGTCGACGATGTCCTTCATGATCGTGCCGTGACTGGAGTAGGCAACCCCCGTGATGCCCTCGTCCGTCCGGATGGTCAGCTCAATCGTCTCGCTCTCGGTTCCCGAGCCGGGAAGCCCCTTCCGCCAGACGAACTGGTCCACAATCGGCGTTACCCGAACCTGCACATCAACCGCCGTGATCTTCATGTTCTCTCCTCACTCAGCATTAGGCGCTGCTAGGCGATCACCACGATGTCGTGGATGCGAACGGCAGGTACCGTGATCTTCAGCTCACCGTTGTTGTAGGTCCAGGGCACGGGATCGGCACTCGGCTCGAGCCGGACCGAACGCGGTGGTGCATCACGCTGAATCGATAGACGGACATTGGTGATCGGCGGCAGGTCTTCGAACATTACGCGCCGTGGTGAGAGGGTCTCGCCTGCACCACGATTGATGAGGTTGATGGCAAGAAGATCGTCCTGGCTGCGCGTGACGACTTCGAGGGCGGGAGGACCATCGACCGTGACTTCCCACGAGATGCCCAGCCGGTCGAGCAGGCTCTCAAGGAACTCTCGGGCCAGCGGCGGATGTTCGCCATGGTAGTGCTCGAAGTACGAGCCATGGATGGTCGTGACCGACCCGTCGCCGACAGGACGATGGGTGACGATGACCTGGGAGGTCTCGTCCTTGTCCGGTTCCTGCTGCCGGAGCGAGTGGATCCACGCGTCCGTCCCGTCGGCAGGTGTCACCGGTTGCCATGGACCGTCGATGCCAATGGTGCGGTTGCCAGCCGGCAGGTAGACCGGGGTCGAGACCACGGGGGCGGCGGCCGCGGCCCCGACAAGATCCGGGAAAGCGCTGGCCGCTGTCGCTCCCGTCAGGAGAATGTGACCGCCGTTTTCGGCGAATGTCCGAACGGCGGCATGGACCTCTGGGGAAAGGGCGGTGCGTTCCGGGATCACGATGAGCCGATACTGGTCGAGCCCGCGCCGCTGGACGGCATCATCCGTCAGGATGTCGGTGGAGTGCTGCAATTCGAGCATGGCGTGCAGCGCACCCTCGATCGCGTGGTTTGCGGTGCGCTGCTCGAACAGCGGACCCGCCACCGTATAGTAGTGATCCTTCGGATGCAGGATCGCGACTTCTGAGCGCGAACGCGATTTGAAGCAGATCTCCTTGCGCGCCCGGCAGAAGCGCGCGACCTCCGCGAGCGTGTCCTGGTGCCAGCCGGTGAGCCAGCCGGTTCGCTGCGGCGTGTTGTAGATCATCACGGCGCCGCCGAGTGCCACGACCTCCGCTGTTTCCTGGGACAGTTGCGTGGCGGACTTCAGGACCCACGGGGCGCTGTCTGGGATGGGACCGGATTTGGTGAATCCCCATGCCATGAGATCCCAGCTCTTGCCGCGGCCGTCGAGCAGGCGTCCTTCGACCGCCGCCCGATCCGCCCCCCAGCGCCAGTCGAAATCCCCGCTGAAATAGTCGACGGGAGCTTCCACGGCATCCGGCTGCCGCATGGTGTACATCCAGTTGCTGACCACTGTGCACGACGGTTTGCGCTCGTGCACGGCGTTTGCATAGCTGGCAACATGGTCAATGAACAGTTGCCGGTGAAACGCGAGCCAGGTATCCCAGCCCGGATCGTCCGAGGAGGTCGGGATCGGCACTTCCCCGTGCTGTTCGCGGAACGCCAGCTGACAGCGGTCACACCAGCATGGTCGTGCGGCCCAGTTCTCGCCATCCACCCAGAAGCCATCGACGTCGTACTCGTCGATGAGCTCCAGCATCTGCGGAATCATGAGGTCGCGATCGTAATCGCTGAGGCGGCAGGTAGAATCGGGGCTCCCATCGCCGGTTGGCTCCCGCTCGCCGCGCTCATTGACGCGCGCCCAGTCTGGATGCTGCTCGATGGCGACCGTGTCCCAGACACCGGAGTAGTGCATGCCCAGCGGGATGCCGAGTTTGCGAGTTGCCTCGCGATGCATCCGCATGCCGTCCTGAACGACTCCCGGCGACGTGGTCCCGACCTCGGTCGGCCAACTCGTATACCCGGGGTGCCCCTTACAATCGCATTGGATCCAATCCGGTTGCACACGGCGCAGTCGTTCGACCAGATGGTCGACGCTCAGCTCCCGCCCGAGTTCCGTATCGTGTTCGTTTGCATGCAGGTCATAGTGGATACCGAAGAAGGCATCGTCATGCCAATTGGGCCGTTCGGTCATGATTGCTCCCTTAGCGTGATTTGCGGTGGCGTTTGGTCTCGCGGCGCGCAGCATGCCCCCCCTGGCCCGGCACTTGGGCCATTGGTCCAGTGGCGCTTCCATGCGCTCACGGCGATGGTCGCGGCTCGTGCTCATGCCGTTTCTGATACTCATTTCAGGAACGGATTGCGCCGTTGCCGTCGGAAATACTGCCGGAGATGATCCCGGCCATTCACGCCTTCACTGCGCCAGATGTCACCCCCTTGATGAAGTACTTCATGCCAAACGAGAAGACGATCAGTTGCGGGATCGTGGCGACGATGTAGCCGGCGGTTTGGCGGCCGAGATCGGGCCGGCTGCTGAACTCGTTGTTCTGCGGGTTGTATTGCTCGAGTGCCAGCATGATCGTCTGCTGGCTCTGCTTGAGCATGAGGCTTGGCCAGATGAAATCGCTGTAGATCGAGACGAAATTCATGATCGCTACCGTGATCAGGATCGGGAAGGCGAGCGGCAGGGCGATCCTGATCAGGGATTGCCAGTCGTTTGCGCCATCGATCTTGGCTGCTTCAAAGATCTCCGCTGGCTGGCTGCGAAAGAACGTCGTGATCAGGAAGATCCCGAATGGCAGCCCACCGGCCACGTAGAAGACAACCAGCCCCCAGAGTGACCCCCGCAACCCGAGATCGTTCGCCATGATGAAATGGGGCGTCAGCAGGATAGCGCCGGGGATCATCATCACGGCCAGGACGAGATAGAAAATGGCGTCGCGGCCCGGGAACCGCATGCGGGCGAACGCGAAGGCACAGACCGAGCTGATCAGCAGAATGCCGAGAATGGATACCCCGGTCACGAGCAAGGTGCGCAGGGCAGATGGGATCAGGTCCAACATTGCCTGCTGATAGTTTTCCCAGTATGGCGGGAAGGGAGCTCCCCAGAAGTCGATGTAGATAAGGAGGGAGCGACGCAGCGAGAGCGAGATCATGAGCGCGAGAATGAAAAACGTGCAAAAGAGGAAGAAGATCAGGACGGCGTACTGAGCAACCGTTCCTCCGTTGAACCAGCGTTCGCGGCGGGTATGGCGGGCTGCGGTCAGGGTGTTCGATAGCGTTCCAGACATGGTGTGCTCCTCGCTCATGCCGCCTCCACTCCATCGTTGCGGCGAAGCCGCAGGACAACAAAGGTGGCGATGAGGATGAACAGGAAGAGAATGACGCCGACTGCCGAGGCGTATCCAAAGTCGCCATCCGCGATGCGCAGGTACATCTGCAGGGACGGGATGTAGGTCGTCATGCCGGGTCCACCCTTGGTCAGGATGAAGATCGAGACGAATCCCTGGATCGTTCCCGTGATTGCAAAGAAGAGCAGGATGCGGAACTGGGGCAGGAGCAGGGGCAGGTCCACATGGCGAAAGCGCGCCCATGTGCCCGCGCCATCGACTTTCGACGCGTCGAAGTAATCGGCATTGATATTGAGCAGCCCGCCAAGCAGGATGAGTAACGCGAAGGCATCGACCCACGGGAACCCGACGCCCAGGATCGCCCACAATGCAGTGTGCTCATCCCCGAGCCAGGCGCGCTGGAACTGTTCCAGCCCCACCGCCCCAAGCAGCGAATTCAGCAGGCCCGTATCCGGTTCGTAAACCTGTCGCCACATCAGGGTAAAGACGAGCCCCGGCACGACTGTTGGCAAAATGAAGAGCGTGCGAAAGATGTATGAATGCGTCGCGTTTCGCACCCAGAAGATGAGTTCCGCGATCAGCAGGGGAATCGTCAGCGTCTTGATGACACTCGCGATCGTGATGATCGCCATGTTCTTGAGCCCGGTTCGGAAGTAGTCGTCATGGAAGAGGATGGTTCGGTAGTTGTCGAACCCGATGAACTCGGTGACGGACCGCAGGCTGTAGCTCGTGAAGGAGTAGTAGAACGCAAGGACTCCCGGGTAATAGCTGAAGACGATAATCAGGGCAACAGCTGGAAAGATGAAGATGTAGGCGATGCGGCCTCGCCATATCTGTCCGCCGAGGCGACGCGCCTGCCGCCGCCAACAGTCGACGACCGCGACCATGATGGATGCGGCAACCAGCACGTACGCGACATTCCCTGTGATCCATAATCGCTCTATCAACTGGGCGCTGGCTGCTCCCGATGCGGCGGCAGGGTCGAGTGCTTGCCAGGTGCCGTTGCGAGGGATGGCGATCCAGCCTTCGGTTCCGGAGTGCAGGAGCGCTTCGACATCGCTGTCGGTATCGAGTGACCCGCTGAAGACGGACGAGCCGTCCTCGTTCAGAATGACCAGATTACCGTGGGCGTCGCCAATCAAGGCCTGTCCGCTCTGGCCATCGAAGCTGAGGCCGCGAATGGCGTATTGCCCGATTGACGTGGTCCAGCGTGGTGCTCCCGATGCGTCGAGCAGGGTGACTTCCCCTCGCTCGTTGCCGACGAGAATGCCGTCTTCGGGAGATGCCGAGACCTGCTGTATGCGAGAGATAGGAGCGGCTTCCTGCTGGGTCCAGACCGGCTTCTCCGGAGAAGCCGGAGTGAGGTACCCCACGGTCGAATTCTTCGTGCCGTAAACCGCGCCATCACCGAAACTGCTCATCGCCGTGATCGGTTGTGCGACCTGAAACGTGAACGCCGGCTCAGGCTGATTTCGCTCGAAGTAGCTTATATAGAAGCGAACACCGAACGCGCCTATGCCATGGGCGACGTAGAAACCATCATCACGGCCCGCGAGGGCCAGCACCCGCCCGTCCACCTTGACCGTTTGAGCAACGTGCAGGTCGCTTCCGAGTTGCGAGACGACGCCATCGGACGTTCCGACCAGAATCGACCCGTCGGGCAGCGGTGCGAGCGCTCCGATTGTCTTCTCGAAGGCTGTGGATTGGCTGGCGTTGAGACTCTGGTATTGAGTGATTTCATTTGAGCGATTTGCGGTAAAGAGATTTCCTGCGGCATCGTTTGTGGCCAGAATGAGTTGATCGCTCTCGATCGCTGTTGGCGATAGGAGCGTATCCGTGCCTACGCGGTTCAGGGCCAGTGCAAACCCGGCATTGATGACGAGACCGAGCATCAGCACGCCCAGAATGGCGAGTACGAGCCGCCGCTGCTGGAATCCAGAAGGCACGGTTTTCCCCTTGCGCATGAACACCCTTGTGGCTCTTGGCAATAGCGCCTGTGGTCTTGGAGAGCCCGGAACTGCCCAGGCTCTCCACTGAACGCCGATCAGGTGCCTGGCTGACGTGTGGGATCGTCGACATCGTCCTGCGTCAGACCGGCGAGTTCGAGGTAGGCATCGAAGTTCTTGGCGTGATAGTCCTGCAGCTGTTTGCTGAAGTCGTCCGGGGTGATCTTGCCCTGGAGCGCGTCCGCCAGGAGGTTGCGGCTGTCCGTGAGATATTGGCCACCACCACCAGAGGTCCAGAAGCCGTTGTAGTTGATCTCCGCGTTGCCGAGCATTTTGAGGTTCGCGAAGAGCGCATCCTCTTCCTTCGGTACGGTGACCCCATGCACCTGCAAGGGACCTCCCGGGCTGAAGCCGGGAACGGCCCATTGCGCATCCAGGTACGGCTGATAGCCTGCCGCACTCAACCAGAACATGGCGAAGTCGACCGAGAGATCGGTTTGAGCCTGATCCTTCTGGATGACGCTGATGTATTCGCCTGTCGCGGACTCGACCGAGCGTGGTTGCGACTGTACGAGGTCTCCCTCCATCGCCGGGTTCTCGAACGTGCCCCACTCAAACGATTTGATGGATCCGGCCTCGACCTCCAGTTCTTCAAGTCGTTCCGGGCTGAGATTCGCCATGTCCGCCGCGAGTTGCCCGATCGACCAGCTGCCATCGGCGATGATCGCAACTTGTTGCTGGAGGAATTTGGGATAGATATCCGTTGAGACGAGCATGTCCTGGTTTGCGTATTTGGGGAAGATTTGTGCGAGATTCTCGACAATGGCGGATACCTCCGGCGTGTCGAACCGGAGCGTGCCGTCCTGGAGACCCTTGTAGAATCGCTGGAGGTTATAGGTGTAGGTTTGGTGCAGGTCTGGGTTCGTGGGATCCATCGTGAAGGAGCCGTCCAGATCGGGATCGTAATTCCAATCCCCATCCTGCGCCCGCACCGTTTCGATCCAGTTGACGTGATACTGGTCGAAGTAGACCTCGGCGAACCATTGTGGCAGTTGCCAGTCGAAGTTGATTCCGACTGGCGTGATGCCTGCGTCCTTGAGCTTGGCGCAGACATCGACAAATTCCGTCCAGGTCGTTGGCGGCTCTACTCCTGCCTTGGCAAAGAGGTCCTTGTTGTAGAACCAGTTGATGTGAACGCTGCGGGTCGCGAGCATGATGCGCTCCCCGGCCCCGTTCACCGCTCGCTGAAAGTCCCAGTTCAGATCGGCGTCCCAGATCTGGTTGGAATAGGGATTCGTCGTGCCCCGGTATTGATCGAGGTTGACGTAGCCTCGATAGGTGTTGACGTAATTGCCGGCGACGATATCGAGTTCCGGAGGATCAGTGGCAAGTTGGGTCCCAAGCCAACTGACATATTCGCCCGCCGGTCGCTCTGCCGTTTCCCAGACGATCTCGACGTCTGGCTGCTGTTGTCTGTAGGCGTCCGAGAGTGCCTTTTTGACGGGATCCTCCGGATTGCCATTGATCCCGATGACGACTTTGCCCGAGAGCGATTGGGCGGGGGCGAGGTGATTGATTGCCGGTCTGTGTGTGGGGGCCGCGAAGGCCGATCCGTTCAGACCGATTGCTGAGAGCCCGGTGAGGGCCACGCCGCCTTGAAGCAAGCGACGTCGGGTAAGGGATGTAGCCATCGTGGTCTCAACTCCTTGACTGTATCGGGGCACGTAGTGACACGTCGAGCGATGGTCGAGGAACCGGTACGAGGAGAACTCCCTCCTTTCTCACAGTTTGCGTGTGCTCAGTCGCGCCGCTTTCCGTCTGCGTGTGCATCTCCTTCGTGCTTGCGGCGGACCTCCTGCGGAATCTGTAGCGCAACCGATCCGGAGTAACGGACGTGTTCCGCCATCGTGCGGGCGGCGAGGTCGGCATCGCCGTCCCGGATGGCCGTGGCGATCCGGACGTGCTGGGCCGACGCGATCGGGATCGAGCCCAGGTCGGTGGCAAAGAGCCGGGTCAGCTCCTGCTGGGTCTGGCGGATGGAGCTGCTGGCAATCGCGACATAGACGTTTCCGGACGCCTTGTCGATCAGGGTGTGAAACCGCAGGTCGGCCTCGCTGAAGCGGTCGATATCGTCCTCCGCTGTCTCACTGTCGCGGGCGGCGGCGAGAATCTGGGCGGCCTGCTCATCGGTGCGGCGCTGCGCTGCCCGGTGCGCGGCGAGCGTATCGAGGGCCTCGCGGAACTCCATCAGCTGGGTGATCGCGCTTTCCTCGACCGGGACGTCGAGCATGATCGTGCGCGAGACGAACGGCGCCGGCGAATCGAGCACGAAGGTGCCGCTCCCCTGACGCGATTCGACGATTCCCTGGGCGGCCAGGACCTTGACTGCCTCCCGCACAACCGAGCGACTCACCCCGAAAGCCTCGCTCAGCTCGCGCTCGGTTGGCAGCTTCGCGCCGCGCTGGAGCTGACCGCTCCGGATCGCTTCGTGAATCTGGCGCACGATGTGTTCGTAGGATCGGGTCACCGGGACCGCGGTAAAGGCGTGGTGCATGCTCTCGTCCGGTTATCAGGTTGTCAGACCAATACGAGGACGATACCGCATGCCGGCGGATTTGTAAACAGGTTGTACTGGTTCGAGACATATGAGACAGATCAAGTGAGAAGGAAGGCGGCGGGGATCGGATCCCGCTCGTGCTGTGTGGTTAGCGGAACGGTACATGGGGATATCGGCCTTCGGCCGATGGCCCGATGCAGCTGCTGACACAAGGTCGGCTGCGACGAAGGCACAGACATTCGGAAGGCCTGGCGCCGCCGTTTGACGTACGGTCACCTGGGTCGCTATACTCACGTGTCTCATGTGCGCCGCTGCGCCGCGTGGAGTGCCGGTTCCGGCATCGATCACCTCACGACGGAGCGGCTTTTGCGTGGAGTGGTTGCGGTTGCGGCAGTGGCCGAAGGCGTCGCTCCCGTGCACTGGGGCTCGGCATGCAGGTCGTCGGCGTCATGCATCGGTATCGTGCGTTTGGAGATGCCCCCGCGACCGGGCCTATATAGCAGTCGACTCAGTATTGGCAACATCGCCTACCACTAGAGGAGTAGTTCCGTGAGCACCAAGCGTACCTATCAGCCGAAGCGCATTCCGCGCCTCCGCGCCCTCGGGTTCCGTGCCCGCATGGCGACCAAGGGCGGTCGCGCCGTCCTCAGCGCCCGGCGCCGCAAGGGGCGACACGCCCTGACCGTTTCCTGCGAGGGCAAGTTCACCCAGAACAAGTAGTCGACATCGTCGAGTGCACAGGCGAACGGCGAGGGTATGGTGTGTCTTCCCGCTCTGGGGGCGATCGCCACTCCCTCGCCGTTGTTGTGTGCTACGCACCGAGGCTCTATCCCGTGATCGCCCGAAAGTTCCGTCTCCGCGAAGAAGCCGATGTCCGGCGCGTGCGTTCCCGCGGCAAGGCATGGGCGAACGGACCGCTGGTGGCTCGCGTCTTGCCCAATAACCTGGAGCCGGCGCAGAATCGCTACACCGTGATCGCCGGCAAGAAGTGCGGCAAGGCCGTGCAGCGCAACCGGCTCAAGCGGCTCACCCGCGAGGCGTTGCGCGGGTTTCATCCCTACCTCCAGCCGGGATACGATATCGCGATCATCTGCCGGGGAACGGTCGAGGAGATGGCCGGGCTGGCCGAGGCCCAGCAGGCGCTCGCCCGGATCTTCACCCGCGCCGCGCTCTTCACGCCCGCCGCAGACGGTGGACTCCCGGCACATGGCGCGCCCATCACGACCGGATGGACCCGCTCCGCACGCCCGGCCGCAACGGCTCCGGACAATGATCTCGCAGGCACCGATCGGTAGCGACCCCTGGTTGCCCGCTGTTTGCACGCGCAGGTGATGCCATGAAACGCGCTCTTCTCGCCGCAATTCGTTTCTACAAGAAGGGCATCTCGCCCAACCTGCCACCAAGCTGCCGCTTCCAGCCAACGTGCTCCGAATATGCCTACGAGGCGATCGAGAAGTACGGTATGATCAAGGGCGGCCGTTTGGCGATCTGGCGAATCCTTCGCTGCAATCCGTTTGGCGGCAAGGGCTACGATCCCGTACCATGAGCCCGCGCCCGCGTGCATCAGATTCGTGCCGCGCGCTGGAATTTCCGTCGAAAATCGATAATCATCTTCAACGCATGGCGACGATAGTGCGCCAGCGGGACGTACCCGGCACGATCGAGCCATTCACCGTCTGCGTCGTCGTCTTCTCGGTCGGTTCGTGGTGAGCCAGCAATCGCGTCGCTCGCATGGGCGAAGGCGTCCCCATTCCTTTTGCATCGTGATTTGCGGTCGGCCCAGCCGGCCGGTTCCCAGACATTGGCCGGATGACGCACGGGCCGATGTCCTACACCAACCCAGTCCCGCCCCGGCGGGAGGAGGCCTTTCCTCGTGCTCTTCGACCTCTTTGGCTCGCTTGTCTCGCTCAGCGTCCTGCTGCCGGACCAAGCTGAACGGCTGACCTCCATCCTGGCCCCGGCGATCAATATCCCGATCTGGAACCAGTACATGGATCTCATGAAGTGGATCCTGAACCACCTCGCTGACCTTATCGGCAGCGCGGGGCTGGCGATCGTCGTCTTCACCGTCATCATCAAGACGATCCTGCTCCCGCTGACCGTGAAGTCCATCCGCTCCAGTAAGGCGATGCAGGAGGTCGCGCCAAAGATCAAGGAGATCCAGAAGAAGTACGGCAAGGACCGACAGCGCGCCTCACAGGAGACGATGGCGCTCTACCAGGCGCACGGCGTCAATCCGATGGCCGGCTGTCTGCCGATGATTCTCCAGATCCCCATCTTCTTCGGGCTCTACTACAGTATCCGCGAGCTCTCCGGCAGCCACGTCGGCCTTTGGAACGACGGCTTTCTCTGGCTGCCGTCCCTGAACGAGCCCGATCCCTGGAAGATCCTGCCGATCCTCGCCGGTATCTTCCAGTTCATCCAGGCGCGCATGATGCGCCCGGCCGGGCAGAAGGCGACCGATCCTCAGCAGCAGATCATGAACACCATGATGAACTTCATGCCGCTGATGGTTGTCGTTTTCGGCTGGAACTTCTCGTCCGGACCGGTTATCTACTGGGTGACGCAGGCCATCTACTCCGTCGTGCAGCAGTGGCTGATCACTGGCTGGGGAAGCTTCGGGACCTGGTTCCCGTTCCTGCCGGAGCTGCCGGAGCATCGCCGGCTCGGCTACCAGGCCCCGCGCCCGCTGGATGAGGTTGTCGTCGTCAGCGGTGGTGCCGGCGCCCAGCCGCAGCAGAAGGGCTTCTCGGCCTGGCTGAACCGCAAGATGATGGAGGCGCAGGAGACCGCCCAAGAGCGCCAGGATGCCGCCAAGAAGGGCGCGAAGTCCGGCACCGGTGGGACGGCCACGGGCAAGGCGACTCCCGCCAAGGGAGGCAAGGCGCCCCAGCCTGTCGAGGAGGACGAGGTGATCGATGTCGAGGACGATGACATCGCAACCTCCCGCTCCCAGCAGCGCGCCGCCAACTATCAGTCGCGGACGGCGGGCTCCAAGTTCGGCGCCGGGCGGACCGCATCGTCCGCGAACGGCACCGGTGACGACAACGTGGTTGTCGTGGAACCGGCACCGGCACGGGCGCCGAAGACCGGTAAGCCGCGGACCAAGCCGAAGCGCCGGCCGACGACCTAGGGGCGGGGCAGCCGGCCTCGCGCGCGATGCCAGGATGAAGC
>JBARWF010000070.1:0-26004 GCA_049646645.1 Thermomicrobiales bacterium
ACCTTGTGTCGCACCCTACGGACGAAAGGACAGACGCGCAAAAGGCCGGTTTTAGCGGCTCGGGACCGGCGGAACGTCTCCCGCCGCCAGCTCCTTGGCGAAGAGATCCTGCAGCCCCTTCAGGTAATCCTCGACCGTGATATCCCCCGCCCAGACCTTCTCGATCTCCTCGATAATGTAGGTCTCGCTCTTTGGCGGCCAGAACGTCCAGGTCGTGTAGCCGTAGCCGCCGCCGCTCGACGCCTCGTTGAGCCGCTCGATCATGCGGGCCTGCCGGGGATCGAGATCCGTGAGCAGGTCGCCCGGGATATCGACCGGGGCCGGCGCGAGGCCCACGCCAACGACCTGCTTGGCCTGCGTCTCCGGGGAGAAGAAGCTGCTCAGGAACTCGGCGGCGGCATCGGCGACCTTCGATTTCGCGTTGATGCTGTAGGTCGAGCCGATGCCGAGATCGTAGATCTCCTCGCCGGAGGTGGAGGGCATCGGCACCCAGTCCCATTCCATCCCCGACTCTTCGAAGAAGGTGTTGGCGTCGTTGACCAGCCAGGTGCCCTCGATCTTCATCGCCGCATCGCCGTACGCCCAGGCACCGGTCGCATCGGCGGTCGCCGTCGTGTAGTAGCGATCCAGGCCGCCCATGAACCAGCCGTTCTTCTGGCAGGTATCGAGCAGCGTCAGCGCGTCGACGAACGCCTGATCGGTCCAGGGGATCTCTCCCTTGAGCGCCTGGTAGACCTTGTCCGGCCCGGCGCCATGATTCAGGAACTCGCCGATGAACCACTCGTTGGCACCCTTCCACTCGGCGTTGGTGTGGGCGAAGGGGACGATGCCCGCGTCCTTGATGGTCTGGGCGAGGGTCATCATCTCGTCCAGGGTCGTGGGCGGGGTCCAGCCGTTGTCGCTGAAGACGGTCTGGTTGTAGTAGAGGACGAGGGTCTCGACCTCGCTTGGCAGGGCTACCAGCTTGCCGTCGACCTTGCCGAGGTCGATCGCCCACGGCGTGAAGCTCTTGTCCCAGCCGTATTTTGCCGCGTAGTCGTCGAGCGCCATCACCTGCCCGGCCTTGCCCAGCTCCATCGAGAGCGAGGGACCAGGTGTCACCACGATATCGGGCCCGGCGCCACCGGCGAGGGCGGTCTGCGTGGCGGTCCAGCCGTTGGCCTGCATCGTCGCCTCGATCTGGATGCCGCCCTGGTCGTTGTATTCCTTGATGGTGTTGTCGATCATCCACTGGGCCGTGTCGGACCCGCCGGTGATATCCAGCCAGAATGTCACCTTGGCCTGATCCTGGGCGGCGGCCAGCAGGCCGCCCGCGGGCAGGGTGATGCCGGTGATGGCGATTCCCGCTCCGGCCAGTTTCATCGCCAGGCGTCGATTCAGCGATTTGTCGAAAAGGCTCATCTCTCGTCTCCTGTTCTCCGCGTCATACGTATCTCTCGTCGTCGGACCCCGGATGCACGCGCATCCTCATCATGGACTCCGTGTCCCAGGGGGAGCGCCATCGCGGCCGCTCGGTTGGTGGTTCATGCTGATTCCCGCGATACGAGCCGGAAGCCGAGCAATTCCCGGCGGACCGGGCCTGTATAGGAGCCATCGAGCCTGGAGAGCAGCAGCTCCGCGCAGCGCCGCCCGGACTCGTGCGCATGCTGGTCGATGGTGGTCAGCGCCGGGTGCACGAGCCGGGCGGCCGGGATATCGTCGAATCCGGCCAGCGCGATATCTCCCGGGACGTCGACTCCCTGCTCGCGACAGGCAAGCAAGGCGCCCATCGCCATCAGGTCGTTGGCCGCGAAGACGGCGGTCGGCCGCGGCGAGAGCATGAGCAGCTCGCGCATCGATTCGTAGCCCCCCGCCTCGCTGAAATCACCCTCCCGGATCAACACCTCCTCCAGCGGCATGTGATGGGCGGCCAGCGCCTGGCGGTAGCCCCGGACCCGGCCTTCGCGGGGCGGCGTCGCGAGCTGGCCCGCGATCATGCCGATGCGCGTGTGCCCGCGCTCGATCAGGTAATTGACAACCGTGCGGGCGGCCGTCTCGCCGGAGATCGAGACCGAGTCGAGGGGGATGCCGGGCCGGAGATCGGCATCCGATAGCTCGGTGAGCAGCGTGATCGGGATCCCGTCCTGCAGAAGGGGCATGAGATCGTCGACCTTGAGGAAGAAGGGCGTGATGATGAGGCCATCGACCCGTCCCCTCCACGCTGCGTCGAGCGATGACCGCTCGATCTCCCGGTCACCGTCGGTATTGATCGCGAGGACGTCGTAGCCGCCAGCGCGGGCGACATCCTGGATGCCGCGCACGAAGGCGGGGTAATAGGGATTGGTGATGTCGGGGATGATCGCGGCAAGCGTCTGCGTGCGGCGGGAGCGCAGGCTGCGGGCGGCCGTGTTCGGGACATAGCCGAGCTCGGCGATCGCCGCGTGGACACGCTGCCGGGTCTCGGGCAGGATCGAAACCGTCTGGTTGTCGTTCAGCACATAGGAGACGACGGCCTGGGAGACTCCCGCGGCTCGCGCGACATCGAGTTGGGTTGGACGGCGGCGCGGTCGGGGCATGGGTCGTGGCACTTCCTGAAACCGGACGTTGTCGACGCATCATCGCGTTGATTCGTATCACTGATACGTATCATTGTAGACATTGGACCCGATCGTCTGCAAGAGGCGGCACGGGCGTGCGCTGCCTCGGCGGGATCGTCCCGGGCGCCATTGCCCCGGCGCCACATTCCTGTCACATTCTTCTCCTACCATTCGTCAGAATAACGACGAGCGATTCGCGCTCGTTCCATTCACGTTCGACAGGAGGGCTCAATGCCTCAGATCAAGACCGTTCTGCATCCCGTGACCGACCTCGCCGCCGCCAAGACCGTGTACACCGCCCTGCTCGGCATTCAGCCGCAGGCGGATGCCAAGTATTATGTCGGCTTCGATGTCGGGGATCAGCACATCGGGCTGGTGCCGGGAGGCTCCCAGCAGGGAATGACCGCGCCGGTCGCCTATTGGGAGGTGCCGGATATCGAGGCAAAGCTGGCCGAGGTGACTGCCGCCGGCGGCACGGTCAAGGAACCCGCGCACGATGTGGGCGGCGGCCGCCTGGTGGCGACCTTCACCGACCCCGATGGCAATGTGCTCGGTCTGCTTCAGGACCAGTAGGTATCACCGGCGTCTTTATGTCTCTCTGTCGGAGGCGACAGTAACCATACTGGAGAACCCATGAGCACCGGACAGAACTCGCCCAACGTGAGCGACACGAAGTCCGATGGATTCTCGGCAGACGAAAAGGCCGCGATGAAGGAGCGAGCCAGGGAGCTGAAGGCGGAGGCCCGCCGCAGCAAGCAGGCCGGCAAGGCGGCTGCGGACGAGCGCGACGCGCTCGACAAGATCGCCGAGATGCAGGGGGCTGATCGTGTCTTGGCGGAGCGCATCCATGAGCTCGTCAAGACCAATGCGCCGGAGCTCGCGCCGAAAACCATGTACGGGATGCCGGCTTACGCGAAGGACGGCAAGGCGCTCTGCTTCTTTCAGGGTGCCCAGAAGTTCGGTACCCGGTATGCGACACTCGGCTTCAACGATGTCGCGAATCTCGACGATGGCGCGATGTGGCCGACCACATTCGCGCTGACTGAGTTGACTGACGCTGTGGAGGAGCGGATTGTCGCCCTCCTGAAGAAGGCGGTGAGCTGAGGAATGTCTATGGCCATGAGGACGGAGGCGCCGGTGCTTGACCCGCACATTGCGGATAGCCACGATCTGATCCGCGTGCAGGGCGCGCGCGAGAACAATCTCAAGGACATCAGCGTCGAGATCCCGAAGCGGCGACTGACGGTCTTCACCGGTGTCTCCGGCTCGGGCAAGAGTTCGTTGGTGTTCGGGACCATCGCGGCGGAATCGCAGCGGATGATCAACGAGACCTACAGCACCTTCGTGCAGGGCTTCATGCCGACGCTGCCGCGCCCCGATGTCGATGTCCTCAGTGGGCTGACGACCGCGATCGTTATCGATCAGGAGCGGATGGGCGCCAACCCCCGCTCCACCGTCGGCACTGCGACCGACGTCAACGCCATGCTGCGCATCCTCTTCAGCCGGCTCGGACAACCGCACATTGGCTCCTCGAATGCCTTCTCGTTCAATGTCCCCTCGGTGACGGCCAGCGGCGGGATCACCGTTGAGCGCGGCGGCAAGACGAAGACCGAAACGGCGTCCTTCAACCGCCTCGGCGGCATGTGCCCGCGCTGCGAGGGTATGGGCTCCGTCACCGATTTCGATCTCACCGCGCTCTACGACGTCAGCAAGTCGCTCAACGAGGGGGCACTGACGATCCCGGGCTACAGCATGGACGGCTGGTATGGCCGGATCTACCGTGGGAGCGGCTTCTTCGACCCGGACAAGCCGATCGCCAGGTTCAACAAGCGGGAGCTGCACGACCTGCTTTACAAGGAGCCCACCCGGATCAAGGTCGACGGCATCAACGTGACTTTCGAGGGGCTGATCCCGAAGATCCAGAAGTCGATGCTCGCCAAGGACGTCGACGCGATGCAGCCGCACATCCGCGCGTTCGTCGAGCGGGCGATCACCTTCTCCACCTGCCCGGAGTGCGAGGGCACGCGGCTCAGCGCCGAGGCCCGGTCGTCGAAGATCAAGGGGATCAACATCGCCGACGCCTGCGCGATGCAGATCACCGACCTCGCGGCATGGGTCCGCGAGCTCGACGAGCCGTCGGTCGCGCCGTTGCTCACGTCGCTGAGCGAGACGCTCGACTCGTTCGTCGAGATCGGGCTGGGCTACCTCTCGCTCGACCGGCCCGCGGGTACGCTCTCGGGTGGCGAATCCCAGCGTACGCGAATGATCCGCCACCTCGGCTCCGCGCTGACCGATGTCACCTACGTCTTCGACGAGCCGACCATCGGCCTCCACCCGCATGACATCCAGCGGATGAACAACCTCCTGCTGCAGCTGCGTGACAAGGGCAATACCGTCCTCGTCGTCGAACACAAGCCGGAGACGATCGCGATCGCCGATCACGTCATCGATCTCGGTCCCGGCGCCGGAACCGCCGGCGGCACCATCTGTTTCGAGGGGAGTGTCGAGGGGTTGCGGGCGAGCGACACCGTGACGGGTCGCCATCTGGACGACCGTGCCAGGCTCAAGCAGGCAGTCCGGAAACCCAAGGCCAGGCTCGAGATTCGCGGCGCGGCAACGCATAACCTGCAAGACGTCGATGTCGACATTCCGCTCGGGGTGCTCTGTGTCGTCACCGGCGTGGCGGGCTCTGGCAAGAGCTCGCTGATCCACGGCTCCGTCGCCGGCCGGGATGGCGTGATTACGGTCGATCAGAGCGCGATTCGCGGCTCGCGGCGCAGCAACCCGGCGACGTATACGGGACTGCTGGACCCGATCCGCAAGGCGTTCGCGAAGGCCAATGGCGTCAAGCCCGCGCTCTTCAGCTCTAATTCGGAGGGCGCCTGCCCCGCGTGCAACGGCGCCGGCGTCATCTACACCGATCTGGCGATGATGGCGGGCGTGGCCATCACCTGCGAGGAATGCGGCGGCAAGCGGTTCCAGGCGTCGGTGCTGGACTACCATCTCGGCGGCAAGGACATCAGCGAGGTGCTCGCGATGCCGGTGTCCGAGGCGGAGGCGTTCTTCGGGGACGGGCCGGCGAAGACCCCGGCCGCGCACAAGATCCTGGGGCACCTGAACGATGTCGGGCTGGGCTACCTGTCGTTGGGCCAGCCGCTCACGACGCTCTCCGGTGGCGAGCGGCAGCGGCTCAAGCTGGCCACGCACATGGGTGAGAAGGGCGGTGTCTACGTCCTCGACGAGCCGACGACCGGTCTTCACTTGGCCGATGTCGAGCAATTGCTTGGCCTGCTTGACCGGCTGGTCGATGCCGGAAAGTCGGTGCTCGTGATCGAGCATCACCTGGCGGTGATGGCGCATGCCGACTGGATCATCGACCTCGGACCCGGCGCTGGCCACGATGGCGGGACGATCGTCTTCGAGGGCACACCGGCCGACCTCGTCGCGGCCCGCTCGACGCTCACCGGCGAGCACCTCGCGGCCTACGTCGGCGCCTGATCAGGGGCAGCTGGGGAGGTCGCCGTGGAAGCAGCAGCGTGGGACAATCGCACAACGAGTTGAGGAGCACGGGGCCAGGAAGCAGACGTATCCCGAATGGCAAATTGGGGTAGGTGATGACCGCGCAAATGGAACTCGCCTGACCAGGAGTTCCAGATGTTCGTCACAGTGCTTACCTCCGAGGAATGGGACTGGAGGTTGGACGGAAGCTGCGTAATCTCCACGGGAACGCGTTGCCGGTCAGGACTGATGACCTGTACGGCGAAGACGGATTACCCGCGTGAATCACTGCTGGTACATTCTCACCGGCTGCAAACCGGTGAGAGTGCCGTCATTGCACGGGAGGGAGCAGGTGGAGGAGACAGAGATCAACCGAGAGGCCACTCCGTTCGGAGCAAACCACACATCATCGACTGAAGTTGGACCGCGTAGTATCGCACGGATGAATCCGGGTGCGGGATCCATCCTTCGATCATACCTAGAAGATGTATGGATTCGACGCAATGCAAATGCCGTTGCCATGTACTTCGACGATGAAGTGAGATTCCTCGCCGAGGCGGTGGCAAAGCATAAGATCGAGTTGGAGGGGCTAGCCGAAACCGATCCTGCCATCCATATACGATCGATCACGTCTAACGCGATTACAGCCATGGCCTATTGCACTGCGAGCTGGGCAGATGGCAAGGATTACGATATGTTCCTGCTGATTGAGATCAACAGCAGAGGTCGAATCTCCTACTACAGGTGGATGTCTGCTCTCCCGCCTGTTCACACTCTCTAGAAGACGTTCGAATGACGCTCTTGCATCTTCTAACGTCACCCAACACGACTGATTTCATGGGCATTGAGATGCTGCTGACACTGCGACGCTAGTTCGTCCCTGGGGCATGTATGGCATGCCGCGATCGTGAATTGAACCAACCCGCGCAGGGCGGCATCAAACTGGACCGCAGCGCAACCTATCGCAATCTCGCAGACGTAACATCAGCCGTTCGCGGCTCATCTGCGAGCGTCCCGCATCGTATTCCCACTGGCCGCAGATAGAGCATCGGGCCTTCTGCCAGGTCATGCAAAATCGTCCAGCACAACCACGTCGATCTCCTTTGGAGAGATTGGTGATATCTCCAATCAGCGCCCCATAAGCATCGGCCACCTCCGGCCGCCCGCGCCGAAGCGACTTGATCGCAATCTCGAGCAACGTCAGCACTGATGTCATTCCTGTGAAGCGGCCATCTACCATTGCTTCCAATGCAGCACCGGCGGGGGCAGCCCATCGCGATGACTGCTCGATGTGATAGATAAAGACCGGGGTATCGAATCCGATACGCTGAAAGGAGCGAAGCGCGTCTACGATCTCTCGGCGCTGTCCCAACTATCCCGCTCCTCGTCAATATCTGCCTGAATATCCACCCCTGCCCAGATCTCGCGATGGAGTCCACGTAACTGGTCGAGAGCGTCCCCACGTCGTGGCACCAGCACAATTACCCCGTCACGAACCTCTGCCAGAAGATGATCACCGGCCTCCAGGTGGAGCTCCTTTCGGATGGCTGACGGGACCGCGATCTGATGCTTGCTGCTGATTTTTATCGAGATGTGCGGCACGCAACCTCCGAATCTCACAAGGATAATTGGCATCATAACGCGCAGCTAAGCACCTGCTGGAACGCTGCCAGGTGCGACGTGTGCCCCCAAGCACCGGACGTCGCACCTCCAATGAATCTGGTTGTCACGGCAGCGATGATCGCGGATTCCGAGAGTTTGGTTGACGATTCCCTTGGCCGTCGTGGGCCTAGAGGCCGTCGGCATGATGCCTCAGGAGGTGCCGGGGCGCCAAGGTTCGTGCTCGTGCGCGAGCCAGACCAGCTCGGGGTCGAGCGCGAAGACCCGGAGCCTGCCTTCGGTCGGAGGCTCGTCGAACTCGCCATGCCAGACCGCCACGTCGCCGCCGACGATGGCCGGACGCCCGCCCGTCTCGACGACGACCATCTGCATGCCGTCGGAGTGGCCCGGCGCCGGGACGAGCCGGAGCCCGGGAAGCAACTCGAACTCGCCATCGACTGGGACATACTGCACGCTGGGCGCGTCCACCCACTCGCGGACGGTGTAGTCGTCCTTGCCGCGCGCGTCATCGAGCTCCCGGCGCTGGACATAGATCGGCTTGCCGGCGAAGAGGTGGTTGCCGCCGCAGTGATCGGCGTGCAGGTGCGTGTTGACGACGATATCGATGCCGGCGAGATCGAAATCCTGCTCGCTTAGCGGCCGGATGCGGGGCTCCATGTCGGCCATCGCCGGGTGCAGCTCCGTCATGCCGGTGTCGACCAGCACGCGCGCATCGGGATGGTCGATGACGTGAACGTAGACGGGCATCCGCTCGCCCTCGACGGACAGGTCGGCAACGAAGATCGGCGTGATCGTGATCGGCGTGGAGTCGCTCATCGTGGGGAGTCCCTTGTCTGTCGTTTGCGTCATCGGGAAAATCGGCTGCGGTGAGCCCGTAGGGGTGACCGGCCGGCCACTCGACGAGCTCGATCCTGTATCCGTCCGGATCCTCGATCCACGCTGTTCTCGGTCCTTCCGGGCCGCCCGGCAACTCCTCTCCACCTGGGTGGAGTCCGCGGCCGGTCAGCGTCGCACGGGTCCCGGCAAGGTCATCAACCTGGATTGCCAAGTGGTCGAACCCTCCTGTCCCGACCGGACTCGCGCCCGGCCGGTGAACCAGTTCCAGAGTGGCTACGGGCTCGCCGGGGAAACTCAGCACAGCAAGCCGGCTTCCATCTTCGAACGGGACCCGCCCGAGGACGCGGTAGCCCAGGGCCGTGTAGAACGCCAGCGACTGCTCCAGATCCGAGACGCGGTAGGCGGCGAACAGTGTCTTCATGGACGTGCTCCCGGGGCTCCCGGTAGACGGTCAGGTGCAGACGGAACGCGTGACCGGCTTCGGGTCACCTGCCTACCGTCGCGCGAACGTCAGGTGTGTAACCCCGCTTGGTGAGGAGACCGCCTCAACCTCGAAGCGCTCCTCGATGCCTTCCAGTCCATCCCAGAGCCGCACGCCGCGCCCGAGCACGACCGGCACCTGCACGATGTGGAGCATGTCGATGAGGTCCGCGGCGAGGAAGTCGCGAAGCATGCCGGGGCCGCCTCCGATGCGGATATCGAGGTCGCCGGCCGCCTCGCGGGCGAGGGCGAGCACCTCGGCGGGGCTCCCCTGGACGAAATGAAACACGTTGCCGCCCTCCATCTCGATCGAGGGCCGCGGGTAGTGGGTCATGACGAATACCGGGGTGTGGAACGGCGGGTTTGGACCCCACCAGCCTCGCCACTCTTCGTCCGTTCCCACGTCTGTCCACGGACCCCCCTGGGGCGGACCAAACTTGCCCCGGCCCATGATCTCGGCCCCAAAGTTGACGCCATGCTCACTGGCGAAGATGTGGTCGATCCCCAGGCTGCCACCGGGCTCTCCCACCAAGGCGTGCCAGTGCCTGGTGGCGAACATCCATTGATGCAGGCGTTGCCCGGCATGCCCAAATGGGGACTCCAGGGTGTAGCCCTCGCCGGTGCCGAACCCATCGAGCGAGATGGTGAAGTTGTGGACGCGAACCTGGGACATGGTGCCTCCTGGCAATGAACAGTCTTGACATCGATATCGGTACCATATGGGCTGGAAGTGGCGCGTCTGCGATCAGGACTCCGGGTCGTACATGATTTCGCGTACTTCCTGTGCGCACTGGCAGGCGGCGGCGATCCGGGCGGCCCACTGCAACGCCTCGTCACGTGATGGCACCTCGATGATCGAGAAGCCGCCGACGACCGCCTTGGTCTCCGGGACCGGACCGTCGGAGATCGAACCGTCGGTGGCGACAATGCTGGCCTGTTGCCGGAGCAAGCCACCGCCGAATATCCAGACGCCCGCTGCCTTTGCTTCCCGAACCACCGCGTGCGAGGCCTCTCCCACGGAAGCCATGTCTTCCTCAGGTATGTGATCCATCGCACCATCATCGAACGAGATCAGGAATCGTGACATTTCGAGGCTCCTTTTTGCATACAAACCCAATCGACCCGGATTTCACTCAGCATGCGGTATCTGCCAGGGCGTGCGCTTCTCCTTGCTTGCTCCAACCCTCACTCGATCGAGCTGGACAGCCGTATGGCGCCCACTCACTCCCGCGCCTGTGACAACGCACAACGATCTCCAGGAAGAGACTCCATGAACGAGCACGAGAAGACCACCACCCCAACGCCTGCGACGCCGGTTTCACCCGGTCGATCCCGACCGGGATCGTGGGAGGTATCCTGTTTCCCGCGCTACGATGGGACGGCAGCGCCACGCATGCAACCTTCGTTTCACGGAAACCCATGGCGGCAACGATGGAGAAATGCAGGGTGGCGTATCGATCGTCGACTTGCCGCTGACAATTCCTTGCTGCGGCGCGTACGTCGAGAAAGCTGGCATAATCGATTGCGTCAAGGGTCATCAGTATCGTCTGCTCGGATCAACGGGAAGTGTGTCATTGATGGAATCGACATCGCGCCCCACGAATCCGCTAGTCGAACCCAATCGGCATACACCGTGGCTCGCGAAGGTATCCAGTTCTAGCCGCTTGCCGGTTTTTCTGACGTCGTTTATTGGGCGGGAAGATGAGATCGCCTTGGCGAATGCGCTGCTGCAGCGACCAGGCATTCGTCTCTTGACCCTGACTGGTCCCGGAGGTATCGGCAAGACCCGCCTCGCCGTCGAAATCGCGGCGGAGAGCGGGGCACAGTTCACCGATGGCGTGCCCTTTGTCTCGCTGGCCCCGGTTCAGACCCCCTCACTGGTCATGATGGCCATCGCCGTGGCGCTCGGTCTGCATGAGTTCGACAGCACAAGCGTCGAAGAGGCAGTGGCGACAGCACTCGGCACGGCGAGCGTCCTGCTCGTCGTGGACAACTTCGAGCATGTCCTCGTCGCTGCCCCCGCACTCACAAGGCTGCTGGCGCGATGCCCTCATCTCAAGATCCTGGTGACCAGCCGGAGCGTGCTCCGGGTGGAAGGCGAGCATTCCATCCCGGTGCCACCGCTCGGCCTGCCCGGAGCGAATGCGACGATGAAGGAGGCTGACTGGCTCAATGTCCCGGTCATCAAGTTGTTCATGGAACGGGCTGAAGCGGTCGATCCGTCGCTGAGATGGAATCCCAGCGACATCATGCGCCTTGTCGAGATTTGCAAGCGCCTGGATGGCCTGCCGCTGGCCATCGAACTAGCTGCGACCCGCCTGCGCCACTATAGCCTCGCAGAGATGAGTGAGCGGTTGACCGACCTGCTGCCTTTGCTGGCCGACGGATCAAGGGATCACCCGAGCCGGTTGCAGACGATGCGCAACGCAATTGCCTGGAGTTACGATCTGCTCTCACCGGAGGCTCAGGCGCTGCTGCGGCGGACAGCGGTTTTCAGCGGTGGATTCACGCTTGAGGCACTTGCCGGAGTCTCAAACTCTCTGGAAAGCGATCCGATGGCAGCGGGTGCGGAGGAGCCGGGCACTCCGACGATCGAGGCAGGCAGGGTGGCATCGATCGACGACCGGCTCTCCATGCTGATCGATGCCAGCCTGCTGATCCGGGAAACGGGGCTGGTCGCGGGAACGACGCGCTATCGGATGCTTGAAACGATCCGGGAATATGCATGGGAACAACTGGAGTCGCAGGGGGAAGCGGAACGCGTGCAGCACGCCCACGCGGTGTACTTCACCAGGTACGCCGTACAACATGAAATTGTGGAGCCGGTCCCGGAACGCGTGAGCTCCATGGATCGGCTCATCGCTGAGCAAGAGAACCTGCGATCCGCGTTGACGTGGCTGATGGCGTCGCCGGACCATGCGCTGTTCAGAACGCTTGTGGCCGCGCTCGCTCCCTTCTGGTTGGCCCAATCCAACTATCAGGAAGGCAAGACATGGTTCGACCGCGCCCTGGCACGTCGCCAGGTCCCGGCCTCATCCGATTCGGCGCGGATCCTGGTATCACTGGGCATGGCCGAGCTCTTCCGGGACGAGCGCGATGCCGCCAAGACCCATCTGGCGCAGGGGGTGACGGCATGCCGGGAGTATGGTGAGGCACATGGCGCCGCCCAGGGACTCATCGGTCTCGCCGGCTTGGCCGCTGCCCGCGGAGACGTTGAACGAAGCATGCACCTCCTGGGGGAAGCCCTGGAGGCCGCCGCCGCCATACCAGATGCGCGGTTGGCCGGGATCCTGGCGGGATGGGTGTCGATCAACCTTGCCGTCGCGGCGCGAATAGCCGGAGACGGCCGAGTGGCGGAAGAACATATCGAGGCTGCACTGGAGCGATTCCAGAGCGAGTGTTTCCCCATCGGCACGATGATGGCGTTGGGCGATCTGGGGGATCTGGCCCGCGATCGCGGTGATTGGAAGCGGGCACTGTCGCTGTACAAGAAGACGTTGTCCGTCGAGCGAACTGATCAGGCCAAACGCATTGTGACCGAGATCATCGAGTCTGTCGGCATTGTCGCGGTGCATTCGGGGCAATTGGATCGCGGCGCGACCCTCCTTGGCGCAGCCGCAGGGTTGCGCGCTCGAATCGGCTTGCGCTACCGTCAGGCAAAGAATCGTCTCTTCCTGGACCAGGCAATCGAAACGACCCGTTCCGGCCTTCCCGTCAAGGCGTTCATGGCCGCGTGGAGTTCCGGACGAAACCTGTCGGAGAGTCAGGCAATCGCCACCGCGCTCGACCTCGATGATCGCCCCGCACGTTTGCAGGATTTCTCGCTGACCGCCCGTGAACAGGAGGTTCTGCGTCTGCTGGCCATGGGCAAGACCGATCCTGATATCGCCACTACCCTGTTCATCAGTGTGCGCACGGTCGAGCACCATGTGGCGAGCGTGTGTCGCAAGCTCGGTGTCCGGACGCGCACCGCGGCGACATCAACTGCGATCGCTGCTGGCCTGGTTCCTGCTGGCGAAGCCCCATAGCTCACAGTCGTCTATCACCTCCTTAATCAATGACATCCCGCGCCAACCCGGAGCATGACTCCCGGCGGCTGGTGCGCGCTTTTGGGTACCGGATGCCGCGCGAATTGGGTACTTGTACGGATCGCGCCACCATTTTCATCGCGTCATTGTGGTTGTACGCCCGCCGAGGGGGCCGTCCTGCCCGCGACCACTCGCCGAGCGCATGGGTGTCGGTCGGTCGTGCCTCGTCGCTGACCAATCGTTCTGGTCTGGCCACCCAGGCATACCATCCGGTCGGCATGCGTCCGCACACAGGAAAGGGAACGCAATGAACGAACGTCGCCGTCACGCTGGTTCCGCAAACTCCGCGAACGCTCGTCTGACCCGCCGCCAGGCACTTGCATTGGGAGGCGCCAGCCTTGCTACCGGTGCGCTCATCGCCTCTGGGGTTCCGGCAGGTGTTCATGCCCAGAATGGAACTCCCGCAATCATGCCTGATGACTTCAAGGGAGCGATCATCATCGGTGCTCGGCGATTGTATGTTGAAGCCGCCGGAACGGGTAGCCCCACGGTCGTGCTGGAAGCTGGCTTGTTGGGACGGTCCGATGTCTGGAGTCGTGACCTGCAGCAACCCAAGGGCGAACGCGATATGGTATTTCCCGCCGTGGCGAAGTTCACCCATGTCTGCACGTACGATCGGCCGGGCACCGTGGGGGAGGTCAATCCCGATCTCGAACCGTACGGTCCCCTCTTTTATCCAAGTCGCAGTGATCCGGTGCCAATGCCCCGAACGGTCGCGGGCATGGCGGAAGATCTTGCCTCCGTGCTCGAAGCCTCGGGCCAACCCGGTCCGTATGTCCTTGTTGGCCACTCGGTGGGAGGTCTGGTCGTGCGGTATTTCGCCATGACTCGCCCAGACGATGTGGCGGGGATGGTGCTGGTCGATGCGACGACGGAAGACGTCTGGGATTCCTTCCGGGAGCGGCTCTCGCCAGATGACTGGGCAGTGTTCGAGCGCTTGACGGTGGAAAATCCGGAAATGAAGGCGGCCTATCCGGATGCCGAGTTCCTCTGGACCTCGCCATTGGCCGATGATCGCAGCGTTGCCCAGCTCCGGAAGGTCCGTGAGGAGACGCCGCTGAAACCGATGCCGTTGTTCGTGCTTTCCCATGGCATTCCGTTCCAAGCGCCCTTTCCCGGTTGGCCCACGGAGCAAATGGAGCAGAGCATGTCCGCCCGTCAGGCGTGGCTCACCAAGCTTGTGCCGGATGGAAAGCACAAGGTCGCCGAGCTCAGTGGACACAATATCCATCAGGACCAGCCCGAACTCGTGATCGAGGCGATCCGAATGGTTGTGGATGCGATCCGCGACCCATCCACGTGGACGAGATGAGCCAAGAGGGAGCCGCAAGGCCGGCGTTGCTCATTCGCCACAGGGTGACGGATTATGTCGTTGGGAGGCGGGCTTTCCACGAACACGGGGCGGCCCGATCGTCGAACGGCTGCTGGGGGCGGCAGGTATTTCGCAACGCTGATGATCCGCAGGAGATGCTGCTCCTGCTCACCTGGGACGATCTGATGCGGGCCAGGCTCTATGTTCACTCCGATGAAATGCTGGAGTCGATGAAGAGCGCAGGAGTCGCGGACGAACAAGGGAAGTGGTTCCTCGAGCTCGCGAACGAGGTCGAGCGTTGATGTGGTGGATCTCCAGTGAAGCCAGGATAACAGCTCCATGGGGACGCGCTCGCCAGTGCCATGAACGATGTGATCGTTGACGTGACTCGAGTTTGAGAGCAAGCTTGTACGTGGCGTACGGCGCCGCTACCCTCAGTATTGATCGCGTGAGAACGCCCTCACATCGCCTTCAATCAGCGACTCACCGATCAGGAAGAGGAATCAGCATGGCTGTCACCGCCACCATCGAACTCGTCCCCCACTCGCAAATCGATGATCCTGCCTACGCCTCCGACGAGGCGCGCTGGCAGGCCGTGCTCGCACGCGATGCCCAGGCGGACGGGCACTTCTTCACCTGTGTCCACACCACCGGCATCTACTGCCGGCCGACATGCCCCGCCCGGAAGCCGAAGCGCGAGAACGTCACGTTCGTCGAGACGCGCGCCGACGCGATCCGCGCCGGGTTCCGCGCCTGCAAGCGCTGCCGGCCGGATGACGAGGCCGGGCTTGCCGCCCGTCAGGCGGAGACCATCGCGCGCATCTGTGCCGAGATCGAGGGGAGCGATGAGCCACTGACCCTCGATCAGCTTGCGACGCGCGCCGGCATGAGCCGCTTCCACTTTCACCGCCTCTTCAAGCAGATCACCGGCGTGACCCCGAAGGCCTACGCCAGCGCCCATCGGGCGGAGCGGGTCCGCGATCAGCTCGCGCAGACGCCGACCGTGACGCAGGCGATCTATGGGGCCGGCTTCGCCTCCAACGGGCGCTTCTACGCCAATTCGACCCAGACGCTGGGGATGTCGCCCCGCGACTTCCGGGCCGGTGGGCGCGATACCACGATCCAGTTCGCCTTCGGCGATTCATCGCTGGGCTCGGTGCTGGTGGCCGCCACCGGCAAGGGCATCTGTTCGATCCTGATGGGCGACGACCGCGCCGTCCTGCTCGATCAGCTCCGCCAGCGCTTCCCCAACGCCGAGATTGTGGGCGGCGACGCCGACTTCGCGCAGACGATCGCAGGGGTGGTGAGCTTCATCGAGGAACCGGCGCGCGGGCTCGATTTGCCGCTCGATGTGCGGGGCACGGCCTTCCAGCAGCGGGTCTGGCAGGCATTGCGCGCGATCCCGGTGGGCGAGACCGTGAGCTACGGCGAGGTCGCGGCCCGGATCGGCTCCCCGAAGGCGGTGCGCGCGGTGGCAAACGCCTGTGCCCGCAACGAGATCGCGGTGGCGATCCCCTGTCACCGGGTTGTCGGCAAGGACGGATCGCTCACCGGCTACCGCTGGGGAACAGAGCGCAAGCGCGCCCTGCTCGAACGCGAGCACGAGGCCGCTCAGTCCGCGGACTGAGCGAATCCATCAACTGGCATGCAGACGAGCGAAGCGAGGCACAACTGCCTCGCTTCGCTCGTCTGGATAGCATCGGGATTCCAGCGCAACAAACGAAGCGCCGGCTGCGTCGAGATTTCCTACCCTGAGCACACGATCACCGGACGTTTCGCCCGGCCTGTTCTCAGCATGAAGGGATATCCCGATGACTCCGACCACTATTGCCTCTCCCGCCATCAGCGCTGCAGCGTCGGCCCGAGTGCGGCTTGCTCGAATGGTGCAGGCGCTGCTCTCCGCTCGCATCCGCAGCGCTTCCACCCCGATTGCCCTGCCCCTGCCACCTGCTACGGAGCCCGTTCTCCCGGGACAGGGCTTCACGCATCCCGTGCTAGCGGGCTGGAAACCGGAGCGGTGCACAGGGGGACGCCGCTGAACTCAGGAACAGGAACCAGTGTCCGCGAGATCCTCGTTGGCCTGGGATTGCAAATCGCTGAGCCCGCCCTTCACGTCGGCATACCCTTCGATCATGTCGGACCAGTATGCTCCCAGGAGATCGCCGAACTGGGTGGCGATCGGCACATGTGGCGATGGAACCCCTCCCGGAAGGACGGTATCCGTCACAAAGGAGGGACGTGCAAGGCCCTTCAGGAGGTCCGCCGGCATCGCCACTCGACTCGACAGGCGTCCGACGCCCAGGCAATACCGGCTGAGCACGTCCTCCCGCGTCATGTATGCGAGGAACTGCACTGCCTCCCTGGGGTGCCTGGTGCCGGTCATCAGGGAAAGGGCATTCCCCGTCGCCCAGGATCGCGAGGGCATCGACCGATTCGGCGAGGGAACGAACGTTGCGCCTAGATCGATGGATGGTTGTGCCGTTGCAATGGCGCTCAGCTCCTGATCCGCCGCAATCGCGAACACGATATCGCCGCGCAGGAACGGCGTTCCGCTGGCAACACCGATGCTCTGTCCCCGGTGCAGGAGCTCGTCCAGCTGCTGTGGCCCCTCGTGCTGGACGTAGTCGTGGACCCATTGCGCCGCGCCGAGCGCTTCGGGCGTATCGACCGTGAAGGCGCACTGGCCTTCATCGAAATACCGGGCTCCCCAGGAGTGGAGATACTGATAGGCCGATCCCTGGTCGAAGGTCGGCGCGAATCCGACGCGTTCGTATGCTCCGGATGCATCCATTTGGTCCAGCGACCGGGCAACCTCCGCAAGGCGATCGAACGTGACCGGCCCGTGGTCCGGCTGCCACTCCGTGGCGTCCACCCCCTCGGCAGCGAGGATTGAGCGATTCACCATCAGCACCCGCACGGAGGTGTCGAGGGGAATCCCGACGATCCGCTCGCCAATCCGGACTTCCCTTGCCGCGAACGGCTGGAAGTCCCGGTCGAGGTCGATATCCACTCCAGTATCGTCAATGAGGGGAGCGATATCCTCGCACATGCCCCGGGCATCGAGCTCCGCCAACAAGCTCCGCGTACCGATCGAGATATCGGGCCCGAGGCCATTGCGAATGGTGAGCAGGAGCTGGAACGACGAGTAGACGTCCGGTCGCTGCATGACGCGTACGTCGATGTCAGCCTGCGACGCATTGAAGCCGGCCGCGGCATCCGAGAGTGCCTGGACCTCGGCACTCGATTGCCACGACCAGACGGTAACCGGCGTGCGCCCGGACTTGCGGGAAGCACCCAAGGCGCGAGCTGCGCCGGTTGCGCCACCGATTCCCATGAACAGCCCGGCCAGCACGCCGCGTCGGCTCAGATGGTGAGGGGAGGCAGCGGCCGTAGTGTCAGCCGGGTGCTGCCCTTTATTGTCCTGCATGCCGCGACCATAGCACACGCGACGCGCATGTTCAGTGTCGACCCTCGGACGCACCTAGCGATCGCGTCGTGTGTTGTCCGTTACTGGCTTCCCGGCTCCGGCTGGTCGTTCTGGATGTAGCGGCGCGATCCGTCATCTGCGATGCGGGCGCGAGGGTCATCGGCATCGGTGAGCGGCGCGCGCTGCGCGAGCGCAATCGCCTCGCGAACGGCATCCTCGGCGGTCGCGCCGCGTGCCATCACCTGATCGGCATTGAGATCGGGATGCTGGCGCTCCAGCATGACCTGCACGACCTCGCCTCCCTCCACTGCGTCGACGCCAGTCTCCAGCTGTCGAAGCATCCAGTTTTCCTCGGGGAGCGCATCCTCGACCTGAGACTGCAGGTGCGTCCATTGCTCGTCATTTCGTTGCATGCTCATCGTGTCCTCCTTGTGTGGGCGCATGATCGGCGAGCACGCCGCAGCGCTTCCTCCATGCCATGCCGTCATGCAAGCTCCGGGCCAGAGGGCGCCGGGGAGAACCTTGGCATGACCCCTGCGCCCCGATCTTCGTGAAGCTGGCCTCGAGAGAGGCCATGCAGATCGGCTCCAGATCATTCTGGACAGGAAAGGGATTCTTCATCATGGCACAGGAGCTTCAGGGAAAGACCATCGCATTTCTCGCCGCGGATGGCGTCGAACAGGTCGAACTGACCGAGCCGTGGGAGGCCATCAAGGAGGCGGGCGGCCAGCCCGAACTGGTCTCGATCCACGCGGGCGAGATTCAGGGCGTCAATGGGGCGGACAAGGCTGATACCTTCGCCGTCGACAAGACGGTGAAGACCGCCCGCGCGGACGACTACGCCGCGCTCGTGCTGCCGGGCGGTGTCGCAAACCCCGATCACCTGCGCACCAACCAGCAGGCGGTCGCCTTCGTCCGCGCTTTCTTCGACAGCGGGAAGCCGGTGGGCGCGATCTGTCACGGTCCGTGGATGCTGGTCGAGGCCGATGTCGTACGCGGTCGCACGCTCACCTCGTACCCAAGCCTGCAGACCGATATCCGCAACGCCGGCGGCACCTGGGTGGATGCAGAGGTCCACACCGACAGCGGCCTCGTGACCAGTCGCAACCCCGACGATCTCCCGGCGTTCTGCGCCAAGATCGTCGAAGAGTTTGCCGAGGGCACGCACACCGCGCAGGCGCAGAAGACGCAGGCCGCTGCCCGCTAGTCCATCCAGCTCCGGAAGAACGGGATACATCGGGATCCGGGGGCTGCGCGCCTCCGGGTCTCGGTGTATCTTTGCGCCTACGACGGCTTCAATCAGACCGGCAACACGTATGCGAAGGAGCACCACGCGTGGATCTCAGACTTGATGGAAAGGTCGCCCTGATTACGGGGTCGGACAGCGGCATTGGCCGGGGTATCGCCCAGATCTTTGCCGAGGGCGGCGCCAACGTGGTGGTCAACTACCACACCGACGAGGCGGGTGCGAAGGAGACGGCACAACTGGTCGAGAACGCGGGACAGCGGGCGATCGTCGTCCAGGCCGATGTCGGCAACCCGGCCGATGTCGAGCGGATGTTCGCCGCACTCGATGAGGCCTTCGGGCGCATCGATATCCTTGTCAACAACGCGGGTGTCGGCACCCGGGGCGCGGTGCACGAGCTCGAATTCGACGCCTGGTCGCGCGTGCTCGCTACCAACCTGAACGGGACGTTTCTCTGCTCGCAGCAGGCGGCGCGGCGCATGATCGCGCAGGGGACGCCGGGCGGCCGCATCCTCAATATCACGTCGGTCCATCAGGAGGCGTGCTCTGGCACTGGCTCGCCCTACAACGTGTCGAAGGCCGGTATCCGCAATCTCACGCGCACCCAGGCGATCGAGCTCGCCCAGTACGGGATTACCGTCAACAACATTGCGCCCGGCATGATCCTGACGCCGATGAACAAGCATGCGCTGGAAGACAGGGAGGTCGAGGAGCGCGCCGCCGCCCAGATCCCGATGCTGCGGGCGGGGCTGCCGGAGGATATCGCACACATGGCGATCTTCCTGGCCTCCGATGCGGCGAGCTACTGCACCGGCTCGACGTTCTTCGTCGACGGCGGCTGGATGCTCACGCGGCCCCCGGTGTAGGGCCGCGCTGCCCCTCGGCGGGAGGGCAGGGGTCAGTCCGCACAGACGCGCTACTGAGCTGTCTGTCTATGTTGACCTTTCCCATACGGCTTACGCTGTCATCCTGAACGGAGTGCAGCGCAGCGAGAGGATCCCCATGCGAAGCACAACCACTCGACGGCGCAGCCGTCGCCCGCGTGCCCTGCATGCAGTCGGGCTTTGCCCGATGAGTTCTCGCTTCGCTGCGCGGAGATTCTTCCCTGCGGTCAGAATGACGGACCATAAGACACGTCAGCGTAGACACTCCACTCAGAATGGCCGGTGTGCGGAGCGAGGGCATGTGACAGCCCGCAGGGACACGCTATTGAGCGAGACGCTTACCCAATTCAGCGTGCCGCCGGAAGCAACCGCCGCAGCTCCGCATTCAGGGCCGCTTGCGCTTCCGGCCGGCCGTGGAACGCCGCTGGCGTGTTCTGGAAGAGCTCGATCAGCCAGCTATCGCCGGTGAACGCGGCGACCAGGCTCTGGACCGCGTTCACCTCGGGCATGATATCGTCCCCACCCGGTGGAACCATGCCGACAACGGCGCGCAGGAGCGCGTGGGACGTTCCCAGCACGCGCACCGAGCGGATCTGGCTGACATAGCTCGCGGTCTGGTGATGGTCGAAGATGGTGCGTAGGTGGGATTCGATCGCTGCCCTGCCATCGAGCATGCTGCCATCGAACCCGACCAGGGAGCCTTCGTCGGTGAACAGGCGGGCGTAGCCGGTGGCGTCCGCGTTGTTCCATGCCGCGATCAGGTCAGCATGGAGACGTTCGACGCCGGCGGTCGCGTCCGTGTCGAGCGTAGTGTCAGATCGACTCATGCGTGATCCTCTTTCTGTTGTCGCCTCAGCGCGTCTCCTCTTCCCACGTCGTGTCCCGATCGAGCGGGAAGATCGGTCGCCGGATGTGCTCGAATGCAAAATTGGCGAGATTGACCGAACCCAGACCCGGTGTGTCGACATCGATGTGATGTTTGGTGATCGGCAGGTAGCCGCCCCGCCACCGGATCGCCGCCTTCACGACGAGGATATGCTGCCGCGCCGGATCGATGCCGACCGACTTCAACTGCTGGAGATCGCCGGGCGCGGTCTTGGCGGTGGTGAGCACGACCGAATTGTCCGCCACCTCGATCACGGCGATTGGCCCGTTATCGACCGGGACACCGGCATTCTCCGGTCCCTCATGCGTCCAGCGGCCGTCGCTGAGCAGGCGGACGCGTCCGGCGATCGCGACCGGATCGCCGTGGAGCCGGTCGACCTTGCCGCCGACCATCAGCTCGACGTGCGCCCCGATGCCCGCAGCCATCGCCTGCCGCACGGCGTCGGGGTCGGCGATCACGACCACGGCATCCTTTGCTCCCTGCCGCAGCAGTTCGGACAGAATGACGGTCCCATCGCCGGTCGTGCCGCCGCCGATGTTGTCACCGACATCGACCAGCACCACCGGTCCCTCCGGATAGGCAATCGCCTGCGCGACGGCTTCGGCCGGAGGGACATTGGCGATCACCATCTCGTGCCGGAGATCCCACGCCTGCCTGGCGATCTGCCGCGCCAGGCGGTCGGCGGCGATGGGGTCGTTGTCGGTGATGACGATGACGCTGGTTCCCGCTGCTGGGGTATCGGCGTAGGCGAAGCCGCCGGCGAAGGTGATGGAGAGGGCCTCTCCACTCTCTTCCAGCGCAAAGACGGTGTCGAAGATCGTCTTGTACGGATGGACCGAGGTGTTCATCGCCTGCGGCACCGGCATCAGGGGCGGAGCCGCATAGCCCATCGCCGGCGTGATCTCTCCCTTGATCGTCCGCACGAGGAGCCCGACCGCCTCTTGCGCGCGTTCGTTGATGTCGATGTGCGGGTAGGTGTCGTAGCCGACGATGAGGGTCGCCAGATCGACAAGTTCCCGGCTCGTGTTGGCGTGGAGGTCGAGCGTGACGGCGATCGGCATCTCCGCTCCCACGGCGGCGCGAACGCGGCGCACCACCTCTACCTCGCCGTCCGCACATCCCTCCGCCACCATCGCGCCGTGCAGGTTGAGGACGATGCCGTCTGCGGGCAGGGAATGGGCGATGCCGGTCGTCAACTCATCGAGAAAGCGGGCGAACGTCCCGCGATCCGTCGGCCCACTGGCGAGGGCATTGGCGTAGAACGTCGGCACGAGCTCCACACCGTGGGCACGGGCGCCATCGATCGTGCCGCCGAGCGAGCAGTTGGTGCCGGCGTAGCGCCAGCATGCATCGCGGCGCGCGATCTCCCAGACCGGCTCGGGCGTGGGCTCGACCGAGAAGGTATGCGTCTCGTGCATGATGCCGCCGGTGATGATACGCATGTCGCGTTTTCCTCCAGGTGCAGCGGTAGCCATTCCGTAGGGTGCGACCCTGTGTCGCACCGATGGCCCTGCGGGCCATATTTCGGCGTGAGAACGTCGCGGCACGAACGCCCGTATATCGGGCTTCGCCCGATCGGTGCCGACGCGGCTGCTGACATGCAGCCGCACCCTACGAACGGGGTTCCTCAGCGGGCGGCAACGGTTGCTGGATGCCGGTGTCGGGGATGTGCGCCGCTGGCTGGTAGGCAATCGCCAGCTCCGGCGTTTCCTGGCGAGAACCGCCATCCTTCCGGGAGCGCATCGCCGCATCGAGGATGCCCGTCGTCAGGTAGGTCCGCTCCACCGGGTAGGGGGCGACGCCGTTGAGAATCATCGATTCGATCTGCCGCACGAGGAAGATGAAGTGCCCGTGTGGGTAGCCCTGCAACCAGATCTGGCAGGCCATCTCGTGGTTTGGCCCCGTCGCAGCCGTGCCGAAGTTCTTGATCACGTCGTCGCAGTTCACCGCGGCGACGCGGAGGCCATCGGCATACTCGACCAGGAACACGTCCTTGGCGCTCTGCCGGGCCCGTTCGCGCTCCTCGGGCGTGAGATCGAAGGTGCCGAGCGCCTTGTCGAGCAAGTCTGCGTTGACCATGCCGTCGTTGACGGCCTGCACCGCCGCGTCACCGGTCAAGGCCCGCACCGCGACCACCCCGGTCTCGCCGCCAGCGCGCCGCTCGGCATGGACCTGCACGCCTTCGAGGATGTGGAAGCCGTAGATCTCCGTCGGGCCATATCCGGCCAGCACGAGCTCCGTCATCGGCTCGCCAAGCGGCCACTCGGTGCCGGTCGGGATGCGCCACGCCAGCGGGATCGTCGAGCCCGCGAGGAAGGGGATGCCCAGCCGTTGCGTCGTCTCGTAGATTGCCTGCGCATCGCGGAACGACCAGGAGAGATGTTTGTCACTGAAGATCGGCACCGTCTTGCCGGCGCCGATCATCGTTGAGATCGCCGCGTCGATCAGCCGACGCCGGGGATAGAGCTTCTGCTCGAACTCGTTGTACTCGAATTCGCCGTGCTCGCCGATGACGACGACCGCATCGACATTGACGCCGCTCCCACCGCAGGTGATCGCCTCGGCCACGGTCGGGTAACGAGGAACCCCGTACTCCTCGAGCAACGCCACGCCCATGTCGCGCGGGTCTTCCTGCTCGAGATAGAACGAGACAACCTCGACCCGTGGTTCGACGAGGGCTCCCTCCCATTGGTAGCCCTTGATCAGGCGGGTGGCGATCACATCGGCGTGGGAATCGGGGAAATAGGTCGTGGCGATCACCGCCACTCGGGGACGTGTCATGCCGTACTCCTCGCGAGATTCATGTGATGAGGCGGGCTCGGCCAGCAGGTGACCCGCTCGGCAAGCGGGCCCATGATCGCAGAGAATCGGCGCAGGCGCGACGCCCCCGGCGGTGATTCGTTCGCCTCCGGTTTGCTTGACGCGATCCACCGCCGCTCGTAGCATGCGGCAATTGGTTCGCACCGCGAACATTCAGACCGATGCATCCGATCGGTGGCTGCCGGTATCGGACCAGTGGGCGGAAGGAAGGCACTCCATGAGAAAGATCGGCATTGTCGGCTCGGACAATTCCCACGCCATCGCCTATTCGAAGCTGATCAATGTCGACCGCATCATGGGAAATGACGTGCAGGTTGTCGGCATCTGGGGACAGGAGCCCGAGCGGACGAAGGAAGTCGCGCAAGAAGGGCAGATCCCGAAAATCGTCGACTCGCCGGACGGTCTCCTCGGCGCTGTCGACACCGTTTTTGTCGTCGATCGGCACGGCGATCTTCACGCCGAACACGCCCTGCCCTATCTCCAAGAGGGCATCCCGGTCTATGTGGACAAGCCGTTCGCGATCTCGCTGGACGATTGCCGCCGCATGCTCGCCGCGGCGGAGAAATCCGGCGCCTTCGTGACGTCGATGTCCTCGTTGCGGATCACGCCGGATACCGACGCGCTGGCCAAGCAGGTCGCGCAGCTCGGCGAGATCCGCGCGGCCCAGATCACCGGGCCCTGCGACTTCGGCAGCCAGTATGGCGGCCCCTTCTTCTACGCCACTCATGTGATCGAGATCGCGCTGCGCCTGCTCGGTGACGGTGTGCAATCGGTGCGGGCGGAGCGCATTGGCCAGACGGTCGTCGTGAACGCGGTCTGGGCGAATGATATGCAGGTGACGCTGACGTATCTCGCTGATGCGCATTACCACTTCTACGCGACGCTTTTCGGCACGGAGAGCATGGCCGCCGGCGAGGTGCGCGCCAACAGCGACGGCTACGCTCAGATCGTGAGGCAGGTGCTGGCCGCGATCGATGCGGGGCAGCGCCCCCTGGGCGATGAGCAGTTGCTGCTGCCGATCGCGACGGTGCACGCGATCCAGAGCTCGCTCGCCGGCAACGGTCAGTCGGTCGCGATCTCCGATATCCTCCACTGATACGGAATCCGGACCAGCGCGGCGTGAACCGAGCACGGCCGGGCGGGTCCCCCGCTGCGGCGGGAGATCTCTCGACTACGCTCCGATGCGCCGCTGAAATGACGCAAGAAGGAACCGCATTCGGATTCCGGATCAGTCGCTCAAGGGCCTGCGCGCTCATGATCCTGTACGTCGGCGACGGTGGCGGATCTCTCCCGCGGCGAAGCCCAGCGCGATACCGAGCAGAAACGGAACGATCAGCAGCCAGGCGAGCCTCGCCCGGATGCGAAGGGTGAAGAGCCGCATCTCGACCAGCACGAAGTTATCGGCGATGAAGAGCACGAGGAGCGCGAGGAAGATCGCCACGCCGACCAGCCACAGGAGGCGACGGTTCGTCAGGATGGGCCTGGAGGGAGACGCGGCGCGCTCTGGCTTCGTTGGGGCGGTCATGCGCCGCCAGCCTCGCTCGCCGTCCGTGGGCGCAACTTCCGCTCGTCCTGCTCTTCGCCGCCGAACAGACTCACGAGGGCAAGGTTGTCCGAGGTGATCCCGTCCACCCCCATCCGGATGAGCTCGTTGGCCCGCTCCAGATCGTTCACCGTCCAGGCAAAGATGAGGAGATCGTGGTCGACAAGCCAGGCTGTATTCTCGGGGGTGAGCACCGTATGCCGCACGGTGATGCCGTCGATCACCGCCATCAGGAGGGCGTCGTTCTGCATGGCGGTCAGGCCGGCCTCATCCGGCACGCTCATCAGGAGTATCGCGTTCGGGAGGCGCTCGCGCAGGTAGCGGAGGACCCAGTGGGAACGACTCGAGACGATCACCTGTCGATAGGCGGATCGATACTCCAGGAAATCGCCCACCAGCTGCGCATACCCCGGTGACGACTCCTTGAGATCCAGCATCACCGCATCCGCGCCCGAGGCCGCTGCCCAGGCATGGTCGAGCCGCGGCCCCCGAAACCAGCGCTGGCCCAGAAACGGAAGCGGTGGCTTGTGCGCCACGTAGAGGACGCCATCGAGTTCGACAACATCAGCCTCGATGATGTCGGCCCCGTTGATCTGCGCATCGAGGATGGCCTCGATACTCCCGCCGGAGTTGTGCGCCACCCCGAAGATCGCTCCGTAGGTCTGGTCGGAGAGGATACGCTGCTCCGGTTTGAAATCGGTGAAATACTGATTCGGCCGGCGGCCAATCGTCCACTCCTCGGCCGCATTCGGGGTAATGAGGAAGAGGCCGATCAGGTAGAGGCTGC
>JBARWF010000071.1:0-58514 GCA_049646645.1 Thermomicrobiales bacterium
CTACGAGGGGATGTCACCCCTCATCCAGTGATCCAGAAAAGCATTCCGGACTGTGCCCTAGAGTTCGCCATAGCGGAGGTGTTCCCAGGGGCTGACATGGCGCCGGTAATCCGACCATTCGGCGCGCTTGACGGTCAGCAGTTGCTCGAAGATGTATGGGCCGATCGCGGCGCGAATGGTGTCGTCGGCGGCGAAGGCTTCCAGCGCCTCACCGAGCGTGCTGGGCAGGCGGGGGACACCCAGCCGGTTCAGCTCGTCCTCGTCGTAGGTCACGAGATTCTCATCGACCGGTGCCGGCGGCTCCTCCTGGTGGCGAATGCCATCGATCGCCGAACCCAGGGTCGCTGCGATGAGCAGGTAGGGATTGGCCGTGGCGTCCGGGCTGCGCAGTTCCAGATCCGCCTGGATGCCCTCGCTGCTGGCGGGAACGCGGATCAGCGAGGCCTGGCTGACGCGCGCCCACGTCGCATGACGGGGCGCGCGCTGCCCGTCGGCCAGCCGCTTGTAGGAGTTGACCGTCGTGCAGACGATGGCACTCATCCCTCGCGCATGCGCCAGCTGCCCGCCGATCAGGTGATGGGCGACGTCCGAGAGCCCGTTGCCAGCGGCCGGATCGCGCAGGAGGTCGGCACCATCCGGGTAGCTGAGCAGGCGCTGGAAGAGATGCATGCCGGAGCCAGGCGCGTCCGTGAACGGTTTGGCCATGAAGGTGGCGCGCAGCCCACGCCGCTGGGCGATGGAGCGGATCACCTGGCGCGTGGTCGTGATCTGGTCGGCGATGCGAATGCCCCCGGCGTGGACGAGGTCGATCTCCTGTTGTCCCGGTCCGGTCTCGTGATGAATGCCCCCGACGCCAACCCCGATCTCCTGCAGCGTGGCGACGATCTCGTCGCGGGTCGCGGCCAGCCGGTCCTCGCCGATGTCGAAATAGCCGGCGGCATCCATCGACGGCAGGAGGGTGGTCTCCGTCTCCCGTGGGTTGAGCAGGTAGAACTCCATCTCGACGCCGACCCGGTAATCGAAGCCGAGCTCGGCGGCACGCCGGAGCTGATTCTCGAGGGCGGAGCGGGGATCGCCGGCGAACGGTTGCCCATCGCGGCGCACGACCCAGCAGAAAAACTGCGCGCGTTGTGGCCGGTCGCCGTGGGGCGGTGCGATCACGAGCGTTTCGGGATCGGGCGCGAGATACAGATCGAGCTCGACCTGCCGCTCGCCCCCGGTAAGCGCGGCGCCATCGAACCGGTAGCCATGCCGGAAGGTGTGTTCGAGGAGGTTGCTGGGAATCGTCAGCGCCTTCATGCCGCCGGCGATATCGCTGAACTGCAGATCGACGATGGCGACATTGCTCTCGGTGACGCGCGCGACCGCATCTCGGATGGCTTCCGCCGAGGGCCGCGCCTGCGCGGTTGCGCTTTCGACTTCGGTCATGGTTTGGCTCCTGAACTGTCCACGAGCTCGACATCACGAACTCCGTTGCCGCCTATTGTGACATCATTATGTGCCCGGAGTCCAAAGATTTCGCCCTGATCTCCGAAGGAAGGATGCCCACGCCCGGTCTGGGCCCGTTTCTCTGGCGCGCCGCACATGCGAGCGCCGGATGTTCAGGCGTGCCTCGGCTTGTGGGACGCATCCGGGAAGCGTGCTCTCATCCCTGCGGATTCCCCGCCCGGAACTGTGTACCCTTCAGTGAATGTGAAGGAACGGCGGCAGGATTGCAAGTGGCGACGTGCGGCCCGATGGGTCCTGTGGGCCAGTGGATGGGATCGCACGCAAGAGATTGTGCGTATTGGGCAAAAGTTTGGGCATTGAATCCAAAATGCGCCGACCATTCTCTTGGCGCTCTGTACCTTACCTCCGGGATCGTGCAAGGAATAGACTGCAATCTCCCACAGCGACGTGGATAGCCGCGGGCAACCGTGTGGGTTCGCGCCGCGAAGCGGGTATTGAGCCAATTGCCCCACGTCGATTTGCCCGAAATTTTTGTGATTCATTTCACAATGGGCATAGTGCACAAGTGATCGCGCCATCCTCCCGTCTCCCTGCATCCGGTAGCGGTGGCCGGCACGACCGCAGCAATGGCAGTTGTCATCGTCCACGAACAACGAAGGGCCGCACGAATGATCGATCTCCCGCGAGCGCACAACGAGCATCAGCAGGCCATGCCATCCTCACCCCTCTATTCCGCTGACTACGAGCACGATGCGTGCGGCGTCGGCCTGGTCGTCGACATCGCCGGGAGGCCGTCGCGCCAGATTGTGGACAAGGCCCTCGCCGGGCTCGTCAACCTCACCCATCGCGGCGGCGTCGGCGCCGACCCGCGCACGGGCGATGGTGCCGGCATCCTCCTCCAGATCCCGCACGCGCTCTTTGCCGCCGATCTTCCCGCTGGCACCGTTGCCGGCGATTACGGCGTGGCGATGCTCTTCCTGCCGCGCGACGGCCGGACGCAGGCCGAGGCGCGGGCGCTCATCGAGCAGGTCGCCATCGCGCGCGAGTTGGCCATCCTGGGCTGGCGCGAGGTGCCGGTCGATCCCGGCGTCCTCAGCGAGACGGCCGAGCAGACCCGGCCTGTAATCGCCCAGCTTCTCGTTCGCCGTCCCGACGATCAGCCCGTGGATGCCTTCGAGCGTACGTTTATTCTCTTCCGGCGGGCGATCGAGCGCGCGGCCGAAGATGCAGGGCTGACGGAGCGCGACCTCTTCGTCGTCTCCTGCTCGGCGCGGACGGTCGTCTACAAGGGGTTCTGCCTGCCGAAGGATCTCGCCACGTTCTACGACGACCTGCGCAACCCGGTCGTCGAGAGCGCGATTGCGCTCTTCCACCAGCGCTACAGCACGAATACGTTCCCGACCTGGGGGCTGGCGCAGCCCTTCCGCTTCCTGGCGCACAACGGCGAGATCAACACGATCCAGGGCAACCGGCTCTGGATGCGGGCGCGCACGCCCTCGCTGCAGCTTCCGGATGGCACGACCGCAGATGCGTTGCGACCCATCGTCAGCCAGGCGGGCAGCGATTCGCTCTCGCTGGACAATGCGATCGAGTTGCTCAGCCTGAGCGGCCGCTCGTTGCCGCGCGCGCTGATGATGTGCGTTCCCGAGCCCTGGGAGCAGTATCCGGACATGGAACCCGCCCGTCGGGCGTTCTACGATTTCAATGCCGGCCTGCTCGAACAGTGGGATGGGCCGGCCGTACTCGGGTTCAGCGATGGCGTGCTCGCGGGGGCGACGCTCGACCGCAACGGGCTGAGACCCTTCCGCTACGCGATCACCAGCGATGGTCTCTTCATCGGAGGCTCCGAGGCGGGCACGGTCGAGATCGACCAGCGGACAGTCATCGAGAAGGGACGGCTGGGCCCGGGGCAGATGATCCTTGTCGACACGGCGAAGGGCGTCGTCGTTCGCAATGACGAGCTCAAGAACGGCATCGCCCAGAGCGCCCCGTACGCGGAGTGGCTGGCGGAAAACCGGATTCGGCTGGACACCCAGCCCGAGCCCGACGAGCCCTCGCTCGTGCCGCTCGACGCCGATGCCAAGACCCGCGCCGCGCTGACCAAGACCGATCCGGCCGTCGTCGCCAGGCAGCGTGCCTTCGGATATACGGCGGAGGACCTGCGGCTGATCGTGTCGCCGATGGCCGGCGAGCGGAAGGAGCCGACCTGGTCGATGGGTGATGATGCGCCGCTCGCGGTGCTCTCGGATGTGCCGCGACCCGTCTCGGCCTTCTTCCGGCAGCGATTCGCGCAGGTCACCAACCCGGCGATCGACTCGCTGCGCGAGCGCAAGGTGATGGCGCTCGATACCTTCATCGGCCCGCGCGGCAACATCCTCACGGAATCCGCTGACCAGGCGAAGCTGATCCATCTCAAGAGCGTCGTGCTCGCGGCGAACGAGCTGGCGGCGCTTCGCCGCGTCACGGCGCTGACCGTCGCGGAGATCCAGACGCTCTTCACCGTGGCCGATGGACCGGGTGCGCTGGAGGCGCGTCTGGGACGCATCATCGAGGAGGCCGAGCGCGCTGTCCGTGACGGCGCGCAGGTGCTGATTCTCAGCGATCGCAGATTGGACGCGGAGCACGCGATGGTGCCGATGGCCCTGGTCGTCGGTGGCGTGCATCACCACCTGATCGCGGCCGGACTACGCGATCGCGTCGACTTCGTCTGTGAGTCGGGCGAGATCTGGGATGTCCATCACATGGCGCTGCTGATCGGCTACGGCGCGTCGGCCGTACATCCCTGGCTCGCGCTGGATGCGGGCGCATCCCTTGCCGGCACACGCGGCTACGAGGCGGCGAGACCGCTGGAGCTGCGCCGCAACTACATCTACTCGCTCGAGTACGGCTTCCTGAAAGTCACCTCCAAGATGGGGATCTCGACGGCGAGTGGCTATCGGGGGGCACAGATCTTCGAGATCCTCGGGCTCGGGCCGGAGATCGTCGATCGCTGCTTCCGCGGCACGCCCGCGCGGCTCGGCGGCATCGGCTTTGCCGAGGTGGAGGCCGACGTGCGATCCCGGCACAATGCCGCCTTCGCGGAGATGGCACCGCGGTTGCCGGATCAGGGACAGATCAAGTTCAAGAAGGACGGCGAGACCCACGCCTACGCGCCCACCGTCGTCAAGGCGCTGCACCGGGCGACCTCGGAGAACGATCGGGGTGCCTACGAGGAGTACCGCGAGCTCGTTCGGCGGCAGCCGAAGACCGCGATCCGCGACCTGCTCCGGATAAAGCCGTTAGGGGATGCGGTCCCGGTTGAGGAGGTCGAGCCGGCCGCCGAGATCACGAAGCGCTTCGTCGTCACGGCGATGTCGCTCGGGTCGCTGAGTCCGGAAGCGCACCAGACGCTCGCGATCGCCATGAACCGGATCGGCGGGCGCTCCAACTCCGGCGAAGGTGGCGAGGATCCGCACTGGTACGACGCCGAGGGTCCGGATATCCGCCACAACAAGGTGAAGCAGGTCGCCTCGGGCCGGTTCGGCGTGACGACCCGCTACCTCTCGAACGCGGAGGAGCTGGAGATCAAGATCGCGCAGGGCGCGAAGCCGGGCGAGGGCGGCCAGTTGCCAGGGTTCAAGGTGACGGCCTTCATCGCGCGCATGCGGCACGCGGTGCCGGGTCTGCCGCTGATCTCGCCGCCGCCCCATCACGACATCTACAGCATCGAGGACCTGGCGCAGCTCATTTATGACCTGCGGCAGGTGAATCCGCGCGCCCGGATCGGCGTCAAGCTCGTCGCGGAGGCCGGAATCGGCACCGTGGCGGCGGGTGTCGCCAAGGCGCGCGCCGACTACATCCTCGTCAGCGGGCATTCGGGAGGAACCGGTGCCGCGCCGCTTGCCTCGATCAAGCACGCGGGGGTACCGTGGGAGCTCGGGCTGGCGGAGACCCAGCAGACGCTCGTGATGAACAACCTGCGCTCCCGCCTGCGGCTGCGTACCGACGGCGGCATCAAGACCCCGGAGGACATCCTCTTTGGTGCGATCTTCGGGGCCGATGAATTTGGCTTCGGAACGTCGGTGCTCGTCTCGATCGGCTGCGACATGGCGCGGCAGTGCCATCTCAACACCTGCCCGACCGGGATCGCGACCCAGCGCGAGGATCTCCGTGCAAAGTTCACCGGCACGCCGGAGATGGTGATCGCCTACTTCGACCAGATGACGGCTGCTCTCCGCGAGCTGATGGCGTCGCTCGGCATCCGGACGATCGAGGAACTGATCGGCCGCACCGATCTGCTCGAGGTGGCACCCCGCGAGGGGCGCGCCGCGATGCTCGATCTCTCCGGGCTGCTCGCCGCGCCAGCCGCGGCATCAGACCGGCGGAAGTCCATCGAGATCGATCACAACGCCGAGGAGACGCTCGACGACCGCTTGCTGAAGGCGATCGAACCGGCATTGGCCAGCGGCAAGGTGGTCGAGATGCACGAGACAATCGCGACCGAGCACCGCACGGTCGGCGCGCGGATCGCAGGGCGGATCGCCGTGCTGCGGGGGCAGAACCCCACCCCGTTGGAACGGGTTGCGCTGCACTTCACCGGCAGTGCGGGCCAGAGCTTCGGCGCCTTCACGGTGCCGGGCATGAGCCTGACACTCGAAGGGGAAGCCAACGACTACGTCGGCAAGGGGATGAGTGGCGGCGAGATCGCGATCTTCCCCCGCCACGATGCCGCCTTCCACACGCCCCAGGCGATCGCCGGCAACACGATCCTCTACGGCGCGACGGGTGGCACGCTCTTCATCGCCGGCAAGGTCGGCGAGCGGTTTGCGGTACGGAACAGCGGGGCGACGGCGGTGGTCGAGGGGGTCGGCGAGCACGGTCTCGAGTACATGACCGGCGGAACCGTCGTCATCCTGGGGCCGACGGGCCGGAACTTCGGGGCCGGCATGACCAATGGGATCGGCTATGTCTTCGATCCCGAGGGAACCTTCGCGGCCGACAATCACATCAATGGCGACTCCGTGGCGTTGCGCCGCCCGGAGAGCGACGAATCCTCCGAACTGCGCTCCCTGATCGAGCGGCACGCCGGCGCGACGGGCAGTGCTCACGCGCGGGACATTCTCGCGCGGTGGGATGAGACCGGCGGACAGTTCTGGCGCGTGGTGCCGAAGGCGGTCCTGGAAATCGCTCGGTTGCAAGCGGAGGCAGAGAAGGAAGCCGGCGCCGCCGACTGAGGGGTCACCGGAGCCCGCAAAACGAGCATATAGACCAGGGGTGGAGAGAGGCAGGACGCGCCCGCGGGCGCGTCCTGCCTCTGGTTCGCCGGGCCGTCGTCTTGCTTTGGGCGGCGGCAGCTTTGCGTTGTGGCCGTTCTGGACGGTCCCTGCCACGCATGGCGTGAGATCGCGGCGAGTTCGGGCACCCAACGGGAATGATGTGTGGGCACTGGTCCTGCAGTAACGCACGCTGTTGTCACCGTGGCACATGACCTTTATCATGGGACCAGATCCACCGAACATGTTCTTGCACTCTGCGGATTGTGGGGCCCGACGCACAAGGAGAGAAGCTGATGTCGATGCATGAATGGGCCTCGTCCCCCCGGGGATTCAGGAAGATGCTTGTGAGTGCGGTCGCCGCAACCACCCTCGTTCTTGGTTCTCTAGGGATGAGTACCGCGCTCGGTCAGCAGGCGACATCGACGCCGACCGCGACTCCTTCCGTCTCCCCGACGCCGACACTGGTCCCGACCGCCTTCGGTGCGGCCCGCGTGGTCGATACGCAGGGTGGCCTGGGCGTGAATTGCCGCACGGCGCCCGCCTTCGATGCCCCGGTTATCGGGGCGTTGCCAGATGGCGCGGAGGTCGCTGTCACCGGAGAGCGCGAGGATCTCTGGCTGCCGGTGATCTGCTTCGGGCAGCACGGATACATGTACGCCGATTTGATGGAGCCCGTGCCGACACCGGTTCCGACCGTCGTCCCGACCAATACCCCGGAGCCGACCGCGACGGCGACGGTTCCGCCGACAAGCACGCCATCTCCAACGACGGCGCCGACGAACACGCCGCAGCCGACCGCCGTTCCCACGAATACGCCGGTCCCGACCGAAGTACCGACAAACACCCCGGTCCCGACTGAGATCCCGACCAGCACACCGCTTCCGACCGAAGTTCCGACCAATACCCCGGAGCCGACCGCAATTCCGACGAACACACCGCTTCCGACCGAAGTTCCGACCAATACACCACTTCCGACCGAGGTACCGACGAGCACGCCAGTGCCGACCAGCACGCCGCTGCCAACGGCAGTCCCGACCAGTACGCCGATTCCGACAGCAGTGCCGACGGACACTCCCGTTCCAACCCGTACACCGTTGCCAACGGAGGCTCCAACCAGTACGCCGCTCCCGACCGTGGCTCCAACCGATACCCCGGTCCCCACGGCGATTCCGACGAGTACTCCGTTGCCCACGACCGTTCCGACCGAGACGCCTATTCCGACGGAAGTTCCGACCAGCACGCCGCTGCCGACGAGCACGCCATTGCCCACCGTAGTACCGACGGAAACGCCGCAGCCAACAGTTGCCCCCACAAGCACGAGCGCGCCGGTGGTGATCCTGCCGCCGCCGACGGCGGAGCCGACCAGCACCCCGGTCGAGGTTGCCTCACCGGCAGCCGGAACGCCGGAGGTGGTGACGGCGGCCTCGCCCGAGGCCTCCCCGACAACGACACCGACGGTGACGCCGACGGCATCTCCCCAGGCGTCTCCGCAAGCATCACCGGTCGCGTCGCCGGTTGCCTCTCCTGCGGGAACGGCGACACCGGGCGCGAAGGTGCCTGTCTGGGTGACGCCAACGCCGACACCGTGAGCGGTGGCTGGCGGGCCGATCCAGGGTTTGTGCCAACGCAAAAGGGCGGAGGGTTTTTCCCTCCGCCCTTCCTTGTCATTTCGACCGCGCTCGAAATGACGGGGATGGTGAGTGTCTGCGTGGACACCGCGCCACAGCGAATCAGGACAGACCCAGCGCTAGGCGTAGATGTCCCGCCGCTCGAAGAGCGCCGTTGCCGCCGCCGCAAGGGCGACAGCGACGGCCAGCAGCAGGATCGCGCCGCCCCAGGCGAGCCCGTCCTGAATCGCCATCCCGTAGTAATGGAAGGCGGAGAGGTAGCGCGCCCACGAGAGGCCATCGACCAGGCGCGAGAGCAGGTCGAGGACGTACATCGCGAACATCACCCCGGCGGCGATGCCGAGTGCCTGCGCGCGCTGCCGTAGCACCGCCGAGAGCAGCAACGCGACGCTTCCCAGCGCGAGCGTGATCGGCCACGCCGCGATCGCGCCTGCCATCGCGGCGCTGAATGCGAGCCCGGCGCCAACCGCCAGGCTGGTCAACCACAGGACCACGCCCAGCGCGATCGAGATCGCCAGCAGGTTGATGGCAGAAGCGAGGAAGGTCGAGAGAACGAGATGGCGACGTGGCAGCGGCGTGCCGAGCAGGACGTCGAGCGATCCGCGTTCCTCCGCTCCCGCGAGCGCAGCCGCGAAGACCGTCATCGGCAGGAACGCGAGCACCAGTGGCAGGTACCCAAAGAGCTCGGTCTCCAGGAATGGCTCGATCTGGTCCATGGCGGTGATGTTCAGCGCTTCCCGTATGCCTGTGGGATACGTGCTGACATCTACCGCCGTCCCGAGCGAGGGAAAGGCGGCGACGATGACCGCGCCATAGGCGGCGACCGCGAGCGCCCAGATCAGGGTCGAGCGGGCCGATCGCCGGACCAAGTGCGCGAGGTAGACGGCGAACGTGTTGCCGCGGCTGGCGCTGATCCTTGCCGGGCGTTCCTGGTCTCGGAGGTGGTCGCTTGCGAATGGGTGTGGCTGGGTCTTGCGAATCAGTGTGCTCATCGCCCGGCTCCTTCCCGATTTCTCGGCACGGCAGGCGTCATTGCCGGCAACGATCGCGGCTGCTCGCCGTAGTAGGTGAGGAAGACCTCCTCCAGCGACGGCGGCTCGATATCCATCGTGACGAGATCGCATTGCGCCGCGAGCCGGATGACCTCGTTCATGTCCCCATGCGCTTCGAATGTCAGCGTCGAGCCGTCGAGCGCGATCCCTTCGATGCCGTCGAGACGCGCGAACCGGTCCCGGAGGGCGGCAAGATCGGGCGGGCGACCTGTATCGGCAAACTGGATGCGCACGTGACGGAAGGTCTTGCCGGTAAGTGTCAGGGGATGCTCGACCGCCACGAGCTCACCCTCGCGGATGATGCCGACGCGATCCGCCACGCGCTCGATCTCCGGGAGGATGTGCGACGAGAAGAAGACGGTCTGTCCCCGCCCCTTGGCGTCTTCGATCAGGTCGAGGAAGGTCTCCTGGGCGAGGGGGTCGAGCCCGCCGGTCGGCTCGTCGAGCACGATCACCTCCGGTTGGTGGAAGAGCGCCTGGATGATACCGATCTTCTGCTTGTTCCCGCGCGAGAGGCGGCGCATCGGCCGGTCGAGATCGGCATCGAGCCGCTCCGCAAGCTCATCGGCGTAGACCGTGCTGGAGACGGCGCGCAGGCGGGCGAAGAGACCGATGAGCTGCCGTCCCGTCATCCGGTCGTCGAGCGTGAACTCGCCGGGCAGGTTGCCGAGGCGTTCGTGAATGCGGCTGCGCTTGGTGGCGACGTCCATGCCGAGTATCTCGGCACTGCCGCTGGTCGGGGTCATGAAACCCAGGAGTGTGCGCAGGGTGGTCGATTTGCCCGCCCCGTTCGGACCGAGGAAGCCGAAGACCTCTCCCTGCTCGATCTCCAGGTTGATATTCCTAATGCCGCGATTCGATCCGTAGGTCTTGGTCAGGTCATGGGTGGCGATTGCTGCGTTCACCGAAGATACGCTCCCGTTCCTCGTCCCACTCCTGAAAGAGGGCTCCCATGCGCCGTTTCCAGAACTGCATGAAGGCGACCGATTCTTCCAGGGCAAGGCGAGCTTCCGGGCTGTGTCCTTCCGTCAGGCACAGTCCATGTTGAAACACGGCCAACATCCGGTCGATTGTTGCTCCCTCCCGACGAATTGCCTCAGTCCAGGCGTAGGGCCGGATCTGGAAGTAATCGCGTCGTTCACCCGGCACACTGATCCGTCGAATCATGCCCATCTGGATCAGGGCGCGGGTTCCCTGGCTGACCGAGCCACGGCTGGCCTTGAGGGCGACGGCGATCTCCTCCGCCGAGAGGGTAGGGGGATCCGAGATCATCAGCAGGGCGAGGACGCGGCCAAGCATGCGGCCGCTTCCGAGCCCCTCAAAGACCAGTCCAAACTCTTCGATGAATTGCGCGCGCTCGTTATCCATCGAGGACGACTCCTTTCAGGGTCATTATGGTATATCTGTCAGAACTTTCAGTCAATACTGAAAACATGAAACTGGGCGGGGCGATGAGTTGGGCACCTCCGGGCAGTCATGAGCGCCTCCCCGTTCCCCGTCACCATACGCACCGTTCTCCTTATTCCAACCTTGCCCTCTCGTGCCATCCCACATCGTCCTCGGTGGCGCACCGTTCCCGCATTCCAACCCCTTCGCCGTCACCCCGCTTGTGCCGTCCATCAGCCTGAGCCCTTCCCTGTCATCCGAGCATTTCGTGTCATTCCGGGCCTTGCCATCCTGAGCCGTTCCCCGTCATCCCGAGCTTGTCGAGGGATCTCTCCTCGTTCGCGCCCGCGGACCGAGTGTCATGCCTTGGTGAGGCGGGTTGCAGGCAACCGAGTACGGAACGTTATCCCTCGACAAGCTCGGATGACAGGGAAGGGTGCGCGAGGGCAGAGACCGGACGCAGGGAAAGGTGCACGCCAGCAGGGACCCGAGGTCGGGAAGGGTGCGCGGAGGGCAAGGGAGGGGCGCCTGATTGGGAGAGAGGGCGCGAGCGGTCGGGGGAGCTCCATGTGGACACGAGGACGGACCCGCGAGTCCGCACTGGAAAAGTACCGAGCCGGTGTGCGCCACGCTTGGGTAAAAGGGGGTCAGGCGTAGATATCGCGGCGGTTGAAGGAGACGAGCGCGAATCCGAGCAGGAGCGCCGTTGCGACGAGCAGCACGATCATGCCGGGCCACCAGATACCGTCCGTGATCGCGGTGCCGTAGTAATTGTAGGCCGAGGCGTAGCGCACCCATGACACTGCCGGTGCCAGCCGCCCGATCACGTTGAGGAGAAACATCAGGAAGACGACCGCCGCCGGGATGCCGAGCGCCAGCGCGCGTTGCCGCACGAGCGTCGACACGGCAAGTGCCAGCGTGCTGAACGCGAGTGCGGTCGGCCAGAGCGTGAAGGTCGCCCGTATCGCCTGGGTGATCGTCAGGTCGAGATCGAGCAGCGCCGCGACCGTCCAGACGACCCCACCAAGCACGAGCACGATGCCGAGCAGGAAGACCGCCGCCACGACGAAACTACCCAGGATGAGATGCCAGCGCGGGATCGGGTTGCCGAGCAGGATATCGAGGCGCCCCCGCTCCTCGGCACCGGCAACCACATTCGAGAGCATGATCATCCCGTAGAAGGGCAGGATGAGTGGCAGGATCACGCCCAGCAGCTCGCTGGAGAGGAACGAAGCCAATTGCGTGAAATCGTTGATGTTGAAGGCGATCCGCAGGTTGGCGGGAATAGCGTCGAGGTTGATCGCGCCGCGCACCGAGGGGTAGATCGCGACGATCAGGCCGGCGTAGATACTGAGGCCGATCGTCCAGAAAAGCGTCGTCCGCCAGTGCGCCCGGAACTGAAAGAGGGTGTAGGTCAGGAGCGTCGACATCACGACGCGCCCCGCTCGCTCGACACGCTGCCCGATGCACTGCCGTAGTAGGTGAGGAAGATCTCTTCCAGTGGCGGGCGCTCGGCGTCGAAGAAGTCGACATGGTACTGGCTCGCGAGCCGGATGATGTCGTCCATCGAGCCGTGCGCCTGGAAGGTGAGGGTCTTGCCCTCGGCCGCAAGGTGCGCGACCCCCGGAAGCGCCGCGAACCGCTGTTGGGTATCCACGTTGGGCGCTTCCCGGAACTGGATGCGGACATAGCGGAACGCGCGTCCGGTCAGCGCGGCCGGGTCCTCGACCGCCACGAGCTCGCCCTCGCGGATGATCCCGACGCGATCCGCCACCCGCTCGATCTCCGGCAGGATGTGCGAGGAAAAGAAGACCGTCTGCCCCCGTTCGCGCGCTTCCTTCAGGATCGTCAGAAACTCGTCCTGCACGAGCGGATCGAGCCCGCTCGTCGGCTCGTCCAGGATAATCACGTCCGGCTGGTGGAAGAGGGCCTGGATGATGCCGATCTTCTGCTTGTTGCCGCGGGAGAGATGGCGCATCGGCCGGTCGAGATCGGCGCCGAGCCGTTCGGCCAGCTCATGGGCGTGGGTAAGCGTGGTGTCCTGTCGCTTCAGGTCGGCGAAGAAGCGCAGGAGCTGGGCTCCGGTCATCCGGTCCTCGAGCGAGAACTCGCTGGGGAGATTGCCCAGGTGGCGGTGGGTCTCGACGGACTGCGTCCCGATATCCATCCCGAGGATCTCGGCGTGGCCGCTGGTAGGGCGGAGAAAGCCGAGCAGAGTGCGGAGCGTCGTCGACTTCCCCGCGCCGTTGGGGCCGAGGAAGCCGAAGATCTCGCCGCGCTCGACCTGGAGGTTGACATCGCGGATCCCGCGACTGCCGCGGTAGGTCTTGGTCAGGTTGTGGGTCGCGATGGCGGGCGCGGTCATGGATGGTACGTTGTCCCTGGGTCAGCGGATCGGCCGCGGAAGTCGCGGCGGTCGCCGGATGGTCTGCCGCAAGTCTATCGCTTTCCTTGACCGGGAAGCAGATTGACAGACGAGGCAACGGTTCTTTCAGCAGATCAGCCATGAACGCATGCGGTCTGAATGGGTAGAACCCACCTGCAAATGAACGCACCGGGGAAGATTCATTCTTCCCCGGTGCGTTCTTCCACTTCCTACAATCGGCGCTGGAAGGCGTTGACGCGGGCCGGGACGGGCGGATTGCTCTCCAGGTGGTACGGCACGCTCGTCACCACCGTCCCCGGCCGGAAGAGCAGCGCCGCCTTGATCCGCAGCGCCGTCTGGTTGTGCAGGATCTGCTCCCACCAATGACGCGGAATGTACTCCGGCAACACCACCGTCAGCGTCGTGTTCGGCGCCTGCTTCTGCAGTTCGTCCAGATAGGCAAGCAGCGGGCCCACCAGCGAGCGATACGGCGATTCGATGATGATCAGCGGCACGTCCGTCGCGAGTTCCGACCACTGGTCCCGCATTCGCTCGATCTCCTCCTCGTCATCGCTGATGTGGACGGCGGTCACGTTGTCGGAGATCGAGCGGGCATAGGCGAGCGTCTGCTGCGCGATGCGGTTCAGTGCCGAGACGGGCACGACCACGACGTTCGAAATGTCCTCGGAGCGCGTCGGGGTGAGCGACATCAGTTCCTCCGACGCCTTCGCATAGTGGCGGTGGATGCCGCGGAAGAGCATGACCAGGCAGGGAATAAGGACGACCACGATCCACGCGCCGTGCATGAACTTCGTGAAGCCCACGACCAGGGCGACGACCGCTGTCACGCTCGCGCCGAGCGCGTTGATGACGATCCCGTGCTGCCAACCCTCTTCCTTGTTGCGCTTCCAGCGCATCACCATGCCGAACTGCGACAGGGTGAACGAGGTGAAGACACCGAGCGCGTAGAGCGGGATGAGCCGCTCGGTCTCGCCGCCGAAGATGGTCAGCACCGTGATCGAGAGCGCGCCCAGGGTCACGATGCCGGTCGTGTAGGCCAGGCGGTCGCCGCGGAAGGTGAACTGGCTGGGCAGGAACTTGTCGCGCGCCATGAAGTAGGAGAGTCGCGGGAAGTCGGAGTAGGCGGTGTTGGCGGCGAGCACCAGGATCGCCATCGTCGCGAACTGGATGTAGTAGTAGGCCGCGTTGGTGCCGCCGAAGACACCCCGCGCGATCTGGGAGACGACCGTCTCGTATCCCGCGTCCGCCTGGGGCAGGGGAACGGCGCCGTACTGGTGCGCCAGGAAGGTGATCCCGGCGAAGGTGACGGCCAGGATGCCGATCATCCAGGAGAGCGTGGTGCGGGCGTTCTTCCATTCGGGCGGCTTGAAGGCCGGGACCCCGTCGGAGATCGCCTCGACACCGGTCATCGCCGCGCAGCCGGAGGCGAAGGCCCGCAGGATGAGGAAGATGCCGATCGAGCTGGAACCCACCACGACCTGATGCGTTGGCGGATGCACCTCGAAGCCGCCAAGTGCGTTGCGCACGATGCCGATGGCAATCATGATGCCCGTGCCAATCAGGAAGAGATAGGTCGGCACGGCGAAGATCGACCCCGATTCCCGGATACCGCGCAGGTTCAGCATCGTGATCAGGATGATGAAGGCGATGCCGATCAGCACCAGGTGATTGTGCAGCTCGGGTACCGCCGAGACGATGGCCGCGACGGCGCTGGAGATGCTCACGGCCACCGTCAGGATGTAATCGACGAGCAGGGCGCCGCCCGCCACCAGCGCCGGCACCGTGCCGAGATTGTCCTTGGCGACGATGTAGGAGCCGCCCCCATGCGGATAGGCCTTGATCGTCTGCCGGTAGGAAAACCCGACGATCAGCAGCAGCGCGATGATGGCGCCGCCGATCGGCAGGCTCAGCGACATCGCGCCGAGCCCGGCCAGGATCAGCACGCGCAGGATCTCCTCGCCGGCGTAGGCGACGGATGACAGCGCGTCCGATGAGAGCACGGCGAGCGCTTTCACCTTGGTCAGGCGCTCGTGGGCGGCGGCAGCCGTCGTCAGTGGCGCGCCGATCAGGATGCGCTTCAGCTTGGCGAACCGGCGGCCAATCGGGCCGCGGCCGGCCATCGACTCCTCGCCCGCGACGAGATAGCCGGGGCGGATGCGCTGGAAATCTTCCTTGTTCTGGCGGATGACGCGCACGTAGCGATCGCCGGGGTGCGATCCTTGCAGCGGCTGCATGCCGCTCAGATCGGCGTTGATCTTCGGTCCCGCCTTGCGCGGCGGCTTGATCTTGGGTTTGCGGGGGACGGCTTCGTTGATGCCGTCCAGCGGGAGCGCATCCGCGCCCGCGGTGATGCCATCGGGGGCGGGCGCTGGCGCCGTTCCCGTGAGGTCGCGTGCGCTCTGCTCCGGCGCGTTTCGCAGCGATGGTTGGTCGGGGGTGCTCCCCGGCTCGCCGGTCGACGGTTGTTTGGTCCCACTGTCCTGCGCGGACATGAATGGTCTGCTCCCTGGAGAGGGATTCGTCAGGGCCGCGCGTGGTCATCCCATGCCACGGAGATGCTGGCGAGTCCGATTCCTGCCCCCACCGTGAGGCGCTAGCGATCCACCGCCGAGGGCGGAGACCATGCCGGGCGCCAGGGGGCGGAGGATCACGGACAAGAGAACGAGTGTGGCTGCCCATGCGGCAGCCAGTGCCGCGAAATAGTACGATCTTGGGAAGAGCGATCACAAGGTCTCCTGCCCAATTGCAATCTCTTCTTCGCAACAACCGTGCACCGGGTTGAAACGACTTCCCGGTATCATGCGTTCATAAGGGAAGAGCCGCTGTGTCGAGACGCAGGTGATGGACGATGGGCGTCGTTCGTGCGCGGCCACGACCGCGATGCCGGGGATGAGGCAGCGGACGGCCAGACAGGATTGCCAGGACAACGCCGGGATGTCAGCGGCGCGACAGTCTTCCGCGGGTTTGGGGACGGGCTCCGGGATCGGAGCTCCGGACCGGGAGGAGAGTGAGATGAACATCATGGGTTTCAATACGCCAGCCGGGGCGGGAACGGGGCGGTGGCGCCAGCGTACCCCCGCGCCGACCTGGGGGCCGGGCCGGCGCCTGATGGCGATGTTCTCCGCACTCCTGCTCGTGCTCTCGTTTGTGCCGGCAGCCGCTTCCACGGCCCTCGCCCAGTCCGCGCCGGATCAGCCGACCTCGCAGACGCTGCAGCCGAACGGTGCCGGCACGGCGAGCATCGAGATCTCGTTGCACGGCTGCGCGCCGACCACGGATGACGCGGCGACCACCCAGGGCCGTTCATTCAACGAACTGCTGGCCGACTGCACCGATCCGGTCAGCGGCGTCACGGTCCATCTCACCGATACCCAGGCCGGGGTCGATGCGCCGCAGACGTCGGGCGCCGATGGCATCGTCCGGTACCCGAATCTCGATCCCGGTACCTACACTGCCTACACCGGCATCCAGCGCGGCACCGCGTTCGAAGTCGTCTATTGCGTTGCCGATGGCGGCGATCCCTACCAGAAGACGTTCAGCGATGCGATCGTGACGACATTCGAGGGGGTCGAGACCGAGCAGATCACCTGCGACTGGTTTGTGGTGCCGGTCGCGGGCGAGACCACCGTTGCCTCGCCGACGGCCACGACTGCGGCCCGTGCGGCAAGCGACCAGCTCGGAAGCATCTCGGTGTCGGTCCTGCGCTGCCCGGATGGCGCCGCGCTCGATCCCCGGTCGGCCAGCTATGCCGATTTTGCTCAGGCCTGCACGGCTCCCGACCAGGGAGTGACGGTCCATTTCACGGACACGTCGACGGATGTCGACGCGCCGCAGACGACGAGTGCGGACGGGAACGTTTCCTTTGCGAATCTCGCCCCTGGGACGTATACGGCCTACACCGATATCCCGCGCGGGAGCGCGAGCGAGGTGCTCTTCTGCGCCGCCGATGGTGGCGATCCCTACCAGAAGGATTTCAACGACGCGATTGTGACGACGTTCCGCGATCTCCAGCATGAGCAGATCCAGTGCTCCTGGTTCGTGATTCCAGCGGCGCCCACGCCGACTGCCGCCGCGAACGCGACGGTGGCGCCCACGGCTGTGGCGACCCAGCCCAAGGGCGTGCGCACGGCCAAGGCCGGCGGGTCCCTCACCGTGCATCTCTCCTCCTGCCCCGTCGATTACGCCGGCAACGACATCTTTGCGGATTGCCATGGAGATGGCATCGCCGACATGCCGTTCGTCCTGAGCGGACCGAACGGCGATCAGACCTCCACGACGACCGTTCCTGAATCGCCGGGTCCGGGGATCGCCACCTTCACCGGTCTCGTGGCCGGCGACTACACATTGCAGGGCGGTCCGGGTGGGGACTTCGGCCGGGTCAGCCTGGTTTGCACGCTGCAGCCGTCCGGGGATCCGCTTGATGCGCCGGTCGAGGGCACGCAGGCGAGCTTCACGCTCGCGGCGGGTGACGATGTCCTCTGCGACTGGTACTTCATTCCCGAGAACCTGTCGGGGATGACGCCGACGCCAACCGTCTCGCCGACCCCGACTCAGGCGACGACCGCCGAGATCCTGGTGACGCTCTATAGCTGCCCCGCCCCGACCGGCGACAGTGGCTATGGCGGCGCGACCTATGGCGATCTGCAGCAGAACTGCACGCAGCCGGTCAACGATGTTCCCTTCACCCTTGGCGATGTCAACGCGCCCCCGCTTTCGGCCAATACCGGTGTCTCCGGCGACGGCGCGGTGCGCTTCTTCGATCTGCTGCCGGCGGATTACACATTGACCCCGTCGCTCCCGTCCAACCTGACGAGCACGGCGGTCTTCTGCACCATCGGGTCGGGCGATCCCTACCAGAAGGCGCTCCAGAACGGGGCGGTGACGTTCGTTGACGTCGATGGCGAGTCGATCTCCTGCGACTGGTACGCCGTCGAGTCGGCTCCTCCGCCGCCGACACCCGCTCCCGGCGTCACCCCGGCCCCCGTGACCCCGCAGGGGCCGACCGGGTCGATCACGGTGCGAGAATACCTCTGCGAGAAGAGCAAGGAGAGCATCAAGGACTGGGAGCGCGAATGCACCGCCGGGACGTCAAACGCGACGTTCACGCTGAAGGCGACCAATGGCTCCCTTGAGCAGCATGGATCGACCAACTCATCGGGCGTCCTCGTGTTCAAGGGACTGGCCGATGGGCACTATGCACTGAACCAGGATGAGGGATCGTGGTGCCGGGCGACGGCAGACCGGGTCGATAGCCAGAGCCGGGTGATCGTCAGCAACGGCGGCAATACCGATGTCGTGCTTTATCAATGCGATCAGGTGTCGCAGCTTCCGAATACCGGTTCCGGAACGCCGGTGAGCCGGAGCAACGGCGGCGGCAACTTCTCGGCGATGGTGGTCGTCTCGATTGTCCTGGCGATCGCGGCCGCTGGCCTTGGTGTGTATACCTTCGCTCGCTCGCGCCGTCCCCGGCGACGCCCTGTGGACCATCGGGAGATGGTCGAAGGGCCACTGGTGACGAGTTCGGGCCGGACCTGGATGCGGTTCAAGTGAGCCAAGTGATGAGCGACGATAGGGCGCCGCATGCGCGATCGATCATCCAAAACGACGCATGCTGCGTAGTTCATAGTGGGGAGGACGCACGACCCGTTTGCAACGCGACCGATGCCGGGTGTTAACCGGTGGCAGCTGTGAGCATGGCGTGAAACTGGAGGCGTGGCATTTTCCGGGGGACATTCTGACTACAGTAAATTGTGTATCCTGAACAGCGATCGAGCAGATGCACCGCATCGAAGCTTGAACGAGTCATGGTTCCTGTCCGCCGGCGAAAGACCGGATGTCGAACGGGAATGAGGAGAAGACGATGAGAGGATTTCGGCACGTATTGCTCCCGGTGGTGGCCTGTCTGGCGGTACTGTTGTCCCTGACCGCTGGGGTGAGCGCCTACTCGGGAGGCGGATTGCCGGGTTGGGGCACGAACTCGGGCAAGGATCTCAAGGCGGGGCCCCTGGGAATCCAGGGCGCGGCGAATGAGGGCTCCAAGGGCGAGATTCCGATCGCGATCTCGATTCCGGATGCCGGTGTGGATGCCGAGGTCGAGAAGAACAAGATCGTTGACGGGCAGATGCTCGATCCGAGTGGTCCGTGGGTCGTTTCCTGGTACCAGGAGACGGCAAAGGCGGGCGATACGGTCGATTACAAGAACACCGTTCTCTCCGGCCACGTCGATTACTGGGGTGTGGGGCCATCGGTCTTCCAGAGCGTCGGTAGCCTGACTCCGGGCGCCACGATCAGCCTGACCGGCGAGAATGGCGATGTCTTCACCTACACTGTGGACTCGGTCAAGGACGTTCCGGCCCAGCCGTCGCAGGAGGAGCTGAACGAGATCGTCGGCAAGAGCGACAAGCCGGTGCTGACGATCATCACCTGTGGCGGTGTGTTCGACTACGACAAGGGTGAGTACGAATCGCGGACGATCGTCCGCGCCACTCTCCAGAGCACCGAGGTCGGCGCCGGGCAGGCCGGGACCGCTGCCTCCACGACGGACAACACGGGTGTCGGTTCGCTGCAGCCGGGCGATCACGCCGTGACCAAGGATGACATGGTCAACGTGCGCGACAATCCGTCGATCGACGCCAACATCGTCACTACCCTGAACAAGGACGACACGGTGACAATCACCGGCGAGTCGCAGGATGCCGATGATCACACCTGGTGGCCGATCGAGACCGCCGATGGCACAAAGGGGTGGGTCGTGCAGGACTACCTGACTCCCGCCGCGCAATAGGTACGCGCGACATCCAGCGCAGTCAGCAGTCACGAGAAACCGGGGAGGGATCGCGATCCCTCCCCGGTTTCGTGTTGTTGTTCGCCGTTTGGCCCTTGTCCGCTGTGCCGGTTGCTGGGGGGAGATACTGTCCTGGGCGTGAATCACCGCCTCGCGGAGTCGATGCGCTCCCACCCTACGGGCGTTCTGTCCATGCGGTCATCATTGCGCTCTCTTGCGGTGCCAGTGTTGACGTGTTGAGTGAGCGCACCCTCCCCTCGTCATTTCTCGACAAGCTCGAATGACAGGAGAACGGGATGGTTATCGAGGGACCCGTCCTCCCCGTTGCATGATTGACACAGCCCTAGAGCCGAATTCGCTACGGTTGCCAGGAACGGTCTGGGGATGCGATGCTTGGGGGCATGCCCCGCCCCTATGGGATCGACCTCCGTGAACGGGTGATGGCGGCCGTGGCGGACGGCTGTTCTATCGCTGAGGCGGCCCGGACCTTCTCCGTCAGTGTCGATGCCATCTATGACTGGCGCGATCGCCAGCAGACGACCGGTTCGCTCGCCCCCGTTCTTGGGCGTGGTGGCCATCCCCGTGCCCTATCGGCGGCCCAGCATCAGCTCCTGCGGGAGCGGATCGCCACGGCGCCAGATGCGACCAGCCGCGAACTCCGCGACTGGCTGGCCAGCACGCACCAGGTAACGGTGAGCACCAGTGCGGTCTGGCGGGCGTTGACCCGGATGGAGCTCACACGCAAAAAAAGAGTCTGATCGCCAGCGAACAGGATGCCGCGCGCCGCGCCGCCTGGCAGGCCGAGCAGCCGACCTTGGACCCGGCGGCCCTGGTCTTTCTCGATGAAACCAGCACTCAGACCAATCTGACGCGCACGCATGGTCGTGTGCCGAAGGGGGAACGCCTGGTCGCTGCCGTGCCCCGCAATCACGGGCCGAACCTCACCTGCCTCGCCGCCCTCACCGCCACCGGGGTCGGCCCGTCGCTCGTGTTCGCAGGCGCGTTGGATGGGGCGATCTTCACGCAATGGGTCACCGAACACCTCGTGCCCTCCCTGCGGCCGGGCCAGATCGTGATCCTCGACAATCTCAGTGTCCACAAGGTGGCGGCCGCCCGGCAGGCGATCGCGGCGGCGGGGTGCCAGCTTCGCTTCCTTCCCACCTACTCGCCGGACTTCAATCCGATCGAGCAGGTCTTCAGCCGCCTCAAGGCGCATTTGCGCGCGGTCGGAGCGCGCACCCTCGACCCGCTGCGAACCGCCATTGGCGAGGCCCTGAATGCCGTCACCCCCGAGCAAGCCCTTGCCACCTTCCGCCATGCCGGCTACCGCGAATCGTGGCTACGGTAGCGAATTCTGCTCTAGGCCGGTCCCTCGCGCTGGTTCTCGGCGTGGGCGGTCGATTCGGCCACCGGTGCCGTCGTCTGCAACGCCGGATCGTGTTGCCCTTCCTCCGTCGCGGGGACGCCCGCTTCGGGCAACGGCTTCGACGGCTGCCAGCGATGCCGGGGATCGATGCGCGATGCGAGCACCTCGGCGATATGCCGGGTCGGGCGCTCCGTGAAGTGCTCGATCTGCTGGCGGCATGAGACGCCGGCCACGCTGATCTGGACGTCCATCGATGTCTGCTCGATCGCCGGGAAGAGTCGCTCCTCGCCGATCTTCTTCGAGACCTCGTAATGCTCCGCCTCGTAACCAAACGATCCCGCCATGCCGCAGCACCCGGCGCCGCTCTCGGTGGGCCGGCACCCGGACGCCTTCAGGATCGCCATCGACGGGCCGACGCCGATCAGCGATTTCTGGTGGCAGTGGCCATGGAAGAGCACCTCGGCCCCGGTGCCGCTCTTCCACGTGATGCCAAGCTCCCCCTCGTTGTCGAGCTTCGCCAGCCACTCATCGATCATGTAGGCGTGCTGTGCGACGACTTCCACATTCGGATCGCCCGGCAGGAGATCGCGGTACTCGTCGCGCAGGGTGAGGATGCAGCTCGGTTCGGTGCCGATGATCGGGATGCCTTGCTTGGCGTAGGTCGCGAGGAGGCCGACGTTCTTGCGTGCCGACTTGCGCGCGGAGTCCACCAGCCCCTTGGAGAGCATCGGGCGACCGCAGCAGGCGCGCCGTTCCTCGATGATGACCTCGAACCCCGCTGCCTCGATCAGCTTCACCGCCGCCAGTCCGATGCGCGGATAGTTGTACGTCGCAAAGGTATCGTGGAAGTAGACGACCTTGCCCCGCGTCGCGGGAGGCACCGGATTGTGCTTGCGGTATGTGTGCCAGCGATGGACGAAGGTGCGCGACACGAACGGCGCCATCTTCCGGTCCTTGTGGACACCGACCAGCGCGAGGCCCGGCTTGCCGAGTGGGGTGCGCAGGGCGAGGTTCGCCAGTGGCGCGATCGGCGCGGCGATCTTCGAGAGCGTGTGGATATGCCCCATCAGGCGTGCCCGGAGCGGCACGCCGTGCTTGTCGTAATAGTGCGTGAGGAACTCGGTCTTGATCTTCGCCATGTCGACGCTGGACGGGCATTCCGTCTTGCAGGCCTTGCACGAGAGGCAGAGATCGAGCGTCTCGTAGGTGGCCTTGTCGGCGAAATCGCGCGGCGAGAGGATGTTTCCCGCGAGCGCGTTGCGGAGCGCGTTCGCGCGGCCGCGCGTGGTGTCGTTCTCGTCGCGGGTCGCCATGTAGGAGGGACACATCGTGCCGGCCTTGGTCTGGCGACAGACCGCCGCGCCGTTGCACATCTCCACGGCGCCCATGAACCCGCCCTCGCGCGAGAAATCGAGGTTCGTCTTGATCTGCACGGGCTTGTACTTCGGGCCGTACCGCAGGTTGTCGACCATCGGCGGCGCATCGACGATCTTGCCCGGATTCATCAGCCGCTCGGGATCGAAGAGCTGCTTGAAATCGCGCATCGTCTGGTAGAGCTCTTTGCCAAAGATGATCTCGTTGAGCTCCGAGCGCTGCAGGCCGTCGCCGTGCTCGCCGCTCATCACGCCGCCGAATTCGTGGGCGAGCTCCGCCGCCTGGTAGGCAAGCTCGCGCATCGCCTCCACGCCCTCGATCGACTTGAGGTTGATCAGCGGGCGGATGTGGAGACAACCGGCGGACGCATGGGCGTAGTAGGCCGCGGTCGTGTTGTGCTTGGCGACCATCTTCTCGACGGCGGCCACGAACTGGGCGAGGTGCTCGACCGGGACCGAGACGTCCTCGATCACCGGGATCGGCTTGGCATCGCCCTTGACGCTCATCAGGAGACCGAGGCCGGCCTTCCGGACCTGCCAGACATCCTTCTGCCGCTGCGGATCGAGCACCACCAGCGGATCGGTCATCAGACCGATCCTGTGCTCGCGCAGGTAATCGATCAGGCGGTCGCACTTCTGCCGGAGCTCGCGCTCGTGCGCACCGTAGAACTCCACGACGAGCACGGCGGCGGGATCGCCCTTGATCAGCGAGATCTGCTTGGCGTACCCCGGCTGCTGGCGCGTGAGATCGATCAGCATGCGGTCCATGAGCTCGATTGCTGAGGGTTCGACCTCGAGAATTTGCGGCGTGGCCTCCATTGCCCGCACGAGGTCGTCGAACTGGAGCATGACGAGGCCGGTGATCGGCGGCACCGGCACCAGATCGAGCGTGACCTGAAGCAGCGTGCCAAGCGTGCCTTCCGATGACGCGAGGAGCCGGGCCGGGTTGAAGACATCGTCCGGCTTCAGGAACTCATTGAGCGAGTAGCCGGTTGCCCGTCGCCAGTGGGGCGGGAAGCCGGCCGCGATCACATCGTGGCGCTCCTCCCGGAAGTCGAGCAGGTGCTTGAGCAACCGGCCGGTGGCGTCGTCGGTCTGGGCGCGCTTGGTCAGCTCCTCCATCGAGCCCGGTCCAAGCTCGATGGTCGACCCGTTCGCGAGCTGCACGCGTGCCGAGCGCATGTTGTCCTGGGTCATGCCGTAGAGGATCGAGTGCGCGCCGGCCGAGTTGTTGCCGATCACGCCGCCGACGGTGGCGCGATTCGCGGACGACGGATCGGGGCCGAACATCAGGCCCTGGGCCTTGATCTGCCGGTTGAGCTGATCGAGGTTGATCCCCGGCTCGACGGTGACGCTGCGGTCCTCCGGCTGGAAGCTCACGATCCGGTTGAGGTACTTCGAGGTGTCGATGACGAGCGCCGCCCCGACGGCCTGCCCGGCCAGCGACGAGCCGCCACCGCGCGCCAGGATCGGCACGTTGTGGCTGGCGGCGAGCTCCATCGCCGCCACAACGTCGTCGGTGGTGCGGGGGATGACGACGCCGATGGGGTCGATCTGGTAGTTCGAGGCATCGGTCGAGTAGAGCATCCGGCTGACGGCATCGAACCGGACCTCGCCGTGGATGCGTGCCGTGAGCTCGGCTTCGAGAACCTGTGCTGTCTCGAACGCACCCTTAAAGGATCGATCTGGCGACGCGGCGCGAGGAGTCGAGGGCGGAAGTGGCGGGGTGGACTGGTTGGGGGATGAACTGCCGCCGGTGGCGGTCGCCGAATGGCGGATGATCGCCATGAGCCACGTCTCCTTTGTGCTTGCTGTAGGTGGGAGCGGGAGTGGAAGATTCCGCTCGCCAGGGATCCGTCGAATCCGGGTCCGAGGACGGGTGAACGATTCGGAGACGGTTCAGCGGACGGACGCGATGTGCCCAGAGTGTAGCACCGGGGCGGAAACGTGGACAGCGAGTGTGATGTGCTGACCTACGACGCCGGTGTCTGGCGAGTGGGCACCTCCGTCTCGTGCATGATCCGTGTGACGGCATCCTCCAGCGAAGAGGCTTCGGGGATGCACGCTTCGTCGACGCCGGTCAGGACGTCGCGGGAGCGGTACCAGTCGCGCATCTCCAGTTCCCCGAACTCGTTCGCCTGTGGCTTCGTCGCGTGGCGGCGCAGGGTTTCTTCGAACGAGACATCGAAATAGAAGAAGCGCGAGATCCCCCGATGATCGGCTCGAAGCTGGCGCAGCATCTCCCCATAGTGCGCGGCGTAGAGAATGCCCTCGATGATGACGTGGTAGCCATGATCGAGCGCGTAGCGAGCGGTAAGGTCGATCAGGCCGATGTTCGCGGCACCTGGAGTATCGCGCTCCCGCAAGACAGTCCGGCGCAGGTTGTCCTGCCCCACGATGGCGATGCCGCGCCCGTATCGATCGCGCACCGCTTGGGCCGCCGTGCTCTTGCCCGACCCCGAGTTCCCACGGAGGACGATCAGTCGTGTTGTTGCGGATCCACATTCGGGCATTGTCGCGCCGACCATTCTTCCCTCTGCAATGCCGGTGACGATTCGCAAAGGATACCGTGATCTTCCGGTCGTTTTTCGCCCTGCGTTACGTCGGTTGTGGAATGATCGGCACACGCAGGGCCGAGGGGCGATCTGGCCCCCAGTGTAGCGTGCAGTGGGCGCGGTCACTCGGTTGATACCAGGCGGGGAAGTTGCCCGTGAGCGGATTGCGCGGTGCCAACCAGCGACCCGCCACCACCAGTCGTAACGAATCGCCTCTCCGGAACAGGGTGGCGGACGGCCCAAGGGCGATGTCGACCGGGACAATCTCACCGGGGGACAACGGCTGTGGATGCAGGAAGGTGTGGACGGGTTCCTGCGGCGTCGACGCGACGGGATCGAGCTCCCGCAGCGAGGCCCGTTGCCAGCCGGTCGTGACCCGGTCACGGCCAAAGCCGTAGGAGCCTTCGAACGGTATGTGCGTGCCGTCGTGCCACTTCTCGACGCCTGCGAAGAGATTCACATCGTCGGCTCCCTCGACCGATACCCAGAGCCGGAGTCCCATCGGCCCGGTGAGTTCCAGGTCCTCCACAATCTCGAAGGTGAAGGCCGTGGCTTCGCGTCGCGTGTCGAAGGTGACGTTGCTCGCGGTCGATGGCGGTGTTTCGCCGAGTGTGCCATTCGCGCCGAGATAGAGATCGCGCCAAGCCGTTCGCGCGAGCGGCCATTCCTGCTCGGTGCGGACGCCAACGATGACCGATCCGCGCTCCCGGACCTCGAGCCGCACCCTCGGCGGCGTTGGTATATCTCGTTGCTTGAGATAGCGATCGAAGAAATCGAGCTGCACCTGCCGCGCCGCGCCGCCATAGAAGGTCGTCCATTTGCCTCCCCGGTGCGTGTACATGAACCTGTCAGGGGAGCCGACCCGCTCGAAGGCACGGAACGAGCTCCGGCTGTGCAGGTCATGGTCGGAGAAGCTCGCACAGATGAGAAACGGCACCTCGATCCGCTCGAGGGCGGGCACCAGGGATTGCCACCAGGCGTCGCGCAGCGGGTGGAGTTTGCGCTGCTTGCCGATGTCGTCCGTCAACCGGACACTCCGCTTCACCATCGTTTGCCAAATGCGGGAGAAGCCCTGCTCGGGAATGCCTCCGGGCGTGAAGAGATCGCGGTAGGCGTCCGTGAACCCCTCCCACGGGGCGATCGCCTTCAGGGTTGGGGGCTGCAGCGCGGCAGCCTGGTACTGGGAGATGGCGAGATAGGAGACGCCGAGCATGCCCACGCGACCCGTCGACCACGGCCGGGCGCCGACCCACTCGATGAGGTCGTAGACATCCTCCCCCTCCTGGTCGGACATGAGGGTGCCCACGCCGTCCGAGGTGCCCGCGCCGCGCAGGTCGGCATTGATCACGACATACCCCTGGCTCACCCACCAGACCGGATCGGGTGCTTCCCAACCGGTCTCGCTCGAGATGGTGAGGGGCATCGGCTGCCGCATGATGCGGTATTGCGGGTTGATGCGCCATCCCAGCCGGGTGCGCTTCGGAACGTTGTCCTTGCCGTACGGATGGGCGGACAGCAGCACGGGAAACGGCCCGTCGCCGGCCGGTCGATAGACGTTGACTCGCAGCACGACCCCATCGCGCATCGGCACCGCGACATCGCGGTCCTTGATGAGGTCGGATGGCGCAGGAGTGACGGTTACCGGCGGCCGGAGGATGCCGGCGAGCCGGGCAACGGCATAGCGGAAGCCACCGGGGCGGCGCCAGGGGCGATCGAGACGTGGAGACAAGCTCGTCATCGTTTTTCCAATCGGGTTGCAGCCGAAGGTGTACCGTGTTCATCATAGAGTCTCTGGGGAATTTGAAGTGGCTGGCTCGGTGCACGATCACATCAAGGCGGCGATGAGGAGTCCGCCCTCACAAACCCTGGCAGCCATGCTGGCGCCGGGGAGACTGCGTTTCCGGTGTCTTGTCGGTATGATTAGGCGGGACAGGAATACAGTGGGTTTCATGCCCGACAGCCCTGGAGAACCTCTCGCGCAGCTATTGAATGGACACGGCGAATGGATACGGTTCTGGTGATCCTGGTGTTATTGATCGTGATCGCGCTGCTGGGAAGCATCGGATACTTCTTCGTGCGCGAGGCCGGGCCGGAGCATGCGCAGCAATGGCTCACTGCGCCCCGCCAGTTGCGGGATTCGGTCACGGCGCTGGTGAGCCGACCACCGGGCGTGCGAATCGATGGGAGTGAGCCCGGAGTCAAGCTGGAGCCCGGCGCTGTACGGCAGGGTGGGAACCGCAATCGCCTGGCGGCTCCGCCCGAGGCCACGCTGACGATGGCGCTCGATGATTCCGCCCTCCGCGAGCTGAAGGAGGAGTTGCATGACGAGCTGCGCCATGCGACGGGGCTGACCCGCGAGTTCGATGCGCGGCTCAACCGGATGGAGTCGGTGGTGGCCGAAGCCCCCCGGCAACAAGAGGAGTTCAACCGGGCACTCCGCGAGCAGGATGTGCGTCGGCAGCGCGAAGTCGATCGCCTCGAGCGGGAACTCGGCACGATGCGGCTCACGCTTGGCTCCTATGGCGAACGGCGAGGCGAGGCGCTGGCCGACTTCTATGGTCATCTCGCGCGGGTCGAGGTCGCGCTGGCGGCGGTCGTCAATCCGATGCTGTTGCCGGGCGAGTCGCTGACCTTGCCGCCGGAGATACTGCCGGAAACGATGGTCTGGGCCAACTGGAACGATGTGGGCGAGCGGGCATTTGCCTTCGGGAACGCCTTCAACCAGAATCGGTTCGTGCTGGAGCCGGAGACCGCGGACCAGATCGAGCGGTTCATCGTGACGCTGCGGCAGGTGCTGACGCGCGATGTCTACCCTGCGGTTCGCAACGGGAGCGCGAGCCCGACTCAGACCGCCCAGATGCGTACTGGCCTGCAGACGATCGTGCGCGACCTGCCCGCGATTCGCCGCCGGCTTGAGGATGCCTACCGCCTGACGTCCGACTCCGCATCCACCACGGCACCATCGACGGGTACCGCGTCCTCCGCGAATGGATCCGCCGATGAGCTGACAGGGGACGAGGCCACTCCCCTTCGCATGCGGAGTACGCGTCAGGATTGAGGGGCGGAAAGAAGTTGCCGTAACAAGGAGCTGTTTCCCGATCACTAGGGGAAACAGCTCCTTGTCGTTTGGTCGGTGCTCGAAGCGTGCCAGGATAATACAATAGTAGTTGTGTACACGGTTATCTCGAAAATGGAGAAACACTCATGATCGAAGCGAAAGTGCGAAAGCAGGGAAACAGCTTCGTGGTGACGATCCCGAAGGAAGCGATGGAACGCTACCAACTCGAAGAGGGAGATGAGGTCGCACTGACGGTGACCAAGCTGGAGAAGCGTGCTGTTCTCCGGCCCGAGTTGCAGGAGATCGTCAGCCGGCTCATCCGGGAACACAAGGATGCCTTGGAGTACCTTGCGGATCGATAGGGTTATCGTGGAGCAGGGAGAATGACTGTCTATCTGACGGTGGCCGAGGTCGTGGAGATCCATGCGCAGGCGATGGAAGGTATGGGCTGGGCGGCGGCGCCATTGCGCTCCGAGGCACTGCTGGAATCGGCGGTCATGAAGGCGCAAACGGCTGCCTATTATGGCGGTGCCGATGTGGCCGAGCAGGCGGCATTGCTTGCGATCGGCATCTCCCAGAACCAGCCATTCCTCGACGGCAACAAGCGTGCTGCCTACATCTCCCTCGTCACGTTTCTCGAACTCAACGGATGGACGCTGGCCGTATCGAACCTCGAGATTGCCCAGAGCCTCATCGCTGTCGCGGAGCGGGATGTGTCTCTGGAGGAGGCGACATCGGCGTTCGCGGCGTGGCTCCGGAAACGGCTGGTTGAGCGCCTGGCGGAATAGGTCAGGTGCGCCCGGCGCCGCTACGGTTTGCCGGAAAGAAGCTCCACGATCGCTGTCCGGTTGAGCGTTCTGGCCCAATCCGTGGGCGTGCCGTGATACTGCCGGTCGCGTACCGTCGTATCGGCACCGGCGGCGATCAGGTGGCGTGCCAGTTCGATGTCGTCCCGCTCGATAGCGTCATGCAGGGGAGTCGTGCCGCGCTGTCCAGCGGTCCGGTTGAGGGCGCGCCCGTTCGCCATGAGGCGTTTCGCCTCAGCGCGCAGACCGACCATCCAGAGCGGAACGATGTCTGGCGGTGCCCCCTGCTCGAGCAACCAGCGAACACTCTCCCGCTGTCCGAAGCGCGCGGCAAAGACAATCGGTGTCTCCCCGCTCGGCATCAGGCCGATGGTCGCGATTGCTGGATCGAGCGCGGCGAGCTGGCCCTGGGCGAGTGCTTCCGCCTGGATCACGAGGGCCGCATCCGGCCGGTGGCGAAGGCGCGCCGCCGGCATCAACCAGGTCTGGCCGAAGCCAAGCGATCGGAACCCCAGCTTGCGGTAGATCCGCTCGCCGTCGGGAGTGGCATTCAGCCCCATCCGCACCGCGCCGCATTCTCTTGACGCGGCGAGTGCGTGCAGGGTGAGGGCCGTTCCGACTCCACGTTGCCGTGCATCAGGGTGGACGCCCAGGTTGTACAGCCCCGCGTTCCGGTCACGTCCTTGCCCGGTGATGTTGACGATGGCCAATCCGATGATCCGGGAGCGGCGCAGCACCGCCGATTCCCGCGCCACGACGACGAGAATGTCTGCCTGTTCCGACGGCGAGGAGGCCATCGCCAGGATCTGCCGGATCTGCTCCTCCTCGACATACGGAATGCTACGAGTGGCAAGTACGTCGGGCAGATCGGCGCTGGTGGCGAGAGACAGGTCGATGCGGGAAGGCAGGACGGCGGAGGGAACCGGCCGTTGCAGGTCGCGCTGCATCCAGTGCGGGGCAAAGGAATCGGCGGCCCCGCGAGCGAGCAACTGGCGGTCGCGGCTGCCATCGGGACGGGCGGACCAAATCAGGACGTCACCGCTTCCGGTACCGCCGAGCCAGGTGAGTGCCCGATCGATCGCAGCCGAGGGTTGCGGGCCGCCGAGCGTGGGTTCCACAAGCATGACACCGGCCCTTCTCGTGTGCGACGCCCAGACATCTCCCTCATGCCAGATACGTGGCTGGGTATCGATCGCGGGTACGGTCGTCGATGTGGGCGGCACGGTGGCTTTCCCGGTCGCAAGCCGGACGAGCCACGCTCGCTGATTCGCAAAGACGGCCTCAACCGGATCGGCGACGAGCGACGTGTCTGGGGACGTGATGCGCGAACTGTGGGGGAAGGACATGGCAGCGTACTCGGGCGCGCGATTCCGCATGGTGGCGATCGGCTCTGGATCGTGATCCGCGATCGCTGTTCCGGGCACAAAAAAACCAGCCCGCGGTCGTAGAGGGATGGAGCTCCACGACCGCCACTGGCCGCCTCAGAAGGGAAGGCTGAGGTGTACGTACTGTAACAGTGATGCGAGACTGTGTCAAGTTGTCAACAGATGTTTTTGTAGAGAGCGATGTGGGGTCCCGCCCGGGATCTCCGCGCCTCGAGACGGATGGGGGTTGACAACGTTTCGTAGGCTGGTTACATTCCATTCAACAACTGAACGTTACCTCATCCAGAGGAGCCGAGGGACCGGCCCGTTGAAGCTCCAGCAACCGTTCATCAGCGTTGTCGCTGATGAAAAGGTGCTAATTCCGACAGGTATGCCTGAAAGATGAGGGAACGACGCGCGTCGTGAGCCTCCTCTCGCGGTCGCCTGTCCGCCCCCTCATCTTTTAGATGGGGGTTTTTCATTTCATGCATCTCGTCTCTCGACATCGCTATCGATCCCGCACCACGCGGCGATCCCCTGCCCTCGCCCGCACGCTGCTTGAGTGCTGCGCGTACCCTTCCCTCGCGGCCCACTCCGCGCCTACACATCGCTATCCCCCCACCGGGGATGACCCCGCCTGTTGTTGCCCCCGCACCCGGTAGTCGTCAGGGATACATTGCCCGCGGCACCACCCATCCGTTACGCCTCTCACATCAGGAACCCAGGAAGACCATGACCAGCAATGCTTCGCCTCTTGCCGATCTCTACGCACGCCTGCGCGCAGGCGAGATCTCCCGTCGCTCCTTCTTGCAGGGCGCCGGTGCGCTGGGGGTCGGCGCCGGGATCGCCGGCATCCTCGCCAATACCGGCAGCACGCTCGCGGCCGGTGGCTCGCTGCGCAACGGGCTCGCCTTCGCCGCCCAGGACGGGACAGCCGTTGCCGGTGCCTCGCCGGCTGCGACTCCGGGCGCCAGCAGTAACGCTACCCGTCCAGCATTCGGCACGGAGAACCAGACCCGGGGCGAGGGCGGTGATCTCCGCCTGATCCAGTGGCAGGCGCCGACCACCCTCAGTCCACACAACGGCGGCGGCACCAAGGATTTTCTCGCCGGTTCCATCGTGCTGGAGCCGCTCCAATACTTCCTGCCCGATGGCTCGATTATTCCCAACCTCGTGCAGGAGGTGCCCACCGTCGAGAACGGCTTGCTGGCCGCGGACCTGACGAGCGTCACCTACCACCTCCTGCCCGATGTCACCTGGAGCGACGGTGAGCCGTTCACCGCCGAGGACGTCCGCTTCACCTGGCAGTGGGTGCGCACCGAGGAGAACGCCTCGACGAACTACGGTGTTTTCGCGCCGATCAAGGATATCGAGGTCGTCGACCCGCTGACGGTCACGGTCAGGTTTGACGCGCCCAACCCACTCTGGTACCAGACGCACACCGGCACCAACAGCGGCTATGTCTACCCCGCGCATATCCTGAAGGATGGCGGCAAGGCGGCATCCGACGCCTTCGCCCAGAAGCCGATCGGCACTGGCGCGTTCGTCGTCGAGTCTTTCTCCCCGAACGATCAGGTGATCTACGTCGCCAACGAGAAGTACCGCGAGCCGAACAAGCCCTATTTCTCCCGCGTCATCCTCAAGGGCGGCGGCGATCCCGCCTCGGCCGCCCGCGCCGTGCTCGAGACGGCGGAATACGACTTCGCGTGGTACGTGCAGATCGAGCCGGAACTGCTGCGGGAGATGGAGGGCAAGGGCACGGGCAAGCTGGTGATCCCGCCCGGCAGCTACGTCGAGCGCCTCAACCTCAACTTCTCCGACCCGAACACCGAGGTCGATGGCCAGCGATCGCAGAAGGACACACCGCATCCCTTCCTCTCGGATAAGGCCGTCCGTCAGGCCCTCGCGACCGCGATCGACCGCGAGACGATCGCCAACAGCCTCTACTTCGGCAAGGACAACCTGGAGCACCCGGGCCGCAACATCATCACCGGTATTCCCGGTCTCGAATCACCGAACACGGCCTGGGAGTACGACCCGGAGAAGGCGAAGCAATTGCTCGACGCCGCCGGGTGGGTGCAGGACGGCGATGTCCGCAAGAAAGGTGATGTCGAGCTGAAGCTCGAGTATCACTCGCCGGCCTCCCAGCTTCGCGCCAAGGAGCAGCAGATCGTTAAGGCCAACCTGGAGGAGGTGGGGTTCAAGGTCAACATCCAGCAGGTCGATCCCGGCATCTATTTCGATAGCTCCGCCGGCAACGACCAGAGCGGCTCCCATTCCTACTTCGATGTCGGCATGGCCCAGGGCGTGGCCAACACACCGGCCCCGCTCTCCTTCATGGAGGCGTGGTACGCCGGGCCGAACGGCGAGAACATCGCCCAGAAGGAGAACGGCTGGACCGGGCAGAACTCCCAGCGCTACCAGAACGCCGACTACGACGCCCTGCTCGACCAGGCGCGGGTGGAAACCGACCCCGAACGGTTGACGGAGCTCTTCATCCAGCTCAACGACATCATCATCAACGACTACGCGATCATCCCGCTCGCGGAGACCGGTGTCCGTGACGTCTTCGTCAACTCCCTGCGCGAGGAGAACCTGAGCCTCGGCGGCTTCGACTACCACTATTGGAACATCGCCAACTGGAACCGCGTCGACAGCGACTCGTAGCGGTCGACCTTGTGTCGACCATCGGCCTGTGGCCGATATCGGGCGACCCCGATCCCGTAGTGGTCGACCAAGGAGCTTGTCCTGAGCCTGTCGAAGGATGTCGACCATCGACCGCAGGTCGATATCTCGGGGCCGTCGGAATCCCGCGGTTGCTTCGGCGCACCGTGTGGAGGGGCTCTGCAAGACCGTTCCCTGCAACCCATACCGTGCGCTTTCTACTTTCGGGGTGCAACAATCAAAGGACCATGCAATGACGGCACACAACACATCGTCGATCGCTGACCTGCACAATCGGTTCCTGGCTGGCGCGCTCGATCGCCGGCGGTTCATCACCGCCGCGACCACCGCCGGCGCCTCCCTCGCCGCCGCGACCTTCCTCGCCGATGGCGGCAACACCTTCGCCGCCGACGCCACACCCAGCGCGTCACCGGAAGCTTCACCGGCAGCATCGCCGGTCGCCGGTGCTGCGACCCGCCCCGCTTTCGGCACGGAGAATCAGCAGCGCGGCGCGGGCGGGCAATTGCGCATCATCTGGTGGCAGGCACCAACCGTCCTCGCGCCGCACGCCGCAGGTGATTCCGCCGCCAACATGGTCTTTGAGCCGCTGCTCGCGTACTTCCCCGGTGGCTCGATCCAGCCCGTGCTCCTGGAGCAGACGCCCTCGCTTGAGAACGGGCTCCTGGCTGACGACCTCTCGACTGCGACCTTGAAGCTTCGCTCCGGGCTCCTCTGGAGCGATGGCGAGCCCGTCACCGCCAACGACATCGTCTTCACCTGGCAGTGGATCGTGAACCCGTCGAACACGTCCACGAGTTACGACGTCTGGAACACGATCGCCTCGATCGAGGCCGTGGACGATCTGACCGCGGTCGTCACCTACAAGCAGCCGCTGGTCAACTGGTTCGACCCATTTACGGGCAACTCGCTCGGGGTCATCTACCCGGCGCACGCGTTCAACAACGATCCGGCCAATCGCAACGATGCCTTTCTCACCGCGCCGATCGGCACCGGTCCCTTCAAGGTCGAGAGCTTCACGCCGAACGACCAGGGGACGTTCGTGGTCAGCGACAACTATCGCGAGCCGAACAAGCCGTTCTTCTCGGGCGTGTTGTTCAAGGGCGGTGGCGATGCCGTCTCGGCCGGTAGATCCGTCGTCCAGACCGGCGAGTTCGATTTCGCCTGGAACGTGCAGGCCGAGCCCGCCGTCATCCACGATCTGGAGGCGAACGGCGACAAGGGCCGGATCGTGCAGACCAGCGGCGCGACGCTGGAGGTGATCTATCTCAATTTCTCGGATCCGAACAAGGAAGTCGATGGGCAGCGATCGGAGAAGAACACGCCGCATCCGTTCCTGACCGATCCCGCCGTGCGTCAGGCGATCAATCTCGCGATCCAGCGCGACAAGATTGCCAGCGAGTTCTACGGCGATGGCGATCTGGCGACTGCGAACATCCTCTCCGGGGCCGATTTCTTCGAATCGCCGAATACGAGCTGGGCATACGATCTGGACAAGGCGAATCAGGTACTCGATGACGGCGGCTGGGCGCGGAACGGCGACGTGCGGGAGAAGGACGGCATCCAGCTCCACATCACCTACGCGGCGAGCGTCAACCAGGTGCGCCAGAAAACGCAGGCCGTCGTCAAGCAGGATCTCGAGAGCATCGGCTTCAAGGTCGAGCTGGTGCAGCCAGACAGCACGATCTTCTTTGATTCCTCGGCCGGCAACGACCAGAACCTCAACCACTTCTACTGGGATATCGCGATGTGGTCCGCCGACATCTCGTCCCTCATCCCCGTCAACCGCCTCAAGGTCTGGTATGCCGGACCGAATGGGGAGAACATCTCGCAGAAGGCGAACGACTGGCAGAAGGAGAACGTGCAGCGCTACCAGAGTGACGAATACGACGCGCTCTACGAGCAACTGCTCGCCGCGGCGACCGAGGACGAGGCGCAGCGGATCCTGATCGCGATGAACGATCATCTCATCGACAACGCCGTGGTCGTGCCGATCGCCATCCGCAGCTTCTACACCGCGATCGGCAACCGGCTGCGCTACGAGAATCTCGATTTCGAGCATCCCTTCGTTGGGTATTTCTGGAACCTCGCGAACTGGAACCTTGCGGACGGCCAGTCGTAGTCACGGTACCTGGGTCCTTCGCCTGCTTTCAGCGAGTGGTTGGAGGCAGACATTCGATTGCTCGGTTGGTCTGATGTGACCTGAAAGGGAATGCTCGTGCCCGATTCGTCAACCGCTACCCGCACGCTCGCCTCGCTTTTCGCTCGCTTCCGGGCGGGCGATCTCTCACGTCGCGATTTTCTGGCCGCCGCGTCGGCGCTCGGCGTCTCCGCATCCGCCGTCATCGCGCTGGCCCAGCCCGGTGCTGCGGCCCAGGCGACGCCCGATGCCTCGCCGGTGGCATCTCCGGTCGCTGGCCCTTCGACCCGACCCGCCTTCGGCACCGATCAGCAGCAGCGTGGTGCGGGCGATGAGCTGCGATTGCTCGTCTGGCAGGCGCCAAGCGTCGCCGCGCCGCACAGCGGCTCAGGCGACAAGGATTTCCTTGCCGCTGCGCTCGTCGTCGAGCCGCTGCTGCACTTCCTGCCCGATGGCACGATCATCCCCAATCTCGCCACCGAGGTGCCGACGCGTGAGAACGGCCAGCTCGCCGACGACCTCTCGACAGTCACCTTCTCACTGCTGCCCGGTGTGCTCTGGAGCGATGGCGAGCCGTTCACCGCCCGCGATGTGCAGTTCACCTGGCAGTGGATCACGACCGAGAGCAACGCCTCCGTCAGCTTCTCGGTCTGGGATACCATCGCCAGCATCGAGACGCCAGACGACCTGACGGTCGTCGTGACATACAAGACGCCGTCGGTCACCTGGTTCGAGCCCTTCACCGGCTCGCATATCGGCCCGATCTATCCCGCGCATGTCTTCAACGACGATCCCGCCAACAAGAACGAGGCGTTCCTGCAACATCCGATCGGCACCGGCCCGTACAAGATCGATACCTTCGCGGCGAATGACCAGATCACGTATCTGCTGAACGAGAACTACCGTGAGCCGACGAAGCCCTATTTCCAGCGCGTGCTGTTGAAGGGCGGCGGCGATCCCGCGTCGGCGGCGCGGGCGGTCTTGCAGACGGGCGACTTCGATTTCGCCTGGAACATGCAGGTCGAGCCGGAAGTCCTGCAACAGATCGAGGCCGATGGCGGCAAGGGCAAGATCTACACGTTCCCCGGCGTGCTGGTTGAGGTTCTGGGGCTCAACCACTCCGACCCGCGCAAGGAGGTCGATGGCCAGAAGTCGCAGAAGGACACCCCGCACCCGATTCTCGGCGATCTCGCCGTGCGCCAAGCGCTCAATCTCGCGGTCCAGCGCGATGTGATTGCCAAGCGCTTCTATGGCGAGGGGCAGCCGCCGACCGCGAACGTGCTGACCGGTCTGGAATCGTTCACCTCACCGAATACCTCTTGGGCGTTCGACCCGGAACGGGCGGCCCAGATCCTCGACCAGGCGGGCTGGACGCTGGAAGGTGATGTCCGGAGCAAGGACGGCGTCGAGCTCGCCCTCACGCTCGTCGCGCCCGTCAGCCAGGTCCGGCAGAAGACGCAGGCGGTGGTCAAGGATGGCTGGGAGCAGATCGGTGTGCGCGTGGAGCTGCAGCAGATCGACAGCTCGGTCTACTTCGATGGCTCGCCGGGCAACGAGCAGAACTCCAGCCACAAGTACTGGGATGTCGATCTCGCGGCGAATGGCCCGACCTCCCCGATCCCACCTTCGTACCTGAACGCCTGGTACGCCGGCCCGAACGGGGAGAATATCGCCCAGAAGGAGAATGACTGGCAGCGCGACAACACCTCGCGCTGGCGGAACGCCGAGTACGATGCGCTCTTCGAGAGCCTCCTGAAGGAGACCGACACCGGGAAGGCGCTCGAGACGCTGATCGCGCTCAACGATCTCGTGATCGAGAACGTGGTCGTCATCCCGCTCGTGCAGCGCACAGACGCGCCCTACGCGCTGAGCAATCGCATCCGTCAGGAGAACGTCGCCATCGGCCCGCGCTTCGCCATCAGCTTCTGGAACATCGCGAACTGGAACCTTGCCGAGGAGCAGTAATCATTGCGGCACTGAGTGGACCGGTCTCTTGCTTAGGGAAGTACCGCAAGCACCGGCAAAAACGCTCGTAGGGTGCGACCTTGTGTCAGCAGCCGCACCCTACGGACGAGGAATCGATTTTCCCGGCGGTCCGGGCCATCGGTGCCGATGCGGCTGCTCGATGGTGGATATGCCTGGCAGTGGGGCATGTTAGATTGGGGCGATGAAATCCCGCCAAGCACTTCAGCGCCGCTTCAAGAGCCTCGCCGCAGGTGAAGCGGTCTCGGCCGTCATCCTCCCGGTGGCGGCCTTCCGGATCGCGGGGACCAGCGAGGCGTCGCGCGTCCCGCTCCTGGTGAGCGCCGTTGCCTTGGGGCTCTTCCTCCTCACCGCCGCCGCTTTCTGGCTACGGAAGCTCCGCGGTGCCGACAGCTTCGTTTTCATCCGCGTGATCGCGGGCATCATGGCCTTCACGGTTGTCCTTGCGCTGATCGGCTTCGCGTTGACCGTGCGCCGCCGGGCGTGGCATGGGCATGCGGGAGGCGATCGTCGCGGGCGCCCTGCAGCTCATGGTGCTCGCGGAGTGGATCAACTACCGGTGGGTCCAGATCGCCGGAGGAGGCTGGCACAAGTGGCTCTCGGGACACCCGGTGACACCGGTCCTTGCCCGTGACTTGCGTCGAGCTCGTCCGGAACGGGGGCAATGAGCGCGGCGATGGTCGGCTTCTCCCTCCGAGTCTCGATCGCCCGAGGGCTAGCGCGTCATCTCGAATTCAAGCTCGACATCCGCGCCTCAACCCGATACAGTAGATCATCCGTTCGATAGTATCGAAAAGGAAGGATCGAGGTTTGGCCGAGATAGTGCTGTTCCACCACGCGCAGGGGCTGACTTCCGGTGTGGTCGCGTTCGCCGACGAGCTTCGCCGCGCCGGGCACACGGTGCACACGCCCGATCTCTACGAGGGCCGCACTTTTTCCACCCTTGAGGAGGGCATTGCTCACGCCGGGGAGATCGGGTTCGGTACCGTGCTGGAGCGTGGTGCCCGCGCGGCGGACGACGTGCCCGAAGACGTTGTCTACGCCGGGTTCTCGCTGGGCGTGATGCCCGCGCAGAAGCTGACACAGACCCGGCCCGGTGCGCGCGGCGCGCTCTTCTTCCACTCCTGCCTCCCAGTCTCGGAGTTTGGCGCCTGGCCCGAAGGCGTGCCGGTGCAGATCCACGGGATGGACGCGGACCCGTTCTTCGTCGATGAGGGCGATATCGATGCTGCCCGCGCGCTCGTCGCCGATGTCCCTGATGCTGAACTCTACCTCTACCCCGGCAACGGTCATCTCTTCGCCGATTCCAGCCTGCCGTCGTACGACGCGGATGCGACCGCGCTCATGACGCGTCGGGTGCTTGCCTTTCTTGCCGCTGATCAGGAGTGAGATGCAATGGAGACGCCTGACGAGGCAGTAATCGCCGCCGGAAGTCGCCTGGACGAGTACGGCCGGCCTGAACCGCCGCTCGCCGCCGGTGAGATCGCGACCCTCCTGGGATTCCTGGAATGGCAGCGGGCGACCTTTGCCTGGAAGTGCGCCGGCCTGGACGACGCCGGTTTGCGGGCAACCGTCGGCGTCTCGGCCATGACACTGGGCGGCATGCTCAAGCACCTGGCGTGGGTCGAGGTGCACTGGTTCGTCTGGCGGTTTCTCGGGCAGGAGCTATTGGGGCCCTGGAAAGCAGTAGACTGGGATACCGACCCTGACTGGGAGTGGCACTCGGCAGCGAACGACACGCCGGAGGAACTGCGCGCGATCTGGCAGGATGCCGTGAAGCGCTGTCGTGGTGTGGTCGCGGAGGCCGTGGCCGATGGCGGTGGCGGTGGCGGTCTCGATCGGTTGGCCCGCGTCCCCTGGCCCGATGGGAGCACCCCGAGCCTGCGCTGGATCCTCTGCCACATGATCGAGGAGTATGCACGGCATAACGGTCATGCCGACCTCATTCGCGAATCGGTGGACGGTCAGACCGGAGAGTAACCCCGCATTGTGCGTGGTCGGCCTCCCGTAGCGGTCGACCTGGTGTCGACCATCGGCCGGAGGCCGATCTTACGCACCCCGCATCACAGTGTCACTCCTGGGATCCATGGCCGAGGCGGCGCGCTCGTCAACGCGGCGCAGCCCACTCAGCCAGCATGTCATCCCCTGCGGATCGACCAGCACTACCGCCACCGCCAGAATCACCAGCAGCATGCGGACGGCGACCACCCATTCGCTTCCATAGGTAGCAAGCGCGCTCAGCACACCGAGCAGTCCCCAGCCCGTCATCGTCTTGATGAGGATCGATGGCCACGGCGCCGCTCGTCCGTCCCGGCGCCGGATGCGAATCAACACCGTGCGCTCGCCGATGGTCGCGCCGCCGTTGACGAGCGGAATCATCACGAAGAGGACGCCCGAAGTGAGCAACGTGACGCCAGCTTGCACCGGGCGCTCCGATGCTCCATGTCCCACGAGGCCAAGCATCAGGTGGACGATCACCTGCGCCGCGAGCGTTCCCAGGATGAAGATCACCCCGTCGCAGAAGAGCTGGATGAACCGGCGCTTGCGGGTGATCGGCCGGACGAGCTCGCGGTCCGATGTCTTCAGGCTCGTGCCGGGGAAGATCGCAAGTGCCGGGGCGATGGCGATCCCGACGATGGTGCCAAACGTGTTGAGCATGAGATCGTCGACATCGAAGTAGCGATACTGGCAGGGGGAGAGCCCCCAGTTCCCCGTGAGTTGCGTGAGCTCGATCGTGAGCGATGTCCCGGCGCCGATCAGGACGACGACCCAGCGCGGGATACGGTAGACCCTGGTCAGGAACGCGCCGAGTGGCACGAAGAAGAGGACGTTCAGGAATGCCTGCAGGAACGCCCAGGAGCCCGGCACCGATCGCCAGCCGTGGATCGCCGCCTGATGCCGGATATCGTCGATGAACCGGAAGAAGTGAGTGTTGGTGAGCGTGCGGTCGGAGAGGTGGCAGAGCGTCTCGATCGTGCCGTTCTGCGGCAGCAGCGTGTAGAGCGGGAGCGCGAGGAGATAGGGAATGAACGCGAGGATCAGGAAGAGCCGGCCGAGACTGAGCGTGCCCCAGATCCGGTATTGAGCGGCGATCAGCGGCACGAGCAGGAAGATCGACAGGACCGCTCCGATCACGATCGCGGCGATGGCCGGTCCCAGCAAGGTGTTCAATCGCATCCCCCGGCATGCGCGTCGATCAGGAACAGTGCTGCCGGACGAGCGGCACCACTGGCCCATCGGTTTGCCCCGCCGAAGCGTAGCGCGTGCGCTTGCGAACCGCCAACGCAGCGCTGGAAATCCAGAGTCCTGGAGGACCGGATGCCTCCGCACAACAGCCCGATCGAGGGCGAAACTTTCTTTTGGAAACCTGCTATCTTCTGACGTAGAATACACGCTGGGTCAATGTCTTTCACCGGGCTGCCGGATGGCGGTGTCCTGGTACGTCTTTTGCACGCCGGACCGTGGCATCGGCCACACAGGAAAGGGATTCTCGCTCCATGGATCAGTTACCTTCCACCTCGACGTCCTCGGACATCTCGCTGCGGTCATTTGTCGAACGGCTGCGCGCCGGCGAACTCTCGCGCCGCCAATTCATGCACGCCGTCGGCGCGCTGGGCGTCGGCACCGCCGCCGCCAGCATCATCGCGACTTCGGTCGCAGCGCAGGACGCCACTCCCGAAGCGTCACCGGCCGCCGGATCGTCCCAGGCGCCCGCTGTTGGTACTGAGAACCAGAAACGGGGCGGTGGTGGCGAGCTGCGCATCATCCAGTCGCAGGCGCCGTCGGTGCTCGCCGCGCACAGCGCCACCGGCAGCAAGGATTCGTACGCTGGCAGCCTCGTAATGGAGCCGCTGCTTGCGTATATGGAGGATGGCTCACTGGCGCCGATTCTCGCCGCCTCGCTCCCGAGCGTCGCCGAGGGAACCGTCGCGCAGGATCTCTCCAGCGTCACCTTTGCCCTGAAGCCGGATGTTCTCTGGAGCGATGGGCAGCCGTTCACCGCCAAGGATCTCATTTTCACCTGGCAGTGGGTGACGAACGTGGATAATGCCTCGGTGAACTTCGATACCTGGAGCGTCATCAAGAATATCGAGGCGAAGGACGATCACACCGCGGTGATCACCTTCACCCAGCCGCAGGTCGCCTGGTTCGAGCCCTTCACCGGCTACGACTGGGGCGTGGTCTACCCGGCGCATGCGTTCAACAACGATCCCGCCAACAAGAACGACGCCTTCCTCACGAAGCCGATCGGCACCGGCCCTTTCAAGGTCGACACCTTCTCCCCCAATGACATGGCGACCTTCTCGGCCAACGACAACTATCGCGAGCCGACCAAGCCGTTCTTCGCGACGGTGACGTTCAAGGGAGGCGGCGATGCGGTCTCCGCCGGACGTGCCGTGGTGCAGACGGGCGACTACGACTACGCCTGGAACGTGCAGGCCGAGCCGGAGATCATCCAGCAATTGCGGGAGACGGGCACGAAGGGCAAGATCCTGCAGAAGGTCGATACCACCGTCGAATCGCTCTACATCAACTTCTCCGATCCCAACAAGGAGGTCGACGGCCAGCGCTCGGAGATGAACACGCCGAATCCGGTCTTCTCCGACCCGGCTGTGCGCCAGGCCTTCAACCTCGCCATGCGGCGCGATCTGATCGCCGGCAAGTTCTACGGGGATGAGAAGCTGGCCGAGTCGAACGTGCTCGCCGGATTCCCCTCGTTCACCTCGCCGAACACGACCTGGTCGTACGATCTCGATCAGGCGAACAAGATCCTCGATGACGCAGGGTGGGTGAAGGACGGCTCTACGCGCAAGAAGGACGGGGTCGAGCTCAAGGTCAGCTATTCCTCGCCCATCAACCAGGTGCGGCAGAAGACGCAGGAAGTGATCAAGCAGGACCTGGAGAAGCTGGGATTCAACGTCGAGCTGGTGCAGGTTGACCCTAACATCTTCTTCGACAGCGCCGCCGGCAACGACCAGAACAGCCAGCATTTCTACTGGGACTTCCTGATGCAGTCGTCGGGGCCGCCGTCTTCGATCCCGGTGAAGTGGGTCAACAAGTGGTACAGCGGTAAGAATGGCGACAACATCGCCCAGAAGTCGAACGGCTGGAGCAAGTCGAACATCCAGCGCTGGCAGAACGCCGATTTCGACAAGCTCTACGAGGAATTGCTCGTCGCCACGACGCCGGAGGATGCCTCCCGGATTCTGATCGCGATCAACGATCTCGTGATCAAGGAGGTCGCGGTGGTGCCGCTCGTGCTGCGGCCGTTCTTCAACGCCGTCTCGAACCGGCTGCGGGAGGAGAACATCGGCAACAACAACGGCTTCTCGACCCCGTATTGGAACATCGCGAACTGGAACCTCGCCGAGGGGCAGTAACACGCGCCATCGGGCGTTCCCGACCGTTTCACGACAGAACAGGGTTGGTCACTACGACCAGACCTGTTCTGTTGCCGTTCCCGCACGGTTACGGGCCATCGCGCCAGGGCTTCGGTCCCGTATCCGCGTCCATCGAGACGAGTTGCACGGTGGTGGCCGGCAGGTCCCGAATCACCCGCGCCGCGAGCTCGAGCTCCGGAAGCTGAGATGGGCCAAACCAACGCCGGCGCGGCTTGCTCTCGCGAGTCACCCCCATGAGGAATGAGCCGGGACGCAGGCTTGCCAACGCTCGCACGAGCGCCTCGCCAGAATCAGCAGCACCCGGCACCTCGTCGATCCTGGCACCGAGATCAAGGGCCAACTCGCGGGAGCGGCGGCGCTGGATCTCGGCGTGGGTATCGGTTTGCCCGGCGCCGGGATCGAGGACGACCAGCTCGCCGTGCAGGACACTGGCGAGTCGCCAGGCTCGTCGCAGCACGTCTCCCCAGCCCGGCGAGTCATCCATCAACACGACGATACGCTCGGTCGTGGCGAGCGGTGCGGCAGCAGGTGGCTCGGCGGTCGCCTCCCCGAGCATCAAGTCCTCCAGCCGATCATCGACGCCCTTGGCGGTGTGTCGGAGCGCCAGCTCCCGCAGGGCATTCAACGTTCCTGGCTGGAAGAAGTGCGCTCGTGCCCGCTCCGCCTGCTCCGGCGGATAGACTTTCCCCATCTCGATGCGCTCGATCAACGCGTTCACGGGAAGATCCACGAGCTGGATCTCGGTCGCCTCCTCCACAATCCGATCAGGAACCGTCTCGCGGACGCTGATCCCCGTCAGGTCAGCCACGACATCGTGAATGCTGGCGATGTGCTGGACATTCAGCGCCCCGATGATGTCGATGCCGGCATCCCGCAGCACCTCGACGTCTTGCCAACGTCTCTCCCGGGACGAACCCGGCGCGTTCGTGTGGGCGAGCTCGTCCACGATCGCGATATCCGGCTTGCGGGCGAGGACGGCATCGGTATCCATCTCCTCGATCTGCACGCCGTGGTAGTCAATCACGCGCCGGGGAACCACCTCCAGGTCGCCGATCTGGGCAGCTGTCTCCGCCCGCCCGTGGGTCTCGACGAACCCGATCACGACATCGTACCCCTCGGCGCGGAGACGATGGGCCTCCCGCAGCATGGCGTATGTCTTGCCCACACCGGGAGCCGCCCCCAGATAGATGCGCAAGGCCCCCCGGGACTGCTCTGAAGCGATATCGCCCGCGGAGCGGCCGGAGGGCGATACCCTGCGCAGCTCGCCGCTGAGTGGAATAAATCCTGGTGGGGCGTACTCGTCAGCAGTCGGCATGGGTGGTTCCTGAGCGGGAGAGTCCTGATCGCAGGACCATCCTACGCAGCCGGCGTGGCGGATGGGGAGGCCGCGGGCGATACCTCGGGGCTGGCATCGGGCGACACCGGTGTACCCGTCAGTGCATCTAGTGCCATGTTCAGCTTGAGGACATTTACCCGGGGCTCACCGAGAAGACCAAGGGTGCGGCCAGACGTATTGTCCTTCACCAGCTCACGAACCTGCTCATCTGTAAGCCCACGCTCCCTCGCGATACGCGCGATCTGGATCTCGGCGGCGGCGGGGCTGATGTCCGGGTCGAGACCGCTCGCAGACGCGGTCACGAGATCGACGGGCAGCGGGGCATCGGCGGCGAGCCCGTTCTCCGCCCGGATGACGGTTGAATCCGCCTCGATCCGATCGAGCAGTGCCTGGTTCGTCGGGCCAAGGTTGGAGCCGGACGAGGCAAGCGCATCGTAGCCGTCGCCCGCTGCGGACGGGCGTCCCCGGAAGTAGCCGTAGAGCGACTTGCCGGTGTGCGGATCGATGAAGCTCTGGCCGATGAGCGAGGAGCCGACGACGGTGTCACCTTGCTTGATGAGGGACCCGTTTGCCCGATCCCCGAAGAACCCCTGCGCGATGCCGGTGGTGGCGACGGGATAGAGAATGCCGGTGATGACGGTCATCACGACGATCATGAGAACGGCGGTACGAAGTTGCTTGAGCATGTGATGGTCCTTGGGATCTCCGGCGCTGCCGGAAATGCGTCGGTTGGGAATTCTCTCCGCGGGCGAAGGCGTGCGTTGCCCGGCGCGGAAGATCCCCGCACAAGACAGCCGTTGTGTTCTACGTCAGGCCGCAAGCGGTCAGGATGATGTCGATGGCCTTGATCCCGATGAACGGCGCGATGATGCCGCCGAGTCCGTAGATGAGCAGGTTGCGCTTCAGGAGCGACGCTGCGCTCATCGACCGGTAGGCAACGCCGCGCAGCGCCAGTGGGATCAGCGCGACGATGATCAGGGCGTTGAAGATAATGGCCGAGAGAATGGCGCTCTCCGGGGAGGTCAGGTGCATGATGTTCAGGAACCCGAGTCCCTGCTCCGCCTGCACGCCGTAGGCAACGCCGAAGATAGCCGGGATGATCGCAAAGTACTTCGCCACGTCGTTGGCGATGCTGAAAGTGGTCAGTGCGCCGCGCGTCATGAGGAGCTGCTTGCCGATCGCCACGATCGAGATCAGCTTGGTCGGATCGGAGTCGAGGTCGACCATGTTGCCAGCCTCCTTCGCCGCCGCCGTGCCGGTGTTCATCGCCACCCCGACATTCGCCTGGGCGAGCGCCGGTGCGTCGTTCGTGCCGTCGCCGGTCATCGCCACGAGGCGGCCGTCATCCTGATGCTCGCGGATGAGGCGGATCTTGTCCTCCGGCTTCGCCTGGGCCACGAAGTCGTCCACTCCGGCTTCCTCGGCGATCGACTTCGCGGTGAGCGGGTTGTCTCCGGTGATCATGACCGTGCGGATGCCCATTCGCCGCAGTTCCTCGAACCGCTGCTTCATGCCCGGCTTGACCGTATCCTTGAGGGCGATCACACCCATCGGGCGCCCGTTCTCGATCACCGCCAGCGGGGTCGCGCCTTGGGCGGCGATCTGATCCGACGCCCCGATCATCGCGGTGGGGAGATCGGCGACGAACCGATGAATCGCATCCACCGCACCCTTCATGGTCTCGGTTCCGCCGGCGCGAACGCCGCTCATGCGGGTTTCGGCGGTGAAGGGGATCCATTCGGCACCGTTCAGCGCATCCTGCGAGAGGGTGAAGCCCTGCCGGTTCGCCAGCGCGACGATCGACTTGCCTTCCGGCGTGTCGTCCGCGAGGGAGGAGCGCAGCGCGGCCATCGCGATCTGCTCCTGGGTGATGCCCGGCGCAGGGATGAACTCGCTCGCCATCCGGTTGCCGTAGGTGATCGTGCCGGTCTTATCGAGGAGCAGGACATCGATATCCCCGGCCGCTTCCACCGCGCGGCCGCTCATCGCGAGGACGTTGTGCTGCACCAGGCGATCCATGCCTGCGATGCCGATGGCGGAGAGCAGCGCGCCGATGGTGGTCGGAATGAGGGTGACAAGCAATGCGATGAGGACGGTGATCGAGACCGTCACCTTCGCATAGTGCGCCGCCGACGCCAGGGTCATCACCACGATCAGGAAGATGATCGTGAGCCCGGCGAGGAGAATGTTCAGGGCGATCTCGTTCGGCGTCTTCTGGCGGGCGGCACCCTCCACCAGGGCGATCATGCGGTCGAGGAACGTATGTCCCGGTTCGGCCGTGATGCGAACCTGCAACCAGTCGGAGACGACCTGCGTGCCACCGGTCACGGATGATGAGATGTCGGTGCCCGGCTCCTTCAGGACCGGCGCGGATTCGCCCGTGATTGCCGCTTCGGAGACGAACGCTACCCCCGCGACTACCTCGCCGTCACTCGGGATAATGTCACCCATCTCGACGAGGACGACATCTCCCAGGTGCAGGGCGCTGGAGGGGCGGATATCGATCACATCCCCGACAAGGACCTTCGCCCTCGTCTCGCTGCGCGTCTTGCGGAGCGTGTCGGCCTGGGCCTTGCCACGGCCCTCGGCCATCGCTTCCGCGAAGTTGGCAAAGATGACGGTGAACCACAACCAGGCGGAGATCCACGCGACGAACCACCGCTGGCCTGGGGCAATCTCGATCGCCAGCGACCCGGAGACACCGATCAGGTCGGCGAGGAGCGTAAGCGTCGTGATCGCGGCGCCGATCTCCACGAGCAGCATGACGGGATTCTTTGCCATGACGCGAGGATCGAGCTTGCGCAGCGCGTCCTTCAGCGCCGGTCCCGCGATCTGTGGGTCGAACATGCCGCGTCTGGGCAACCGGCTCGGTGCGTCATTCCCGTGCGGGAGATCGCGGGCGGCCTCAGGTTCTGGTGCCGTCTTCCCAGACGGTGCGGCGACCGGGGGGTGTACCGTTGACCGGTTGAACGTGTTGTCGAGTGCGTGGAGCATTGGGGAATATCCCTTTGGATAGTACAAGGCACAAATGCGCAGCGTTCGTGGATGTGGCCGCCTTCATTCAGGTTCGCGGCACGCTATGGCACTGGCGTTGGCGTCTCCCGCGCGGTGAGCGCGGCGTTGCCATCGTTGGCGATCCGGTAGTCGCCACCACCGGTTGACTGGAAGGTGATGCCAGTCTGCATGTGCCGCTGCTCCACGATCGGCCCGAGCGCGAAGGCCGGGAAGTAGGTGAGCGCCCCGACGATGAGGATCACGCCGGCCAGCAGGCCGACCCAGAGCGGCCCGGTCGTGGGGAAGGTGCCCGCGTTCTCGGCCAGGCGCTTCTTCCCGGCGAGCGAACCGGCAAGGGCGAGGATCGGGACGATCATCATGAAACGGCCGGCAAGCATCGTGATCCCGATCGTCGTGTTGTACCAGGGCGTATTTGCGCCCAGCCCGGCGAAGGCGGATCCGTTGTTCGCCGCTCCCGAGGTGAAGGCATAGAGGATCTCCGAGAAGCCATGCGGCCCCGGGTTGAAGACCGTGTTCAAGCCGAATCCGGTCACTGCCGAGACCCCGACGAAGCCAAGGACGACCAGCGGCAGCACCAACAGGGCGAGCATCGCCATCTTGATGTCGTGCGGCTCGATCTTCTTGCCCAGGTATTCCGGCGTGCGTCCCACCATCAGCCCGGCCAGGAAGACGGCCACCACCGCGAAGATCAGCATCCCGTACATGCCGGCGCCGACCCCGCCGAAGATGACTTCACCGATCGCCATGTTGATCATCGGGACCAGGCCGCCGATTGGCGTGAACGAGTCGTGCATGGCGATCACGGCACCACAGGATGCCGCCGTCGTGACCACCGCGAAGAGTGCCGACGCGGCGATCCCGAAGCGGAGCTCCTTGCCCTCCATATTGCCGCCGGGCATCGGCTGGCCGAGCATGCTGCGGGCCTGGTCGATGTGAAGCGCGTTCAACAGGTCGTTGCCGTGCTGTTCCGCCATGGTCGTCACGACAACTCCGGCCACGAAGAGAAGGCTCATCGTGGCGAAGATCGCCCACCCCTGGCGCGTGTTGCCGACCATTCGTCCGAAGGTGTAGGTCAGCCCGGCGGGAATGATGAAGATCGCAAGCATTTGCAGGAAGTTGGTCAGCGGCGTCGGGTTCTCGAACGGATGCGCGGAATTGGCATTGAAGAAGCCACCGCCGTTCGTCCCCAGCATCTTGATTGCTTCCTGCGAGGCGACAGGTCCTCGCGCGATGTGCTGGGTCAGGCCATTGAGCCCTGTCGCATCGATGACGCCGCCAAAGGTCTGCGGAACGCCACGCGCCACGAAGATGAGAGCGAGGGCAAACGCTATCGGCACCAGGATATAGAGGGTCGCCCGCGTGAGATCGACCCAGAAGTTGCCGACTTCCCGCGCCGAGCGGCGCGAGAACCCGCGAATCAGTGCGATGGCGATGGCAAGCCCGGTCGCCGCGGAGACGAAGTTCTGGACGGTGAGGCCGACCATCTGGCTCAGGTAGCTCATGGTCGTCTCGCCGCTGTAGCCCTGCCAGTTCGTGTTCGTGAGGAACGAGACCGCGGTGTTGAATGCCGAGCGCGGTTCGACATTCGCGAGATCCTCTGGATTCAGCGGCAAGCCGTGTTGCACGCGTTGCACCACGTAGATGACCACGAAGCCGCAGACCTGGAAGAGCAGCATCGCCACTGCGTAGGTCGTCCAGCGCATCTCCGTGCGCTCATCGACACCCGTGAGTCGGTAGATTCCGCGCTCAACCGGGCGCAGGACCGGCGAAAGCACCGTGCGCTCCCCCGCGAAGAGGCGCGCCATGAAGATCCCCAATGGCTTCGCGAGCAGCGCCAGGATGCCGAGAAAGGCGACCAGTTGAATGATTGCGTACCATGTCATTGCAGGGAATCCCTAGAATCGCTCCGGCCAGAGCAGCGCATAGACCAGATAGCAGAACATGACGACACCGATCGCAAAAACGATCCCTTCTCCGGCGCTCATCGCACCCCCTCCGTCGACTCCAGAAGCGTCAGCGCCCAACGCGGCGTGTGGTGGTGAGGCTCATCCCCGCTCGGCTTGGGCTCCTCGGGCGGCTCACCTGGTTCGTTGCGGAAGACGGTCAGGTCGTTCCGCGATGAGCCATCTTCCCGGGGAGTGATCACGAAGACCGCGGCAATGTCATCACTGCGGCGGAGCGTCGCTGCGGCGGCAGCGAGGGTGGCGTTGTGCGGCCGGGGTGGCTTTGGCTTCCGATGGGGCTGGACCGGCGGCCGCGGGCAGGAGAGCGGATCGACCCGGGTACTTGGCGTCGTCATAACAGATCCTCGGTCGGCCTACAGGCGCTCGCAGGCATAGACGTAGGCGATCAGCCCGGCAAACGCGATCGCGGTGAGTGCGATCATCACGACATCCCACATGGATAGCCCCCCTGGTACGGCGAGATCGAGGTCAATCGGCCTCGGAGCCGGGAACACTGGCCGGAATCCCGGCCTCGACATTGCGAACTAACCGGCGCAGTGATTCGATGGGAAAGGGTTTGTGCAGGACGGCGTAGGGCCGGAACTCGTGTATCCGCTCGCTGCGTGGTGGCAGCGCGGTGACGACGATCACTGCCGTCGACGTGTCGCCGCTGTCCCGGAGGGCACGAAGCACGTCCCAGCCGGTGGCATCGGGAAGATTCACGTCCAGCACGAGCACGTCGGTGGGGCGTGCGGCAATGGCGGCGATGGTGTCGGAGGCGGTCTTCTGCGCTTCCACCTCGTATCCCCAGGCCTCCAGCGCACGCCGGAGCGCGAGTTGAACGTGAGTCTCGTCCTCTGCCAGCAGAATCCGCATCCCGCGCCTTCCCGAACCATCGTCGCGCCGGTGCCGAAGCGGGCCCGATATCCGCCCGGCTTCCGAACGCATGCAGGATAGGCCGTTGCGCATTAGCGCCGCGTTAGGGAGGCATAGGCAGGTGTTAGGAAGGTATTAGAATCCCGGAACGGGGGGAGTCAGGGCTGGAGCCGGTAGCCGATGCCTGGTTCGGTGAGGATGAGGCGAGGGTGCGCGGGGTCATGCTCCAGCTTGCGCCGGAGGTAGTTGATGTACACGCGGAGCTGGGGCGCGTTCTCCGCCGCATATCCGCCCCAGACCTGCTCCAGGAGCTGGCGGTGCAGCAATATACGCCCGGCATTCGTCGCCAGCACCCGCAGGAGGTCAAACTCCGTGGGCGTCAGGTGAACCGGCTCGCCACCCCGCGTCACCTCGTGCTTCGCGATGTCGATCGTCACGTCGCCGAATGTCAGGACGGTCTCGCTGGGGCCGCCAGCACGCCGCAGCACCGCGCGGAGGCGAGCGAGGAGCTCCTCGATGCCGAAGGGTTTGGTGAGATAGTCGTCGGCACCCATGTCCAGCGCCTGCACCTTGTCCGATTCCTGGCCTCGCGCCGAGAGCACGATGATTGGCACCTGCGACCACGTCCGCGTGTCGCGAACCACCTCGAAGCCATCCTTGCCGGGCATCACCAGGTCGAGCACGACCGCGTTCGGCGTCCACGTCGCGATCCGGGCCAGGGCATCATCGCCATCCTCCGCTGTTTCGACCTCAAAGCCGTGAGCGCCGAGCATCGTGCGAAGCGCGCGGCGGATCTGCGGCTCGTCATCTACGACGAGGATTCGCCCATTCGCCTGGCTAGGCGCGCCGCTCATGCCTTCCCCTCCTGCACGCCCTGGCGGGGAATGGTGAAGGTGATCTCTGTTCCCTGGCCGATCCGGCTGCTGGCGCTGAGCTGGCCCCCGTGAGCCTCCACGATACCCTTGCAGATCGCGAGCCCGATTCCGGACCCGGAGACCGGTCCCTTGCCATGGGCACGATAGAACGTCTCGAAGATGTGCGGCAATCGATCCGGGGGGATACCCATCCCCTCATCGGCCACGGTGACGCGCAGGTTGTCGCCCGCGATCGCGGCACGCACGGAAATTGGCGCACCATCCGGCGAGTATTTCGCGGCATTCCCGATCAGGTTCATCATTACCTGCATGATCTCTACATAATCGAAACGAACCGGGGGAAACGCGTTCTCCGGATCGCACGTGACCGTGAGGGCATGGTGCCCGATCGCGATGACCGAATGCACGCGATCCTGCACATCGACGAGGAACGCCGGCACATCCTGCCAGTCGAGATCGGGCCGTAACACGCCGCCTTCTATCCGCGTAAGATCGAGCAGGTTACTGACCATCAGGGCAAGGCGATCGGCATCCTCATCGATGGCGGAGAGGAGTTCGGTGCGCGCGGTCGGGTCCCAGTCGACCGACTCGTCGAGCAACGCCGACGCCGAGGCCTTGATGGTCGTCAGCGGGGTCCGCAGGTCGTGGGAGACGGCCGCGAGAAGCGCCGATTTGAGCTCGTTCGCCTGTGCCAGCGCACTGGCCCGCGCCGCCTGCTCCGAGAGCTCACCGCGTTCGATCGCCAGCGCGGCCTGATCGGCGAAGCTCCCGAGTAGCCGTGCGTCCTCGGCGGAGAACCGTCCGCCGCCGGGCCGGTTCCGTACCTCGAGCACACCGTAGACCGCATCCGGTGTCACGATCGGGACGAACAGCGCGTCATTCCGAGTGCGCAACCTGCGCCGTGGTGCTGTCCCCACGCCGTGCGGGGCGCGAATGATCCGGCCCTCGTTGCCGATTCCCGCGACTTGCCGGTGGTCGATCGCCCAGCTGGCCAGCATCCTCGTCTCCTGGTCGATTGCAACGGGAGCGGTGCCGGCCCCGGCAAGAATGGTGAGACGGTCGTTGTCCTGCGAATCGGCAGACGCCAGGATGCGGCTGGCTCCCGCGCCGTAGATCGAGACCACGCTCGTGACGACAGCCTGCAAGACCTGGCTCGCCGTCTCCCCACGCACCAGGTCGCGGTTGAGGTCGTAGAGCAGGGAGGTCCGCCGCTGTTCGCGTTCAGCGAGGAGTGTCCGGGCGCGGAGCCGGCCCACCAGCGCGCTCGTGACCAGGGCAATCGCGAGATAGACCACCAGCGCCAGGACATGGTTGCGATTGGCGACATCGAGCGTGTTGTAGGGCTTAATGAAGAAGAAGTCAAACGTAAAGAAGGAGAGGACAGCCCCGAGGGCGGATGGCCCGATCCCCAGCATGAGCCCGAGGATGAGTGAGAGCCCGACGAAGCCAAGCAGGCAATTGATGACGCCCAGCGACTCGCGCCAGGGCAGCATGATGGCGGTCAGCGCGATCACTGCCGACGCGGCGATGGGATACCCGAGCCAGCGCGACGTCTGCGCCCACGGCACAAGAACCCGACGGGAGCGAGGTCTGTCCACTCTCCGCTCGCCCCGGAGCGTGGAGGGGGCAGGTCCTGTTGGCTCGATGGGACCCGGAGACTCATTCTGTGCCATGTGTCCGATCCTGACTCGCCTTCATGCGTCCATGCGCCCTCGCTGATCCCAAACGATTGGCAAGACCTCCGGCTGACGAACGCTACCGGTTCTCCTGCAGAAGGATAAAAGACGCGTGGCGCCCATGCTCGACGGGTCGGGATTCTGGCGCGTCCACTTGGCGGGAACGTCCTGCCCGCCCTTGGACGCTTCCTGTGGGGAACTTGCGTCGACCTCACCTGGGCGTCCATGCGCTGTCGGCAACCGAAGCCCGGCGCAGTCGGGGTGCTCTTCGGGTGCCGGCGGGTGGACACGCCTTCATGGCTGATCATTTGCCCTGAGCGGGAAGGGATTCGTCATAAAGACGGTGGAGATTCGCGAAGATGGCGGCGTTCCACTCAAATTGGCATCGGCGGCGGTCGAACGTGAAATCACATGATGACGTCCGGATTTCCCGCCAGGATGTCGCGCAATTCCTCTTCGGTGCCGCCGTAACGCTTCACGACATAAGTCGCGAGGGCCGTGACCGCCGTCGTGTCGGCCGGGGAATCGGTCAGGGCCTCGGCATAGTAGCGCCATTCGTGGTGGGAGAGCATGGCGTCGAGCGCGTGGGAACCCACGGGATCGAGCAGCGTGAAGCAGGGCCAGGCCGGAAAAACGATCTGCGAGGCATCCGTCCCGCGAAAGGTGACGCCATTAAGCGTTGCCCGCGAGAAATCTCCGCCGATCAGGTTGCCCATCTCGGCGTAGACGGCGGGAACGTGCCCAAAGGTACAGTCGCTGAACGTTCCTTCAAATGTGCATCGTTCGAAAGAACAGTTGGCCCAGTGGATCCCGGCCAGCGCGCGCTTGGCGACGATCCGGCAATTGATGAACCGGACATCCACCAGTCCCATCATTCGGGCCGGAATGCTGAAGGTCACCGTGCAGTCGCGCAGCACCAGGTTTGGCCCGAGGGCGTCATACGCATCGGCGACCTTGTCCGAGAGCAGGATTGATTCGCCCGTCACCGTCTGGTTGGCGAGACTCCTCATGGGCAGGCTCCTTCGAGGGGCGAGAAGCAGCTTCGCCGGAACGGACGTGAGCGTCCGTGACGAATCCGGATACCAGCCGCGACCCGAATCATGGCATCCAGAACTGCAACATCCGATAGGTGATGTCGGCCATTCGTTTGGCGTGGAGGTCGGCGTTGGTTTCGGTGCCGGAAAGGACCTCGTAATTCAGCCCGGTCTTGGTATCGACCAGGTCCACGCCGGTTGGATTGTACTCGAGAGTCGGCGAGATCTTGGGAGCGATCAAGCGAACCGCGGCGTGCACGAAGCGGCCAAACGCTTGCTGGCGCAGCAGGTTGGCGCGCCAGCCTTCACCTTTGGCGTACGCCTGACGAATGGCGGCCCGCTCGTTGGCACTGAGTTCATTGTCGCTCCATTTGGAAGCGGCAGTGTCGACCTCGGCCTGCAATCGATCACCGACCGGATCGTTCTTGGGAATGCTGGCGGTGGTGTCGCCATCCTTCAGGTGATAGCGGCGGCCGTAGAGCTCGACCTGCTGGTTTCCACCCTGGTGCTGCCGGACGACCTTGTCCGGTTCGGGAGCAGGTTCCGGCTTTTTCTTCCCACCTTTGGCGCCACCCTTCTTGGTCGCCGTGGAGTCCTGGTTTGTTTCGTCGGTCGCTTTAGTCGGGGATTCCTCGGTGGTGCCCGGTCCAGACCCTCCACCGGATGTGCCCGTCGAGCCACCGCCTGTCCCCTTGGCCTTCATGGACGTCATGGCTAGACCGCTGCCGGGGCCGGCAATGACAATCACGCCATTGACGACTTTGACCGTGCCGACGGCAACTTCCCCGGTAACGGCCACCGGTGGGGGCGGAGGCGCCATTCCCGGAGGTCCGGCCGGCGCGAGCTCCATGCCCCCGCCACCGCCTGGCGGCATGGTCATCGGCTTGGACGTTGGCAGCATCTTGCCGCCGACGATCATGGCCAGGGCCAGCAGGATGCGGAGCTCCGTCCCTCCCATGCGTTTGCCGAACTTCTCCGCCGCTGCTTCCAGCTCTGAGAGCTTGCGGGCCCGTTTCGAGTCGTCGCTGAGATCCATCCAGGCTTCAGCAAGATTGATCAGCTCCGACGTGGCGAACGCCACCATCGAGACGAGAGCGATCGTCTGCATGACCGCCACAGCCTTGGAGAAAATGGGTTCGGGCATGATCCAGAGCGCGAGGTAAGCCATGATGCCAACAATGGTTGAGCCGATGAACAGCGGATCGTTGAACATCGCGCTGGCGGCCTCGCGGATTCCTTCGTCCATGTATTGCGGGGACATGCGCAGGGCCATCCAGAACTTGTCCTCGTCGGTGATCCGGAGGTCCTTGCGGCTGGATTCGACATCGCCGCCGTACTTGTTCTGGTAGGCAGTCCAGAGGTCCCGTTCCCAATCGGCGATGCTGTTCCAGGATTTCCGGACGTCCGGGTCGTATTCCGCCTGCTTGATCTTGTCGCTGAGTTTGACCGTTGCGACGGTGGCGCCGACATATTCGTGATGTTTCTTGAGAATGGCCTTGACGTCGTCCGGCTTGAGCCCCTTTTCGCCCTGCTTCATCTGCGCGCCGGAGAACAGATTCTGGTTCTCCTTGATGAACTTGGCCCATTCCAGCCAGCTCGCCTTTGGCTTGTCGTCCTTTGGCGCATTGGGATCGGGTGGCGCGATCACCTTGTTGAGCGCGTCGAGCAATGCCGCTGCTTCCTCGAAGGTCAGCGTCTCGCCCTTCTGCAGCTTGTCCTTGATCTTGTCGGCATCCTTGACGGGGATCATGCCCCGTTTCTTGAGCTCCTCCAGTTGCGCGATGTTGTCGAGCTTGACGGTGGGGCCTTTGGTATCCGGCTGGTTGGGAAGGGGGGATCCGGAGGGATCACCCCCCTGCTCGCCGCCGAATCCGCCGGGTGGGCCGGGTGGCGCCTTCTGGTTGGGATCGCCCGTGCCCCCTTCCTTCGTCTGCTGATCGGTCTTTGCGCCGCCCTTGGTCCCCTGATCCTGCTGCTTCGGCGCGTTGGGATCGCCACCCTTCCCTTCGCCCTCGCCACCCTGCCCCCCGCCACTGCCGGAGCCTCCCTTTTTCACCTGCAGGGCAACGGGTTGCGTCATGGCGCCGAGGTAGGCCTTGTAGCGATTGATCCCTTGCTGGATCTGGGTGTCGGTGCCCTTGACCGTCAGGGTCACCTCGACGAGAAGCGCATCCGGCCCGGGCTTGATCAGGAACTGGTCCTGCTCGGGTAGATAGCGGATGGAGTAGGTCTCGGCGGGATCGAGATCCTGGATCAGGTGGATATTGGCGGAGATCGGACCCCAGGAGCCGTAGAAGGTCACATGGTCCGGCAACGTGACCACAACGCCGGTAACGGTCGGACCATCGCGCAACACCTGGGCAGCGGGCGCTGCGGCGGATCGGGCGTGCGTGGCAGCCGTCGGCTGCGAGCTGCGTGCCTGGGCCTCCATCGTCGCTTCGCGGCCGGGGAGGGCGCCGGACTGGAATTGGGCAACGTGCGTGAGCTCGTGCTGAAGAAGGCGGCGCCCGCTCGCGTTCTCAGGCTGGTATTGGCCAGCTCCCATCACGATGTCATTGCCCACCGCGAACGCATTCGCGCCGAGAGCGGCGGCCCGTTCGTGGGCGGCGCGATCGGTATGGACTCGCACGGCGCTGGCGTCGATGCCCAGGTACTGTTGCGCATCGGAACGCGCGCTTTCTGGCAATGGGTGCCCTTCGCCAAGCCCTTCCCTGGCGAGGGCGGTCGCCTGGATGTGCTTGCCGAGCAGGTAGGCCTTCATCAGTGGGGAGAGCACGACGCGTTGCCCACCCGCATCAGGCATTGGTGACGCGGCCACGCGCCCCATCGCGCGATTGCCAAGTGCCTGTTGCAGGCCAAGGGCCGGTGAATCTCGTTCATCCGGTACTCGTTCGGCTGGCACCCCTTCGGGCTGCCGCGATGGTGCTTTCACTTTTGTCGCTTGACCGCCCATATCGACGTCCCGATCAGGCCCCGGCGGATGCAGAGGCCCGCTTGCGCGGTGCCGCGGTGGTTTGTTTGACCCCGTCGAATTCGTCAGGGGGAACGAATTCGATCAGGAGCGTCGCGCCCTTGCACGCATCGGCCGTCGCGGTCACGCGCGCCAGGACCGTTTCGGTCGAGGTGCGTAAGGTGACGGTGGACCCATCTCCTGATATGGTCGCGAAACGCGACGACAGGGTGCCGGCGGTTGTCTGCAGGCGGACGCGGCGTTCCTTCGAGCCGGCACCCTTGCGAGTCCCGCCCACTCCAATGCGCAACGTGATCTCGGTAGTTCCATCGGCCGGGGCATCGAGGACACCGTCGCCGTCAAGATCGCGGAGGTCGGCTGCCAGTTCGAGGGTCGCCTCGTGGACGGCAACGCGACCGATCTTGCGAAACTCGCCGTTCACCACCGTGCCCTGCAAGCGGGTCGGCGTGGGGTCGCTGCTCTCGGTGGCGGAACGCCGGGCGTGCTCCTCCGGTACTTCGATGAATGCCTCACCGGGACGCGCCAGCGGGAGGAGATCCTTCGAATTGGTCGTGAACTCGGCGAGGATTTCGCCGGATTCGATGTTGTAGCGCGCGAAGTGGTACATGGCGGACCTCCCGGTTTGGCACTATCTGCGGACGGCAATCCAGCTAATCGAGCGCGTCCAGGATTCCCAGTCATTCCCGCTGTCGTTGTAGGAAATGTCCCAGGCAACAACCCAGTTGCCATCCCCGTCGACCCAGGTCACGTTCTGGGTTCCCCACCAGAAGTGCTCGACGGTGCCGTTATCGAACATGCCGATTTCGCACGTGGAGGTAATGGACCACCTGGACGCTGGCAGCCCGGTCGGCAGGTCGGCCATGCGATGCCAATCGACCTTGCCCGGATTCCAGTGGGAGACCTCCTGCCAGAATCCGAGCCTGATATGCGCGTCGAGGTGCAAGCCGTTGACCACGGTGCCGTTGGCGTAGTCATCGGCAAAGTTCACGACCAGGGTGTTGGTCCAATCGACCAGGGCGCGCTTGTTTCCGCCAGAGCGACCATCCAGCACGAGGTCGAGACCGTGGATGCGGAAGAACGGTGCATCGACGTCGATGACATTTCCGATCGATGGCGCCTGGCGTTGCATGAAGGCGGTTCCGGTGTTGCCATCGACACGGTAGGCATCCTGCCCGGCATTGTTCTTGACGAGGATGTCGCCTTCCTTGCCAGGCGCGCCGACCACGAGGGCGGCATCGTGCGAATCGAGCGTAATGACGAGGCGGTTGGAGGAGTCCTTGATGAGGATATCGCCATCCACGCCGGCGGTTCCGGCCGTGATGTTGCCGTACCAGGAGTCGATCGCGACGCTCTCGATGCCGTCGGGGCGGCGCGCCACGATCTGGCCGGCCTGGATGCCGAGCTTGGCGAATGAGCCCTGCTCCCCGCTGAAATCGACCTGATCGCCAGTATTCGGCACGGTCACGGCGAGGCCGCCGCCAACCCGCGGCATGACGCGACCGGCGGTGACGTTGTCGACCGTGTAGTTGGGCGAGGGTGAGGTGATATCACCCCGGCGGATCTCGAGTCCGCCGGCGGGCAGCGTGGCCTGGCGGCGCAGTCCGTTGATCAGGCCGATCACATTGCCACTGCCGTCGAGCGTGACTTGCGCCAGCACGAGCCGGGACCCGTCGTCGATGAAATCTCCTGGCGGGATCAGGCGCAACCAGGGGGTGTGCTGAAAGCGATAGAGCCCATCATTGACATAGGCGGTGGCATCAAAGGTTTCCCAGAATTCGATGGTCACGACGCGATCGCCGGAGAGCCCCGTAGTCGGGAGGAGCGCACCATCGGCGTTGACCGCGGTCAGCACTGGGGATGTGCCGGGATTGTCGGCATTTGGGCCGATTTCGGCGGTGGCGTTGGTGGCCAGCGAAATGTGACGACCTTCGCGGTCGATTGCGATACCAGGCTGAATCTTGACGCCCGGGCTATTGAGCACAGCGGTGACCAGCAACCCCTCGCCAATGCCGTAATCGTGGAATCCCGCGCCATGAATCTGGCCGAGAGGTCGGTTGAACTCGTCCATCTCCAGTGCGCTGTCACCATGGCGGTAGGCGTCCGTACGAATCGAGCCATT
>JBARWF010000072.1:0-22936 GCA_049646645.1 Thermomicrobiales bacterium
CGGCATTTCTGCAGAAATGCCGGACTTTCCCGTTGCTCATCCCCAGCCCGCGAACGTACGTCGCTCAACGACTGTCGCGCCCGAATTCTGGAGCGTCTTCCCGTGTCGGCTCGTCGCTGATCGGCTGCACACCACGCGAAGAGTCGTATACCATGCCTCTCGCGTCCGAAAAACCGGGCCACTGGCTATGGCTCGCGAAGGTCTTCGAACGACACACCACGGAGTGATGGGGGATATGGACGAATGAGAAAAAACCAGCTTTCGCGCATGCGTGCGCGTGGCGGTGACAGGGAGTCCCGCTCGCGCACGGCGCGCGACTGGATGGCACAGTTTCGGATGGTTGCTGTGCTCGGTGCTTTGCTGCTGGGATTGCTGGGCGTGCCCGCTGGGCACATCAGTGCAAGCGATGCCGCGACGGTTTCGACGGACGCACTCTACCTGCGGAGCGATGCGAGCACCGATAGCCCGGTTCTGGCGACGATGGTTCAGGGGGACCGCGTCGATGTGCTCTACGGGCCGTTCGACGACGGCTGGTACCAGGTCCGGTTTGACGGCGTCGACGGCTATGCCTACGGCGGCTACCTGACGCTGGACGGCGAGGCCGGGCCAGCGCAGTCCTGGGGCGGCGAGTCCGCGGAAGAATCCGCCGACGCCGGCGCAGAGCGTTGGATCGATGTCGACCGCAGCTCGGGCGCAGTCACGCTCTACGTCGGCGACGTCCCGCAGCAAACGCTGTGGGGCTCCATGGGATGGGATCAGTCGGCGGATGGCTTCTATGCCACGGCCAACGGTACCTACTACGTGTACGCGAAGAACAAGGAGCTGACCTGGACGTCGTGGGCGAACGCGTACATCACGGACTGGGTTGCGTTCGATGCTGATCGCGCGAATGGCTTCCATTCCTGGACGATGGACGGTAGTGGGAGTGTCATTGCCGGTGGGGATGGCGCGACTGGCGGCTGCGTCGGGCTTGAGCCCTGGGCAGCGGATGTCCTGTTTGCATTCGCAGACTACGGCATGCGCGTCGAGGTGCACTGGTAGTCGTCGCGAGTTCGGGCCAGGTCGATGAGACCGGGCAAACGCTCACCGGGTGAGGATCAACCGGGCGCCACTCGCGGGCGCAGACGCACCGGTTGTCAACGAGAATGACATTTCGTGATTCGGACGCCGCGTCAACTCACCATGCCGCCCAGAAGATGACTTCTGGGCGGCATGGTGCTTTCTACCGCTACCCACCAGACCGAGGCGAGGCGGTCATCGTCGATCAGACGAGCGTGACCTTGCCGTCGGAGAGATCGTAGACCCCGCCCACGACCTTGACGCGCCCTTGCGCCTGCGCCTCGTTGATGATCGGGGAGATTGTCTGAAGGCGGCTGACATTGCGCCGGACATTCTCGACAATCGAGGCGTGGAGAAGATCTTCGGGATGAGAATCCTCGGCACTGTGGACTGACGCCTCGATCGCTCCGATCAGGAAGGGCAGGCTCCCCGGCAACCGCGTCTTCTCCTTCACGACCTGGAGCGCTGCGGTGACTGCACCACATTGGGTGTGACCGAGCACCATCAGCAGCGGCGTGTTCGAGTATTCCACGCAGTATTCGAGGCTGGCGAGCCCGTATTCGCTGAGATAGTTCCCCGCCACCCTCACCATGAAGAGATCGCCAGGTCCACGATCGAAGATGATCTCGGAGGCAACTCGCGCATCGGAACATGAGAGGATGCCAGCGATGGGCGAGTGGACATCCGGGGCCGACGCGCGCGCCACGGAGAAGTCGTGATTGAAAATCGTTGACTCTACATAACGGCGATTGCCGGCCATGAGCTCCGCCAGCGCTTCATCCGGTGTTCGCACGGTGCCGGACGGCACTGCGTTCTCCCTATCGTCCATTCCGTTCGCGCGCTCCTGTGTTTCCAATGCCGTTCCTCTTTCGTGGTAAAACCAGACTCGGCTTCCGCCGGAAAAAGACTACCACTCCCAGATGCATCGCGATCACCGCTGGGCTATCGCCCTACCAAAGAGCGGGGTAGAGTATGAGTCGCTGAACGGGGAAGAATCGCATTGTTTCGAGGGGGGAACGATGGAAGCTGGGCAGAACGGCTCATTGCGACATGGCCGGGCACGGGTTGGAGTCTTCGGCATCGGACTGGCGGCATACTGGCCGCAGTTCGCCGGGCTCAAGGAAGCGATCGAAGGGCATCTGCGCCACGTCGAGCGCCAGGTCGGGCAATGGGCCGAGGTCCTTGCTGGCGGCCTCGTCGACACCGCGCAGGCGGGTGGACAGGTCGGAGACCGGTTCACCCGGGAAGGGGTCGATCTGCTCGTCTGCTACGCCGGAACCTACGCCACGAGCACGCAGGTGTTGCCGGTGGTCCAGTGGGCCGGGGTTCCAGTGCTGCTGCTCAACCTGCAACCGGTCGCGGCGCTTGACTACGCCAATACCAATACAACGGAATGGCTCGCCAACTGCGGCTCCTGCCCGGTGCCCGAGCTCGCGGGCGTCTTCCTGCGCGCAGGGATCACGTTCAGCGCCATCACGGGCGTGCTCTACGACGATCAGCGAGCATGGGAGGAGGTCAGGGCGTGGTGCGTGGCCGCCGGCGCCGCCCGTACCATCCGCCGGGCCCGGTTTGGCATGCTTGGGCATACGTATCCCGGCATGATCGATATGTCGACCGATGTCGGCCTGGTCCATACGCAGCTTGGAGCACATGTCGAGATCCTGGAAATCGATGACCTCAAGGATCGCGTCGACGCGGTGACCGATGCCGACGTGGAGCGGACGGAGACGGCCGCCGCCGAGGCATTCAGGCTGGATGGCGATATCTCGCCTGAAGGCATGACCTGGGGAGCCCGTGTCGCTGCCGCTCTTGACAGACTCGCGGAAGACTTCGAGCTCGATGGGCTCGCCTACTACTATCGTGGGACTGGCGGCGACCGGATCGAGCATATTGCCTCCAGCATGATCCTCGGGAACACCCTTCTCACGGCACGCGGCATCCCGGCTGCGGGTGAGGGCGACCTGAAGACGGCCATTGCGATGAAGATCATGCACGAACTTGGCGGCGGGGGCTCTTTCTCCGAGTTCTGTGCGATGGACTTCCGCGAGCACTTCTTCCTGATGGGACACGACGGACCGGCCCACATCGGCATCAGTGAGGGCAAGCCCCTTCTCAAGGAACTGAAGGTCTTTCATGGCAAGGCCGGGGGCGGTCTCTCCGTGGAGATGCGGGCCCAGACCGGACCCATCACCGTGCTCGGATTCACGCAGACGATCGACGGCAAGCTCAAGCTGATCGCCGCCGAAGGCGAGAGTCTGCCGGGACCAGTGCTTCAGATCGGGAACTCGAACCATCGGATTCGCTTTGCCCTCGACCTGCCGGAATTCATGTCGGCGTGGAGCGCGCTCGGCCCCACGCATCATGTCGCGCTCGGGCTCGGCCATCGACTGCATGAGATCGAGAAGGTCGCGACCATGCTCGATATTCCCCTGGAAACGGTAAGATAGCGCTGTCCCGGGTATCAGACGCTGGAGCACCGCCAGCCTGGCAAATGCCACTCGCCCGCCGTCATTTCGAGCGAAAGCCTGCCCTCGCCGTGCGACGAAGCGGAGCCGAATGAGTCGAGAAATCTCTTCCGTTGGGCGGTTCTATGGACCGCGCTCGCCCTGATTGCAGGTGCGGCACTGGCGGCAGGAGGCGTCGCAGAGATCTCTCGACAAGCGGTCGCTCGAAATGACGGCGGACGGTGACTATCGGTACGGGCATCGCTAACACGGCGCGAGTCAACCCGGGGAGAAGACCGCGATGCGGACCAGAATTGCAATCTCCCGACGCTCGGCGATCAGCGGCGCAGCGGCGACGGCCCTCGCCGGGTTCGGGCTGGCATCGCGCGACCAATCGCAGGCTGGCACGGAGACTCCTGATATGGCAACACCACCGGCAACGCCCGTCAGTCTGCCTGATCTGCCGCTTGAACAGGTCGCTATCCTGACCGGCTCAGACCGAGCAGCCATCAACCAGACAGGTCGTGACTACGCGGTCGATGGCACCGACCTCGGCAGCTCGTTCCTCCACGATGGCAGGATCTTCCTGGTCTTTGGCGATACGTTCGACGTCAACAAGAGCGACTGGCGCAGCAACGTCCTCGCGGTGTTGAGCGACGAAGATCCGGCGGACGACGTCACCTTCGACCGGATGATCGAGGACCGGCCCGGTCACGCAAAAGAGCTCCTGCCGGCGAAACGCCAGGAAGGGATCGAGGTGACGGTCATCCCCACCTATGGGGTCGCGGTCGGTAACCGCCTCTTCCTGCACTACATGTCTGTCTCGCATTGGGGAGAACCGGGGCACTGGGACCTGGGGGCCGCCGGATGGGCGTATTCGGACGACGAGGGGCAAAACTGGACAAAGGATCTCGATGCCATCTGGCCCGGCGACACGAACTGGGGCCAGGTCGCGATCGAGGAGCACGAAGGCTACCTCTATCTCTTCGGTATTCCCGGCGGCCGGTACGGCGACCTGAAACTGGCGCGGGTCGTGCCGGATCGGCTGCTGGACATCGGTACCTACGAGTACTGGGACGGCGAGCGGTGGGGAGACGATCCCCAAGCCGCCAGCGTGATCGTGCCGGGTCCGGTCGGCGAGCTCTCCGTTCGCTGGAACTCCCACTACCGACGCTGGCTCATGATGTATCTCATCGACGACCAGGGGCTCATCGTGCTGCGCACAGCCGAGAACCTGACCGGACCGTGGTCCGAGCCGCGAGTGGTGGTGCGCTCGACCGCGTACCCCGCGCTCTACGCCCCGTTCATGTATCCCAAATGGAATAACGGCCCCGACATCTACTTCAACATGTCGCTCTTTGGTCCATACAACGTCTTCTTCATGAAGACCTCGATCCCGGACGCAGTCTCCCTTGCGTGACGGTTCTCCAGATTCCCCGGTCGGGCGGGCGTGCCCGATCGGGGTGCCACCATGGGCATTCGATGCCGGCCCGGCCTACCATGGTAGGAAAGTTGCCATGTGATTATTCACGTCGGGAAAGGGACCAGCGATATCGAAACGAGACCCATGAAGACAACGGCTCCAACGCACACGATTCCATCAGAAGAAGCGGCCACTCCGGCAGCGATGGGCTCGCGGCTCGATGAGCATTTCCGCCGCTGGCTCGGCTCGGCGCCCATTGCCCGCAAACATCAGCTCATCATTTCGGAGGAGCGCAATCGGCCTGGCTGGGATGGAAGGGTGCGACCGATCCAGGGCATCACCGGACCCCAGGGGAGCGTGCTCGCGGTTGCGCCACAGTACGAGCGGGTGTTCGCGTCGGTCGACCTCAGCGAGTTGATCGCCGATCTCCACGCCGAGGATCCGCACCTCCGGCTGGCGGAGGATCTGGGAGGGCCGGTGAGTTTCGGCATGCCGGTCTTCCGCTGGTCCGAGCGGGCGGCGGAGATGCCGGACCTTGGGGAGTGGGTGGATGCCGACGATCCCCGCCTTCCCGACTGGCTGCGGCCGTTCAATGGCGGCGTCCTTGCCGCGTTCGATGATGACGACTACATGGCCGGCGTCGGTATCAAGCAGCACAACGAGATCGGTCGCGAGATCTCGGTTGGCACTGATCCCAACTATCGCGGCCAGGGGCTCGCCACACAACTGGTCGCGCAGGCAGCACGCGCCATCATCGCCGCCGGAGGCGTTCCACTCTACCAGCATGGCGAGGACAACATCGCCTCGGCGCGTGTCGCGGATGCGGCGGGATTCCCCGATCGCGGCTGGCACATGATCGAGATCCGGCCCGATCCTGAGTGGGCGCGCCGCTGACCGTCGCCTCCGCCACTCCATCATTCATGCGTGGTGGTCCAGGTTCCAGGGAATCACGTAGCCGATATAGATCACCACGTTGAGGATCACCAACCCCGCGATCACCAGGAACGCCACAAACGGCAGCCAGCGGCGTGGGAACCAGCCGCGAATGCCGATCATGAAGAGGGTGGCGGCCGCATTGACCGCTGGAAAGGCGTAGCGCGCCTGCGTTCCCTGAAATCCGGTGCCGAACTGCAGGATCGCCGCATACGAGACGATGCAGAGCAGCGCGAGTATCATCAGCCCGGCGTACCGCACCGGCAGTCCCATCGCTGTCCCTGATTCAGGAAGCTCCTGCCCACCCGGTTGCCCATTGCGCGCTCCAAGCCAGGCACGGATCGTGGCAAAAGCGAGCCCAATCATGCCGAAGAGCGCCACGTAGAGCAGCAGCCCCAGCAAGCGGTCCGAGAGGGGTATCAGGTGCCATCCGAACCCGCCCCACGTCTGTCCCCAGATGCGCCAGAAAAACTCGCGGTCGGTGAGCTGCGACCAGATCGTGGGGGAAGCCTCGTCCGAGTAATTCCACCACTGAAGCGCGTGGATTCGATTCAGCGCATTGAAATCGCCGTAGGTTCGATACATGTAGAGGTACCACGGCCAGATCAGCAGCGCGGCCACCCCGGCCGCGATTGCGCCGCGCGGGAGCCATGCGCGCCAATCGCGCCAGCCGAGCCCGAGGACCATGCCGGCGGCAATCACGACAACGACGGTGATGGCTGTCGATTTGGCGAGCAATGCGAGACCGAGCGTCGCCCCGATCAACACACACGACCAGATGGGAAATCTCCGCCGCAGCCCGACGGCTACCAGCCAGATGGTGCAGCTCGTAAGCGCGATCGCAAGGATATCGTTGTTGAGCATCGCCGCCTCGTACGAGATCTGCGGCTGAAAGGCGACCACGGCCGGCACCGTGATCGCGAGAAAATGGCGCGGATCATTCGGCACAAGCGAGCGCACGGTCATGTAGGCGAAGAGCACCGTGAGCATGCCGAACGGGATCGCGGCCAGCCGCAACCAGATGAGCTGTCCCTCCGGGGAGAGCGATGAAGTCAGCCAGTAGATCGGCGTCATCAACAGGTAGTAGAGGGGCGGATGGTTGGCGGTGTAGATCCACCCCGCCGGCATGATCTTGCCATCCGTCTGGTCGACATGGAGGTAGCAGGAATCCGGGCACTGGTTGTCGCCGCAACCGCTCCAGTCCTGGGTCGAGAACTGGCAATACTTCCAGAAGTAGGCGGGGATACGATCGAACCCCGCCGGGTTGGCGACCGCATCAGCCGACCTCCACATGTCGGGATCAGGGATGAGCGGAACCCGGCCCTCGGTGGCGACGACCTGGAGATACGCGTAGTGGGCGACCTCGTCATGCCCGGTAAACGGGTCGTGGATGAACGTGATCGCGATGCCCTTGGCCAGGAAAACGGCCAGCAGCACCATGAGATAACGCTGCGCGATAGACGCGTAGCGCCATCGCGCCCGGGCATTGAGGCGGGATAGGGCGAATCTGGTCATGTCAGGGCGACGTGTCGGACAAGAAGGCGACTCCCGAGGAGGAACACACACAAGCGCGGCGCATCGTCATGCAGACCATGAGTCGGCTCGGGGAAGTGTACGCCGCGCCATCGACTCGCGGCGTGAACGCGCGCAAAACCGGACCCGGGATCGGCATCGGCTACCGTTGCACGGATGAATAGTTACTATCCTTTTGGTATCATTGACACATCAGGAGACTGGCGCTCGGGTTCTTCCCCGCAGGGCCAGCGAAGGATGTACGTCCAGGAACCATCGCGTCATTGCCGGCTTCCTGGTGAAGGGAAGCGCATGATGGGATTTCTGGTCTTACTGGCGGCGTTGGTCGTACTCGATGTTCTCGCACTGCGTTGGGGTGCTGACTCCCGCGATGGGCGCCCGAACTGGCGCTAACCCGGTGCAATGAATGGAACCAGCACGCCCGCGATCCTAGGATCGCGGGCACTCTAATGTGTGCGGGCCTCGATATCCGCAGCAGTCGGCGACCGTCCTATCCATAAGCTTGATGGGCGACGGCGAGAATGTGATTCGAAACCCCGACCACGCTGGGGTGATCGCACGTCTGGAGCAGGACATCTCGCCACGCCGGCCACCGCTCACCGTCCTCCATCAACGCTAGCAGGTTCTCCTCATCCAGGTGAGCGCCGATGCCATTGCAGCCATAGAGGTGACGGACGTCGAGCCCGCCGTCCCCGAGTTCCGCACAGAGTTCCTCAAGCAAAAAGAAGTACGTGGGCGCCCGACCCGGCCCGACGAGCGTCACGCCACCTTCGACCAGCGAAGGAAATACGCCGGGAAACCAGTCGGGCCATTGCACCGCCGACCGGCAGGCCCCGATACGATTCATCACCGAGATCAGGATCGGGGCATTTGGTGCGGCAACGCGACGCAGTTCGGCAATCGCCTGAGCGCGGTCAATCTTGTCGACGAGATGCGATAGCGGCCCACCGAGACACAAGACAGCGTCGAACTCCCCGTCGGCAAACCGGCCCAGATCCGTGATCGAGCCCTCGACCACCGCCTCAACCCGCGATTGAACGTCCGGCCCCGCCGCGCCGATCTGTCGACGCGCCACCTCCAGCAGCCTCGGGCTCAGGTCCAGCAGGATCATGCGGTATCCCTGCTGCGCCAACGCGATGGTATATCGCCCTGGCCCGCCGCCCGCATCGAGCACGCGGACGGTTCTATCGGAGACCGGGGGAAGATGCTTCCCGATCGCGTGCATGGTCACGATGAACTCGAGCCGGGCCTGTGCTCCCCCGACAAGGCGCTCCCATTCTCGCTCCGGATACCCGTCATAGGCATTGCGCATCTGGTCGAGATTGGTCGACATGACGTACATCCTCCTCCTTACGGGTCTGGCGATGCTCGTCTTGGCCGTTTCAATGCCCGACACCCTGATAACGATCGAGCCCTTTCCGCCAGAGCCAGGACGTAGCGACCACGACCAAGGCGCTGACGAGCGGCGTTGCGAATCCCAGCCACTTCCACGGCGTCTCCTTGTCCAGCAGGATCAGCGCCGGGAAATAGCTCAGAAAGGCGAAGGGCGCCACCACGGTGACCAGCACCCGGATCACGACGTGGTAGATATCCAGCGGGAACTTGGCAAAGTCGATCAGGAGCGTGTACATCGTCGGCAGCGCGCTCTGGGTGGATGGTTCCCAGAAGCCGATCATGTTGGCGAGATAGTTGATCGCGCCGATCATCACCGCACCCGAGAGGATCACGACCAGGAGAAAGGCAGCCTTCCACAAGTTCCACTCCATCCCGGAACGGGATGCGCCGACGACCAGCACGACGACCCCGAGCGTCGTCTGACCGATCCCGTGGATGCTGGCGATCCGGGTTGCCGTCTGCAAGGCGGGCGAGACCGGCCTCACGAGAATTCGATCGAACTCCCCGGTATTCACCAGCATTCGCAGCGCCCAAGGGCCGTCACAGAAGAGTTCCGTCAAGCCCTTGGGCACCAGCGCCATGCCATAGAGCATCGCCACCTCCCAGACGCTCCAGCCCTTGATCACTGGGATATGACTGAAGAAGACCGAGATAAAGACGAGTCCCGCTCCCTGCTGCAGGGTCGCACCGACGATGCCGATCCAGAAATCACCTCGGTATTCGACCACAGTACGGAGCTGGATGAGCTGGAGGGTGAAGTAGAGACGGAGCGTTCTCCAGACGCGGTCAGGGCGAAGCGATCCGAATGCGCTTTGCATGTCGTTGCTCACCCTCCCTGGATCTCGACCGCGCGGAACGCACGCGGCCACGCCCAATTCGCGAACCACCAGAGCACACCAAGCCAGCCGAACTGGAGCGCGATGAGGCCGCCGAGCTCCCAACCTGTCGCTTTACCCAGGTAGATCGCGAGCGGTGTCGCGACGATGCCACGAAGCGGCAGGGCATCCGCGATCAGGCGCAGCCAGCCCGGCATCAGCGCGAGCGGGATCAGCGTGCCGGAGAGCATGCTGATCACCGCCTGTTGCGCCCACATCAGCCCGACCGAGTTGATCGTCCAGAAGCAGAGCAGGGAGATCAGGAAGATCACCAGCGACTTCGTGAGGAAACCGGCGACGAGTGTAACTGCGAACAGGACAGCCGCCTCGGGTGAGGCTGGCGGCTCGATACCGAAGAAGACCATCCCCAGCAGCAGGGTGAGCACGAAGCTGATCCCGCCCTCGACGACCGAGATACCCGCCGTGTCAGCGAGCTGGGTGGTGCAGTAGTTAAGCGGTCGGATCAGGTCCCGCGTGATTGCCCCGGTCTTGATCGATTGCATCATCTTGGAGCCGGTGCGCCACCCGACGAGCGCGTTCATGGCATAGGCAAGCAGGATGTAGGTCCGCATCTCCCGCCAGCTGTAGCCGGCGATCGTTGTGCTCTCTGCGAACGCCGCGCTCCAGAGGGCGTAGAGGATGAAGACCCACAGGAAGCTGATCAGGATCGTGAAAAGCGTCGAGACGCGATAGGCGGTCGCTTCCTGAAACGAGGTCATGGCGATCGCGAGGTAGCGTGGACGCGTGCGCTCGCCAGGTGGTGTCGTGACGGTACCCGCGCTGCCGATCACGATCCGGCCTCCCGCCCGACCGCGGCAAAATTCTCATCAGCCGAACCTATGTCATCGTCGCCAAACCGGAGCGAACCTTCATACAGCTTGCGGATGATGGACTCGGCGGTCGGCTCCTCAAGGCGGATGTCGGCGACCGGCAACGCGGTCGCGAGATCGCGGATGAGCTGCCCGGAGGTCCTCCGGCGGCTGTCGAATGTAATCGTCAGCCGCGTCTCGTCTGGCTGGGCAAACGCCGTACCCTCACCCTGCACGGCACCTTCGGCAGCCGCAACCGCGCCGGGCACCGGCTCGCTGAACGTGAGATGCAGAGAACGCTCCCAGCCAAAGCGCGTGGTGATGTCCGAGAGCGCGCCATCGTAGACGATCCGCCCCTTGTCGATCATGACCATCCGCTCGCAAAGCTCCTCGATATCGCCCAGATCGTGCGAGGTTAGCATCACGGTCAGCCCGCGCTGCGCATGCATGTAGGAGATGAACTCGCGGAACCGTGCCTTGACGGCGACATCGAGACCGATCGTCGGCTCATCGAGGTAGAGCACTGGTGGCGAGTGAATCAGCGAGGCGGCGAGATCACAGCGCATCCGCTGCCCGAGCGAGAGCTGACGCGCCGGTACGCTCAGGAGCGGTTCCAGGTCCAATACGTCGGTGAGCTCCGCGAACGTCGTGGCGTACTGCCGGGGCGAAAGTTCGTAGATATCACGCAAGAGTCGAAACGACTCCCGCACCGGGATGTCCCACCAGAGTTGCGTGCGCTGCCCGAAGACGACACCGATGTTGCGCGCATTGGCGATCCGGTCCTGAAAGGGGTGGATGTCGCAGACGGTGACCTCACCCGCACTGGGAACGAGAATGCCAGTCAGCAACTTGACGGTCGTCGACTTGCCAGCGCCGTTGGGGCCGACATAGGCGACACTCTCGCCCGGCATGATCGTCAGATCGATGTTGTCGACGGCGGTGAACTCGGTGTAATGCGGGCGAACGAGGTGACGAAGTGCGCCGCCGATCCCCGGTCGCTTGACCGGCCGCTGGAAACGCTTCGTCAGCCCCTGGGCCGAGATGATCGGGCGCCCCTTCGCATCAATGACCGCGTCTCTCACCGATGCTGGTGGCGGCATGCTGCAACGTCCTTCCTCAACAGGATTCGGAACCGGAGTCCTTTCACAAGGAGAAGTCGCCAGTATAGCAACGTGCACGCTTGAGGTGTCGGCTGCAGACTCTGCCCAGGAGTGAAGGTGCAGCGCCGCGGAAGCGGCTCCTTCGTGATACCTATTGCAACAGACCTTGCGATCTGTTGGAGCGCGCAGCCTATTACAACGTTGCGAGCACCGCATCCTCATCGGCGTAGTCGACCGGCTCACTCGCCAGCGCCTGCCGCTCCCACTCGATCGCGTGCCGCAGACTTGTATCGAGGTCGAACGGATCCGTGAAGCCCAGATCGCGTCGAATCGCGCTGGTGTCCGCGGCAAGGTGCTGCGCCGTGTTTGTCTCGTCACGCATCGATGCCGGGAGATCGTCATCCGCCATAATCTCAATGGAGCCGGGCCAGCCCATTGCCTCCTTGATCAAGCCGACCCATTCGCGCTCGGTATACGCACGCTCGTCGCCGACATTGAAGATCCGCTTGCTCGCCCGCCCATCGGTGACGGCGAGGGCGATTGCCGCGGCGACATTCCCCACATAGCCGCGCGGGGCCTGGAATTGCGCCTGACGCTCGCCAAGGATGATCGCGGGCCGGTTGTCGGTCATTCGCTGTACATAGGGCAGCAGCCGGTGCTGATAATCGCCCTCGCCGTAGACCATCGGCAGGCGGAGAACGGTGCCCGCCAGCCCGTCCGTTCCCATCGTCAATTCCTCAATGGGAATCTTGTCATAATCATGCGTCCACGCCCGGGGATCATCGGCTGCCGGAGGCACGTCCCGCCGGTAGGGATAGCGCTTCTCGCGCAGCGGCGAGGACTCGGTGAGCGGCGTTGGCTCAAGCGGTCCGGGTTCGGTGCCGATCAGCCGACCATAGGCGCGATAGACATCGACGCTGCTGACCGTGACCAGGCGCGGCGTAATTCCTGTTAGGGTCTCGACCACGGCACGCGCATCGGCCTCCACCAGCGCCCGCATATCGAGCACCACATCGGGACGAAGCGCGAGAAAATGCCCACGGAAAGACGGCAGGTCCGCCCGATCTCCGTGGATATAGCCGACCTCAGCCGGCAGGTCGGCCGTACTCTTTCCCCGGTGGAAGAGGGTAACGTCGTGTCCCTCCGCGGCGAGACGCCGCACGACATGCGGCCCGATGAAACCGGTTCCACCGATGACGAGGATGTTCATTCATGATCCTTTCGATGCGCTAGCGCCACTATCGGCGCCCCCGCGCCGTCGATCCGATGCTGTCTGTCTGGCCGCAAACGGCCCCTCCATAAAACGCCCACGAGACGGGTTCGTGATTTCCAGCCCCATTTGCCAAAATCGTCGCTCACGAGATGAAATCGATCAGCAGGGATGCCAGCCACAGGAAAACGCCAAACCCGACGATATCCTGGAACGCAGTCTCGAACGGCCCCGCCGTCGTCGCGGGATCGAACCCTAGGCGCTTCGAGACCATGGGAATGAGCGTGCCCATCAAACCCGCAGTCAGCATCGACGCGGTCATCGCGCCGCCGATCACCAAGCCGAATGGCAGGTGCTGCGACCAGATGGCTCCCACAACACCGAGGACGAGGCCGCAGCTCAGCGCCATGATCAGCGACGTGGAGAGCTCCCGGCCGACGTGTCGCTTCCAGTCCGCCAGCGTCACGTGTCCGGTGTCGAGCCCGCGCACGACGATCGCGGCCGCCTGCAATCCCACATTGCCCGAGATCGCCGAGATCACCGGCATGAACGACGCGAGCAAAATCACTTGCTGGAGGACGTGATCGAAGTTGTGGATCACCAGCCCGGCAAGCAGTTCGAGCGCCATCGTGCCGAAAAGCCACGGCAACCGCAAGCGTGCGATCTGGAGCGGATTGCGCCGCTCCATCTCCTCGGCGTCGGTGCCCGCCAGCTTCAGGTAATCCTCCGTCAGCTCGTTTTCGATCACCTCCTGCGCGTCGTCGTGCGTGATGACACCGAGAAGCCTGTTGTCGTCATCGACGACGGGTAACGCCAGCAGATTGCGATCGCGCAGCAGGTTCGCCGCCACCTGTTCCTGCTCGCTGGCAGAAACCGAAATCGCCGGGGAGATCATCAGGTCGCGGACGAGCGTCTGGGGCGGTGCGAGGACGAGGTTGCGAAGCGAGAGAACCCCGAGCAGGTGATCCTCCCGGTCGAGCACATAGACATAGTTCACCACCTCGGCATCGGCGGCGATAGCACGCAGCGCCTCGATCGCCTGATCGGCGCGCAGGTTCGGGGCAATGGCCACGAATTCCGGCGTCATCAGCGCGCCGGCCGTCGCCTCCGGATATGCCAGGAGCCCGCGCAACGTCTCGGAATCCTCGGCGGGAAGTGCGGCGAGGACCTCACCCGCGCGCTGGTCGTCCATCTCGGCGATGACGTCGGTCGCGTCGTCCGGATCCATTGCGGCCAGGATCGATGCGGAGTGGTCAGCGGACTGCTCGTCCAGGATCTGGGCGGCGGCCCCCGGATCGATCTCGGCGAGGATCTCTACCCGGGCTGCATCCGGCACAAGACCAATCAGCTCCGCCAATTCGGCGTCGTCCAGTTGGTGGATGATATCGGCCCAGTCGGAGGCGTGCACCTCCGCAGCAAGATGCGCCAGGTGGGATGCATCGCGATCCCGGATGAGATCGCGGATTGTGGCCACGGCGATTGGCGTCATTATTCCCGCACCTCCTCACGCTCCGGTCGATTGACATCTGCCACGGCGGCCCGGAGGTCGTTGACTGCAACGCATGCAGCACAGATCCGGATCACGCATGGCGCGATCGGATCGATGGTGTGTCCAGTTACGCACGGCACGAAGCCGCTCTCTTGAGAGATGAGATGAAGGTGCGAGGTGCCGGGCGGGGTGACCGGAAGTGAGGGTGCCCGCCATGCACCGCGAGCGCTACCTGACGTCAGAGGCTACCGCGAAGGCAGGTAGGAAGAGGGATTTCCCGGGCTTCCGAAACGCCCACTCGCGGAGACCTGCGCACCTTGCGACTACTGTCGCTTTCCATGTGGTGGATTTCCTCCTGAGACGGCGAATTCGTTCGTCACCGGGGCACACCCAGTGCTACGGGCGTTATACGACTCGTTTTTTTCAGTGTCAAGGAACGTCGGTGTCCCCCTTGCGCCGGGTTGACGAGGGCCTTCGACGGAGATTTTCTCGCACGCGTGCCAGTGATCGCGGGCAATCGTATTCGTGGTGGACCGGCGACGTCTACGCGCGGAAAAAGCGCTGGAGCGGTGAAGGCGACGTGCCCCCTGAGCGGTGGCGCGCACAATGCGAGGCACCACAATGCGCCAGGCCGGCGAGCGATCCCCTCATCGAGATCGTGCCGGCAAGAGTTCTGGCCATCGCCAACCATACGGTCAGGCGGTCCGTCGTCATTGTCGATGCGTGCCGGGCAGCATCTCCGCATGGCGCTGCCACACACGCAGGTCCTGCCGAAAGTCGCTTTCGCAGGGAGGAGTCTTCAAGTATGTCTCATTTGCGAGGAGAAGGACGGGACGATGAGCGGCCCGATATCACGCCGGATGAAGCGAAGGTAAACCGGCGGACATTGCTCGGCACGAGCGCGGGAATCGGTGCTGGTCTCGCCATCGGCGCCTTCGTGGGCCGGGGAGCGATCGCACAGGAAGCTACCCCGACCGACAAGAACGCGACACCGGAACCGCAGAGCGAGTCGGCAAGCGAATCCAAGGGCGCTGAGTTCCCCACGGCGACCCCACTCGGTGATCCCATTCCGCCCGAATTCACGGCGGCAGAGACAAACTGGCCGGCTGAGAACTACGATCTCAAGAGCACGCGCCACGTCCAGGGCAGTTCCATCAGCAGCCAGAACATCGCCCAGCTTGGCCTGGCGTGGACACTCCCGGTAAAGGTCTCGGCCCCCTACGGCGCGCTTGTCTCGAACCCCGTGATCGCGGGTGACACCCTCTTCGTCCAGGATGCCCAGAGCAACGTCTACGCCGTGAAAAAGGAGACCGGCGAGAAAGTCTGGACGAATACCTACGACACGGCGGTGCCGTCTGGCGGCCCGAATGGCCTCGGCCTCGGCTACGGCAATGCGTACTTCACCCTGGGTGGACCGGCGATCGTCGTCGCCGTCAAGCAGGGCACCGGTGAGGAGATCTGGCGCACACCGATCCAGGGCCTGCGGCACGAAGGCATCACGATGGCCCCGCTCGTCTACGACAGCACCGTCTACGTCAGCACGATTCCCGGCACCCCGGAGGCGTTCTACAACGGTGGGCAGCGCGGGGTGATCGTTGCGCTCGACGCCGCAACCGGCAAGGTGCTCTGGTACTTCGATACCACCACTGACAACTTGTGGAACAACGCGCGCATCAACTCCGGTGGCGGCCTCTGGCACGTTCCGTCGGTGGATGATGACGGACAGCTCTACGTCGGTACCGGCAATGCCGCCCCGTATCCAGGTGTTGAGGGCTTCCCGGCGGCAAGCAGCCGTCCCGGGGACAACGACTACACCAATTCCATCATCAAGATCAACCCGGACACCGCCGGCATCGACTGGTTTGTCAACGTCAAACCGCATGACCTGTTCGACCTCGATAACCAGCTCTCGCCGATACTGACCAGCATCAGCATGAACGGGGTCGATACCAAGGTCGTCTTCACCTCCGGCAAGCACGGCCTGGTCGTTGCGTTCAACGCTGATACCGGCAGCGAGCTGTGGCGGACACCGGTCGGCAAGCACCAGAACGACGACCTGCAGGAGCTTCCGGAGGACGGATCGACGGTCGAGGTCTTCCCGGGCACGCTCGGCGGCGTCGAGACGTCGATTGCCTATGCCGACGGAACGGTCTTCGCTCCGGTCTACAACATGGCGTCGGTCTATTCTGGCACCAAGCTCGATCCGACCTCGATCGATATCACCAAGGCGACCGGCCAGCTCGTGGCCCTCAATGCCACGACCGGCGAGATCCTGTGGGACGTGGCCCAGCCAACCGGGACTCTCGCCGCGGCGACCGTGGTGAACGATCTGGTGCTGACCGGAGGACTGGATGGCGTGGTGCGTGCCTACAAGGTTGACGATGGAACGCAGGTCTGGACCTATCAGGCGACTGCGGGCCTTAACGCGCCCTATGCCATCTCTGGAGACTACCTCTACATTCCGGCGGGCGGCCCCCTGATTGCATCGAGCGATACATCGGATCCCGCGCCGACTCCCGCTTCGCAACTGATCGCATTGAAGATTGGCGGCGAGCAATCGGCGACACCGGGCGCCTCTTCCTCACCTGCTGCCACACCCGCGTCGTAGCACACGACAGCACCGGTGGGCGGCAGAGGAATCTGTCGGCGCCAAGAGGAATGCCCCGGATGCGATGGTTCGCATCCGGGGCATTCCCGCGCTGTAAGACCGAAAACCGCACCCGGTTGCTATCGCGCGAGGGACTGGGTTCACCTCGCATCACGGCCGCGCATTCGCGAGTTCGATCAGCTGGCGATGACATGGCACGCCATGCAGAAAGGAACGACGAGCGGCGGGATTGACGATCCGCGAGGCCCGATCCTGGAGGAAGCCGATCGCCATATCGATCCAGAGTTCAGCAGCGGTGACGCCGTCGGTCATCGCAATCGCCTGGATCACGCTGAGATAGAAGCGGGCCGGGTGCTCCAGCCCCGTGATTCCGTTCTCGGCGTGCCATGCGATCAACTCAGCGAGCAACTCCACAGCCAGGTCGCGGTTATGCTCCGCCACCGCCACGCGCAGCAACCCAGCGACACAGTCGGTCGCGTGGGCAGCCATTCCCAGCGAAAGGCCTTGTTCCCTGGATGAGCTGAAGTGCCTGCGCGCCACCGCCCAGTTCGCTCTGCGTTCCTCATTCAGGCCGGTGTAGTACTCCGCGGACGCCTTGGTCCGCACCATCTCCCATCGGGCCGCCAGGGCGAGCACATCTCCGAGCATGGACGTCGCGCGATCGCTCTGTCCGAGCTCCATCAGGCAGAGACTGATATTCAGCAATCCCAGGGCAACAGCCCGATGGTTTCCTGCCGCGCGGGCGAGCGCGACTCCTCGCTCATACGCATCCAGAGCGTCGTCATAGCGACCGAGATCTGATTCGCAGTTGGCAGCGGCAACAACGGCCTCCGCCTCAAGCCAGTCGTTGCCAAGTCGGCGCGCCGTCGCAATCGACAGATTCGCCTCGCGAAGCGCTTCGTCATATTTGCCCAAGCCGTGGTACGCATGGCTGAGGAGCGTGCCTGCCCGGCAGGCCTCCTCGATATCCCCGATGTCGGCAAGGAGCGCGATCGCTTCCGACAATCGTTTTGCAGCCCGCGGCAACCTGTTTCCGGCGTCGTAATCCATCATGCCAAGCGTGGCTAAACTATGCGCTCTGGTGATGTCCACGCCGGCGCTGTTCGCAAATGCCAGCGCTTCTATGGCGAATTGGACGGCATGCTCCGGATTTCCCAGCGCACGAGCGCAATTCGCGAGACCGACAAGCGCTTGACCGTAGACGGCCGGGTCATCGCCATCCCGGAAGAGGTCTCTCGCCTTGACGAAGAGTCGCTGCGCCTCATCGATGTTGCCGGTGTTGAGCGCGTACTCCCCGGCATCCCTGCACGCGCTCGCGGTCTGTCTCCGTGCGTTCGCCAGCTCGAAGTGTCGCACCAGCTCACGCGCTCCCTCGTGCGCTCCTAGACCAAGTTCCTCCAGCAGGGCCTCGCCCGTCGCCAGATGCGCCCGCTCCCGGTCACGCTCACTCATCTGGTCAACCAGATACTCTCGGAAGAGGGCGTGGATGAAGCGGTAGCGATGTAAACGTCGACCCGCCACGGTGGCAACACCATCGATTGTCAGCAGCCCGTGCTGCTGGATGAGTTGGGTCTCGATGCGTTGGGCAAGCTCAAGCGGATCATCGTGGAGGACACGGGCGAGGACTTCAGTGGAGAAGACATCTCCCCTGATAGAAGCGACTTCGAGCAGGCATCGCTGCTCGGGAGTCAGGCGACCGAGCAGTTCCGCAATCACGGCAGTGATCCTGGCCGGGATCTCTGTCGGAATCGGCCGATTGGCAACGATCCAGCTCCCATCACTGTCGCGCACGATGGTGCCGGTCTCCCGAAACCAGTGCAGCAGCTCCGTCACGAAGAGCGGGTGCCCTTCCGTTCGTTCGAAGAGCAGGCGCCGGAATTCGGGCCCGATCCGGTTCGGCTCCAGGTCGATCAGCCCGTCCACAAACGCGCGTCCTGGCTCCGAGCCAATCGCCGTTGCGAGTTCAACGATAGGCTCGGGCATGAGCAGGTAAGCCTCGTTGACCAGAGTCGTCAGCGGATGGCGCGGGGAAGATGTAGCGCCTGGTGTGCTGAGCTCAGCAGGACGGAATCCGCCCGCAATCAGGACCGGAACATCGACAAATGGGCGCAATCGACGCAGGGCGTGAAAGATGAGTGCGCACGTCCCTTCATCCGCCCACTGCAGATCGTCGATGATCCACACCACCGGACCCGACCCGGCATAATTAATCAGGTACTGGATGAACTGCTCGTGATGGCCGTCACCGAACATGCGAGCCGCCCGCGGTCGCTGGACGTCGAGGCGCAGGATGTCCGTCTCCGGGGCGCTCGCCAGCCCAAGGTCGTTCGCCCGCGCGAACAACGTGCTTGCATCGAGGAATCGGTCGACCAGTTCCTCGCCGGTGCGTACGAGGGTGGCAATCGCACTCGGCGCCCGCCGCTGAAGTCGCTCCACATTCGCATGGGAGACGAGCTGACGGCGGCTCATCGAGCCGGTGTCGCCGGTTACTCCCCGCAGGAATCCTCGAACCGGCTCGTAGGTCGCAGTCGAACCAACGAGTGAGGTGCATTCGGTCCAGACGACAACCGAGTGGGGGTGTGCCTGGAGCGCCCGCCGGGCGATTTCCTCCAGCAACCTGGTCTTGCCGGAGCCAGCATCTCCACGCACAAAGAAGGCACGCGGTCTGCCGGCAAGCATATCGGTCAGAGCGTTAACGCATTGCTCCAGATGGCGCTCACGGCCAGCAGCAACGAACGGCGGCTGTTCCGGGAGCACATCGAAGGCCTCCCCAGGCGTAGTGAAGGGCGCGATCGTTTGGGACGGCGAGGATACCCCGGCAGCTACAAAGAGTTCGCGATACTCGGGGGTACCCGGTTCCAGCTCGAAGATCGCGGCCAGCAGCTCCACGGTCGAGGCGCGCGGTTGCACATGGTCCGCTGGCTGCACGCGGCGGCGCTCCAGGTTCGAGATCGCCCGCTCGGAAAGCGTCCCCAGCGCCGCGATCTCCGGCCGCTGGATTCCCGTCTGCAGGATGTAATCAGCCAGGCCCCGTTGGGAAAGACCGCGCTGACGCCGGTACCGACGAACGAGCTCACCGAATCGGGATCGCTCGCCGGAGTCGTTGGAAGCTCTCTGACTCATCGCTGCCCGTTGTCACGTATCACTGCGAAGACGAGCGCCGCGGCATGCATCTACCACAGGGTGACAGCCACCTTCAGCGCTCATTCCAATATCCGTCCCGTCCCTATAGTATGCACAGGCGAGCCCGGTGGGAACCAGATATCGGCAGCTGATCCGCACAGGCGGAAGCAGGATGAGAAGGCATCGATACTCAGGATGAGACGGCCGCCACGACATTACAGGTGGTCGGCGCGCGCCTACGCGGTCGTTCGCACCGGCTCCGAGCGAAGTGCGCGCAGGGTCGCGATCAGGAGCGGCACGATCATGGCAGTCGTGGCAAGCGTGAGAACGCCGTACGACCCCAATCCCACGACGACTCCGGCGAGCAACCCCGCCGCCGCACCGCAAAAGCCCATCAGGACGTCGGTCGTGCCCTGCACATTCGGCAGTTGGGGGGCGGGAACCGAATCGGTAAGCAGGGTCGAGCCGGCGATCATGGTGCAGGACCAGCCAAGCCCCAGCATGGTGAGCCCCACTGCGAGCTGCGTCGCCTCATGCCCACTCGCCGTACCCGAGACCGCAAACGAGGCGAGCAGGATAATGCCGCCAAGCGCGATCACCGGCTTTCGCCCGTAGCGGTCGGCCGCGATCCCGACGAGCGGGGATGCGCCGTACATGCCGGCGATGTGCAGGCTGATCACCAGCCCGATCACCCGGAGATCACCGCCACCATGGTGCAAGTGCACTGGCGTCATCGACATCACGGCCACCATCACCGCATGCCCGAGGACGACAGCAGCGAATCCGAGCAGCGCGGATGGAATCGCCAGAACGGTCGCGACAGCATCGCGCATTGAGCGGCGCGCATCGGCTTCCGCTGCCGCGGTGGGCTGTGCGTTCCGGATCTCCCGGGCCGCAAGCAGCGGATCAGGGCGAAGCATGACATGGATCAGGATCATGGCCAGAATGTAGACCCCGATCGTGAGCAGATATGGTCCCGCCAGCGCCGGCACGCCGATCGACGTCGCGAGATGTCCCATCGGCGATGAGAGGTTCGGCCCGAGCACCGAGCCCACGGTTGTCGCCCAGACCACTGTCGCCAGCGCCCGACCACGGCTTGCTTTCGGCGCGAGGTCGGTTGCAGCGTACCGCGATTGCAGCGTGGCGGTTGTGCCGCCACCGACCGCGATCAGCCCCACAAGCGCCAGCGGAAAGAAGCGCATGGTCGCGCCGAGCACGATCAGCAACGCACCGATCAGGCCGATCGCGTAGGCGAGCATGAGCCCGAGCCGCCGACCGCGAGCGTCCATCAACCGAGTAACAGGAATCGCGATGATCGCCGCCCCCACGACCGACGAGGCGGAAGCCACCCCTGCGAATGTCTCCGACGACAAGTCCGATGCGAGCAGGGAGCCCACAGCCGCGCCGGCGGCAACGCCGATTCCCCCGAGCACCTGCGCCCCAGCGAGAACTCCGACGATACGCCGCTGCGCGCTCGCATGGTTAACGATTGTCGATTCAACCGTGGTGGTGGTCGTGACCGTGCTCAGGTGAGTGCTCCCAGGCGAAACGAGGCTGACAAGCGTCAAGCAGAGATTCTCGCATGTGAGCACCGGTTTCGGTAGGCGACTTAGTAACCCCGACACAGCGCAGCCCCGGCCGATGGGCCGGGGCTGCAATCCTCTGATGGGGCAAGATGACTGTCGTCATCAACCGGACGTGGTGACGCGCTCCGGCTGGATATGAAAGGTGACGCGGACCTCGCCATCGACATAATACGGATACTTGTCGACGCCCAGATAGTCGTGTGCGAGCTTGTCGATCACCTCGTTGTCCGGCTCGATCTGCTCGACGACCCGGCCCCGGATCTCCATGTATCGCTGATCGTTGTCCGGGTCGACCACGAGGACGGTCACCTGCGGACGCGCCACAAGATTCTTGTACTTCTGGCGGCCCGCCGCCGTGTTGATCCGCAGGACGCCACCCTTGTAATCGCCCCAGACGGGCGTCAACTGAGGCTGTCCATCGGGCTGGACCGTCGCGAGGTTGAACAGGATAGGTCGCTCAAGCAGGTCCACGTGGGAATCGGGAATCTCGGTCATGTGCCGCCGGTGTCCTTTCATGTGCATGCGGGCACCTGGGTGCCCAAGAATCGCGAAAAATCCGGAGCCGGCTCTGCCATCTCCGGCGCTCGTAGCTTTCGATAGCTTACTGTCTTATCGATCATGAGTGAAGGCCACCTCGTCGGGGCGCGCCCGGATGCTCGCCACAAGGTTGCTCCCGACCGAAGGTGCATAATGGAGGAGAGCAGAACAGGACACCCCGGCGAACGCAGAAGGGATCGTGAACGATGCGCGCAGCGCTGCCAGTGTTGATGGTGTTGGTCATGTCGGTAGGATTCCTGGGGCAAGCGTCGGTTCCCCATCCCCAACCGAGGATTCCGACGTTCGAAGCGACCCCAGGCGCCAACGACGGGGCCGCCCTCGGTTGCGATGATCTTGCCGACTACGCGCAGAACCTGAATCGTGCGTTCGCCGACTCCGGCGAGTTCAGACAGGTCCTGAGTTCCGCCTCCTTCGACTTCCAAGCGTTGACCAGCGCCGAGGGCAAGGTGATCGTCCGCGACGGCAAGGCATTCGTCACGACCATCGAGAAACTCGAGGTACCGCCGGTCTATTCGGATGGAAACAAGGGCATCGTGATGTTCATGACCTTCCTCACCCAGGAGGTGTCGTTCTACTCGATCGACAGCTCGACCGTCCCAGACCTGGACAGCTACGACAAGGCGATGCAGCTCATCTACAACGGCGAGACCAACGCCGCCGCGAAATGCCCGAAGCAGGTCAAGAGCATGGGCGGCTACATCTTCCTGAATCCGAAAGACATCGAGGACCAGTTCAACACCGGGAACTGACCTGCCTCTGAAGCGAAGCCAACGACAGCGACGACCGCCACA
>JBARWF010000073.1:0-31045 GCA_049646645.1 Thermomicrobiales bacterium
ACGGCGCCGGCGCCGACGGTGCGGCCGCCCTCGCGGATCGCGAAGCGCAGCCCTTCCTCGATCGCCACCGGCGTGATCAGCTCCACCCCCATCTGGATGTTGTCGCCCGGCATCACCATCTCCGTGCCCTCCGGCAACTCGATGGCCCCCGTCACGTCCGTCGTCCGGATGTAGAACTGCGGCCGGTACCCCGGGAAGAACGGCGTGTGCCGCCCCCCCTCCTCCTTGCTCAGCACGTAGACCTCGGCCTGGAACTTCGTGTGCGGGTTGATCGACCCCGGCTTCGCCAGCACCTGCCCCCGCTGCACGTCGTCGCGCTCCACCCCGCGCAGCAGCGTCCCCACGTTGTCGCCGGCATCCCCCGACTCCAGCGTCTTCTGGAACATCTCCACGCCCGTCACGATCACCTTCCGGCGCTCGCCCATGCCCACGATCTCGATCTCGTCCCCGGTCTTGACCCGGCCCCGCTCGATCCGCCCGGTCACCACCGTGCCCCGGCCCTTGATCCCGAACACGTCCTCGATCGGCATCAGGAACGGCAGGTCCACCGCCCGCTCCGGCGTCGGAATGTAGTCGTCCACCGCCTGCATCAGCTCCAGGATCGGCTGGTACTCCGGCGCATTGATGTCCGTGCTCGTGCTCTCCAGCGCCGCCAGCCCCGAGCCCCGGATCACCGGGATCTCATCGCCCGGGAACTCGTACTGGCTGAGCAGCTCCCGCACCTCGAGCTCCACCAGCTCCAGCAGCTCCTCGTCGTCCATCATGTCCACCTTGTTCAGGAAGACCACGATGTTCGGCACCTGCACCTGGCGCGCCAGCAGGATGTGCTCCCGCGTCTGCGGCATCGGCCCGTCCGGGGCACTCACCACCAGGATCGCCCCGTCCATCTGCGCCGCCCCGGTGATCATGTTCTTGATGTAGTCGGCGTGCCCCGGGCAGTCGACGTGCGCGTAGTGCCGGCTCGCCGTCTCGTACTCGATGTGCGACGTCGCGATCGTGATCCCCCGCGCCCGCTCCTCCGGCGCGTTGTCGATGCTCGCAAAGTCCCGGATCGCCGACCCGCTCTGCAGCCCCAGCGTCTTGCTGATCGCCGCCGTCAGCGTCGTCTTCCCATGGTCCACGTGCCCGATCGTCCCAATGTTCACGTGCGGCTTCGTCCGCTCAAACACCTTCTTCGCCATGAATAACCTCCACAATATGAATGGTCCGCTTCGCTGCGAGACCGGTACGAAACAGAGAGGCCCCGACTGGGACCTCTCGCATCGCTGAACAAGCTGGAGCCCACGCCCGGACTTGAACCGGGGACCTCGTCCTTACCAAGGACGCGCTCTGCCAACTGAGCTACGTGGGCCCGAACCCTAACCGCTTGCGCGGTCGCCTGTTCGGTGGGCAGGGACGGATTCGAACCGCCGTAGGTTTCCCATCTGGTTTACAGCCAGACCCATTTGTCCACTCTGGTACCTGCCCGGAGACCGAAACCATCACCATTGGCCGCTGGAGCCGACGATGGGACTCGAACCCGCAACCGGCTGTTTACAAAACAGCTGCTCTGCCAATTGAGCTACGTCGGCATAGCATGGCTCCGGTCGACCGGCCGCAACGAAGTATACGGGCGCATTCTTCGCGGCGTCAAGGACAATTCGAACGATCCTTGTTACGCGCCCGTCCCCCTCGGGATACCGTGTGCTGCGTGGCCATTCCGGACAGGAATGCTCGTTCCTCGCCAGCGACCACCGCACCGTTGCTATTCTACTACAGGTCTCCCGCCGGCATGGAGCCACGCGGCACCGATGGTTCCATGCCTGGCGACTACAGCCCCGGCTTGAGGACGACCAGCGCGCCAAGGCGCCAGTATCTCCCGTCTGCTCCCGACACCGTGAGATCCACGGTCGCTCCCTGCGCTCCCCCGTCAAGTGTGAAAGCGAACCACTGAAACGTACTCTCATCAAGATAGCCCGTCTCAACGAGCTTCGTGGAACCGAGCGTCACCTGAACCGGCTGGGTGCCCGTTCCCTGCCCCCCAACCAGCACCCACGCCCGTTGCCGACCGGCCGGAATCCGGAGCCGCAGGGTGCATGGCGCGTTGTTCGAGGCACAATAGTCCTGCAGCAGATCCCAGTTGCTCGCCAGGGCAGTATCGTGCGGCGGGGTGCCAACCCAGCCATAGGCTGAAGTTGCCGACCACGTATCGGCTTCGGTAAGCGCCGTGTATCCCGGAACAGCCCTTGTTGGTTTCGAGCCGGCGTCGAAGGCGAACGTGCAGGCCGTCGCCACTGGGGTTACGATCACCGTCTGCGTGTCGAATCCTAGTGTCGTAAGGCCGGTAGGATCGATGGAGAAGACCATCGGCCCCAGATAGGGCTCCAATGGCGGCGTGACAGAGATCGCGGCCTGCTCCGTCTCTCGGGCGGCGAGCGCTTTTCGTACCCTCGTCGAGGACCATCCGGTATGCGACGAATCGATCGCTACCTCAACCTGCTGGGACTGAGCGGTCGCATTCGTGAGCCGAAACGTGATGGCGTTCGGCGCACCGCCCGCCAGCAGCGTCGGCCCCTCCGCCATCTCCAGCTGTAGCCACGGCTGCCGGATACTGACCGTGCGCGCATTGTCGAAATAGAACGAGACCAGCACGTCCCGCCAGATCCGGCTCTCCAAAAGCTGGCGGTCAAATTGCTGGGAGATCGCCTTGAAGCGCTGCCGATCGACCAGCCCCTGCACCGTCTTCCAGGACTGTTGCATCGCGATCACATTCTCCACGCCGGCGAAATGATCGTCATACACCTGCTGGATGGTCGTATTGCCATTCGATAGCCGGTGCTCCCACGGGACGATGTGCATGAACATCATCAGCTCCTCGGGGCAGGAATCCAGGTGCTCGTACCGGTGAAACCAGTAGTCGCTATAGAGGCGGGTATACCCGGAGCCAGTCGCGAGCGTGCGGTCGTAGCCGGAACCGTGAGCATCCGTGTAGTGCGAGAGGTGCTGCGTGCCTCGAGGATCCGGCAGATAGTGCGATCCATACGGACGCATCAGGTACCCGATTCCAAACGGCGAGGTGTATCGCTCGTAGGTGCGCCAGCTGCCAAGCAGCATTGGCACGACTGCGGACACGAGCGTCGCGTCTGTCCCAAACGTCAGCATCACCCACTCGGTGGCGATATCCTCCGGCGAGAGCGTGTGGTCCCACGCGAGGCGGCCGAATCCGTGGGTATTCGCGGCGGCGAGATAGCTCCCTGTCCAGTTGCGGTCGTCGCCGAAGTTGATGACGCCGGCAAACCCGGTCAGGTGTTGGTTGTCGGCCGTGCCGTCGACGACATCAGCCACGGTCGGTCCAGCTCCGGAATAGTGTGTTTCAAACCCGAGCACCATTGCCCAGTACGTCGGCAGGTAGCAGAGATGGACGTCGTGTCCCGTGTATTCCTGCGTGATCTGCAGTTCGATCATTTGGTTGGTGCGCGGCATGGCCCCGAAGAGCGGGTTGACCGGCTCCCGCACCATGAAATCGATCGGCCCGTTCTTGGTCTGGAGAATGACGTTCTCGTCGAACTTGCCGTCGAGCGGCTTGAACGCGTGGTATTCGTACTCGGACCAGCCCTGATACCCCCGATGCACGAACGATCGCCAGATGACAATGCCGCCATGCGGCTTGAGCGTGCGCGCCAGCATGTTGGCGCCCTGGGCATGCGTTCGGTTGTAGGTGAGCGGGCCTGGCTCTCCCTCGGAGTTCGCCTTCACGAGGAATCCGCCGAAATCCGGGATCGCGCGGTAGATCTCGTCGGCCTTCCGCGACCACCATGCCTTCACATTCTTGTCAAACGGGTCAGCGGTCGTAATCGGGTCCGGGTCGCCAACGGTCAGGTCCATCGGCGCGGCGAAGTTGGCGGACAAAAAGAGCTGGATTCCCCACCGGCGGAAAGTATCCGCGAGATTGACGTAGCCGGGGATCATCCCGCTGTCGAGAAACGCCGGACTGGCGTTCACGTCATTGATCACGGTGCCATTGATACCGATCGAAGCCAGGGTGCGCGCGTAGTCGAGGTAGCGGGGATTGGGCGCCGCCAGGTTCGAGAAATCGAAGATCGATAGGCCGGCGTATCCGCGCTCGACCGTGCGGCTGATGCTATCCCAGTGATTGACGACCCGGACGTTGGCGCGCGGCATATCGACGATATCGAGGGCGTCGATCGGATTGCGCATTTGCATCTGCCTGATGAACGCAAAGGTCCCGTACAGGAGACCGCGTTCATGGTTCGCCGCGATAATCGTCGCCCGGTGTCCGCTGATGGTTGACGAGGTGACGATGAATCCCTCCTCGCCAAGCGCGACCGATCGGGACGCCATGAGCTTCCTGATGTCCGGGGAGGTATCGGGAGTGCCGATCAGGATCGTGCCATCCGCCGTCATCGCTGGCACCGGAGTGACGTGGCGGTCCAGCATGCCGACGCAGGCACGGTCGAGCTCATCGATCATCGACTGGGCCATCGGCTCCTTCGCCAGTTGCACAAGGAACACGGTGGCGGCGCGGTATTGGGCAAGGAGGTGGGGCTCGGTAACCGGCCGGTACCGCAGCCAGAGCTCGTAGCCATCCTCGTCGGGGAGGGAGTTCGTCCCGGCTGGCGGGACCGGTGAAGCGACCGGGGTCGCGGGTGCGGCGCGCACGTGTGCGCTCGATCCGGCGATGCCGGCACCGGTGGCGAGAACAGACCGCACAAAAGCCCGGCGATTGATGCGCATACCCACCCCCTCACCCAGCAGCAGGCGTCACGTTTGTGCAGTACGGCAACCGGCGAAACGCGCACGCACGTGCCTTCCCGCCCCACAACCGGAACGATGTTTGCCCCCAGCACCACGCGTTCGTGCTCCCCCCGCGACGCGTCCGTTCGCGCGCTTATGGCGATCACGCGGGTGCTGGCGGTACGGCGATTTGTTCGTCACCATGCCGCCGGTAGAACCAGTGCTTTTCGAGCTCGGTGACGATCACGTACGCGATATTGATCGCGAGAATGATGCCCAGCAGCAGGAGCGAGGGCGAGACAAAACCAAGCGGACCACGCAAGGGGCTGTATGGAATGGCGTACGAAATGACCGCCACCGCCGCCGTGCTGACGAGCAGCATCGTCCCGGGGCGACTGCGAAAGAACGGATGCCGGGTCCGAAGAACGAGCACCACGACGATCTGCGTGCCCACGGATTCCAGGAACCACCCGCTCCGGAAGAGCTCGGCTCCGGCGTCGAACCCGATTCGGAGAACACCAAACGTCATCAAGTCGAAGATGCTGCTGCTCAGCCCGAAGAGAATCATGAACCGGCGGATGAAGCCGATGTCCCAGACCCCGGGGCGCTCCAGTTGGTCGGGATCGACGGCATCCGCCGCGATCGTCATGCCCGGTAGATTCGCCAGCAAGTTGAGCAGGAGGATCTGGAACGCGAGCAACGGCAGGAAGGGCAGGAAGAGCGTGCCGATCGTCATGCTGAACATGTTGCCGAAGTTGGCGCTGGTGACGATGAAGATGTACTTCATCGTATTGGCAAACGTGCGGCGTCCGAGGCGCACGCCTGCCAGCAGAACTCGCAGATCCTTCTCCAGCAAGACGATACTCGCCGCCTCGCGGGCGACGCTGACCGCCGTATCGACCGAGATGCCCACATCGGCTGCATGGAGGGCGGGTGCATCGTTGATGCCGTCCCCAAGATAACCAACGGCATATCCCGCGGTGCGAAAGGCGTGGACGATCCGCTCCTTCTTCAGCGGCTCGACCTCCGTGAAGAGGGTGGTGGAGACCGCGGCCGCGGCCAGGGCGGCATCGGTCATTCTCTCCACCTCTTCACCAATGAGCATCCTGCATCCATCCAGCCCCACCGCCTCCGCGACGTGCCGCGCGGCGAAGCGGTTATCCCCGGTCACGATCCGCAACGAAAGCCCCGCATCCGCCAGCCCGCGCACGGTCTCCCCGACATCGGCCTTGGGCGGATCCAAAAACAACAGCATGCCGAGAAACGTCATCCCGGTCTCGTCGGCCACGCCAATCGTCGAGCCGGTGATATCATCCCGACTCGCGACGCCGAGCACCCGATACCCTTGCGCGCCAAGGCGTTCGTACCACTGCCGGATCGCCGCCTCGTCCGCGATCGACTGCCGCTGGCCATCACCCGGATCAAGGGCGGTACACACGGCAAGCACGTTCTCGAACGCGCCCTTGGTGACCATGACCGAGCGTCCATCGATCCGCACCAGAGCGCTGAGGCGCTTGCGCTGGAAGTCGTAAGCCACGTCATCGATCAGCGTAGCCCCGCGCGTATCGATCGGTCCCGCCGCGACGATGGCTTCATCGACCGGATTGGCATATTCGCGCTGGAACACCGCATTCAGGTACGCAGCCTCCATCACGCGCTGGCTGGGATTTCCAGCGACGTCAATCGCGCGCTCGAGATGAACGACGCCCTCCGTCAGGGTGCCCGTCTTGTCACTGCACAGAAGATTCAGGCCGCCGAAATCCTCGATGGCGTTGAGGCGTTTGACGATGACCTTCGCCTTCGCCATCTGACGAGCGCCGTAGGAGAGGCTGGCGCTGACGATCGCCGGCAGCAACTGCGGCGTCAGCCCGACCGCCAGCGCGATCGAGAAGAGCAACGAATCGGTGAACGGGCGTTGGAACAACAGGTTCGCGATGAGGATCAGCGTCACGAGCACGATCATCACTCGAAAGAGGAGCTTCCCGAACGCCGAGATCCCCTCCTCGAAGCGGGTACGGGCGGGGCGTTTGGCCAAGCTGGCGGCGACGTGTCCGAAGGCGGTGGCCGCACCGGTGTGCACGACGACCGCGGTCGCCTCACCCCGCACCACGTAGGTGCCCATCCACAGGGAATTGGTTCGCCGTTCGAGCGGCGTACCGACGGTCACGCTCCCCGGCGTCTTCTCGACCGGATAGCTCTCGCCGGTCAGCGCGGACTCATTCGCCATCACGTCCTCACCGGCGAGCAGCAGGCAGTCGCCCGGCACGAGGTCGCCCGTTTCGAGCGTCACGATGTCGCCCGGCACCACCCGTTCGACCGGAAGCTCAACCGGGCTTCCCCGACGCCGGACGGTGACCGTGACCCGGACGCTCTCGATGAGCGCGGTAACCGCATGGGAAGCGCCTCGCTCCTGCCAGAATCCGAGCAGGCCGCTGGCAAGCACGATGACGAGGATGATCGATGCATCGATGAGGTCGCCGGTCGCGGCGGATACCAGGGTCGCCGCGATCAGGATCAGGATGATCGGATTCCCGAACTGGCGGGCAAGCAGTCCGAGGTCCGATGTCCGCACGTGCGTCGGTGCGGCAGTCGGCAGGCGGCGATGCGCCTCATCGTCGGACAGGCCGTCGGTGGAGGTTCCGAGCGCCTGCAGGAGATCATCTCCGGCCATCGACCAGAAGGTCGCTGTTCGGTCGTCAGTGCCCCTCTCCGGAAGGCTGTCACCCGTCGTGCGCTCGCGTCTCACCTCATTCTCCATTCCAGCAGCAACGATGACATTGCCCTCGACGAACAGAGCGGAGCCCACATGACGTTCGTATTCCCACCCGCGCATTCACCGGCATCGCGCCCATCATCAGACCGGACGCATCGCCGCGCGGCGAAAATGGTGGCGACAGCGGCAGGCCACACATCTGCGCGATACCGCAACCGGCGAAAGCAAAAGCAAGACCCGCGCCGTATGCCGGCGCGGGTCTTGCTTTTGCTTCGAAAACGTGAAACGAGCGATCCTCACAGGACGACGGGCGGCACCCAGTCGATCAAACGATCAGACGCGGAGGACGCTGCGGCCGGGGTACACCGCCGTATCGCCGAGCTCCTCCTCGATCCGCAGGAGCTGGTTGTACTTCGCCACCCGGTCCACCCGGGACGGCGCGCCCGTCTTGATCTGCCCGGCGTTGGTCGCCACCGCCAGATCGGCGATGAACGTATCCGAGGTCTCGCCGGAGCGATGCGAGATGACGGCGCTGAACCCGGCCCTGTGCGCCAACTCGATCGCCTCCAGCGTCTCGGTCAGGGTGCCGATCTGGTTCAGCTTCACCAGGATCGCGTTGCCTGCCCGCTCGTCGATGCCGCGCTGCAAGCGCTGTGTGTTGGTGACAAAGAGGTCGTCGCCGACGAGTTGCACCTCACGCCCGATCTTCGCAGTCAGCTTCTTCCAGGTGTCCCAGTCATCCTCGGCAAGGCCATCCTCGATCGAGACAATCGGGTACTTCGTCGTCCATCCCGCAAGGAAATCGACCATCTCATCGCAGGAAAGCGTCGAGCCCTCGCCCGGGAGCACGTACTTCCCATCATCGAAAAGTTCCGTGGCAGCAGGATCGAGCGCGATCGCCAGATCGACGCCGGGCGTGTATCCCGCCCGCTCGATCGCCTCGACCACGACTTGCAGCGCCTCCTCGTTCGAGCCAAGGCTTGGCGCGTAGCCGCCCTCGTCACCGACATGCGTGCTCAGGCCGCGCTCACTCAGCACCTTCTTGAGCGTGTGGAAGACCTCGTCTCCCCAGCGCAGTCCCTCGCTGAAGGTCTCGGCGCCGACCGGCATCACCATGAACTCCTGCATGTCGACGCTGGAGCCCTCGGCGTGCTTGCCGCCGTTGAGAATGTTCATCATCGGTACGGGCAGCACGCGGGAGTTGGGGCCGCCCAGATACCGATAGAGCGGCAGGCCGACGTGCTCGGCGGCAGCGCGCGCGACGGCCAGCGAGACGCCGAGCAGCGCGTTGGCACCCAGCCGACCCTTGTTCGCCGTGCCATCGGCCTCCCGCATGATCGTGTCGATGCCGACCTGATCGAGCGCGTCCATGCCGACGACGACCTCAGCCAACTCCTCGTTGACATTGGCGACGGCCTGCTGCACCCCCTTGCCGCCGTAGCGCGCCTTGTCACCGTCGCGCAACTCGACGGCCTCGTAGGCGCCGGTGGATGCACCGGACGGCACGGCGGCGCGCCCGACATTCCCACTCGCAAGGTAGACCTCGACCTCGACTGTCGGGTTCCCGCGCGAATCGAGCACCTCGCGCCCGTGAATCGCCTCAATGATGCTCTCGAACATGGTTCTCTCTTTCTCGAACGAGTCGTGAAGTCCGATGTGCAAAACAGTCTTCAGTATACGGGCTCGCCACCTGGTGGTCAGTTTGGTCGTGAATGCGTAGGGAACGGCCCAGAGGTCCGGACAACCACCACCCCGGCACCGTCGAGTTGCTATACTTATGCCAATTGAACGTGCTGTGACTGTGACGGAGACGGGACGGTACTCCGGTCAGACAGAGAGGATCGCATTTTGCTGCGAGCGATCCTGACCATGGACACCGTCAGTTCACTCCCGAGTCGATCGTCGAACGCGCCGAAGCGTCACTAGGCGATCGGGTTTGCTCCCCCATATCGGAGTCTTGAAGCGCGTCGGCACCCCTTGCTGGTGCCGGCGAAGCAGGGTGGTACCGCGTGGCGACCCCTCGTCCCTGCCGAGGGGTTTTTTCATGCCTGAAATGGCACACGCACTCGCGACAAGCGTACACAGGGAATGACCTTGGATCTCGACGCATTACGACACGAAGCAAACGAGCGCCTGCTGACGCTCGCCGACGCCAGCGCCGCGGCAGAATGGGAACGTGACTATCTCGGTCCCAAGGGCAAGGTCACGGCCCTGCTCCGCGGACTCGGCCAACTTCCCAAGGAAGACCGCCCGACTGCCGGCAGGGCGATCCAGGCCCTCAAGACCGAACTGACCGATGCCTTCGCCCCGGTGCAGGAGCGCCTTCAGGCCGAGGCGCTTGCGGGCAAGCTGGCGACCGATGCTGTTGATGTCACCCTCCCCGGTCGCCAGCCAGTCATCGGCGGCGCCCATCCGATCTCGATGATGATCGATGAGCTGATCGAGATCTTCGCTCACCTCGGCTTTCAAGCCGTCTTCGGGCCGGAGGTGGAAACCGGGCACTACAACTTCGACCTGCTCAACATCCCCGCCAACCACCCGGCCCGCGATGTCTGGGACACGATGATCGTTGACACGCCTTCCGAGGAGATCGTCCTCCGCACGCACACATCACCGATGCAGGCACGGACTATGGAGCGCCTGGAGCCGCCGGTCCGCGTGATCGTGCCCGGACGCGCCTTCCGCTACGAGGCGCAGGACGCCTCGCACGAGTGGATGTTCACGCAGCTGGAGGGCCTGGCGGTCGATCGCCACATCACGATGGCGGACCTGAAGGGCACCCTGCAGGAGATGGCGCGCCAGCTCTTCGGGCCCGAGCGCCGCATTCGCTTTCGCTGCGACTTCTTCCCCTTCGTCGAGCCGGGCGTCGACTTCTCGGTCGACTGCGCGGTCTGTGGCGGCAAGGGCTGCCGGGTCTGCAAGCACACCGGATGGCTGGAGATGGGCGGTGCCGGGATGGTGCATCCGAACGTCCTGCGCGGTGTCGGCTACGACCCGGAGCAGGTCAGCGGCTTCGCCTTCGGTCTCGGGATCGAGCGTCTGATCATGATGAAATACGGGGTGGACGATATTCGTGCCTTCGCCGGCAACGACATCCGGTTCCTGCGGCGCTTCTCGCTCCTCAACCTGTAGGAACGTTCGCCCAGATTCGCTACCCCGCCTCCATCCTTCGAAGGGAACGGCACAATTCCGTTCCGGTGGCCTATAGGGCCATGTGCGGAGGCGGTCTCGCGAGGTCCCGGGTTCCGGACCGAAACGGCGGCCGGGATATCGGGCTTCGCCCGATCGGAACGGCACCAGACCGTTCCCTACAAATGGACAGTTCGAATGTGCGTAGCGCCATGAGAGAAACTCGCCAGGAAGACATGCCAAGATGAACGTTCCCTATAAATGGTTACAGGAATTCGTCCCGACAGATCTCGCACCGAAGGACCTCGCCTATCGCATGACGATGGCGGGTCTTGAAGCGGAGAAGATCGAGCAGATCGGCGCCGGCTGGGACAACGTCTACGTCGGTGAAGTCCTCACCGTCGAGCCGCACCCGGACGCCGACCGCCTCGTGCTGGCCGATGTCGATGCCGGCCAACATCGCCTGCGCGTCGTGACCGGCGCACCGAATATCGCGCCGGGGCAGAAGGTCGCCCTCGCCCTCGCCGGCGCGCGGCTGATCGATGCCTACGCCGCCGAACCCAAGCTGAAAACGCTGAAGCCGGGCGTGATCCGCGGCATCAAGTCGGAGGGTATGGTCTGCTCCGAGAAGGAGCTCGGGCTGTCTGACGAGCATGAAGGCATCCTCGTGCTCGATCCGGAGGCGCCCAAGGGTGCGCCCCTCGCCGAATGGCTCGGCGATTCCGTCATCGAGTTCGAGATCACGCCCAACCTCGTCCACGCCTTCTCGGTCTACGGGATCGCGCGCGAGGCCGGCGCGATCACTGGCCTCCCGGTCAAGGAGCCCGAGACGGTCGATATTCCCGCCGAGAAGGAGTCGCAGGACCTGATCGCGATCGATGCGCCGGAGTACTGCCGGCGCTACAACGCGATCGTGATCGACGGAATCGAGGTCGCTCCTTCTCCCGGCTGGCTTGCCCGGCGCCTGACGGCCGCTGGTATCCGACCGATCAGCAACATCGTCGATATCACGAATTATGTCATGCTGGAGCTCGGCCAGCCGCTGCACGCCTTCGACCTTGCGACCATCTCAACGGGCAGGATCGTCGTTCGCACGGCAACCGCTGGCGAGAAGCTCGAAACGCTCGACCACCAGACGCGCGAGCTGACGGACGAGACGCTCCTGATCACCGACGGCGGGCGCCCGGTCGGCCTGGCCGGGGTGATGGGCGGTGTCAACTCCGAGATCACCGACGGCACGACATCGATCCTGCTCGAATCAGCGAACTTCGACATGCAGAATATCCGGAAGACCTCGCGTGCGCTCCGCCTCCGCACCGATGCCTCGGTCCGGTTCGAGCGCGGCCTCGATCCCGAGCTCTCCGGGATTGCGAACGCCCGGGCGGCGAAACTGGTCCTCGATCTCTGCCCCGGCGCCACTATCCGTGCATGGCAGGATGTCTATCCTGAACCAGTTCGAACACGGGTCGTGTCCCTGCCGTTCGACCGCATCGAGCAGGTGCTGGGGATGCCGGTGAAGGAAGAGCAGGCACTGGACGTCCTGACACGCCTGAGCTTCGCCCCAACGCTCGACCCGTCCTCGGGCATGCTCACGGTCCAGGTGCCCTCCTGGCGCCCGGATGTCTCGATCTCGGAGGATGTGATCGAAGAAGTCGCGCGGATCGTCGGCTACGACCAATTGCCGGCGACCCTGCCAACCGGAACCACACCGCTGGTCGAGCGCGATCCACTCTTCCTGCTCGAGCGCAGCATCCGGCGCACGCTGGTCGCCTCGGGTGCATTCGAGGGCCGCACCTATGTCACGGTCTCGCAGGACGAGATCGATCGCTGGTCCGCCACCATGACCGGTGGGCTTGTGCACTCGGTTGATTCCGCTCACCTCGTCCGGCTCAAGAACCCCATCCAGGCGGATCGCGATATCCTCCGTGTCTCAGCCGTGCCAGGGCTCGTTGCGGCGGTCGCGGAGAACCTGAAGCACGAGCGCACGGTGCGCCTGTTCGAGATCGGTCACGTCTACATCGGGACGGAACCCGATCAGCTGCCGAACGAGCCTTCCACGCTGGCGATTGCCTTCGCCGGCCAACGCGATCCCTTCGATCGCTTCAACGCCCATCCGGGCGCGGACGATCAGCTCGACTACTTCGATGTGAAGGGCGTGATCGATGGGCTGCTGGACCGGCACGACCACCCGGCGCTGACCTGGAAGCGAATCGAGCACCCGGCGCTCCACCCCGGTCGTGCCGCGTCGTTCACGCTGCCCGATGGATGCCGCCTCGGCATCATCGGCGAAGTGCGACCGGATGTCGCACGCGAGCTCGGCATTGAGGACGTCCGCCTGGTCGTGGCCGAAGTGAACGTCCAGCTCCTGCTGGAACTCCAGACTGCACATGCGCCGAGTCAGGTGAGCGTCGACAAGTTCCTGCCGGTTGAGCAGGACTTCGCCGTCGTGGTCGATGCCGATCTTCCCGCAATCGAGGTCGAGCGGGCCTTGCGTGATGGTGCCGGACCGCTCGTGACCGGTGTCGCCCTCTTCGATGTCTTCGCCGGCGAGCAACTTGGCGAGCACAAGAAGAGCCTCGCCTTCCGCGTCACGTTCACGGCGCCGGATCGCGCCCTGACCGACGCCGAGCTGGGCAAGGTTCGCAAACGAATAGGGCGGACGCTGGCGAACAAGGTCAACGGAAGTCTGAGGGTCTAGCGATGACATCCAAGCAAGTCGAGATCCGCGTTGTCGAAGGGTACGAAGCCGCGCGCACCGTGCTCGAGCGACGGGGAGATTTCGCCGAACCCGCCCTCGCGCCGCACATCGCGGCCCGCTGCGAGGAGGTCTTCGGCCAGCCGCTCACCGCCCGCGAGGTCGTCGACCGCATCGTGACCGGCGTCCGCGACCGTGGCGACGAGGCCGTCCTGGAGTTCACGCTCGCCTTCGATGGCAAGGCGCCGGAGGCGTGGGAGGTCTCCCCAGAGGAGATCGAGGCTGGCTGGGAGGCTACTCCGCCGGCGTTGCAGGAGGCCCTCACCGTCGCCGCCGACCGCATCCGCCTCTTTCACGAGCAGCAGCGTCGCTCGTCGTGGATCACGACCGAGGAACTGGGCACCTACGGCCAGCTCGTGCGCCCGCTCTCACGAGTGGGCGTCTACGCACCGGCGGGCACGGCGCCCCTCCCCTCCACCCTCCTGATGACTGCGGTTCCCGCCAGGGTCGCCGGGGTCGAGGAGATCGTGCTCTGCTCTCCCCCGAGTGCCGGGGGTGCGGTGCACGCGATCATCCTCGCGGCGGCCAAGGTCGCCGGGGTGGACCGAGTCTTCGCGATCGGCGGCGCCCAGGCGATCGCCGCGATAGCATACGGCACGGAGTCGGTGCCGCACGTCGACAAGATCCTCGGTCCGGGCAACATCTTCGTCGCGCTCGCCAAGCAGCGAGTCTACGGTGCGGTCGATATCGACCAGATCGCCGGCCCCACCGAGACGCTCGTGATCGCCGATGAGTCGGCGGATCCGATGCTCGTGGCTGCCGACCTGATCGCCCAATCGGAGCACGGCGTCGATTCCGCCGCGACCCTGATCACGACCTCGCGTGACCTGGCGAGCCTGGTCGAGGCGCAACTGGCAATCCAGCTCAGCAGCCTCGACCGGGGTGAAATCGCCCGGACGTCACTCAGGAACAACGGCCTGATCGCGGTGGTCGGGAATCTGGAAGAGGCGGTCGATCTCTCGAACGCCTATGCGCCAGAACACCTCTGTCTGCTCGTGGCAAATCCGTGGGATCTCGTGCCGCTGGTCCGCAACGCCGGTGGCATCTTCCTCGGCGAGGCGAGCGCAGAGGCGCTTGGGGATTACACGGCTGGCCCGAGCCACGTCATGCCGACGGGCGGCACCGCGCGCTACTCGTCGCCGCTGAATCTGACGGACTTCCAGAAAGTCATCTCGCTTATCGGTGCGAATGACCGGGCACTGGAACGCCTCGGACAGGCGACCTCGGCCCTTGCCCGCGCCGAAGGACTGACCGGGCACGCCCTTGCGGTCGAACGACGGGTCAATGTGGAGACGTGGGGCAAGCGCTAGGGCCGCTTGTTCACGACGTGCTGAGTGAACTTGTCCCTCATTCGCCATTTCGAGCGAAGTCGAGAAATCTCTTGCTCGGCGCGTCGGGTGTCTGCGTTCAGGTCCAGTCCCGAGGAGCAGACACGCCCCGGCCAAGCCCACGAAGAGGAGATTTCTCGACAAGCTCGAAATGACGTTGAGACCAGGGAGTACGCTGCGGTACGTTTCCGTTGCGATCATTGACGTTGCCAACGCAAGTCCTACCCGGTCCCGTCCCAACCATTCGGGAGGGCGCTTAGCGAAGCTACGCTCCGATGATGCGTAGTGCGGCGACGATCCGGTCCTCGATCGTCGCCGTCTCCGCCACGTCCGACCGCGCCGCCGCGTCGAGCGCCTCGTTCGCCGTATAGCCGAGCGACTGCAGAGCCGCCACGACCTCTTCCTCCCGACCCCCCAGCCGCGGCAACGATCCCGCCGTCGTGGTCGTGAGGTCGGCCGGCAGCTTGCCCCGCAGGTCGAGCAGGATGCGGGAGGCGGTCCGCTTGCCGATCCCCGGCACCGTCGAGAGCAGGGTGACGTTCTCCGCCTCGATCACGGTCAGCAATTCCTCCGGCGAGAACCGCGTCAGCATCGCGCAGGCAAGGCGCGGACCGATGCCACTGACGTTGATCAGCGACTCGAACCACTGCAATTCCGCTCGCGTCAGGAAGCCATACAGCACCTGCGCATCATCGCGCACGATCAACCGCGTCTGGACGATGATATCGGAACCGACCTCGCCGGCGGCGGCCACCGTGCGGCCGCTGGTCATCACCTGATAGACGACGCCATGGACGTCGACGAGCACCGCATCGGCGCGAACTTCAAATATCCGGCCAATCAGCGCGGCAATCACAAGCACTCTCCAGACCGGCACCCCGGCAGACGAAAGACGCGGCTGGCATTGCCCCAGACCACGTCATCGATGGACCCAGCCGCCAGCCCCGACGCCATCACTCGACCGAGAAACGACCGCTGTTGCAGCACCGGAAAATCCGAGCCGAAGAGGATTCTCCGCTGGCCAACAAGTCGCTCGACAACGGGAAAGATGTCGAACGAGTAGAGATACGTCGAAGCGGCGGAATCGTAAACAACGTTCTGCAGGATCGTCGCCACCTCGGGCATCAACTCGTAGAAGGGCAGTCCCCCACCCCAATGCGCCGCCACGACGCGCAGTTCAGGGAATGCCAGAAAGAAGGCGAGCAGCTTCTCCGGCGTCGCCCGGCCCTTTCCCGGGTAGATGTGTCCAACCGGCTCGGAGGTGTGAATGAGCACGGGCAGATCGAGACTGATGCATGCGTCAACGAACCCGCGCAACCGCCGTGGCTCATTCCAGGCGAAGTGCTGACCGTCGGCATTGACCTCACCGATCCCGACCGCGCCGAGCGCCTTGCATCGGGCGACTTCCTGCGCGGCACCCGGATCGGCGGGGTTCACGATTCCCAACCAGGAGACGCGGCCCGGATGGTGTCGCCCGACCTCGGCCAGGTAGTCGTTGTGCATGCGGCAGAGACCGGGATCGCGCCACGGCCAGCCACAGACCACAGAACGCTCGATTCCGGCGCCCTCCATGCTCGCCAGCAGGTCGCGTGCGGCCGCGGTCGTCGCCTTGGGATGCCCGAAGGCCTCGCCAAACCAGGCGTCGCGAGCGAGGAACGGCTTCCGGTCCGCGACAACCTCGGGTGGGAAGAGATGCGTATGAGCGTCGATCACGCAGGACGGCATCACTGGTTGCTCGCTCAGGGGTCGCTCCTCGCTACGCCTGCTGGCGCCATGCTTCGCCTACATCAGATAGAAGAAGACTCCGACCGCAATCGCAATGATCACGATCAGCAGCACCAACGCGGGCAGCAGGATCGCGCCGATGCGGCTTCCCTGCTGCGCCTCGATCTCGGTGCCGATCTGTGCCCGCTGGACCGTCGCGAGCGACGGGCTGACCGCCACCACGATCGCCGAGACGTTATCGGTTGTCCCGCGCTCCTGGGCCAGCGCAGTGAGTTGTCGCGCCGGATCTCCTGAATCGGCATTGCGCAGGACTCGCAGGTAATCCTCCGACTGCATCACATCGAAGAAGCCGTCGCTGCAGAGCAGCAGGCGGTCCTCGGGCAGAAGCGTCAGCTCATAGATGCTGGGGAGCTTGCGGTCGAGCTGGGGAGCGCTGCCAAGCGCATGGGTGAGGATGTTCCGCTGCGGGCTCTTGCGCGCGTCGGCTTCAGACAGCTTCCCCTGCGTGACCTGATCGGCAACCAGCGAGTGATCCTGCGTGATCTGCGTCATCTGGTTTGCGCGCATCAGGTAGGCGCGGCTGTCGCCAACATTGGCGATCGTGACGTACTTGCCATGGACGACGGCGGAGACGAGCGTGGTGCCCATCTGGCCCTGCTCCGGGCTCTCCGCAGCCTGCTTGTAGATGGCATCGTTGGCGCGCCGGTAGGCCTGCTTCAACGCAAGTGCGACATCATTCGGGCGCTCGCGGGCAAAGAGATCAGCCAGCAGATCGATCGCCAGCTTGCTTGCGACCTCACCGCGTTCGAGGCCGCCCATGCCATCCGCGACGGCGAGCACGTATCCGCGATCGTCGCTCGCGCCACCGTCGGGCAGCGGCGCGACGAGAATGGCATCTTCATTGTTCGGTCGGCCAGCCGCCTCAGATGTGCTGCTGACGGTCAGGTCGAGTTCTGTCGGGACGAGGCTCAAGTTCTCACTCCGAAGCGTGTGGCGCTGCTTCCCGCGCCCGAAATGCATTGATACCGGATGGTCATCACGAGGACGCGATCCCCGTGACGCGCACTCCCACGCGGGAGGGGACGCCCCATTATCGGCCTATCCGGCGCTCGCCAGCAATTGAGTGTAAGATCCGAGTCGCTACAGACGAGCCTGGGCGCGGCACAGCCAGATCGACATCACCGCCATCGCGCCCTCGCCCACCGCCGTGGCGACGCGCTTTCCGGATCCGTGATGCACGTCGCCCGCGGCGAAGCCCCCCGGGATAGTGGTCCCCCGGCAAGAGCGGGTCCCGCGAGAGCTTCCAGATTCGGGGGCGTCCATTGGCCACCAGGTCGGGACCGGTCAGGATGAACCCCTTCTCGTCGCGGGCAACGCAGCCATCGAGCCATTCCGTGCGCGGGCTGGCACCGATGAAGACGAAGGGCGCGCTCGCGGCCACGGTCTCGACGTCGCCGGTGGGCGAGTTCTTCAGTACGAGCGATTCAAGACGTTCATCCCCGCTGACTTCGGCGATCTCTGACTGGAATCGGAGAATGATGTTCGGAAGGACGAGGTTCACTCCCCCCAACATCGGGGACAACGTCCAACCGGACTCGATCGAACACTGCCAGAGGATTATATTTAGGAGCGACTATCAACACGATCTTCCGCCGGTGCGGGTCTTCGGCAACACCCTCAACCGGGTCTGGACGAATATCCTCGACGACGCGCTCGACGCCATGCGCGGCAAAGGCACCATCGCGATCCGGACGCGGCGCGAGGATGACGCGGCGGTCGTGGAGATCGAGGACAACGGCGATGGCAACGCATCCGAAGGTCTCGCCTGTATTTTCGAGCCGTTCTTCAGAACGAAACCGCAGGGAAGGGGGACCGGGCTCGGACTAGATCCCGCCGGGCGGATCGTGGCCGAAGAACACGGTGGCACGATCGGGGTGACGTCAGAGCCCGGACGCACAACATTTCGCGTCGCCCTTCCCCCGGATGGGCGACCGCATGCGTCTGACGAGGGCAACGGTCCTGCGAGCAGGAGCGACGGTATTGATACGGCGTCTGAATCCACTTCCACGACACGGCCGCAATCACCAGGAGAGCGATCATGAGCACGCAGTGCACGCACCTCGATCAAATCCGCGATGTCACCCCGCGCACGCCAGACGGCTGCGAGGAGTGCCTGGCCATGGGCGACACGTGGGTCCACCTGCGCGAATGCCTGATCTGCGGGCACATCGGCTGCTGTGATTCGTCCAAGAACAAGCACGCCACCAAGCATTTCCACGAGACGGGGCATCCCATCATTCGCTCGTTCGAGCCGGGCGAGGACTGGCGCTGGTGCTACGTCGACGAAAAGATGGTCTAGCGTCCCGCCACCCAGGAAACGCTGGAGCAATTGACGCCGTGCCGGCATGTCGAGTGCAATCGAGAGCCCACGCAGCGAGCGTATCGCCGGCCCGTGCTCGTTGAGCCTGTCTGTGCCTCGACGGCGACAACCCGGATACTGCCGGAAGGGCGTTGGAGCGGGCCGTGTCCGAGCGGTTGCAGAGCCATTGCCTGTACCTTTCCTCCAGTGGGCCCATTCAGATCACGATCTTGACAGGATAGGCAGTGATCCTCCCCAAGGAACGCGACCCCCGCTTCATCACTATCCGCCGGGGAGGGACGCTCACCGACGAGGAGCACCGGCTGCTCGCCTTGTGGGCGGCTACCTGCGCGGAGCACGTCCTCGGCCTCTTTGAGACGGAGAGGCCGTCGGATACGCGGCCGCGGCATGCGATTGCCCAGGCTCGGGCCTGGGCGCGCGGCGAGATCACGATGACCGAGGCGCGCACGGCCGCCGGCCACGCGATGGGTGCGGCGAGAGACCTGCATGGGGCAGCACGGCATGCCGCATACGCTGCCGGTCAGGCGGCCGCGGTCGCACACGTCGCCGCGCACGAGCTCGGAGCGGCAGCGTATGCGATCAAGGCCGCACGTGCCGCCGCGCCCGATGGGGAGGGAGAGCACGCACGGCGGCTGGAGTGCGCATGGCAGCGTGATCAGCTGCCCGCGGCGATTTGCGCCCTCGTGCTCGACGACCAGCGATTGCGGAACGACATCTGCTGGTCGGTGTTCGATACCTGAGGGCGAGGGGTGCCAGCTCCCCACAATCCGTGCAGCGAGCGGGTACCGGCTCGCCCCCAATGCACCGCTATCTTTTCGGGCCGCGACGTGGTATCCTGCGGGCCGGCTTTTCTGATTCCCCCACTCCGGCAACACGAAGGATTCCCGAGGTGCGCATTTCTCCTCGCGATTATTGGCGTCTCCTCGCCGTCTATCTCAAGCCGCAACGGGGCCGCGCCGCGCTTCTCGCCGTCCTGATGCTGACGAACATCGCGATCCAGCTGGTCTCGCCCCTCATCCTGCGGCGATTCATCGACCGCGCGCTTGATGCTGCCCCGATTCGGAACCTGCTCATCATCGCCGGGCTCTACATCGGTTTCGCCCTGCTGATTCAGGTGACCCGCCTCCTCGAAACGTGGACCGCGGAGTACGTGGGCTGGACCGCGACCAATAACTTGCGCGCCGATCTCACCCGTCACGTCCTCGGTCTCGACATGGCGTATCACAACCGGACGACACCCGGCGCCCTGATCGAGCGCGTCGACGGTGATGTCTTCACGCTCGGCAATTTCTTCTCACGCTTCATCATCAACATCCTCGGCAACGTCCTGCTCGCAGCCGGTGTCGTCATCCTGCTCATGCAGATCGATTGGCGAATCGGCGCGACGATCGGCATCTTCTCCGCGGTGACCGTTATCGTGATGCTCGTTCTTGGCCGCTTCGCCACCACGCGCTTTGCCGCCTCGCGCCAAGCTACCGCCGAGCTGATGGGTTTCATTGAGGAGCGCATCAATGGCACCGAGGATATTCGATCGGCTGGCGCCACCGGATACGTCATGCGCCGCAATCACGAGCACGCCCGGAATCTCCTCCGCAAGCAGCAGAGCGCGAACCTGATCGGCGGTATTACCTACTCGTCATCCAACCTGCTCTTCGCGATCGGCACCGCGATCTCGCTTGGCGTCGGCGCGGTGCTCTTCAAGGAGGATGCGGTCACGCTGGGCACGGTCTTCGTCATCTTCCAGTACACCCAGATCCTGATGCAGCCGGTCGAGGAGATCTCGCGCCAGTTGCGCGATCTCCAGCAGGCGGGCGCCAGCATCGGCCGCGTCCGCGCCCTCCAGCAGGTCCAGTCCACGATCGGCGACGGCATAGGTGTGGTCCTGCCCGCCGGTCCGCTCGCCGTGACCTTCGATGACGTGACATTCGCGTACCAGGATGCCGCGCCGACGCTGCGAGATGTCAGCTTCCACCTCGAACCGGGCCGTGTGCTGGGTCTGGTCGGCCGCACAGGAAGTGGCAAGACGACGATCACGAGAATGCTCTTTCGGCTCTACGATCCGACCGGTGGCGCCATCCGGCTTGGAAGCGTCGACCTGCGGGATTGCGCGCCGGCTCAGATCCGCGAGCGCGTAGCGCTGGTCACGCAGGAGATCCAGCTCTTCCGCGCCAGCGTGCGAGACAACCTGACCCTCTTCGACCCGACGGTCCCCGACACTCGAATCGAAGATGCCCTGCAGACCCTCGGCCTCGGCGCCTGGTATGCCTCGCTGCCGCAGGGGCTCGATACCATCCTCGCCGCGAGCGGCGGTGGTCTCTCGGCGGGTGAGGCCCAGCTTCTGGCATTCGCGCGTGTCTTCCTGCGCGATCCAGACGTGGTGATCCTCGATGAGGCGTCCTCCCGGCTCGATCCGGCAACCGAAGCGCGCCTCGAACGGGCGATCGACACCCTACTCGCCGGCCGAACAGCGATCGTGATCGCCCACCGGCTGGCGACGATCGAACGCGCCGAAGAGATCATCGTCATGGCCGATGGCCAGATCGCGGAACGGGGAGATCGAGCGGCACTGGCCAACGATCCCACCTCGCGCTTCGCAGAGATGCTGCGAACCGGTCACGACCTGATCCCGAGCGAGGAGGTACGCGTATGAAACCATGGCAACTGGTTCGCTCGCTCGCGACCTTCCAGCCCAAACTCTTCGTGGGGGCGGGTCTCGGCGTGCTCTTCACGATGTACATCCTGCCGCTGCTGCCGGGCCTGATTCTCCAGCGATTCTTCGACGACCTCTCGCATGGCGAGCCGGCGGGCGCGAACAGCTGGACCATTCTCTCCCTCTTGATCGCAGTCGGCGTCACGCGCTCGATCGTCCAGGTTCTCGCGACGTATTTGGAACCGACCCTCTGGCTCTACGTCGGAGCCCTGCTGAGAAAGAACATCCTCGAACGCATTCTCACCCACCCCGGAGCCCGGTCGGTCCCGATCTCTTCCGGTGAGGCAATGAGCCGGTTCCGCGATGATGTCACGAATGTCTGCATGTTCCTCAGCTGGACCTTCGACCCCTTCGGCCAGCTCCTGATGCTGTCGATCTCCTTGTTCGTGCTGTTCCGGATCGATCCGGTACTCACGCTCGGCGTCTTCCTGCCACTCCTCGCGATCATCGCGCTCGTCTCCATGGTCGGCCGTCGCATCGAGCGGTTCCGCAAGGCCAATCAGGAGGCGATTGGCAACGTCACCGGCCTGCTCGGCGAGATCTTCGGCGCGGTCCAGGCGGTGAAGATCGCCAATGCGGAGAACCGGGTGATCGATCACTTCCGCGGAGTGAACGACGCCCGGCGGAAGGCAACACTGAACGACACGGTCTTTACCGAACTCATCAAGTCGGTCTCGACCAACCTGGCCAATCTCGGCACCGGATTGATTCTGCTGCTGGCAGCAACGAAGATCAGGTCCGGCGATTTCACCGTCGGCGATTTCTCCCTCTTCGTCTCGTATCTCGGTTCGCTCTCGGTCGCGGCAGGCTTCTGCGGGGAGTATCTCTCGCGCTACCGCCAGATCGGCGTGTCGGTCGACCGCCTGACCGCGCTGATGCAGGACTCGCCGGCGGCAGAGCTCATCGCCAATGGTCCGGTCTATCTTCGTGGTCCCTACCCCACGCTCCCGCCCGTGGCACCGATCGGGAACGATGCCTTGCGGTCCCTCGATGTGCGGGGACTGAGCTATCGCCATCCGGAGACGGGACGTGGCATCGAGGATGTCAGTTTCTCGCTGAAGCGCGGCACGATGACGGTCGTGACCGGGCGGATCGGTTCCGGCAAGACGACGCTCCTCCGGACACTGCTGGGCCTGCTGCCGGCCGACGAAGGCGAGATACGCTGGAACGGGCAATGCATCGCGGAACCGGCACACCATTTCGTGCCGCCGCGCAGTGCGTACACGCCGCAATCGCCTCGCCTCTTCAGCGAGTCACTGCGCGATAACATCCTGCTCGGCCTGCCTCCCGATTCAGTCGATCTCCCGGCCGCGCTGCACGCCGCGGTGATGGAAGAAGATGTCCAGGAGCTCCAGGACGGACTGGAGACGATGGTCGGCGTGCGCGGCGTCAAGCTCTCGGGCGGCCAGATGCAGCGAAGCGCGACGGCACGGATGTTCATCCGGCCCGCCGAGCTGTACGTCTTCGACGACCTTTCCAGCGCGCTGGATGTCGCCACGGAGCGACTCCTCTGGGACCGCCTCTTCGCCCGCGACGGCGTGACGTCGCTGGTCGTCTCCCATCGCCACCCAGCGCTCCAGCGCGCGGATCAGATCATCGTGCTCGAGCACGGACGAGTCGTGGCCCAGGGCACCCTCACCGAGCTCCTGGCCACATCGCCGGAGATGCGGCGTCTTTGGCATGGCGAATACGACGAAGAAGACGAGGAGGGAATCGACGCTTCCGCGTGATGCTGAAACGCACAGGTCGTGACGACACAGGATCGCCACAATCGGTTCACGTTCGCGTGATACCGTGCTGCTAGACTACCCTCCGAGGATGCCTCTCCACCTGCTCCCTCTCCCCGGGCATCCGCCGGTGCTTTGCCAACGATTGACGGAGGAGCCGAACCGCATCCGTGATACAGAGAACACTCCGACTCGGATCCGTGCTGCTCGTGTCGATGCTCCTCCTTGCCGCGTGCGGCGGCAGTGGCGGCACCGGCGACACCACGACCCCCACGCCAGAACCGACAGCCGGCGATGTCATCGCCCGGGCAAGCACGACGATCGCCAACGCAAAGTCGATCCACTTCAACCTGAAGATCAAGGGAGATTCGTATGTCGACCCTGCGCATACCATTCGCCTCCTGAACGCCCAGGGCGACCTTCTGCGGCCGGACAAGGTGGACGTGACGTTTCAGGTCAACCTGTTTGGTGCCAGCAACGCGACCATCAGGATGATCACGATCGGCGACCACTCGTGGACGACGGATATCCTGAGTGGGAAATGGGGACCGGCGCCCGAGGAATTCGGCTACAACCCCTCCGTGCTTTTCGACACGAAGAACGGGCTCGGCCCCGTGATCGGCAAGCTCCACGGCGTCAAGCTGGAGGGCACCGAGGAGATCGGTGGCCGCACCGCCTACAAGATCTCTGGCGTTGCCTCGCAGGACGACATCTCGGTGCTGACGGCGGAATCCATGAGTGGATCGTCGTTCCCGGTCCAGCTCTGGATCGACACGAACTCATCCCAGCTTCTGCAAATCGTGCTGGCCGAGCCGGAGGACAGCGGGAAGGATCATCCTGCGACGTGGACGATGCGCATCTCGGGTTATGACGAGGATGTCTCCATCGAGTCTCCGGTGTAGCGACGTGCGCGATCATGCCTCATCCCGGTCTGTCCTCTCCTCGCCCGCCCTCAACGCGGCACTCCTCTGCGTCTTCCTCGGCGCGGTCGACCTGACCGTCATTGCCGCGATCCTGCCACGGATGATCACGGATATCGGTGTCAACACCTCCGATATCGACCGGTATATCTGGATCGTCAGCGGCTACCTGATCGCATATATCGTCGCCATCCCGATCGTGGGGCGGATTTCCGATCTTGCCGGTCGTAAGTACACCTTTCTCGTCTGCCTCGGCATCTTCCTCATCGGCTCCATCGTGTGCGGTCTCGCCCAATCGCTTGACGGACTCATCGTCGGGCGCAGCATCCAGGGGTTCGGGGGCGGCGGCTTGCTCCCGGTGGCGCTGGCGCTCACCGGCGACACGCTTCCCCGCGGCAGGCGCCTGGCCGGAATCGGCGTGGTGAGCGCGGTCGATACGCTCGGTTGGGTGATCGGCCCGGTCTACGGGGCGGTCGTCGAGTTCCTTGCATCGGGGACGTCCGAAGGCTGGCGCTGGGTCTTCTGGATCAACGTGCCGCTCCTTCTGGTCGCGGCCGGATTCGTCCTGGTGACGTTCCCTCCTGAATCACCGGGCAGGAGCCTGGCCTCGCTGCGACGGCTCGACGTTCCCGGTGCGATCCTGCTGGCGACCATGCTGGTTGCGGTCAACCTGGCGCTCTCGGCAGGCGGCGAGATCGGGAGCGCCACCGGCTCCGGTCTGCGCGCGCTCGGCGGAACGGCCAACCCGCTCGCGGGCTACGTGCCAGCGCTGCTGGTGCTGACGCTCATCGCCCTGACCGGACTCATCGTCTGGGAGCGAAGATCCCCGCACCCGATCCTGCCCGTGGCCCTTCTCGCCAACGGCACCTTCGCGCTCACCAGCCTCGCCAATTTCCTGGTCGGCGCCGTGCTGATGGTGGGGATGGTCGACGTCCCGGTCGTGGTGGCCCTCGTCAGCGATCCGAACCGGACCAGCGACATCAGCGCCGGCATGCTGGCGTGCTACACCACGGGAATCATGCTGATGTCGCTTTCCAGCGCCTCATTGAGCCTGCGTGTCGGCACCCAACGGGTGATGCTCGGCGGGCTCCTGCTCGCCACCCTCGGGTACGGGCTGCTCTATCCCCTGCTGGATGGCGACCACATCGCCCTCATGATTCCGGGTCTCATCATCGCCGGTTGCGGCCTCGGGTTGCTCATCGCGCCGTTGACCGCGATCGCGCTCGACCAGGCCGCGGATTCCGACCATGGAGCGGCGGCCTCGACCGCCCTTGTCTGCCGGTTGCTGGGGATGACGCTCGGCATCTCGGCGCTGACGGCAATCGCAGTCAAGCGGCTCCAGACACTGACGAACCGGCTCGAACCGGTGGTCCGCCAGCCGGACGAGGCCACGGCGGCCTTTCTGCTGCGGCAACAGCAGTTTCTGGAGGACCACGCGATCCCCCTCGGCATCCAGGTCGTGCAGGAGACCTTTCTCCTCGCCGCCGCCATCGCCCTCATGGCCATCATTCCGGTCCTGCTAGTCAGCCGGGACCAGCGCCGCCCGTAGGGGTGTTCTTCCGGAAAGGGACATCAGCGCCGGCGGCAACCGATGCTGGCGTACGCGCGCGACCGTGCCCCTTCGCGCATCCTCCCGCCAATAAGAACACTGCGCTCCTGCCCAGTGGCACCCTCGGCTACAAAACGGAACCACATTTGGCGGCCACTCTGTACGAAATGGTAGCCGGCTGTCGTGCAAACATTCACCTTCTGCAAGTGGAATTCCGGATCAGCATCACTTCCGGCAGGGATACCCGATCACACTCCTTCCACAACGGATTGACGGGCTTCCACAGCATGCTATCTTCCACGTTGTCGTCCAATATCGACGAATGTCTGAACCGCGATGAAGGGAGACTTGGTGGATATCCGTTCGTATATCTCGCAGATTCCAGAAATGGATCGCTTTCTCACAGTCGATGAGCTTCATGCAAACCTGGACTGCGTAGCCGCCGACTTTCCGGAACTGACGACCCTCAAGCGCGTCGGTTCCTCAAAACTCGGCGAGCCGATCCGCATGCTGTCCATCGGCTCGGGCTCGAAGAACGTCTGCCTGTTCGGGTGCCCGCATCCAAACGAGCCGATCGGCGCGATGATGGTGACCTACCTCAGCCGCCTGCTCTGTGAGAACAGCGAGCTCCGCGAATCGCTTGACTACACCTGGCACCTGATCCCGACGGTCGATCCGGATGGCACGCGCCTCAACGAGGGATGGTTCGCCGGGCCCTTCACGCCCAAGAATTACGCTCGCAACTTCTACCGTCCGGCCGGGCACGAGCAGGTCGAATGGACGTTCCCCAACGCATACAAGACCAACTACTTCGATCGCACCATCCCTGAATCCGAGACGCTGATGCGCGTCATCGACGAGCTGAAGCCGGAACTCGTGGTCTCCCTGCACAATGCGGGCTTCGGCGGCGTCTACTACTATCTCAGCCGCCCGCTGCCCGAGGTCTATCAGACACTCCACGATCTCCCCGGCTGGGAGGATCTTCCCCTGAGCCTGGGGGAGCCGGAAGTCCCGTTTGCGACGGAATACGCACCGGCGATCTTCAAGCTGATCACCACCGAGGATATGGTCGATTACCTGGAACAAAACGGGGCGGATATCAGCGAGGCATCCCACGGAGGATCGAGCGCGGGATATTCAGCGAAATATGGGACGCTGACCCTCGTTACCGAGATGGCATACTTCGACGACCCGCGGGTCAACGACCAGACGGTTACGGGGACCAATCGACGAGAGGCCATCCTCGCCGGGCTCGATGCTGCCGACGAAGTGACGGATTTCGTCTCCCGGCAACTCGATGCCGTCAAGGACGACCTCAAAGCATCATCCCCGTTTCGAACGGCAGTCACCTCCTTCAATGAGGAAGGCAAGAAGCACCGAAGCGCCGAGCGCACCTGGGCACAGACCGATCCCTCGACCGATCGTCCGGCCACGGTTGCCGAGCTCTTCAGCAACCGGCAGGAGAGCCAGTTCTATCGTCTGCTGCAGGTGGGCATGCTCGTTCGCATGCTGGAAGGCGAAGTCGCCATCGGCAACGGGACACCCAAGATCCGCAAGCATCTCCAGGAATCCCTTGATGCATTCAACGCCTGGGGTGATCGTCTGGAATCCGAGCTGGAATACCGGGTGGTCCCGATTCGGAAGCTGGTCGCCATGCACCTCGGTGCGGCGCTGGCGGTTGCGTCGCAACTCAATGGTCAGCACGACTGAGCTGATCCAGGGGTAACGGGACATGAGGGCCGGACGCAAGCACCGGCCCGGGGACACATCGTTTCACGTTCACCTCTTCTCTGTCAGAAAGGTATGCAAGATGAGCTCACCGTCGGAAAAAATGTATCCATCTCCCGCACAGATCGCGTTGAGTCGCCGGTCCATGCTCAAGACAGGTAGCGCCGGCCTCACCGCCGCCATGATCGCGGGCATGACGTTCCCGAAGTCGATGGGTGCGCAAACCCCGGCGGCCTCGCCGGCCGCTTCCCCCGCGGCGCCCGAGTGGGATATGCCCACCAGCGTCGGCGACGTTCCCGCCAAGGAGCTGAAGGGTACGGTCGTGGTCGCCATTCCCGGCGAGCCGCAGTCATTCCAGCCGAACTTCCAGACAGACGACTATCTCTGGCCCATCGCCTGCAACATCTTCAACAGCCTGACGTCGCTGGATAACAGCTTCAACGTGATCCCGGAGCTGGCCACCGCCTATGAGGTCGCCGACGACGGGCTCTCGATCACCTTCACGCTGAATCCGCTCGCCTCGTGGCACGATGGCACGCCGCTGACTTCACTGGACGTCAAATACACCCTCGAGCAGATCGTCGCCGACAAGGCCGCTGCCGCCGCGACGAATCTCGCTGCGATCACGTCGGTCGATACGCCGGACCCGTACACCGCGATCCTGCGCCTCTCGCAGCCGTCGGCGTCGATCATCGGCTTCCTCTCCTGGTACGGCGTCTTCATCCTGCCGGCGCATATTTACCAGGGGACAGACTGGACGACCAACCCGGCCAACCAGCAGCCGGTCGGCTCCGGCCCGTTCAAGTTCTCCTCGTACTCGCCCGGGTCCAGCGTCGAGCTCGTCGCGAACGAGAAGTACTTCGGCGAAGGCCCGTTCCTGGAGAAGCTGATCTTCAACATCATCCCGGATCCCAACACCCAGGTGCAGTCGCTGCTCAATGGCGAGGTCGATGTCCTGCCATCGCTGCCGACCGCGCAGGTTGCCACGGTGCAGGCGACGCCGGGCTTCAAGGTGTCGGAGAAGATCTACCCGAGCCCGATCTACTTCGGCTTCAACTGCAAGAAGGCGCCGCTCGACCGCGTTGAGGTTCGCCGCGCCATCGCGCAGGCAGTCAACCGCGATCAGATCCTCGAAACAGCCCTCGGCGGCCTGGGTACGATCTCCGATCGCTTCTACCCGGCCGTGATCGAATGGGCGAGCAATCCGGACGCCACGGCGCCGGCGTTCGATGTCGATGCGGCCAACGCTGCACTCGACGAGGCCGGGCTGCCGCTGAAGGGAGACTCCCGCTTCGCGCTCAAGCTCTACTACTTCACGGGCTGGGCGGAGGTGGCCGACACCGCGACGGTGCTCAAGGAGCAGTTCGCGGCAATCGGCGTCGGCCTGGAACTGGTGACGCTGGAGATCGCATCCTGGGAGGACCAGGTGCGCGCCGGCGACTCCGATCTCGCCATGCTCGGCGGTTTCCAGGGTCCGGATCCGGCGAACCTGGCGATGCGCGTCGGCACCGATGGTACGTTGAACCTCTGGTTCTACGGCAACCCGGAGGTTGACAAGTTGCTCAAGGAGGGCGATGAGGCCGGCACCCAGGAAGAGCGTGCACCGCTCTACTTCAAGGCGCAGGAACTGCTCGCGCAGGATGTGCCGGTCGTGCAGCTCGTGCTCCAGACGTCGTTCATCCCGTTCATCGACACGTTGAGCGGCTTCTGGACCGATGCGGACGATCCGGCCTCCTCCAAGGTCGGCATGAACCGGTTCACGCTGACCAAGCTCGAGGGGTAGAACGCGCGGATGGGTCGATACATCTCTCGACAGCTAGCTTCGATCATTCCGACGATCTTCCTGTCGATCGTGCTCAACTTCATTCTGCTTCACTCCGCGCCGGGCGACCCGGCGCGGATCATGGCCGGGATGGACAATCCCAGCCCGGAGCAGATCGCCGCGATCCGCAGCCAGCTCGGGCTGGACAAACCGCTTCCAGTGCAGTTTTTCAACTACGTGAAGCAGTTGGCCCAGGGGAATCTCGGACAGTCCATAACCTACAAGCAACCGGTATTCGATCTCATCATGTCGAGGTTGCCAGCGACCCTCCTGCTAACGGTGACGAGCGCGGTGATCGCGCTCGTCATCGGCACGCTCCTTGGTGCGTTTGCCGCCCAGAAATCGGGCAAGCCCGTCGATTCAGCACTCTCCTTCGGCAACTATGCGCTGTTTGCGGTCCCCTCGTTCTGGCTCGGCCTGATCATGATCGTGATCTTCTCGTCCAAGCTGGGGTGGCTGCCGACCTCGGGCATGCGCACCGTGCGCGCGGATTACACCGGCTGGCGGGATACGCTCGATGTGTTGCAGCACCTGATCCTGCCGGTCGCGACGCTGGCGCTCGTCCAGATCCCGATCTATTTCCGGATCACGCGCGCGAGTGTTGTCCAGCAACAGCGCGAGGATTACGTGACGACATTCCGCGCCACCGGCATTCCGGAGACGCGGATCTTCCGCCGCTACGCCCTGCGGAACGGACTGTTGCCAACGGTCACCCTCTTCGGGCTCAGCCTCGGCTTTGTCTTCACCGGCGCGGCCCTGGTCGAGATCGTCTTTGCGTGGCCCGGCATCGGCCGGCTGACGCTCGACGCTGTCTTCCGGCGAGATTACCCGTTGCTGCTCGGGATCTACCTGGTGCTCGCTGTCGCGGTATCGCTCGCGGTGCTGATCACCGATCTTGTCTACGCGCTCCTCGACCCAAGAATCAGGTTGCGATAAATGAGTCAGTTACCACTCACCGCCGATGCCGAGCTGAAGACGGCACTGCGGCGTCCGTCGCGCATCGCGGCGTTCTGGCGGCCGTTCGTCGCCAGCAAGATGGGGCCGATCGGGCTGGCGATTCTCATCATCGTCGCGCTGGCGGCCATCTTCGCGCCGGTCCTTGCGCCAGACGGACCGTTCAAGCTCGGTGCGCCGCGATTGCTGGCGCCCGGCGAACAGGGGCACTTGCTGGGCACCGATCACCTCGGCCGGGATGTATTCGCCCAGATCGTCTATGGTGCCCGCGTCTCGCTCTCGATCGGGCTCGTCGCCGCATCGATCTCGCTCATCGTGGGCGTCATCGTCGGCAGCATCGCTGGCTATTTCGGCGGCTTCATCGATCTCATCTTGAGCCGCATGACCGACATGTTTCTCATCATCCCGGCGTTCTTCCTCATCATCGTGGTCGTGGCGACGCTCGGGAGCGGCATCACCTACGTGATGATCGTGATCGGCCTGACGGCGTGGCCGACGAGCGCCCGCCTGATGCGTGCCCAGGCCATGACGCTCCGGGAGCGCACGTTCATCCAGGCGCTCAAGGCGCTTGGCGAATCGAGTCCGCGCATTCTGCTCCGACACATCATCCCGAACGGCATCCAGCCACTGATCGCCAACGCCTCGCTGGACATCGCATCGGCGATCCTGATCGAGGCCGGACTCTCCTTCCTGGGACTCGGCGATCCGAACAAGGCCACCTGGGGACGCATGATCTTCGACGGACGCACCACAATCCTGACGGCGTGGTGGTCGTCCGTCTTCCCCGGTGTCGCGATCATCATCACGGTTCTCGGCTTCTATCTGGTGGGAGATGGCATCTCGTACGTGCTCAGCCCGCGCAACCGAAAGG
>JBARWF010000074.1:0-11238 GCA_049646645.1 Thermomicrobiales bacterium
CCCCGACAGCCTCGCCCGCCGCCAGCCACGGGGCGAGCCCGGCCGCCAGCCCAGCGGCGAGGGCCGGGCTCGCGACGGTGCCGAAGGTCTTCTCCTACGATGCCTTCGAGTTTGAGTTCCTGGGGATGCTCGGGTCGACGTATGAGCGGGGAGCCGATATCGGCGAGTGCTACGCCACCGCCGCCGGGATCCAGGACTACGATTTCGATGGCTGGGTCGCCGCCTGGCGGGCGACGGCGGACCGCGTTCACGGCATCGCCGAGCAGTCTGCCAGCCAGAAGCACGACATCAGCGCGCGAGAGGCTTATCTCCGCGCTGCCACTTACTACGGGGCGGCGGCCTTCTTCGCGGTAGGGACAAGGGATCCATCCCAGCAGGACTCGATCTGGGAAGCCCATCGCGCCAGTGCGGACGCCTTCTTCTCCCTGCTCACGCCAGCGGCCGAGCCCGTCACAATCCCGTACGAGGGAACGACCTTGCCGGGGTATGCCCTCACCGTTGATGGCTCCGGTGAGCCACGGCCCTGGCTCATCATGAACAACGGGAGCGACGGCACCGTCACTGACATGTGGGTTCAGGGGGCGGCCGAGGGATTGCGTCGCGGCTATAACGTCCTCATCTTCGACGGTCCCGGCCAGGGGGCTGCCCTCTACCGCCAGAAGCTGTATTTCCGGCCGGACTGGGAGAAGGTGATCACGCCGGTCGTGGACTGGTTGCTGACCCGCCCGGACGTCGACGCGAAGCGGATCGCGATCATGGGCATCAGTCAGGGAGGGTATTGGGTGCCGCGGGCGCTCGCCTTCGAGCAGCGGATCGCCGCCGCGATCGCGGATCCCGCCGTCTTCAATGTCGCGACGGCCTTCACCTCCAACGTGCCGCCGGATGCGCTGGAGGCACTCAACACGGCACAGGGCGCGGCCCTCGATCAGATCAAGAAGGAGTTCGACGAGGAGGTGAACAAGGGGCTCCAGGAATCGCCGGTGGTGCGCTACACGCTCGATTCTCGCATGGCTCCGTATGGCACGACCTCGTTCGCCGATCTCTTGTTGATGATTCAGGCGTATACGCTGAAGGACGTGATCGGTCAGATCCGTTGCCCAATGCTGGTCGCCAACCCGGAGGGAGAGACCTTCTGGCCCGGGCAGTCGAAACAGGTCTACGAGGCGCTGACGGGCCCGAAGAAGCTCGTCGATTTCACGGCTGCTGAGGGAGCCGATCTTCACTGCGAGGTGAAGGCAAACGGGTTGCGCGCTCAGGTCTTCTTCGACTGGCTCGATGAGACCCTTGCCTAGACGTGGAAGGCGAAAGAACCGTCGCGCGGAGAGCGGAAAGGAGGTGATGTGGGCCGTCGGACAATCGATTCGCTGGTCTGGGCGCTGTGGAAGCAGGTGGCGAGAGGGATGGACGGGCGTTCTCTCCGGTCAAGGGAGTTTCCCTATTCACCTCACCATCGGGAGCTGCGCGGTCTTGGCCAGGTAGTAGCGAAGAGCGAGAAGGTACAACCATGGAAGCACACCGGTTTGATGCTCTCTCCAAGACATTCGCGACGAAGGTATCTCGTCGCTCGGCCGTGCGCGGGGGCGGTGCCGGCCTTGCCGCCACGTTCCTCGCGGCGATCGGATTGCGCGGCGCCTCTGCCCAGCAGTCGACCGCACCCTATTTCACCACTATCCGCCACTACCATGTGACGGGATCGACGGATCAGGTGCAGGGCGAGCTGAACAGTGGGTTCCTGCCGATCATCAGCCAGGCGGCGGGCTTCGTCGAGTATTCTGTCGTCGTCTCTGAGGGCGCCATCACCACGATCACGGTCTTCCAGAGCCAGGCGCAATTTGAAGCGGCATCGCAATCCGAAGAAAACTGGGTGCAGCAGAACCTCTCGTCGTTACTTCCGAATCCGGCCGAGGTCACACGGGGCGATGCGACGGTCTTCGACCTCAATACCGACCTGATCTGCGGGCCGGCGCCGACGCCGGTTCCTACCGCCACTACCGCGCCGACCGCCGCCGCGACGGCCACGCCCGAGGCGTGTACCGGAATCGGCTGTCCGTGCAATGGCGGTGTCCAGAATGCCTGTGACGAGGGCCTCGTTTGCTGCCAGAGCCAGATGAATGGCGGTCCCATCCCGGGTGGCGCGGGCATGTGCGCCGCCGCGGATGCGTGCGGCGACGAGAACGCGACCCCGGTCTCCTGAGCCCGCTTTTCGTCATCCCGAGCAACGCGAGGGATCAAGCTCGTATGCGTTGCGATGGGTCAGCTCAACGGGCTGACCCATCGAAACCACGTCGCGGCGGCGGCACGAGGATATTGGGCTTCGCCCAATCGGGTCGACACACGGGTCGACCCCTACGGACAGGAAAATCTTCGCAACGGGCTTCATCGGACGGGGCTCCGAGGCGCAATGATCAGCCCCTATTTGCGCCAAGAGGGAAAGGCTTATGGACGTCGTGCTTCTCATCGCCCGCCTGGCGCTCGCGGCGGTCTTCGTGGTAGCGGGCTGTGCGAAGCTCGCCGATCTTGCCGGCTCACGCCAGGCCGTGCGCGATTTCGGCGTGCCGGCCTCGCTCGCCGGGCCGTTCGGCCTCGCGTTGCCGCTTGCTGAACTGGCGGTCGCCATCGCACTGGTGCCACTGGCAACCGCGTGGTGGGGCGCATTGGGGGCCCTGGTCCTGCTGCTGCTCTTCGTTGGCGCTATCGGCTACAACCTTGCCCGTGGCCGGACACCGGATTGTCACTGCTTCGGGCAGTTGCATTCCTCCCCGGCCGGATGGCCGACGCTGATCCGGAACGGCCTCCTCGCCGCAGTCGCCGCGCTGGTTCTCGTCGCCGGCTTCGACGATCCCGGCGCCAGCGCGTTTGGCTGGTTCGGGGATGCAACTGCCGCCACGCGCATTGCGGTCGTCACCGCCGTGGTGGCTGCGGTGGCGCTGTCGGGGATGGGCTGGCTACTGCTCGATCTGATGCTCCAGAACGGCCGGATCCTGCTGCGGATCGAGGAACTGGAAGCCGCCATCGCGACCGGAACGCTGCCGAGCCAGGCGTCACCCGGAACGAAAGCCGGGTTGCCGGTCGGGACACCGGCGCCCGCCTTCCAGCTTCCCGGCATGCATGGCGAGACGGCCACACTCGACTCGCTGCGCGCTGCCGGCAAGCCGGTGTTGCTCATCTTCACCGACCCCACCTGCGGCCCCTGTAACGCGTTGATGCCGGAGATCGGGCGCTGGCAACGCGAGCAGGCGGAGCGGCTCACCGTCGCCGTGATCGGGCGCGGCTCGGCGGAGGCAAATCGCCCCAAGGTGGCCGAGCACGGGCTCCGCAACGTATTCCTGCAGCAGGACAAGGAGGTCGCCGCTGCGTACAAGAGCCGCGCCACACCGACCGGCGTGCTGATCGGTGCCAACGGCGTGATTGCGCATGGCGCAGCCCAGGGCTCGACGGAGATCCGGGCACTTGTCGCGCGGACGGTGGAGCAACCAGCTCCGGCGCAGGTTCCGATTGCCAACGGACGGGCGAATGTCGCGCCCGCTCCGGCACCAGATCTGCGGATTGGCGAACCGGCGCCTCCGGTGGAGCTTCCGGATCTGGATGGCAAGACCGTGCAGCTTGCCGATTTCGCCGGAAAACCAACCGCGATCCTGTTCTGGAGTCCGACGTGTGGATTCTGCCAGCGGATGCTGGATGACCTGAAGGCGTGGGAAACGTCCGCGCCCGCCTCGGCACCAGGGCTCCTGATCGTCTCCACAGGTGCGATGGAGATGAACCGCGCAATGGGCCTTCGCTCGCGGTTGGTGCTCGATCAGGGCTTTGCGACCGGCCGCGCCTTCGGGGCGCGGGGCACACCAGCGGCGATTCTCGTCGACGCGGACGGCCGCATCGCTTCTCCGGTGGCGACCGGTGCATCCGCGGTGCTTGCGCTCCTGGCCGGGAACAAAGTCACGCTACCCTCGGTCAACGCTGATCCTGGCGCGTGAGTGCGGGGCGAGGTGGCTCGAGGACCCTGCTGAGCGGGCGGTGCCGCGGGCGCGTCTGCCGCGGCCCATTCCTAGTCATTCCGAGCGAGGTCGCAGACCGAGCGGAGGAAGTTGCCTGCAGGGGCAACGTTCCCGCTTCAGCAGGAGGGCATAGGACGGGACGTTGGCACGACGCGCCTCCCCATCAACGGCCTGCCCGTGGTGCTGTCGATGCGCGCAACTTCTTCCGCTCGCCTTCCGCCTCGCTCGGAATGACAACAGTCATCTGCGATCTGGTTCCACGGCGCCGGGCCTAGAGGTGACGCAGTGCATCCAGCCACGGATGATCGGCAGAGAGCAGGACAAGCGCACATATCAGCCAGTCGCGCTGGGCCGGTGAGAGCAGCGGGGCGGATGTCGCGAAATCGTGCTCGTCCTTGGGGCGATTCGGCAGCTTCGACTTGTAGAGGAGCTGGATTTCCGGGGCAAGGACCGGCAATCCAGCGCGCTCGATCATCATCGTCGCGAGTGGTCCCCGGATGCGGTGGTCGCGGCGAAAGAGCCAGTCATCGCCCTCCGTATCGATGACCATGAGCTGGAATCTCCAGGGCCCTTCCCTCTGCCCGTCGCGCTGCCTGCACCAGATGTCATGGGCGTCGACGGGCAAGGGCGTTCCCGCTGGCCACGGCGTGAGGATGCCGTGCGCCGCATGAAGGTCCCAGTCCGGCAGCGCAGCGTGAAGCCGGGAGGTCGTTCCGCAGGATGACGATGTCGATATCGTCGTGGGGCCGGGATCTGGTTTCCGCGAAGAGATCGAGCGCCCAGCCACCGGCGATGCACCAGCGGCCGGGGTAGCTGCGGAAGACCGTGTCGATCTCCCCGGGCGAGAGTGGGTCCCACGTGCCGAGGTCGTCAGATGCTGCCATGGCCGCTCCCTGTCGCTCCGGGCAGCGAGCCTATCCCGAGACGATGATGATGTTCGCGTAGAGGACGGTATCGCCGGTGCGAACCGTGGCCTGCCCTTCGTGACTGAGCCGCTTCAATTCGAGATGGGAGACGGTCATCAGCGGCACATCGCCGAGCACCTCGCGCAGGGAGGCGATCCACTCGGGGCTGACCGTGAGCGCTTCCTCGGCCACGAGCACGCGGTCGATCACGAAATCCGCGTGGACGGCCTTCAGGACGTCGAGCACGCTCGGGATGCCATCGACGAGCGCCAGGTCGATCCGCTCCGGCTCGGTCGGTACCGGAAAACCGCGGTCGCAGACGGTGAAGTAGGCCGTGTGCCCGGTGCGGGCAAGCAGGTGATTGAGACCGGGGTGGAGGATGCCGCCGCGCTTCATGATTCGGTTCCCCCCTCGTGCCCGGTCGGCTGTTCCGCGCGCTGTTCGGAGTGCAGCTCGTTTTCGACGCGAGTTCGCTGGTCGAGCGTGATCTGCTCGGCCAGGGTCGGCGTGGGCCGCTTGAAGATCAGCGTCTGCAAGTCATCCTGGCCCTGGGCGATGGCCACCAGTTCCCAGCGATCGGCGCCCAGCCTGTTCAGTGCGTCGGAATCCACCTCCGCGCCGGCGGCAAGCCGCGCGGTGTAATACTCCCAGCGACCGGTCGTGCTGCTCATGTGGTGATCTCCTCAATGTCCTCGTCGTCGGTCTCGTGATCGGACGCGTCGTCGGTGGGCGATGCCGCGTCGGCCTCGAGCGCGAAATCCTCCAGCACTCGATCCCGGATGTTCAGGATGTGCTGCTCTAGGGCATCGACCGCACCGTTCGTATCGCCCGCCACCAGCCGATTCAGGATGATCCTGTGCTCCGCGAGTGCATTGTCCGTCCAGCCGGTGATCATCGCACCGGCCTTGTGGAAGACGGCGATCTGCGCCCACAGACCGTTCAGGATCGCGATCAGTCGCCGGTTGCGGGAGTTCTCGATCAGGAGGTTGTGAAAGCTGCGGTCCACCTCCAGGAAGGCGAAGGCGGCATCCGTCCGGGTCTCATCGTCCTCGGCGTTCTGGATGATCTCCTGTACGCGTTCCAGCTCATCGAGCGCCCAGCGGAACTGCTCGGGGGAGACGGAGACAGCCGCCGACCGGAGGGCAAAGGTCTCCAGCGCGGCCCGCAGCTCGTAGATCTCCTCGATGTCCGATCGATCGTAGGAGGCGACGAAGAATCCGCGGTTCGGCTCGGCGATCACGACGCCATCCTGCACCAGGCGATGCAGGGCCTCACGCACCGGCGTGCGGCTGACACCGAGTTCCTCGCTCAGTCTCAGGTCGGAGAGCTTCTCCCCAGGGTGCAGCTCGCGATCGAGAATGCGGTCCCAGAGAATGCGATAGACATCGGAACCGAGGTTCCGGCGCTGGATCAGGGCGGGGCTGGAATGCCCCCGATCCCGATGGTTCTGGGATGACTCGCTCATGACATGGTTCCTCTATCCCGTGTTCCGATGACGTGAAGGTGCCGTGCAGCATGGATCGCTTCCACCGTTGTTGAACGCCTGCCGCCGCGAATGAACGATGATGCCGGCACGTGGGTCGGCGAAGCAGCCAGCGCCACGGAGGACGAGGAGACGACATCGCGGACGGTTTTCCTTGTGCCGGGCAATTGTATACAAAACACGATGCTGCTGTCGCCCGTCCACACCGATTCGTTTCGGCATCGGGAGGCGTATCGTCCGCCTGCCGGTTCCGCAAACTGCCTCGATGCGGGTATGCTGACCTACGGAGTGCTCGGGTACGCCGCCCGGACGGGCGAGGAATCGTGAATCAGGCAGCTGCGCAGCAGGCAGAGGGAGACAGACACATGTCGGTGAGACTCGCGTCGAGAATGGGACGACTGGGTACCGAGACCGCGTTCGAGGTGCTGGTGCGGGCGCGGGCGCTCGAAGCCCAGGGCAAGGATGTGGTGCATCTCGAGGTCGGCGAGCCCGATTTCGACACACCGGAGAATATCATCGATGCCGGCGTCAATGCGCTGCGCTCCGGCTGGACGCACTATGGCCCCGCGGCCGGTGATGCCAACCTGCGCGAGGCCATCGTGAACTACATCAATGGCTCGCGCGGCACATCGTTCTCCGCCGATCAGGTCGTGGTGACGCCGGGCGGCAAGCCGGTGATGTTCTTCCTGATGCTGGCGCTGCTGGAGAAGGGCGACGAGGCGATCTTCCCCGATCCCGGCTTCCCGATCTACCAGTCGATGATCGACTTCTCCGGCGCCAAGGCCGTGCCGATTCCCCTGCGGGAGGAGAACGGCTTCCGCCTCGACGTCGAGGAGCTGGAGTCGCTGGTGACCGACCGCACGCGGTTGCTCATCATCAACAGCCCGGCGAACCCGACCGGCGGCGTGCTGGAGCGATCTGACCTGGAAGCGATCGCGCGGATCGCCGTCGAGCACGACTTGATCGTGATGTCGGACGAGATCTACGCGGAGTTGCTGTACGAGGGCGAGCACGTCTCCATCGCGACCTATCCGGGGATGGCGGAGCGGACGGTGATCCTGGACGGCTTCTCCAAGACCTACGCGATGACGGGCTGGCGGCTCGGCTACGGTATCTTCCCGCAGGATCTGGCGGCGTCGATCTCGAAACTGATGGTGAACAGCGTCTCCTGTACCTCGGTCGCCGTGCAGCAGGCGGGGCTGGAGGCGCTGACGGGGCCTCAGGAGAAGGTCGCGGAGTTCCGGGAGGCGTTCCGCAAGCGGCGCGACCTGATCGTGAACGGGCTGAACGCGATTCCCGGCATCTCCTGCATCCTGCCGAAGGGCGCGTTCTATGCCTTCCCGAACATCACGGGAACGGGAAAGACCAGCCGCGAATTCGCCGATCTGCTGCTGCAGGAGTACGGCGTGGCCGCACTGGCGGGCACGAGCTTCGGCGCCGCTGGCGAAGGGTACCTCCGGCTCTCCTACGCGAACTCGGAAGAGAACCTCACCAAGGCGCTCGATCGCATTGGGCAGGCCGTGAAGGATCTGAAGAGATAGTTGCTTGGCGTCGGGTCTGGCGCCGTTTCGGGAACAGGCTTCGGCAGGTAGAACCATGATGGTCACGGCTATGGGTGTTGCCTCGCCGGCAACACCCATAGCCGTGTCTGCAATCGGGCGGCTACCGGCGCTGGCCGGCAACGATCTGCACGACATACCAGAAGAGCAGCGCGCTCGAGGCGAAGAGCGCAAGCGCGGCGGCGACCGGCTGATCTGTCCGGTACCTGCGCATGATGTTGGAGGTGTTGTAGAGCACCGAACCGGAGGCGAAGGCGACCATCGCCACCGAGAAGATGATGCCCAATCCGAAGCCGAAGATGATGCTGGCGACGATCAGGCCCAGGGCGATAAAGCCGCCGATTGCGAGCGCGCTTCGCAGGAACGAGAAGTCGGTGCGGGTGAGGACGACAACTGCTGTCAGGCCGATGACCACCAGCAACGTGATGAGCGCCGCGCTCGCCAGCACGTCGTCTGCCTGCCGGGAGACGGCCAGGAGCAGCGGCAGGAAGAGTACGGCCTCGGCCACGATGAAGATGCCGAACCCGGCGTACTGCTTGCTGGCGGAGCCCGGTGTCCGCGCCCAGCGATCGGCGAACGACGAGACGATCATGAAGGCGAGCAACACCCCGAGCCAGGCGTAGCCGCCGGTCATGCGGGCGGCCAGGTCGTGGGCGCCGGACCACTGCAGCAGGAGCCATTCGACGATCGCGAACAGCAGGATTGCGATGGCGACATGGGCATAGGTGAGGCGAATGAACCGGGCACGGGCGTCCGGCGCCGCACTGGCGACGGGAACGACGGCAGAGGTCGATGCGCTCATGGTGAGGAGACGCTCCTTCCGGCTGGATGGCGGCTGGCGGCCGCATTCCCGTTCGGTGAGCAAGGCAGGTGCCGCTGAAGACCCATCGTCATGCGCTGGGGAGACGCACTTCACGCCGCGCGCCGGGTGGTCCCTGGCGTCGGTTGGCCTACACGGCAAGCGCGATGTCGATGGTCACAGCGACGATGTCGCCCGCTTCGATGCCGATGCGCTTGCGAATCGCCGCCTTGAGCGGAAGGTCGTAGCAGTTCCGGTCCTTGCGCGGAAACATCGAGGATGGCCAGGTGAGGTCGCCGATCGTCGCCTCCACCGGGACGGTCCCCCACGGGTTGAGCGATTGCCCGACGAGATCGAGGATCTCCGCGGACATCTCGATGGGCAGGGAGACGAAATAGACGGCGTTGGGATTGTTGTAGAACCAGACGTCGCCCTCGAACTGGAATCGCAGCGTGGCCGGACCCGTATTCACCGTTCACACTCCCAAGGACGGATTGGTCGCGATAGGCGTGCTCTGCACGATGTTCTCCGAAGCTCACTCATGGTATCCCATTCGTGCGTTTGCGCGGCTCCGTGCCCATCTGCGGGACGCGGATTCGCGAATGGGCGGTTGGGCTTGCGCATCCATACCGTCCCCTACGATGGATGTTCGTTGTGTGCCGGAGTGGGGAGACGGGTGGCGGAGGGAAGGCGTCGGTCAGGCGGAGAAGGCGAGGCGGATGTGCAGCGCGAGATGCAGCCGCAGCCGCGTGCCGGCATCGTTGAGGTCGTGACCGGTGATCTCCGCGATCCGCTCCAGACGATAGAGCACCGTGTTCCGATGAACCTGCAGCAGGGCGGCCGCCTCCTTCGGACTGCAGTTCGCGGCGAAGAACGCCTCCAGTGTCTTCGCGAGCTCGGCGCCGTGTGCCTGGTCGTAGGCGAGCAGGGCGCCGAGCGCCTCATCCTGGAACGTCTGCAGCTCGGGAAGCTGTTCCGCCGCGTAGATCAACCGGTAGACACCCAGCTGATCGAAACGGGTGGTGTGCCCGGGGCCGTGCAGGCGGCGACCGAGCGTCAGTGCCTGGCGCGCCTCCTGGTGGGAGTGGCGGATGCCTTCGATCCCCTTTCCGATGCGGCCGATCCCCAGCGAGATGACCTCCGTGGATTCATGCATCGAGATCGCGGCGCTCAGCTCGTGATGGATTGTCGCCACAAGGGCGTCCACATCCGTCTCGTCGGTAACCGGCCAGACGACCTCCGCGCTCGTGTTCCGCACCCGCCAGAGCAGGTGTGTGTTCGATCCCCGTGCTGTTCGCTGTAGCCCCTCTTCCAGTATGGTCCAGCGCCCCTCTCGCGTGCGCGAGGGTGAGCCGGTGGGGGGATCGATCCGCGCGATCAGCGCACAATAGGAGCCGTGCAGGTCGTAGCCCAGTCGTTGCGCCTGCTGAAGCAGCGAGACCTCGCTGCGCAGCGCGCCATCCAGGATCTCGTCCAGGACATTGAGCTCGATCTCTTGCCGGGCGCTGGCGGCGGCCTGCTCGCGGGAGAGCGTCACGGCCGAGGCCGCGGCAGCGCGCGATGCCAGCAGCCCATCCTCCACCAGTTCCTCGCGCTCGCGGGCAAAGACGGAGACGCTGCCGAGCAGGCCATCCCGCCCGATCACCGGCGCCACGATCCGTCGCCATTCGCTGCCGTCCGCGCCGTTGCCTGGATAGGACGCGGTCGGTGGCTCCGCCGGGCTCGTCGCGGCCACGCTCCGCAGCCACGCCTGAACGGTGCCGCGGGTTAGGCCCCGGATGACCTCGATGTCGGCGGCGGCCCGGATGTGGTCGGGGGCGGGGCTGACGGCAAGCAGCTGACCATCCCGGCCCTCGATCGCCGCCGTTCTCCCGGCAAGGGCGGCGAGCTCCGCGGCGAGACGGTCGAGCGATTCTCCGCTGATCGCCAGCTCCATCAGCTGCCGTCCTGCCTCCTGCCCGCGCCGCTGGATCTCGCGTCGCCGCTCGGTGATGTAGCGCGAGGTATTGCGCTCAAGTGCGCTGAAATCGGCGTCCTTGGGCAGGATCAGCAACGGCAGGCCGGTTTCGTTGGCGGTTCGCTTCGCGCTCGTCTCGACGGCTTCGGAGAGGGCGATGGCCGCGACGCCGAACGACGCAAGCTGGCGAATGGCCTGGTCGAGTGTCAGCCGTTCGTCGAGCATCTCCAGCACCTTGGGCGGCAGCAGAACGATCTCGCCGCCGCTGAGATGCTCGAACGCGGGAGGCGCCGGGCGCAGGCGGGTCGCCCAGGTCACCTCGCGACCGAGACCGGCCTTGCCCGCCGCGACCCTGGTCGATTCGGGAAGGGCCTTGAGCAGGATGTCGTTCACCGAGATCATCGGAAGACTCCTCCACATTGGGTGGCGAGATGCGACGTGCTGGCGAAAGAGCGGGGAGTACCGCGGATGCGGCCCGATTCGCCCGAACTGGAGCGCAGTCCGTCGTGGTTGGCACGGTTTCGTTTCGTCAGTCCGTAGATG
>JBARWF010000075.1:0-16612 GCA_049646645.1 Thermomicrobiales bacterium
CTCCCGAAACACCGGGTGGACCACCTACCGAGAGCAATTGCGTCACGCTCCTCTATCGATTCGGTCCCGAACCAACGCCGACCAGCACACCAACGAACACGCCGACCAGCACACCAACGAACACGCCCACGAGCACCCCGACCAGCACGCCCACCAGCACTCCGACCCATACGCCCACCAGCACTCCGACCAGCACGCCGACCGCCACACCCACAAACACACCGACCAGTACGCCGACAAACACGCCGACAAACACGCCGACCAGTACGCCGACAAACACGCCGACCAGTACGCCGACAAACACGCCGACCGCCACGGCCACGCCGCATTGCAACATCACGCCGACACCAGGTCCGAATATCGCCGTCAGCGCTGCCGGATCGCTCGATCCATCATGCGTAACGCCAACGAGTACCCCGACGAAGACGCCAACCAGTACGCCGACCGCACCATCGAACCATGCAGCACCGGCAACGCGGTCTCCGGTCAGCGTGACGTCATTGCCCAACACGGGCGATGGCAGCGGGAGTCCGCCCGGGCCAGCGTCTCCCGATCCCTATGGACGGCTCGCCGCGGCGGCAGTTTTCCTGATGTTCGTGGCCTGGGCCGGTCGTTCCTGGCGCGGAGCGAGGCGACGCTAACGCCCAAGCCGGGCATCGCAGCTATGGGGGCTCTCCGGCACGGGTGCCACACGCGCTGGAGAGGCACACCCAGCACGTGTGGCACCCGTGCCGCTGTTATGCGTTGGAAACGAAGGTGAGGGCGTTGATCGCCTCGACGGTGCCCAGCCCGGCGTTCGCCTCCGCGACGTAGCCGCCGGTGGCGCGCACGATCGCCTTCAGCTCATCCTCGGCATTGCCGAGCGTGGCGGTGCGGAAGCCGAACCCGTAACGGCCGTCCAGCATCGTGTAGTCGTTGCTGGAATCGCCGATCGCGAGGACCTGGTTGTTGGGAATGCCGAGTGTGCGGGCGAGCTCGGCGAGCGCCGGTCCCTTGCCGGTCTTGGTATCGAAGATCTGGACGAGGCGGATGTTGCGGTTGGTGGCGAGGGGCAGGCCGCGCGCGTCGATCTGCTCCTGAATCCAGAGGCAGAGACTGGCGCCCTGCCCGGCATCCTCGCAGACCAGCGTCGGTAACCCGCGCGCGAACGCGATCTCCTCCGGTTGCAGGTGGTCGATCTCCCAGCCGCGAGATTCGGCCTCCGCCTTCGCCTCCAGCAGCAGCGACCACGCCATCGGGAAGAGATCGACCCAGCGCACGCGGAGAGCGTCGTTCCAAACCCGGTGCGGGTGGTAGGCGCCATCGCGGCCAAGGTAGATGTCGCGCTCGTCGCCGATCAGCGCCTGCATGATGTTGCCGCTGGCCGGATCCATCCCGTAGCGGGCGAAGAGCTCGAACTGGAACGATGCCTGCCGCCCGGTCGCGGTGACACAGCGCACGCCCTGCGCGGTGAGGGCGGTGAGCGCCTCCACGACCTCCGGGCGAATGTGCTCCCCGGCTTCGAGGATGGTGCCGTCCAGATCCATCGCGATCATGGCGATGGGCGGCAGCGCCTTGGCATGCTCGTCGGGATTGAGGTCGTCTATGGAGGTGGTACCGGCCGTAGTCTGGGTGGTGGTCGTGGCGTCGGTCAAGGGATGCTCCGTTGGGGAAGAGACGAAGGCGCGAGTGGCGCGGTCACTACCCCGCTAGCCTAGCACGGACCGCACATCAGCCGACGAGGATTCGCGGTGACACACCGTTCACCCCGAGCCCGCACGACGAAACAGGCGGCTGCAAAACGACCATTATCCCGGCTGCCACAGCCAGCTCTCACCGGATTCAACGAGCACATCCCGAATCCAGACCGTCATCTCGGCATCCCAGCCCGTCATCTCCGTCCACCGTCCATCCGGCAGCGTGACGCGAACCAGCGATGCGCACAGCATCGCTCCGAGGGAGACATGAACGGCATCCCAATCCTGCGCCACAAGCGAGTAGTCAGGGACGATCTCGCCATGTTCACCGGCTACGGCGTAGTTCATACAGAGATTGTGCCAGTCCATCGCCGTGCGAATCGTCAGCACGCGCGCCGTGGGAGGCACCAGCAAGCGCCTGATCCGACTGCCGGGAGCCATCGGCCCGAGGTCACCGGACGATCGCTCCGCGGAGAAGAGAAAGGAACTTGTCCCCTGATGCTCGGTCGAGGTGTACTGTGCCCACATCGGCTTCTGAGTGTAGCGTTCACCAGAGGTCGGCGGGATGCCCGGTGGCTGGGGGTGGCGAATATCCCAGGTCAGCCGGGGAGGGTTGGCCGCCGAGAGTTGGGGCCGCTGGTTGAGGTCATCGAACCACCAGGCCGCGCCAGGGGTCGAGAGCACATCCCGCGCAAGACCCATGAACTGATGGCCCTCGCGGGCAGCCTGCCGCTGGAGATCGTACCGATTGTCATTCCACTCTGAAACCATATCAACGGCGTGCGTCAGAAGTTCAAAGGTGGTCAATGGCGAAGCGATCTGCTCCGGCGGCGAGACATGAAAGCTGGCAAAACGAAAGAAATCCCAACCGCGCGGAGCCGTGCAGAGCATCTTCGCAAGGTCGTTGTCTTTGCTATGCATCAACACCATCCTCGTCTGCCCTTTCGGGAGATATCACACCTGCCAGGTCGCAAGCGGCTGGTAGACGCCATCGCGGAGTTCGAGCCAGGCGACCGTGTCGATCGTCCAGCGCGGTTCTCTCCCGATTTCCGCCGCGAGCTCATCGGCGGCAGCGCGCAGCGAGTCGATATCGCGTCCCCGGCTCCGGCGCACACAGGTCACGTGCCAGGTGAAATCCGGATCGCCAGGCAGGGCGAGATGCGTGCCATCGTAGAGGCGATTCCGGGCGGCATCGAGCTCGCCGGTCTCACCTACCTCGACGTAGAAGGTGCGATCGTGATTGTCGAATTGCCGGACACGACCGAGTTGCACCGTGACCAGACGAGCGAAGGCGTGCCGAACCTGGGCTTCCAGGGCTTCGGCCGGAACATCCGGTACCCAATAGCAGAGCGTGGCGTGCGGCGGCAAACGGCGTGCCTGCCGGGGATCGTGCTCCTCCCGCCACGCCTGAATCGCCTCCCCAACGACCCCGGTCACGACCGCGACGAGGACGCGGCGACCATCCGGCGACGATGTGCCAGCGGTCATGATTCCGCGCCGGAGCCGGGATGCACCGGCTTCTCCGGATAGCGGGCAAAGGTGAAGGCCGGGATACCGCCGCAGAAGGTCGCCTCCACCTGTGGCAACCCACTGGCATCGACCCGCACGAGGGCGAGATCGGCGAGCTGCCCCGATGCGATCTCCCCGCGATCCGTGAACCCGACCGCCCGCGCCGGGTTGCGGGTGATCATGTTAATCGCCGCCGGCAGATCGAGCAGCCCATCCTCCACGAGCCGGAAGGCCGCGGGAATCAGGCAGGGCGCGTGGTAGTCGGCGCAGATGATATCGGCCAGCCCCACTGCCACAAGGTCCGTGGCGTTGAGATTGCCGCTCTGGGAGCCACCACGCAGGATGTTCGGCGCCCCCACCACGATCGCCATCCCTTGCTCCCGGGCGTGGCCCGCCGCCTCCAGCGTGATCGGGAACTCGGCGATCCTCGCGCCCAGCATCAATTGCTCATCGACCTTGGCAATCGTGTCGTCGTCGTGCGTCGCGAGCGTCATCGGCAGGTCGGACATCGCGGCGGCAATTTGCCGATAGAAGGCGGGGACGGTCTCGGTATCGGCGAGGTTTGCCCGCATCCGCTCGTGATACCACGCCGCGCTGGTCGGCTCACGCCCCCGCGTGGCGTGCTCCTGCTGCGCGAGGGCGATGAAGCGCTCGACATCGCGATACTGCCCCTGCCCCGGTGTGTGATCGTTGAGCGAGATGTAGGGCACGCTGGCCCAGCGCAATGTCGGCAGCGCCGCCTCCAGCGACCCCGGTGTGCGCACATCGAGGCGGTGCAGGATGTGATGACGCACGCCGCGACGCGGGTCGTCATCGAACGGGGAGAGAAACGCGGCCCGCACCTCGGCATCGGTCAGCTGCCGGTTCTTGTCCTTGCGCTCCTGGAAGGCGACGGCGTGGAACTCGGTGGTGACACCCGATGCGGCGAGACGGCGCTCCATCACGCTGAGCGCGAAGGGCAGCGGCAGGTTGGCGCTCGCACGAGGGTGCACCTCAAGCTCAAGGTTGTCGTTGTGGAGATCGACCACACCGGGGATCAGATAGGCACCATCGGCATCGACGATGTGCTCCTGCGTGGTCACGGAATTCACCGGTCCCGGTTCGATGAGCGAGATCCGGCCATCGTCCACACGCACCGTGCCGCGCTCAAGGATGCGATCCGGCAGCACGACCGAGGCATTGGCAATGGTGACATTCGTCATGCGCGGTCGCGCCTCCAGCGGTGATTCCAGACGGGCAAGACCAGCCGTCGCTCGCGGGCATCAGTGTAGCCAGCGTGTCCCTCGCGGTCCAGCACTCGGCCCAAGCTCACATTGGCGGAATCACTATCCGTCGGATGCAGGGCGGACGATGCGGCGAAAGCCGAGGTGGCTCATGCCGGTGTCGATCATCTGCGACTGGCGGGCGGCGGGTCGATAGCGGTAGCAGTACGCCGGAGCGCACAGGTGCGATCCGCCCTTGACGACCTTGCGCGGAATGCGAACCTGCGGCTGGCGCGGATCGTAGCTCTGGTCGAGCGCCCCGCCACGTGGATTCCGCGGCACGCAGCAGGGACACGAGCCGCCGTCGTCATGACTGCTGGCGTACCAGTCCGCGGTCCATTCCCAGACATTGCCCGCCATATCGAAGAGCCCGTAGCCGTTCGGCGGATAGGTGCCGACCGGCGAGGTGCGCACCCACTTGTCCGTCCCCAGATTCTCCCAGGGAAACCGGCCCTGCCACGTGTTGGCGAGCGGAGCGGTGTCCTGCGGGTCGTCGTCGCCCCACGTAAACGCAGCTCCCTCCAGGCCGCCACGCGCGGCGAACTCCCATTCCGCCTCGGTCGGCAAGGTGGTATTCGTCCACCGGCAATACGCCTCGATGTCTTCGAGCGCCAGGTGCACGACCGGGTGCTGGGCCAGACGCTCAATGGAGCTCTGCGGACCCAGCGGGTGTCGCCAGCTTGCCCCCGGTATCCATCGCCACCATTGCGTGCTGTCGCGGAGGTCGACGGGTCCGGGAGGCGGCACGAAGACCATCGAGCCGGGAACGAGATTCTCCGCCGGTGCGCCGGGGAAATCCGACGGATTCAATGGCCGCTCGGCGACGGTCACGTACCCCGTCGCTGCGTGAAAACGCGCGAACGCCGCGTTCGTGACCGGGTGAGGATCGATCCAGAAGCCATCGACCGCGACCCGGCGCGAGGGTCGCTCCTCCGGGTAATGCCGATCCGAGCCCATAGTGAAGGTCCCACCCGGGATCCAGATCATGTCTTGGGCGAGGCCCGCCGGCCTCGCAGGGCTGGTTGACGGCAAACTCGGCGGCATCGGGGAACTCCTGCTTGCTTCACGAAATGGCATCGACTTCCGGCGATTCTGCCCCCTCATCCCCGGGCACATTGTCGAAAAGACGCCGCCCGAGCGACGTCAGGGTCGGCGACGCACCGTACCGGTGATCGAGCCAAATTCATGAATTCGGGTTGACTCACCATTCATCCTGGGTTACATGTGATTATGAACCAGTTTTCATATGATGCAACACTGTCAGGCTCACCAGCATCGGATCAACCGTACACCGGATTCGACCCCGGCAGAGATGGCAGAGAGGAGAGTGCGTCTGCTCGAAGGGTCAACAAGCAGGATCCAACGATTCCGAAAGCGAGCGACACCGGTCGCCACGGACCGATGCAACGGGAAGGATGTTCCGATGGATGACATGCCACAGAGTGGGCATGAACCGAGCGACAACGAGCAGGGAGTGCGTCAGTTTCTGGCACAGGGAACGACATCGCGACGATCCGTGGTGAAGGCGGCCATCGCGGGGGCAGCGGGCGGGCTGATGGCCGGAAACGCCGTGGCCCAGGAGGCGGCAACACCTACTGGCGAGAGCGGGCAGCCGAACATCGTGGTCATCATGGCCGACGACATCGGTTACTGGAATACCAGCGCCTACAACCTCGGCATGATGGGCTACCAGACGCCGAATATCGACCAGATCGCGCGTGATGGCATGCTCTTCACCGACGCCTACGGCGAGCAATCATGCACCGCGGGCCGGGCGGCGTTCATCACCGGGCAGCACCCGTTCCGCACAGGGCTGCTCAGTATCGGCATGCCGGGGCAGGATCAGGGGTTGCAGGCCGAGGACCCGACCCTCGCCGAATTGCTCAAGCCCCAGGGATATGCCACCGGTCAGTTCGGCAAGAACCACCTCGGTGACCTGAACAAGTACCTGCCCACCGTCCACGGCTTCGACGAGTTCTTCGGCAATCTCTATCACCTCAACGCGGAGGAGGAGCCGGAGAACGAGGATTATCCGGATGACCCGGAATTCTTCAATACCTACGGGCCGCGTGGCGTGTTGCACACCTTTGCCACCGACATCGACGATCCGACGGAGGATCCCCGCTTCGGGCCGGTCGGCAAGCAGACGATCGAGGATACCGGTCCGCTCGACACCAAACGCATGGAGACCATCGACGAGGAGTTACTGGCGGGAGCCTTCAACTTCATCGACCGCGCGCGCTCCAACGATCAGCCCTTCTTCCTCTGGTTCAATCCGACCCGGATGCACGTCTTCACGCATCTCAAGCCGGAATCGCAGGGTGTAACCGGGCTCGGCATCCAGGCCGACGGCATGGTCGAGCACGACGGGCACGTCGGGCAATTGCTGCAGAAGCTGGACGACCTCGGCATCTCGGAGAACACGATCGTGATCTACGCGACCGATAACGGCGCGCAGGTCTTCTCCTGGCCGGATGGCAACATGACTCCGTTCCGGGGCGAGAAGAACAGCAACTGGGAGGGCGCCTACCGGGTACCGATGATGGTGCGGTGGCCAAACCATATTCCGGCCGGCAGCATCTCCAACGGCATTTTCTCGCTGCAAGACTGGGTGCCGACGCTGATGGCCGCTGTCGGTGTGCCGGATATCAAGGAGCAGCTCCTCACCGGCTATCAGGCGGGAGACAAATCCTTCAAGGTGCATCTCGATGGCTACAACCAGCTCGATCATCTGACGAGTGGAGCGCCATCCGCACGCTCGGAGTTCTTTTACTTCAGCGACGACGGCGACCTGGTCGGGCTGCGGCAGGACCGTTGGAAATTCATCCTGCAGGAGCAGCGCGCCGAGGGGATGGATATCTGGTTCGAGCCGCTGGACGAGCTGCGTGGGCCGCGTCTGGTCGACCTGCGAGGAGACCCCTTCGAGCGGGCGCTGGAGGAGAGCGAGAATTACAATTCGTGGCTCCTCGATCGCATCTTCGTCTTCTATCCGGCACGAGGCATCATCCAGGATTTCATGAAAACGTTCGTGCGGTTCCCACCCCGGCAATCGCGTGAACGGGTCGATCGCGTCAGGTCGGTCATCGAGCGATTGCGGCAACCGGGAGATTGAGAAGACCGCCTCCTCCGTTATTGGCACATCTGTAGGGGAGGACCTTGTGTCCTCCCGATCGGGCGAAGCCCGATATCCCGACGTTCGTGAATCGGCGGAGCCCTGCCAAGGGACCGCTCGGGATATGGCCCTGCGGGCCATCGATGCGCCATACAGTCGCACCCTACGAACGATGGATGGAGCACCGGTCCCCACATCGACCAGTGAACAGCATCTTTGACGAAAAACACCGCGATCCGGGTGCATTCGCCCGGATCGCGGTGTTTCGTTCTCGTTCGCGCTCAGAGCGGCGCTAAAGTTCGTTACGAGGCGGCGACCGGCGCCCGCTCGTCGGGGAACTCCTCGGGCACCGGCGCGCCCTCGACATCGAGCCGCGGCACGATCCGGTCCAGCCAGCGCGGGAACCACCAGTTCGCATTCCCCGCCAGCGACATGAATGACGGCACCAGCACCATCCGCACGACCAGCACATCGATCAGGATCGCGGCACCGAGCCCAAGCCCGATCTCCTTGATGATGCGCGAGTCGCCGAGCGTGAAGGCGAAGAAGACACAGGTCATGATCGCACCGGCGGCGAGCACGACGCGCCCGGAGGCGCCGATCCCGTGACGCAGCGCCCACGCGTTGTCCTGGCGGTGCGTCCACGACTCATGCACGCGGCTGACGAGAAAGATCTCGTAATCCATCGAGAGTCCGAAGAGGATCCCGAAGAGGAAGATCGGCAGGAACGACTCGATCGGCCCCGTCCGGTCGACCCCGAAGAGATCGTTCAATCCGAGGAATCCCTTCTGGAAGACCAGCACCATCACGCCGTAGCCGGCGAAGAAGGAGAGCAGGTTCGCGACCGCGGCCTTGAGCGGGATCAGGATCGAGCGGAAGACCGCCATCAGGATCAGGATGCTGAGCCCGGCGACCAGCGCGATGTAGATCGGCAGACGATCCGACGTGGTCGTCGCGAGATCGGCAAAGGTCGCGGTCGCACCACCCACGTAGACATTCAGCCCACTGGAGCCGGCCGCCTGCGGGATGACATCGTGCCGCAGCCGCTCGATCAGGTCGATCGTCGCCTTGTCTTGCGGCGCGGTCGTCGGGATCGCGGCCAGTACCGCGGTGTCCCCGGCCTTGTTCGGAAGCGGCGCCGGGGGATAGGCGATGCCTTCCGTGCCGCCGATCGCCTGCACCAGCGTGCCGAGCGCCTGCTGATCGAGCGGCTGCCCATTCTGGCTCTCGACCACCACGAGCAGCGGACCGTTGGCGCCGGGACCGAAGCCCTGGGCGATCAGGTCATACGCCTCGCGGGTGGTGGAGCCCTTCGGATTGGTGCCGGCATCGGCCGAGCCGAGCTGGGCGTCGAAGACGGATGAGTAGGCGAGTGCACCGAGCACGATCAGGGCGCCAACCAACCAGATCGCCGGGGCCTTCTGGATGGTGCTCGTCAGCTTGTAGCCAAACGAGTTCTCGACCGGGCGACGCCGGTTCGGCACGAACGCCCAGCGGTCCATGTGCGGGCCGACGAGGCGCAGCAGCGGCGGCATCAGGCCGACCGCGATCGTCATCGAGATCGCGACGACGATCGCGCCGGCGAGTCCGAGGAAGCCGATGAAGGGAATGCCGATCGCGAAGAGCCCGAGGAGGGCGATCACCACGATCGAGCCGGCGAAGAGCACGGCGCGACCGGCGGTATCCGTCGCGATTACGACGGATTCATTCACATCCCGGCCAGCGGCGCGCTCCTCACGGAAGCGGGTGATGATGAAGAGCGCGTAGTCGATCCCGACGCCGAGCCCCATCATGGAGAGGAGAGCCGTGCTGATCGTCGAGAAATCGATGAAGGCGGCGAGGATGGTCGTCAGCAGGATGGCGAGACCGACCCCGAAACCGGCGGTGATGATGGGCAGCCCCATCGCCACGACCGAGCCGAACATGATCAGCAGGATGATCACCGCGGCGATGATGCCGACGATCTCCGAAGGACCGGTCTCGGGCACCTCGAAGACGACCTGACCGCCGACCGCCGTCTCCAGACCATTCCCGCCGGTTTCGGCGACCAGGTCCTTCAGGGCGTCGATACTCTCCGGCTTGAGTTCGGTTCCCGCTTTCGGATACTGGACGGTGGCGTAAGCGATCGTGCCGTCCTGCGAGATGGTTGGCGTGTTGGGATCGAGCGGCGACGCAACGCCCACGACCTCCGGCAATTGCTTCGCGGCGGTCACGAAATCCGCGATCCGCTTCTGGGCGGCGGGGTCGGTGCGGATATCGGTCTCGCTCTTGAACACGACCTGGCCGGTATCCCCGGCGAGTTCCGGGAAGCGACTCTTGAGCGTATCCAGCGCTTGCTGGGATTCGGTGTTGGGCACCGAGAACTTGTCGGCGAAGGTGCCGCCCATCGTCGTCGCGAGAACCGCGAGCACGACGAGGATCGCCACCCAGCCTCCGATGATTGTCCATGGACGATGCGTGGTGAATCGCGCCCACCGCCGCAATGGTCCTGAACGCGTCTTTGCTGCTGCCATCTCCTGACCTTTCCGTGGATCGACACGGCGTTCGATCCTGCCGTCTCGGGGCAATGGGCCTGCACCGCGGGTGGGTGCTGGATGGGGCGTCCACACACGCTGGCGGTGGACGCTTCTCCCCGTTCGGGGTACCATACTAAACGGTCACTCAGTGATACGCAAGACAACGAGCCGGTCTTGTGAGAAATTGCACAAATGTCGAGGAAGCGGGTGTGCGGGCTCGGTGCCGGCAGCACGACCGTGTGAGGTACAGGATTACGGGATATGTCGCTACTGAGGGATACGATGGATACGAAGCCGGCGCGCAAGCAGGGCGATGAATTGCTGCTGGAGGTCGCGCAGCGGCTGTTCACCGAGCGCGGCTATGCGAACGTCTCGATGCAGCAGATCGCCGAAGCAGCGGGCATGACGAAAGGCGCCCCCTACTACCATTTCCAGAACAAGGAGGAGCTCTTTCTTCGGGTCTCTGTCCGGATTCTGCGGGAAATCGGTCAGCTCATCTCCGATGCCTGCCACGATAGCGGATCGCTGGAGCAACGGCTGAACCAGTTGATCGTCACCGTTGTCGGCTCGATGAGCGGCAACCTGGAGCAATGGTTCGCCGATTTCAACCGCCTGGTCTCGCCGGAAGGGCTGATGCTGGCGTTGGAGGAGTCATTCGCGACCCGTGATATCTCGCGGTTGCTGGTCCCGATCTTTGCCGAGGCGCGAGCGACCGGGGAGATGACACGAGTAGACCCGGAGGTGGCTGCCCGGGTCTTCGTGAGTCTGCTGATGATGAAGATCAAGAACCAGGCGTATCACCGGCAACACGGTGAGGGCGGGCACGACTATCTCGAGCACTCGACGGCGGAACTGGTCGATATCTTCCTGCACGGAGTGAGTTGAGGAAACGGGCAAGAAGTCTCATCGCCCGAAACCGGGCCGCCAGCGATCACGCATCCGTAGATTGGCTATTCATCGGGATCACGCTCACTCCAGCCGACGATAGACGCCTCAGTGCGGGCGGTCACGATGTCCGGCGTGCCGCTCGTGGTGCCGCGAGCGTAGATTTTCAGGCGCGGCACCCGGTGCGGATCCTCCAGCTCCGGGATCGCCGGCTCGTCGGCGATCAGATCCTGGGTGAACATGACGTTCGGGTCGTCCAAGGCTGTCGGGGGAGCCAAGGGAACGGTGACCATCAGCAGGCCTCCTCCTGCATAGTTCGAAAGCGAATGATGTGGGCGGCGGAGTCGCGCCGAAGTTCATTGATGGCTCGAGGGCGGAATTGTAAGGCCAGCGTAGGGCCAACCACTGCTTCTTATATGTTACGCCTCGCGGGTGAGGTAGTCGATATGTGCTTCTCCGTGCGCGCTGTCGTAGCGCACGACCGGCAACCAGACGGGCGTCTGTCCAGTGTCGTCGTAGAGCTCGAGCTGCGCCGTAAAATCATCGACCTTGCCCTGCGTTGCGGTGTAGCGGACTCGAATCAGCACCCCGAAGGCGATGTCGATTTCAAATTGTTTCGGTGACACGCTTGTTCCCACTCCTGAGCTGGCCCGGATATCGAGACCAGCACCGAGCGGCTTTACCCGCCGCTTTGCGAGAGCGAGAAGTCGATACTGAGATCGTCCAGGCATGAAGTGTCGAGCTCGACACGAGGATGTCTCAGGAACTGCTCCATGATGTCGACCCCACAGGTGCCGGAGGTCGAGGCGGGATCGTGCCCCGCGATCGGGCTCTCGATCATCACCCCGTTCGGCAGTGTCTTCAGCAGCTCCTTGCCATAGGACGTCGGCGTGATCGGATCGAATCTGCCGGTCACGATCAAGGCCGGGATATCACTCGTTACCGGCGTGTTCTCGATCGCTGGCGAGGCAGGCAGATCCCACGCCTTGCAGACGTTGAATGTGCCCTGGCTGCTTGCCACCCCCTCATCGATGACATCCTGCGTCACGCCGGCATCCTCGGCCTGCCGCTCGATCTCGTTCATCGAGCTGAACGGGATCTCGTCCTGGCACATCACGGCGTAGTAGAGCCCGGTGGAGATGCCCTCGCCGGATGCGGCGAGAATCGGCAGCAACTGCGAGAGCAGCTCGTCGTTCCCTTGCGAGACCGTGCTGACCAGCGGCGGAACAAAGGGGATGAACGGGCCGATGAAGACGAGCTGGTAGACGAGACTCATGAACGTCTGGCCATCGATTGGCGCCGTCTCCTTCTTGTTGGTCGTCGGGTCCTTGTACGTGACCTCACGCGGGTTGCGATTGAGCTCCTTCACCGTGCGCGTGAGCGTCCGCTCCAGGTTGGGGAAGGCCGCGTTGCAGCGGGTATCCGCCTTGCATCCCGCATAGACCGCATCCAGCGAATCCTGGAAGGCGATGAGTTGCCCGGCGAGCAGATCGGACTGCGGCGGCACGGGGGAATTGAGAATGGCGCTCCGCACCGTGTCCGGGTAGTAACGCATCATCTCGAGCGCGAGCCACGTCCCATAGGATGTACCAAGGAGATCGATCTGCCGTGCGCCGAGCGCCTGCCGCACGAGATCGAGATCGGCGGCGCTCTGGCGCGTCGTGTACGTTTCGAGGTCGATTCCCTCGTCCGTCAACGCCTGCGCGCAGTCGCCATAGACATCGACAGCGCTCTGGTTGTCGCTCTCGTTCCCGGATGGGATCGGGGTCGATTCTGCGCCCGGGTTCTCAGCCCCCGGCGTGGCACGATCGGCCGGGCAGAGCAGCGACGGCTCGGAATGACCGGTCCCGCGCTGATCGACAAGAATCACGTCCCGCCCCTGGGCGAGCGGCTGCCAAGAGGCGATGGGATCCTGCACTTCGGTACTGAATTGTCCTACCGCATCGGACGCTCCCTGGCCGGGGCCACCGGCGAGCACGAAGAGCGGCGAGGTCTTTGCATCCTTGCTGCTGCCGGGGATCTTGACCAGGAAGAGCGTGATGGTGGGACCGTCCGGTTTGGCGTGATCCTCGGGGACGGTGATGGTGCCGCAGACGAGATCGGACGGGCCGGAGAGATCCGAGGGCAGGTCGCCCTTCGCAAACGGGCAGCGCGTCTTCTCGATCGAGGGAACCTCCGCCAGCGCGGGGTAGGGATCGGGCAAATCGGGAGCGACCGCGCTGGCGGTGGCCGCATTCACGGTTGCGATCTGACCGAAGGTGGTCAGCAGCAGCAATGCGATCAAACCCCAGCGTCCCGGCGCGCGAGTAATGTGCGTCACGAGATCGGTCCTCCTGTGCATGCGCCAATGTCGAGCGGGATTCCGCCCATTGCGGCGCTCCGGTCGCCCGCCGAAGGGACCCATCTGCGCCGCGGGGGCATCGGCGCCGTTGTGGTGTCATTATGCACGTCACCCCCGCGTTTTGTCTGAGCGGCGAGGCGGCATCGCATCAGCACCGCCACTGTTCGAAACGTTGTCTCAATGCTACGCTGACGGCCATATGCGCATACCAGCGGATAAGAAGCGGAGACTACGTGCCCCAACTCGAAAATGCAGAAGACCGTTCCCAGCCGCTTGCCATGCCGTCCGCCCAACCCGCGGGCGGCATGCTGCAATCGCTGCGTATCTACCCGGCCTTTCGCCTGCTCATGCTGGGCACGCTGGCGACGAACTCCGCCTTCTGGATGTATCAGGTTGCGGTGGGCTGGCTCGCCCTGGAGATGACGGATTCGCCGCTCTTCGTGGGCATGGCGGGATTCGCCGGCGGGATCCCGATGCTGGTCTTCTCCATCCCGGCCGGCGTGATCATCGACAAGTTCGACCGCCGGCTTGTGCTGCTCGCGGCCCAATGCGGGGTAATGGCCGTCTCCGCCATCTTCGCGCTCATGGTGGGGCTGGACCTGATGAAGCCGTGGTCGATGCTTCTGCTGGTCGCGCTCTACGGCACGATCATGTCGTTCATCTTTCCGACCCGCACCGCAATCGTGCCCTCCCTGGTCTCGCGGCACGACCTGGCCAATGGCGTTGCGCTGAACGCGGCGGGGCAGAACGCGACGCGCGTGGTCGGGCCATCGCTCGCCGGCGTCCTGATCGCGATTCTCGGGCTCTCCGAGACGTTCGCAGTGGCGGCGGTGCTGCAATCGCTGGCGTTGCTCTCGACCTGGCGCCTGCCCGCGATGCCGATCTCGTTCGTCCGAGGCGGCACCGGCTGGCAGAGCATGACGCTCGGCTTCCGGATCGTCGCCAAGAGCCCCTTCCTGATCGCCCTCATCGTGCTCGCGCTGGCGCCGACCGTCCTCGTGATGCCCTACATCAACCTGATGCCGGTCTTCGCGCGTGATGAGCTGGGCTTGGGATCGTCAGGTCTTGGCATCCTGCTGGCCAGCACCGGTCTCGGCACCGTCGCTGGCTCGCTCTCTGTCGCCTATTCGCCGCTGCTGCGCGATCGATCCGGCATGCAGGTGATGACGGCCGTGCTCTTCACGATCGGCGTGATCGCCTTCACCATGACGACCAATGTGCCGGTTGTGGTGCTGTTGCTCTTTGCGGCAGGCTGGATGAGCGCGGCCTTCCTGGCACTCAACCAGACGGCGCTGCAACTGAGCGTCGACGACGACGTCCGCGGCCGCGTGACCTCGATCTACCTGCTGACGTGGGGGATGCTGCCGATCGGGCAGCTGGCGGTCGGCGCGCTGGCCAGCCAGATCGGCACGCCAGTAGCGATGGTCTCGTCCTGCGTCCTGGCGCTGGGCCTGATCGCGCTCATCGCGCACCGGTTCCCCTCACTGCGCACCTGACCGCACGCAGTCACGCGTTACTTTCCGCGGCCTCCTGATGCCAGGTTGGGCAGAGCGTCCACGCTAAACAGTCCATTCCCTGTCATCCTTCGCAAGCTCAGGATGACAGGAAGAGGACAGCTCAACGTAGACAGCCAGCTCAGAATGATGGCGTGTGGAGTGCAATAGTTTGGTATAGACATTCCACTGAGCAGCCAGCGAGTGAATGGAAACATGCCCCTGAGCGAAGCAACGGTTCCAGGTGGTCGGCCCAGCGCAGCGGTGCCCGCTGCAGGAAACGTGTACGGACGCGCAGTTTCCCGGATTGTGGCGCACTTTTCCCCGCTCGATGCGTTCGTAGGAACAGAGAATGAGAACACACGTTCTCATTCAGGATTCTGCGACACGCAAGGAGCGAGGAGCATATGACCGTCCCGCCAGACCTCTCCATTGACCCGGCTGCCGAGACCCCACCTGCCCCGGCGGTGATGGCGCCGCCGGTCGCAGCCACTGACGATGCCGGACCAGGCCCCGACGACCTGTCTGCGATCCGCGATGTGGTCCTCAAGGCATACCCCGATGTCGTGCCGGATCTGGTGCGCGGCGATTCCGCAGCCGCGCTGCTGGCGAGTGTCGAGCCGGCGCGCGCCGCGTATGCCCGGATCCGCGCCACGATCCAGGCGGATACCCCACCTGTCGCCACCAACCCCCCGATACCAGCGATCCCCGCCGGTGGCGGCACACCGCTGCCGGTCGATCCCGATCACCTGCCATCGTCCGAGAAGATCCGGCGCGGCCTCGTCACCGGCCGGAACCGATCGTAGGGCGGCTCCGTCGAGGGCACTGCCTTCGGGACTCCCCACCGCCGACCAGTGAGAGAAACGAAAGGACGTACCCATGGCCATGACGAAAATCGAGGCGGCGAAGCTCTCGAACGATCTGCTCCTGCGCGGCGTGATCGAGACGGTCGTCAAGGAGTCGGCGATCCTCGCACACCTCCCGTTCATGGAGGTCACGGGCACAGCGGTCACCTACAACCGCGAGGCCACGATGCCGGCGGTCAGCTTCTACGGACCGGGCGACACCTGGGCGGAAGCGACGCCCACCTACACCTCCCACACGGCCGAGCTGAAGATTCTGGGCGGCGACGCCGACGTCGACAACTTCCTGCAAGCGACCTACGCGAATGCGAACGATATCGAGGCAGAGGTCATCGCCTCGCGCGCGAAGGCGGTCGCCCACAAGTTCAGCGACACGTTTTTCAACGGCGATACCGCGACAGACACGAAATCGTTCAATGGCCTGAAAACGCTGACACCGGGCGGCCAGACGATCAGCATGGGCACCAACGGCGCGGCCCTGTCGCTGGGCAAGATCGACGAGTTGATCGACGCTGTCCGGCCGGGCATGCCCGAACTGATCGTGATGAGCAAGCGAACGCGGCGCAAGCTCAAGGATCTCCGCCGCACCAGTGGCTCGGTGCTGGAACCCTCGATCGATCAGTTCGGGAGGCGCATCGAGACATACGATGGCATCCCGGTCGTGGTCGACGATTTCATCCCGGATACCGAAACCCAGGGCACCGGGACCGGGCTCAGCTCGATCTATGCGCTCAAGTTCGGCCAGGGTGTCGGGTTGATGGGGCTGGAGCATGGCGGCATCCGTGTCGAGACGGTCGGGGAACTGGAGACCAAGGACGCGACCCGCACCCGCATCAAGTGGTATTGCGGGCTCGCGCTCTTCTCGACGCTTGGCCTCGCCCGGTTGAGCGGCATCACGGCGGATTAGCGCGTTCTTCGCAAAGGTGGGTTTCTCCGTAGATGCGGCCCTCGCAGC
>JBARWF010000076.1:0-26789 GCA_049646645.1 Thermomicrobiales bacterium
GCCAAAGGAGGCGCGAGTGATTCGCGCCTCCTTTGGCTGTCCGTAGCATTATTCCGGGAAGGTCGGGTCAGGAGTACTTCGGGAGAAGTTCACGCTGGGCGAACGCCAGGAATCCCTCCTGATCGGGCCCGATCTGGTGAATGTAGACATGGGTGAAGCCGGCATCGGCATACGTCTGGATCTGATCGAGGTACTTCTGGGTATCAGGTCCGCAAACGATGTGCTTGGTCGCTTCCTCGGGCGTGATGATCTGTGTCGCCTGCTCGAAATAGGCAGGAAGCGCCAGTTCCTGGCTCAATTGACCGGGAAGCGCGGTGTATCCCCAGATCTCGGTCGCGGTCTTCTTTGCCTGCTCATCGTCCTTGCCCCAGCACACCGTCATCTGTCCATACTTCGGCTTGCCTTCGCCGCCCGACTGATCGAATGTCTGCACCGTCTCCGCGTCGGGAGAGGTGCTGATCAGGCCGTCGCCGATCCCGCCGGCCAGCTGCGCCGATTCGGGGCCCGACGCCGCAACATAGACCGGCGGCAATTCCTCTGGCAGGGTGTAGATTCGCGCGTTCTCGACGGTGTAGAAATCGCCATAGTGGGTGGTGTAGCCCCCATCCCACAGCTCGCGCATGATGTCGACCGCCTCGACCAGCATCTCCTGCCGCAGCGAGATCGGCGGCCAGTGCTCGCCGGTGATGTGCTCGTTCAGGTATTCACCGGTGCCAACCCCGAGAAAGAAGCGCCCGGGCATCATATCGGCGATCGTCGCGACCGCTTGCGCAAGGATGACGGGCGGATAGCGGATGATCGGGCAGGTGACGCCGGTCCCGAGCACCAGTCGTTCGGTCGCCATCGCCACGCCACCAAGCGTGCTCCAGACGAACGGGCTCTCGCCCTGGCTGTCGAGCCATGGATGGAAGTGATCGGAGATCAACGCGTACGTGAATCCGACCTCCTCAGCCCGGCGGGCCTGTTCGGCCAACTCGCGGGGTCGAAACTCTTCACTCGACAGCGTATATCCTAGCTGAACCATGGTTTCCCCTTACGATGATGCAATGTCCGAAGGTCGAAGCGACGCACCACGCTGTACACAGGAACCATGCCAGCACCAAAAAGAAGGAGGAATGCGCCATGAGCCAGAACCAAACGGGGCGGACATCCGATATTTCTTCGGCGCAAGGGAACAGCAGGGCGATCCTGCGCGATCCACAACCCGGTGATCTCGGCTGGATCGTCAGTCGCCACGGGGAGCTCTATGCCAAGGAGTATGGCTGGACGATGGCGTTCGAAGCGCTGGTCGCGGGAATCATGGCTGCCTTTGGCGAGCGCCACGATCCCGAGCGCGAACGTCTCTGGATCGCGGAAATCGATGGCGAGAAGGTCGGCTCGGTCATGCTCGTTCGCGATCCCGACACCTCAGGCGCCGCGAAGCTGCGGGTCCTGCTCGTGGAACCCGCGGCTCGGGGCAAGGGCGTCGGAACGCTGCTGGTCGAGACCTGTGTCCAGTTCGCGCGCGACGCCGGGTACGCCCGCATCGTTCTCTGGACAGAAGATGTCCTGACCGCCGCACGCGCCATCTACCGGCGCGCCGGTTTCACATGCGTCGCGAGCGAGCCCAACAACGCATTCGGCGCGCACTCTACCAGCGAGACATGGGAACTCGTGTTGTGAGCGCGAACCTACGAGACCAGCGGCGGATCGTGAGGCACAAGAAGCTCGCCGATTCGACGGAAGATGCCCTCAGCGCTATTGCCAAAACGATAGTTGCCGTCGGAGTCGAAGCTCCCCTCATTAAAGGTTGCCGCCACTGCGATCGTGCTCCTGGTTCCAGGATGATAGCCCACGACACTGGCGAATCCGGCGAGCAGCGGATTCTGCATGAGCCACCCTCCCGTCTGCACGATGCCAAGCTGATAGAGGTAGACCTTATCCAGCGTATGGCAATTGGCGCAACCATCGAGGCGCGAGCCGAACCCGAGCAGATTCTGGTTCAACAGCTCCTTGTGAGACTCCGGCGACAGCAGGTCGCCGCGCCCGATAGCCTCGAAAGAGGTGGCCATGTCAATGATCGTGGAGTACTGCACCGCTCCCGGCGGCAAGGACCACGACGGGTTCCAGAAAGTCGACTCTTCCAGGAAGGGCACTTCCGCTGGCACGCTCAGCGCACTTCGCCGCTCGGAGCTGAACGCATGAAGAACCGGCTCGGGCATCCAGGCCGTCTGCTCACTGGCGGTCTCGGTCAAGTTCAACGGATCAAGGACGTAACGCTTGATGAGTGCGGCGAGCGGCTCCCCGGTTTTCGCTTCCAGCGCTTGTCCGAGGATCACGTAGCCCGAATGCGAATAGTCCCAATTCTCCCCCGGCGCGAACATGCGCGGCGTGGATAGCGACGCCTCGATCAGCTCATCCGCAGTCCACGACCGAAACGGGTCCGCGTACAGGCGAGCATTGAAGTCCGCGTTCTGCACGAAGTCCGGGTAGCCAGCCGTCATGTTGGCGAGCATCCGTAGGGTGACCTTGTCAGCATCCGGCAGGTCGGGCAGCCATTGGGCAATGGTGTCATCGAGTCTCACCACCCCGTCGTCAACGAGGCTGAGCAGAACGACGGCCACATAGGTGATTGCCACCGCGCCATTGCGCAGGTGCATGTCCGGCGACGCTGGAATGCCCGTCATGGATTCGCCCATCGCGGTGTGGACGACCTCCTTACCATCGGATGTCACGCGAAGCACCACAGCACGCAGATCCATCTCCGCCATGGCCTTGCGGACGACTGCGGAGGTGGCACTAGCGGAATCGGCGACCGGCGTCGCTGGTGTTGCCAGTGGTGACTGTGCCGCTGCTCCCCTCGCCGCGCGCGGCGAGGCATTGGATTGTCCTCGTCCAAATGGCAGCAAGGCAGAAGCACCGGCGAGAAAGCTCCCGGCCACCGTGCGCCGAGAGATCGGGCGAAAGGAACGTGGTTCTGTTGTCATGACGCGCCCTTTAGTTGTGACGATTGTCCGGTTGAAACCCACCTCCTATTGTGCACCCCTTCGCGCCGTTGCGATAGTCCTTTTCTTCCTTTTGTAGTTCCGGCACGAAGGTATGCATGCAAACACCAGCAAAAAGCGTGGACCGTCGCATTTACGACGGTCCACGCGAATCACCTGATATCGATCACGGAGCACAACCCGCGATGCCTTGAAGGCCGTCGCAGCTCAACACGAGCTCAGTCGACGGGGTTCTCTTCCTGCCCAACGACATGCTTGCCAGCGATATATCCGTAAGTCATGCCCGGACCAAGCGTACCGCCGGCCGAGAAATAGCCCTGGCCCGCCGGTGAGGCAATGCAGTTTCCGGCGCCGTACAGCCCGGTGATCGGCGCTCCGTCCAACGCCAGCACCTGCGCGTTGGCGTCGACGACGGGTCCGCCCTTGGTATCCAGCGTGCCGCCGCCCAAGATCACGCAGTAGTACGGCCCCTTGTCGGCGATCGGATACATCGTCGGGTTCTTGGTGTTCCCCTCGCGCGGCGGCCCCTGCCAGGCGATCTGGATCGGCGTCGTGCCACGCAGGAACTCCGGATCCTTGCCGGCCTCCGCGTATGAGTTGAACGTCGAGACAGTCTCCACCAGCGAGGTCGTGAACTCAGGGGCCAGCGTCAGGCTCGGTGCGATCTGCGCCGAGATGGATCGCTTGCCACTGATCTCGCGCAGCCGGTTGTTGATGGCAAATGCGAGCTGATCCCACGTCTCGCCCTTGATGACGTAGTCCGGCATCTCCGCATCAGGCATCGGCACCGGGAACCGGTACGGCCATTGCACCGGGTTCTGGGCAACGGCATCGTCCCAGATCATGAAGAGCACGAGATTCGAGTACTCCCGCCGCGCTGCGTTCCACTCGAAGTGCACCTGCGTGCGCTCGTTGTAGACCATCTTCTCGTTCGTAACGCGCTTGCCGTACTTGTTGACAATGATCATGCTGTCGCCGAACGGTAGCCAGACGTCGGCGGTCGTGCTCGAGTTTTGCAAGGCCGCCTCGACGACGTTCTCAACCCAGAAGGCGTTGTTCATGTTGCCGAGCTTCGCGCCCGCCTCGATCCCGATGTCGATGAAATCGCCCTGGTTGGTCGGCACGCCGCAGCCGCCGAAGATCGGGCCGCGCAGGAAGTTGAGCGACTTCTCCGGATTCTGGGTGAAGCCGCCGGTCGTAAAGATCACACCCTTGCGGGCGCGGATCGCAACCGGGCCACCCTCCGACTCGGCATGCACGCCGATCACCGCGCCCGTGCTGTTGCGATAGAGTCCGGTCACGGCGTGGCTGGTGAGTACCGGGATCTGCTTCTCCGCAACATAGGCCTGCAACTGCGCCATGTAGTGGGAGGTCTGCGGGTCGTCGCCTGCGCCGGTGATTGTCCGGCCGTACGGCGCCTTGTCCTCGGGCAAGTCGGCGTGATAGTCGGGATCGGAGATATCCGGCATCGGACTGAATCCGTAGGACGGGGAGATCTTCGACTTCAGCGCCCCGAGCGTATCGAACGACTCGAAGGCCGGTGCAGCGTTGTCGTAGAACGCCTCGAGCAATGAGTACTGATGCTCCGTGAGGCCGAGAAACTCCTGCTCCGGGTTGTAGAGCATCGGGAAGGCGAGCCGCGCCATGTACTTCAGCGCGTCTGGCTTCGGATCGGGCAGACCGGCCTTCTGCATGAGATGGTTGTTCGGCACCCAATAGGAATAGGCGAGCACGGACGTGCCGCCGGGATTCGGCGCCTTCTCCACAATCAGCACATCGGCGCCATCCGCCTGCGCCGTGATTGCGGCGGCATGTCCGGCTGAACCCGCACCCACCACCACGACATCAACCTCATGGTCCCAGGATTCAGGCGTGACCAGCGCTGGCACGGGCGAGGCTGCCGGAGACGCCTGAGGCGTCGCGGACTGCGCTCCCGCAGCGAGCGTGCTGCCGATCGCGGCGGCGCTGGCACCAGCACCAGCAGCGAGAAAGTTCCGGCGATTGAGCCCTTTCGATCGCGTCTTCGCGATTTCCTTGGCGGGCTGACTGTTCAGCTCGTCATTCATGCGTGGAAGCTCCTTGCGAACTACTGGCGATGAAACAAATGTCCCGATTGCGTAGACGCATCGTCGCCCACTTTCCCGTCGGACGCAACTCCCGGCGTGCCGGCGATCCCGCCGCAACAGTGCGACCATCAGAAGATACACCTCACGGCCCTGTTCGGGAGAGCGCTTCCAACATGGCAGAGGAAAACCCACGACGGGCCGAGCCGTCATCACATGCTCGCGCAATCGCGACAAAACGCCGCCGAGCCCCTCTACCCATTCGAAAGAGCTTCCCAGCGGGCGAGCAGCGGAGGATACTGGGCCGGATACTCCTGATCGCCCCGAGTCATGAGAGGTCCCGTTCAATGCCACGTGAACTGATCGCCACCGCCCCCCGGACACCGCAGCTTCGTGAGTACGACGATCCGCCGCTCGAACCGAACCAGATTCGGATCAGAACGGAGCTCGCCTCGCCCAAGCACGGGACGGAGCTGGTCGGCTATCGCAATGACCCAGTTGCCAGCCGCCCGTACGATGCCGCCTGGGGTGCTGTCATGCCGCGCCCACCCGAAGAAGCGCTGAAGAGATTTCCGAAGCACCTGGGGAACATGGCTGTCGGCACGGTGACGGAGACCGGAGCCGGTGTCACCCGGTTCCGGACCGGAGACCGCGTCTTCGGACACTTCCCGATCCGCGAGACCCAGACGGTCACCGAGGACCGTGCCGATGTCCTGCCCATCGGGCTCTCCGCCGAGGCGGCGCTCTGCCTCGATCCCGTCGTTATGGCTCTCGCGATTCGCGATGCCGGGATCAAGCTGGGAGACCGCGTAGCGGTCTTCGGGCTCGGCGCGATCGGGCTGATCGCCCTGCAGCTCGCGCGGCTCGCCGGTGCCGCGCAAGTGATCGCCGTCGATCCCCTGGAGAACCGGCGCGAACTCGCGCTCGCCCTGGGCGCCGATATCGCTCTCGATCCGACCGCGGACGGCGGCGATGCCGGACTCGCGATCCGGGAACTCACCGGATCTCCGACGCCAGAAGGTGGGCAAGCTTCAGGGAAGCGTCTGCTTGGGGGATATGTCGAGCGGGACACCCAGTCGAGTCAGCTTGGTGTCGATGTCGCCCTGGAAACTTCCGGCAGCATCGCCGCCCTTCAGCAGGCGATCCGCTCAACCCGCTTCGGCGGTACCGTCTGCGTCGTCTCGTTCTACGGTCGCGACGCCGCCGGGCTGCTCCTCGGGGACGAGTTCCATATCAACCAGTTGACACTGATCTCCGTTCGGGCCGAGAGCCTGCCCATGCGCGATGCCCCCGCCTGGACCCTGGAACGCGTCGTCCGCCTCGGTCTCGATTGGCTCGCGAGCGGCCGCATCCGGACGGAGGGCATCGTCTCCCCGATCGTCCCGTTTGCCGAGAGCGCCGACGCCTATCGCATGATCGACGAGCATCCGGAACGTTCGATCAAGCTGGGCATCCGCTTCGATTGAGCGGCTGATCCAGAGCAGGGAATAGCGGCACGGCGCGACTGTACCGCTCCCTTGCGCTCCATATCGGTCAAACGTATGATCCCCGGTAGCTCCCTTTCCATTCGTTCCGTCCTTCGGTGCTGAACTGGAACGTCCATCCGGGGCCACAATACCCCGGCGCCATTGCGCCGGGTGGTAGAGACATGCGCGCAAATCAGGGCACATGGAGACGGTCCGGCGGTGTCTCGGACCGTCTCCCCGCAAGCAATACAGATGAGGAAGAGGTCGAAAACAGGATGTCACGTTCATCTCGTCAGACAGGACCATTGGCGGCGGCATACCAGGCGCTGAAGAACGGCGAGATCAGTCGTCGGCAATTCGTGCAGCGCGCGGCTGCCCTGGGCGCAGGCGGCGCGGCGGCGATCGCACTCGTGAATGCGCTCCCAGCGTCCGCACAGACACCGAGCGCTTCCCCCGCGGCAACCGGCGCCGGGACGCGGCCAACCGCTGGCACCGAAGGCCAGACGCGCGGCGAGGGCGGCGACGTCCGCATCCTCCAATGGCAGGCACCGACCCACCTCAGCCCGCACAATTCGACTGGTGTCAAAGACACCGTCGCAGCGGGCATCGTGCTGGAACCGCTGATGCACTACGGGCCGGATTCGTCGCTGATCCCGAATCTCATCACCGAGGTTCCCTCGCAGGAGAACGGGCTCATCTCGGCCGATCTCACGAGTGTCACCTACAAGCTGCTGCCGGATATCGTGTGGAGCGATGGCGAGCCCTTCACGGCGGATGACGTGCGCGCGACCTGGCAATGGGTCATGGATCCCGCAAGCGCCTCCATCAATGGGCAGATCTACGCCGAAGTCGCCGACATCGAGGTGGTCGACCCCCTCACCGCCGTCCTGAAGTTCGCGAGCCCGACTCCCTTCTGGTCGATCCCCTTCACCGGCACGTCTTCCGGCTACGTCTATCCGAAGCACATCATCGACCAGGGCCCGGAGGCGATGGACGCCTTCAAGCTCAACCCGATCGGCACTGGCGCATTCGTCGTCGAGTCCTTCTCCCCGAACGACCAGGCGATCTACGTCGTCAACGAGAGGTACCGCGAGCCGAACAAGCCCTATTTCTCCCGCGTCGTCCTCAAGGGCGGTGGCGATCCCGCCTCGGCCGCCCGCGCCGTGATTCAGTCCGGCGAGTACGACTATGCGTGGAACCTGAACGTCGAGCCCGAAATCCTCGATGACATGATGACGGACGACAGTCCCGGCATGTACATCCCGGCCGGGGCCCTGACCACCGAACGCTTCGATCTCAACTGGAGCGACCCGAACAAGGAGGTCGACGGGCAGCGGTCCGAGATGAACACGCCGCACCCGTTCTTCTCGGACAGCGCGGTGCGCCAGGCGATCAACGTCGCGATCGACCGCGAAAAGATCGCCAGCTCGTTCTATCTCGGCGCTCCGGATGAGCCGCCGGTCGCCACCTACGTCGCCGGTGTCGAGGACCTGACGTCTCCTGATGTCACCTGGGAGTTCAACCCGGACAAGGCAAACCAGCTTCTTGACGACGCGGGATGGACGAAGGACGGCAATGTTCGCAAGAAGGACGGCGTCGAGCTGAAGCTGTCCTACGCGACATCTGTCAGCCAGCTCAGGCAGAAGATCCAGGCCGTCGTGAAATCCAACCTGGAGGACGTCGGCTTCAAGGTCGAACTCGTCCAGGTAGACGCTGCCTCCTACTTCGACAGCTCCCCTGGCAACGACCAGAACATCAGCCACTTCTACTGGGACCTGGAAATGTACGGCGCGCCGCTGACATCGCCCCGACCCATCAGCCACATGCGGTCCTTCTACGCCGGGCCCAACGGCGAAAACATCGCGCAGAAATCCAATAGCTGGTCCGGGCGCAATTTCTCCCGCTTCCGGAACGCCGAGTTCGACAAGCTTTACGAGCAGATCCAGGTTGAGTCCGATCCCGAGAGAGCGCTGGAGCAGTTCATCGGCATGAACGACCTGCTCACGAAGGAGGTCGCGATGGTGCCGCTGGTTCTCTGGCGGCAGAAGACCGGACTGGCCCGCACCCTCAACCTCGACAATCTGGGAGTGGCGCCATTCTCGTATGACTACTGGAACATCGCCAACTGGAATCGCAACAAAGAGTAGCACGCGCGAGAACCGGCATTCCTTGAACGCTGCTACCAAGACCACATCGATGATGCACAGCGACCGGTGGGTGAAGGAGGCACACCCTTTACCCACCGGTCGCTTACGCTCTCACGAACGGGCAAGGAAGCGCAGCCCCGTTGGACGTGTATGACGGTGAGGGATGACAGATGGCGCGGATAATGCTGGCGATCGCGATCGCCGCGGAAATCGTGGCGACGACGTCACTGAAGCAATCGGACGGGTTCAGCAAGCTGTGGCCGTCCGTCGTCACGATCATCGGCTACGTCATAGCGTTCTGGCTCGTAGGACAGGCTCTGAAGACCATTCCAGTCAGCGTCGCCTATGCCATCTGGTCGGGTGTGGGCACGGCGGTCGTGGCTGCGATCGGGATGGCGTTCCTGGGGGAATCCGTCAGCGTGATGAAAGTCGGAGGCATCGCGATGATCGTTGCCGGGGTCGTCGCTCTCAATCTCGGCGGCGCACATTGACATAAATCAGATGAACGCGCACCGAACGATGCCGTTTTGACTGTACGCAGCCTCGCAGAACCAGGAGTGGCCGAACAATCGGCCACTCCTGACTCTCAAAAGACTACGAATTGAGGTACTTCAGCACGGCGGTCGTCATGCTGGCAATGCCGGCGCTCATGCCCTCTTCCTCGACATCGAAGCGCGGGTGATGGTGCCCCCAGGTGATGCCCTTCTCCTCATTCCGGGTGCCGACGTTGTAGAAGCAGCCCGGTCGCTCGAGCGTGAAGTACGCGAAGTCCTCGCCCCCCATACCCAGCGGCGATTCCACAACGTTCTCCTCGCCCAGCGCCTCGATGCCGCCCTCCCGAACGAACTCAATGATCGAGGCGTCGTTCTGGATGCTCGGGTATCCCCAATACCAATCGACCTTGATCTCGGCGCGACCGGCCTTGCCGATCCCCTCGGCAATCTCCGGCAGGCGCTTGGCGATCTTCTGGCGCACCTCCTCGGTCAGCGTGCGCACCGTGCCGCGCAATTCGGCGGTGTCCGGGATGACATTGAAGGCGTCGCCAGCGAGGAACGCCGTTGTCGAGACGACGGCGGCATCCATCGGGTCGGTCTCGCGGGAGACGAGGGTTTGCAGCGCCATCACGATCTGCGACCCGATCACCACCGGGTCGACCGCGGCTTGCGGGCGCGCGGCATGCCCGCCCTTGCCCTGGATCGTGATCCGGAAACGGTCGGCGGCGGCACAGCCCGGACCGGCGGGACGCAACCCGATCTTGCCGGCCTCAAGCGCCGACGAGACATGCATGCCGAAGACGGCATCCACATGCGGATTCTCCAGCACGCCCGCCTTGATCATGCCGATCGCGCCGCCCGGCGGCAGCTCCTCCGCCGGCTGGAAGAGTAGCTTCACCGCTCCGGAGAATTCGTCGCGGCGATCCATCAGGATCCGTGCAATCGCGAGCAGCATCGCGGTGTGCGCGTCGTGCCCGCAGGCATGCATCACGCCCGGGTTCTGGGAGACGTACTCTACCGCATTCTCTTCCAGAATCGGCAGGGCATCCATGTCGGCGCGGATCAACGCGACCTTGCCCTCACCCTTGTTGCCTCGCACGAGCGCGGTGATGCCGGTGCTGTTATCGATTCCAGTCTGGATGTCCTCGACGCCGAGCTGCCGCAGCCGCTCCTCGACGAACTTCGCCGTCTCGTATTCCTCGAACGCGAGCTCCGGGTGCTCATGAAGGTGGCGACGATCGGCCACCACACCGGGCATGATCTCGTCGATATCACTATGAAGTTTCGTTATCGAAGCAGTTGCCAAAGGGATTCCTTTCATCTCAATCTACCGGCGTCATTTCGAGCGAATGCCTGCCCTGAGCGAAGCCGAACGGGTCGAGAAATCTCTCCCCGTGGGCGCACCATATTCAACGCCTGGCACACAGATTGGGCGCGTTTCGCGGATGCGGCCCTTGTGGCCGCATCTGCGAAGAAACGGGACGGTTACGAATTCAGGTATCGCAGAATCGCACCGGTCATCGTAGCGAGACCGGCGGCCATCCCCTCCTCATCGATGTCGAATTTCGGGTGGTGATGCCCCCAGACGATCCCGCGCTCCTCGTTGCCCACGCCGACGTAGAAGAAGCAGCTCGGCACTTCGAGCGAGAAGTACGCGAAGTCCTCGCCGCCCATACCGACCGGCGGCTCGAAGACGTTTTCCTCACCCACTGCCTCGATCGCAGCCGCGCGCACGTTCTCGACCATTGCCGGGTCGTTCTGGATGCTTGGATAACCGCGCATGTAGGTGGCCTGCGCGGAGCCGCCCATCGCCGCCGCGATGCCCTCAGCGATCTCCGGCAGCCGCGTCGCGATGTGCTCGCGCACATCCTGGTCGAAGGTGCGCACTGTGCCGCGCAACTCGGCCGTATCCGGGATCACATTGAAGGCCTCCCCGGCCTGCAGAACGGTGGTCGAGACGACCGCCGGCTGAAGAGGATCGGTCTCGCGCGAGACGAGCGTCTGGAACGCGGTCACGATGTGGGCGCCAATCACGACGGGATCGACCGCGGCATCCGGCCGGGAGGCGTGCCCCCCCTTGCCCTGGATCGTGATCTTGAAGCGGTCGGAATTGGCGGAGCCGAGATCGGGGCGGATGCCGATCAATCCGGCCTCGGTTCCCGACTGCACGTGAAGCCCAAGGGCAGCATCGACGTGCGGGTCCTCAAGCGCACCGTCCTTGATCATCCCGATGGCGCCGCCGGGGTGCATCTCCTCTGCGGGCTGGAAGAGCACCTTGACGGTCCCCGCAAACTCGTCCCGACGATCGAGCAGCACGCGCGTAACTCCCAGCAGCATGGCGGTGTGCGCGTCATGCCCGCAGGCGTGCATGACGCCGGGATTCTTCGACGCGAATTCGACGTCGGTCTCTTCGAGAATGGCGAGTGCGTCCATATCGGCACGCACCATCAGCACCTTGCCCTCACCCTTGCCGCCGCGAATGAGGCCGGTGACGCCATTGCCGCCAACACCTTTCCGGATGTCCTCGACGCCGAGCGCTTCGAGTCGCTGGGCAACGAACTTCGCCGTCTCGACCTCCTGGAAGCTCAACTCAGGATGCTCATGCAGCCAACGTCGATCGGCGATGACACCTGGCAGGATCTCATCGATATCAGCGGCAAGTCTTGTCGCGGTCACCATCTCACAGCCCCTTCGCGGTATCGATTATCTCTCCACGCTCCGATGCAGCCGGAGACGCGGCAGTCGTCACTATTCCTGCTAGTCGTCGGATGTACTGAAATACGTAAGCACGGTTTCCACCATCGTGGCCACGCCGATCCCGAGCGACTCCTCGTCGATATCGAATTTTGGATGGTGGTGTCCCCAGATCAGCCCCTTCTCCTCGTTCTTCGAGCCAATTGTTAAGAAGGCACCGGGCCGGTTGAGCAGAAATCGAGAGAAGTCCTCGCCGCCCATCACCGGTACCGGTGTGATCACGTTTTCCTCACCCACGACCTCGACTGCGGCCTTCCGCACCGTCTCAGCCTGCGTCTCGTCGTTGATCGTCGGCGCGTATCCGCGCATGAAACTGACCGTCACCTCGGCGCCGCATGCCGTGCCGACACCCGTTGCGATCGCGATCAGGCGCTCCTCCATCTTCGCCGCGACCTCGGTCCGGAACCACCGAACGGTGCCGCCGATCTTCGCGACATCGGGGATCACGTTGAAGGCATCGCCGGCCTTGAAGAAGGTGATACTGAGCACGGCACTGTCCATCGGATCGGTCTCGCGGGAAACGGCCGTCTGCAGCGCAGAGACGATCTGCGACCCGATCACGACCGGGTCGGTCGCCGCCTGCGGGCGGGCGGCGTGCCCGCCCTTCCCCTGGATCGTGATCTCGAAGAGATCACCGCCGGCCATGACCGGTCCGCCCCGGACTCCGACCTGGCCGAGCGGCAACCCCTGCGCCATGTGCAGGCCGAAGACGGCGTCCACATGCGGGTTCTCCAGCACGCCGGCATCGATCATGCCCTTCGCGCCGCCGGGCGGGATCTCCTCCGCCGGCTGGAAGAGCAGTTTCACCGTCCCGGCAAACTCACTCCGGCGGTCCATCAGAATCCGCGCGACGCCGAGCAGGATCGCCGTGTGCGCATCGTGCCCGCAGGCGTGCATGATGCCCGGCGTCTTCGATGCGTAATCGACGTCGTTCTCCTCGTGGATCGGCAGGGCATCCATATCGGCGCGCAGGAGAACAACCTTGTCGCCACCGGGCCCGGCGCCCGTCCCACGGATGATTCCGGTCACACCGGTGATATGGATACCGGTCTGAATATCCTCAACCCCGAGCGCTTCGAGCCGCTGCGCGACGAACCTCGCGGTCTCGAACTCCTGGAGCCCGAGCTCCGGATGCTCGTGGAGATGACGCCGGTCGGCGATCACGCCGGGGAGAATTTCATCCACATCAGCGACGAGTAAGGGAAGTGCGGTCATTGACTGAAAGATCCTTGCTCGAAATGCATCCTGTTCGATGGCCCTACCTACTCGCCGAGATAGCTGAAGACGGTCCCGACGGTCGCCTCGATCCCGATCGCGAGCGACTCCTCATCGATGTCGAACTTCGGATGGTGATGGCCCCAGATCAGCCCCTTCTCCTCGTTCTTGGAGCCGACGAAGAAGTAGGCGCCCGGTCGCTGCTCAAGGAAGTAGGAGAAGTCCTCGCCGCCCATGACCGGCGTCATCTCGATCACGTTCTCCTCGCCGACCACCTTCGCGGCCGCAGCGCGAACCCGTTCCGCCTCGGCCGGATCGTTGACCGTCGCCGGATAACCGCGCTCGAACGACGCTTCGATCGTGGCACCGAGCGCCTCGCCGACAGCCTTAACCAGTTCCGGGATGCGCTTCTCCAGGTAATCCCGCGTCTCCGGCTTGAAGGTGCGCACTGTTCCTCCGAGCTTCGCGATGTCCGGGATCACATTGAAGGCATCGCCGGAGTTGAAGAACGTCGTACTGATGACGGCATTATCGAGGGGATCGATCTCCCGGGAGACGAGGGTCTGCAACGCCACTACGATCTGGGCGCCGATCACCACCGGATCGACCGTGGTGTGCGGGTAAGCGCCGTGACCCCCCTTGCCCTGCACGGTGATACGGAAGCTATCAGGTGCAGCCATCACCGGACCGCCCGCGATCTTGATCGTGCCGAGCGCGTTTTCCTGCGCCATGTGCAACCCAAAGACGCCGTCGACGTGCGGATCCTCCAGGACGCCTTCCTCGATCATCCCTTTCGCGCCGCCGGGAAAGAGCTCTTCTGACGGCTGGAAGAGCAGCTTCACCGTCCCCGAGAACTCGTCCTTGCGATTGCTCAGAATGCGGGCGACCCCGAGGAGGATGGCCGTGTGGGCGTCATGGCCACAGGCATGCATGACACCGTCGTTCTTCGACTTGTAGTCGACCTCGTTTTCCTCGTAGATGGGAAGCGCATCCATGTCGGCGCGCAGGAGCATGACCTTCGCCGGTCCGCTGCCCGGCTTCGTCCCGTGGATCAGGCCGGTGACACCGGTCTTGTTGATGCCGGTCCGGATGTCCTCGACCCCGAGCGCGGCAAGCCGCTCCGCCACGAACTTCGCGGTCTCAACCTCCTGAAAGCCTAGCTCGGGATGCTCGTGCAGATGGCGGCGGTCGGCGATCACGCCGGGAAGGATCTCGTCAATCTCATCGTGCAAGCGGGTTTGGGCGACCATCGAGTCTCGTGCTCCTGTATGCGTCAAATACGGTGTAGGCTCATGGCGAACGCTCCTCCTCACGCCGGGCGCAGAGAGGATCGTCGCGCGCGTTCAACGGTCTCGTTTCCCGCTCTGCCGGGCAACATACCACGCGTGACCCGATTCGAAAACCGACGTTGGTCCAAGGACGGGGAAGGATGCCGGGTTCCGGGCGGAGGTACTATGAGGACTGCAACCAGACGTGAGCACACCCTCGATGCAGGTGGAGGCGAGATGCAGGACGAACGGCAGCTAACCGAGGAAGAGGCAACCAGAATCGCGAATGCAGCGGTAGATGAGATCGGCGGTCCCCGATCCGTCTATCGCAATCCGCGCATGGCCTTCAGCCGTCACGCGACGCGCAAGGTTGAGGCTGATGGCTGGATGGTGGAGATTCGATACGGCGAGATCTCGACTCCCGCCATCGCGACGGTGGGAGGATGGATCTTCGAGGTCAACGACGATGGCCTCGAGCTGCTCATCCGACCACCGAAACCCCGCGCAACCTGACCTGCGCGTCCCAGCGAGGCTGAAAGCCGAGCGAAGAAATGTCGCTAGCGTGCACGACAGATCGGAATGGCAATCCAACCGGTCAGGATCACCTGTCGGATTACCGACGGATGCAGGTATAGGCGGCGTATATCCCGCCGCCATGCTGGACATCGACGATCTCGAAGCCTGAATGCTCGAGCATCGGCTCCAGCAGCCAGCTGAACGTGCTGTGCTCCTCCCGCACATGCTCCTCAAGCTCGGGGCGCGTCCACCCGACGTCCGGGCTCGCGGCGGCACCCGCCAACCAGGTCTCGATGGTCTGCTCGGCAACATCCGGCTCGAACGAGAAGACCAGATCCCGGAGAAAGAAGATCCCGCCAGGCTTGAGGATCCAGGCAATCCGGTTGAGCGCGATCGCCTTCCAGAAATCGGGCAGGTGATGCAGGGCGTGCCGTGAGTAGACGACGTCCACCGGCCCACCCTGATGCTCGTAGCTCAGAAAGCCGCGCTGGACGTAGTCGATATTGGTAATGCCCTGTGCGTTGGCCTTCTCCCGCATCAGCGCGAGCATCTGGGGAGAAACGTCCACGGCGATCACGCGCTGGCAATGCGGGGCGGCGGCCAGCGCGAAGGTACCGGTTCCCGCGCCGAGATCAACGAGCGTCTGCGTCTCGTCCAGCCCGCGCTCCAGAAGCGGGGCCAGATCCTCGCTCGGGTCGGTCGCCGACTTCCGGTCGAATCCCGGCACGTAATCTGGATCGAGATGCTCGTGCCCGGCATGCGCCAGCTCGTCCGGAAACCACGTTGGAGTATCCATCTTCTGGGCCCGTCCTCTCTCTTCTGCACTGCACCGTGCGAGACTGCCAAAACAGCAATCGCGGGTACCGGCGTCCTCCGCCAGCACCCGCGATCGACGTCAGACCATCAGGAGGTGCGGAGCCCCATCGCCACCGCGGTGCGCTCGGCGTCGAAGATCGGGCTGCCATTGGGCGCCTCGGTGGTGATGACGATGACCATGCTCTCCTTCTGGATGATCAGGGCCGCCTCGCTGGCGCCACTGTCCGCATCCTTCTTCCAGAGCAGATGCGCCTGGTCGCCGTAGAGAGCCGCAGCGTCGAGCAACTGAAACTCCTGCGATGCAAACGCATCGGCATAGGCCATGAAGGCACTCGCCGCACCCGACGCATCGGCGAAGGAATCAATCGTCACCGTTTCACCGGTCGTCGCATCCTCCGGAAGTGCGGCAGGATCGGGGGCGGAGAAGGTGCGCGTGATGCTCGACTTCCAGCCCCAGCGGTCGAGTTCGGCCTCCGTGAAAGCATCCTTGTGGGAGGCCACTACAGCCGCAGAATCGTTCTCGGCGTCCTCGAACGTGTCGAGGCCCTGGGCGGCACTCTCCGGATCGGGCAGCAGCGATGCCGCATCCACCGCGACCGGAGACGCCTCCGGCGAGGCCGCAGGCGATGCATCGGGGGTTGAGGACTGGGCGACAACGCCGGTCATGCCGACACCCAGTGCGGCAACGGCACCGAGGGCCATGCCACCGAATCGCCGGCGGTTGATGAATGGAGAAACAGGCGAGTTATCGAAACGCGACACAAACGACATTGGGTCCCACCTTACACAGATACCAGCAAAAACGAACGCCGGCTCCTATCGTAGCCCATCCGCGCAACGTGCCATCGACCATGGCAACCGCACACGTGCCTGGCGGGGCGATTCCTGACCGGTCGCGCCTGTTCGGCCGGGCCACAGCGCGCCATACTCCGCTGTGGCGGAATGCATGGTGTACCCGCCTACGTCTTGATCTCAGGCTAGCAATAACAGTGAATACGAGGGCGCACCTTCGGTGAATCAATGGCTCGTGCTGGCGATCGTGACCGCGACGTTGATCCTGATGCTCGTTCGCCCGTGGGGCATCGCCGAGGCATGGGTCGCTTTCGCAGGCGCGATCGTGACGCTGCTGACCGGAGCGGTGCCGCTCGCTGCCTTGCCAGGCGTGATCCGCGAGACCGAGAACGTCCTGCTCTTTCTCGCCGGCATGTTGCTCCTGACCGGAATCGCTGAACGCGCAGGGATCTTCGCAGCGATGGCCGAATTGTGCGTGCGTGCGGCGCGAGGCAACGGTCGCGTTCTTTATGTCTGCCTCTTCCTGCTCGGCGCACTCGTCACCGCGACGCTTTCGCTGGATGTCACGGTCATCATGTTGACGCCGATCATCTACGCCCTGACGTCGCGCCGGAAACTGGACCCGGTGCCCTACCTCTTCGGCTGCGTCTTCGTCGCCAACACGGCGTCCCTCGTCCTCCCCATCAGCAATCTCACCAACCTGCTCATCTACGCGCGCATCGACGTGACGTTCGGCGCCTTCGTGCGCGTGATGTGGTGGCCAAATCTTGTCGCGCTGACCGCCAATCTCATCATCTTCCTGTGGATCTTTCGCCGCCGGATTCCCGAACGGTTCGCGATGCACGGTGGTGATGACAAGTATGCATCAGCCGGAATCGACCCCTGGCTGATCGTGAACGGCGTCGTGGTCACGGCAACCCTGGCTGCCATCTTCGCGCTCGGACTCACGAATCGGCCGCTCTGGTGGGCATCGCTGACTGGTGCCGGGATCCTCTCAATTGCCGCATTTGCGTCCGGTCGTCTCTCGGCACGGCGGGCCTGGCACGACCTCTCACCGAACATCTTCGTCTTTATCGTCAGCATGACCGTCGTCGTCGACGGCTTTCAACGCCGCTGGCTCGATGGTCATCTCCTGAACCTGCCCGCAAGTGAAGCGAAGGCCGCGCTCATCGGAGTACTCGGCGGCGCCGTCGGCAGCAATGTCGTCAACAACGTCCCGATGACGATCCTCGCGCTGCCCATCATCGAGCGAGCCGCCCCCGTCGCCCAGCATGCGCTCGCCTACGGCACGCTTATCGGCACCAATATCGGCCCGGCACTCACAACCTACGGGTCGCTGGCGACCATGCTCTGGCTGACTTTGGTGAGACGACGGGGCATCGAGGTCTCCACCGGCGACTACCTCCGCGTTAGCACGGTGACCGTTCCCATCGTCTTGCTGGCGACGAGCGCGGCCCTCGTCCTCGTCCTCATCGCGTGATTCCAGCCTGTTTCCGGACGTGCAACTCCACCATCCCGCGGGCGAACGCGGTACGATTACGGCGCAACACGACCAAACCCGTCATGTGCATGGCGATCGGAAACCGTTAGAGTACCCTCGGATGACCGGGACTTTTCCATCTCGTCCCGGCCAGGTCTGTCGGCAGCGAGACAAGGAAAGAACGTCCATGATCAATGTTGGAGTTGTTGGCTGCGGCGATGTCGCGGTGCGTGCCTATCTACCCGGCATGAAGGAGCTGTCAGATCGCGTTCGGGTCGTGGCCCTGTTCGACGTGCTTGAGGAGCGTGTCAGGAACGCCGCAGCGCTCTTCCCAGGTGAGGAGATCGCCACTTACACCTCGTACGACGATTTCCTGAACCACGCCAACCGCGAGGGCGACACGAAGATCGACATGGTCTTCAATCTCACCCCGGCCCCACTCCACCGCGACATCACGGCACGGGCACTCGAATCCGGCTACCACGCCTTCTCGGAGAAGCCGATCGCGGCAACGGTGCAGCAGGCGAACGAGCTCGTCGAGATCGCGGAACAGAACGGGCGAGCCTTCTTCTGCGCCCCGGCCACGCTCGTGACCGGTAAGTTCCAGACGATCAAGCAGTTCATCGCCGAGGACAAGCTCGGCAAACTCGTCTTTGCCCGCGCCGAGTTCTCCGGCTTGGGACCGGCTGCCTGGCGAGAGTACATCGGCGATCCGCGCGTCTTCTACTCGCCCGGTGTCGGCCCGATGATCGACATGGGCGTCTACGGCCTGACCGTCATTACCGGGCTGATGGGACCCGCCAAGCGCGTCCAAGCGATGGGCGGGATCATCGTGCCGAAGCGCAAGATCCTGATCGACCGCATGTATGGCGAGGAGTTCGAGGTTACGACCCCGGATCTCTACTCCATCAACCTCGACTTCGGCAACAACACCTATGCCCATCTGTTGGCGAGTTTCGCATCGCCGCAGGCGAAGGGACCGGTCTTTGAGTTGGAGGGCACCAAGGGAGCCATCAGTATCGATCGTGTGCAATGGTTCAACGGCAACGGCGCCTTCGACTATTTCCACCTCGATGAGAGCCGCGAGGGTACGGCTGGCGGCTGGCAAGACAATATCGCCCCCATCAACCCACCACGCACAGACGGCATCCTGCAATCCGGCATCCTTCATGCAGTGCAGGTGCTGGAAGACGGCGAGACGCAGATCATGACGGCGAAGCACGCAACGCATGTGCTGGACATCATGAATGCCGCCAAGCAGGCGATCGTCGATGGCACGAGCATCGAGATCTCGACCACGTTCTAGTCATCTCTGGATGAAGGCACTCCGTCCGGAGCCCGTCGCACGCGATCCACTGAAGGGGAGTTCTGATGAGGAGAGACCAGATCGGCGTCCAGCTCTACACCTTGCGCTCGATGACCGCGACCGATTTCGATGGCACGCTTGCCAAGGTGGCCGAGGCCGGCTATCCGGGCGTCGAGTTTGCCGGGTTCCAGGGGCTCTCACCCAAGGAGATCCGCGGTCTCCTGGATGCCCACGGCCTTAAGGCGTTCAGCGCCCATATCCCTGCCACCGAATTCGAGAGCAGCATCGACCAGGTCATCGAGAATCTGAAGACGATTGGCGCCGAGTGGGGCGTCATTCCGTGGATCGGTCCCGATAACCGCACCGTGGCTGCCTTCGAGAAGCTTGGTGACAGGTTCAACCAGTATGGCGAGAAGCTGAAAGCGGCGGGGCTGAAGTTCGGCTATCACAATCACAATTTCGAGTTCGAGCAGAAGAGCGATGCGGGCAAGACGATCTTCGATACGCTGATCGAGATCACTGAGCCGGGTGTCGTTGCCTTCGAGCTCGACGCCTTCTGGGCCGAGGTCGGAGGGTTCGATGCGGCGGAAGTCATCCGCGCGAATTCCAACCGCATCAGGCTCGTGCACCTCAAGGATGCCTCGCGCGACGATCCGAAGAAGGACGTGCCGTTCGGTGAAGGCATCCTCGACTGGGGAGCGATCCTCTCCGCCTCGCGCGATGCAGGTGTGGAGTACTACATCACCGAGCAGGACAATCCGAACCCGAACGATCCGCTCGGCGACATCGCCACCGCATACCGCAACGCCGAGAAGGCAGCGTCGTCATGAGTGACAGCGATGGAGCGAGGCGATTTCCTGAAGGCTTCGTCTGGGGCGCCGCCACGGCCGCCTACCAGATCGAAGGGGCAGTTCGGGAAGACGGGCGTGGCGAGTCGATCTGGGATCGCTTCAGCCATACGCCTGGCAAGATCGCGAACGATGACACCGGCGACGTCGCATGCGACCACTATCACCGCTGGCCCGACGACATCAGGCTGATGCAGGAACTCGATCTCGATGCCTATCGCTTCTCCATCGCCTGGCCGCGAATCAAACCGAACGGACGGGGCCAGGTCAACGCAGCCGGGCTCGATTTCTACGAGCGTCTGGTGGAAGGACTTCTCGACGCCGGGATCGAGCCGTGGGTCACGCTCTACCACTGGGATCTACCCCAGGCGCTGCAGGATGACGGCGGCTGGCCGCATCGCAGCACCGCCGACGCCTTCGCCGAGTACACCGACGCCGTCACGCGGCGCCTCGGCGACCGCGTCAAGCACTGGATCACCATCAATGAGCCGTGGGTCGTCGCGGTCATCGGCCACCTGTGGGGTGTCCATGCGCCCGGCCTGACCAGCACGCCGGCTGCCGCCGCGACGGGTCATCACCTGCTGTTGGCCCACGGCCACGCGATGGAGGTGATCCGCTCCAACGTGAAGGAGAGCAGGGCGGGCATCACCCTGAATCTCTCGCATGTCTACCCGGCGAACGACCGCGAAGAGGATCAGGAAGCCGCGAACATTGCCGATGGGTTCCTGAACCGCTGGTTCCTCGACCCGGTCTTTGGGCGCGGCTATCCGCAAGACCTGATGTCGATCATGAGCGACGCGATGCCCGAGATTCGACCGGACGACTTCGACATCATCGCCCGGCCCACGGATTTCCTGGGCATCAACACCTATGCGCCGACATGGGTCAAGTACGATGCGAATGGCCAGTTTGGCAGCGTCGGCATGGTGCGCGGGCCTGGGAAGCGAACGGCAACGGACTGGCTCGTACAGCCGTCCGCATTCCGGGATCTGCTCGTGCGGGTGCATGAGGACTATGCACCGGGAGCAATCTACGTCACGGAGAACGGCTCCGCCTGGGACGATCCGTCACCAGCCGACGGACGCGTGCCCGATCCGGACCGCGTCTCGTACCTGCAGGAGCACCTGCTCGCCGCCCACGAGGCGATTGAGCAGGGGTGCCCGCTTCGGGGCTACTTCGCCTGGTCATTGCTGGACAATTTCGAGTGGGCGGAGGGATACAGCAAGCGTTTCGGACTCACGTATGTCGAATACGAGACCCAGGATAGGACGATCAAGGACTCTGGGCGCTTCTATGCAAACGTGATCGAGCGCAACGGTGTCCCGGAGCTCGGCGAACGATAGACTCGCACCACCGCGCGATAGCCGGCAGATGATGACCCGATGTGCAGAATCGCGCATCGCCGTTATAGGCCGCGTACCTGAGAATGTGAGTCGAAGTCACCTCCCAACCGTGGCCCTGCCGGGAACCATGCGAGCCGCGCGCCAGAAGATCTTGATGGCCCCAGGCAACTCGTTTCGGTCACGCGCGTCCTTCTTGTATCGAAGGATCCGGAGTTTACCCTGAGTCCATTCGGCTCCACTCAGGATAAACGCCGCCGGAGGGATCCTCCCGATGGCCCTGCGGGCCATCGGTCCGGGGCTCCGCGATCTCGCCTTCCGGGGAAACCAGTCAACCTTCACAAAGACATCCGAAGAGAGTGTCCGATTGGGGCAGCGCTGTTCGTTGTATTGGTGAGGGACGCCCACTGGGGTATCCGTAAATCACAGGAGATGATCCGCGATGCAGTATCTGATTTCCGTGATCGACGACGGGCAGGCGCTCGCCGCCAATCGGTCCGACTCCGCAACCGCAGCCGAGATGGCAGCCATCGACGTGTTCAACGACCGGCTCCGGGCCAATGAGAACTGGGTTTATGCGAACGGCCTTGCCGCGCCCAGCACGGCCACCGTGATCGACAACCGGGGTGCGGAGGCGGTGTTCACCGACGGACCCTTCCTGGAGTCGAAAGAGTTCATCGCCGGCTTCTGGATCATCGAGGCCCCCGACCTCGACGCGGCACTCAAGCTCGCAGCCCACGGGTCAAAGGCGTGCAATCGAAAGGTCGAGGTGCGGCCGTTCGCGAGCGACCAGGCGTGATCGACGTGCAGGAGGCGATCATCCAGACCCACCGGGAGGAGTGGGTGCGGGTGGTCGCCACCCTGACCAGGCGCTTCGGTGACCTCGACTTGGCGGAGGAGGCGGCCGCCGAGGCGTTCGCGACCGCGGTCGAGCGGTGGCCGACCGACGGCGTACCCCCCAAGCCCGGCGCCTGGCTGACCACCACCGCCAACCGAAAGGCCATCGACTGTATCCGGCGCGAGAACAAGCGTGACGATAAGCAGAAAGAGTCGCAGCTGATGTACGACGACGATCCTCCGGAGTCACTCGGCGCGATCGACGACGACCGGCTCCGGCTGGTCTTCACCTGCTGTCACCCGGCGCTCGCGATGGAGTCCCGCGTGGCGCTGACGCTGCGTATGGTTGGTGGGCTGACCATGCCCGAGATCGCACGTGCCTTCCTGGTGCAGGAGGCCGCCATGGGGCGGCGAATGACGCGCGCGAAGGCCAAGATCAAGGCGGCTCGCATCCCGTATCGGGTGCCGTCCACGGAAGATCTCTCGACCCGCGTCTCCGGCGTCCTCGCCGTTCTATTTCTCATCTTCAACGAGGGCTATCTGGCGACCGGCCCCGACACCGATCCGGTACGCCAGGACCTGACCGCCGAGGCGATCCGGCTCGCTCGTCTGATCCGTGCCCTCATGCCGGAGGACGGTGAAGTGGCCGGGTTGCTGGCGCTGATGCTCCTCACTGAAGCCCGCCGCACCGCCCGTGTCTCGGCGAGTGGCGAACTGGTTTCCCTCGACGAGCAGGACCGTACGACGTGGGACGCGGCGCTGATTGCCGAGGGGCACCAGCTGGTGCGCGAGCGCCTCGCCACCGGGATCGCTCCCGGTCGCTACCAGATTCTCGCCGCGATCAATGCCGTGCATACCTCCGCTCACCACATACGCGACACAGACTGGTCGCAAGTCGTGGCCCTCTACGACCAGCTCGTCCGCCTTGACCCGTCGCCGATCGTCGCCCTCAACCGGGCCATCGCGGTCGGCGAGCTCGACGGCCCGGAGGTGGCACTGGCGACCGTCGACCGTCTTGAGGACATGTTGGCGAGCTATCACGCCTTTCATGCGACCCGCGCCGACCTGCTGCGCAGGCTGGGCTGCAGTCAGAAGTCGCGCGAAGCATACGACAGAGCCATCGATCTGGCCGGCAACACCGCGGAGACCGCCTATCTGACACGCCGCCGCGACCAGCTGGAATAGTGCCTACCTACGTGTGGCAATGTGAGCGGACAAGTGAGCGCCGCACGGAGGCGCGGCCGCCAAGGACGGGGCGGCCCGCGTGGTGTTATAAGGCGGAACAAGTAAATTGGGGCAGTGCTACTTCGCCGCAGCGCCGATGAGAAGTTGACACGGGGCGTCAAAGCCGTTCGGTCCCTCGAACGTCAGCAGGGCTTCTTCGATCTCCTGCCAGGCCGCGCGACGCTCACTCTCGGACAACCCAGCCAGCGTCTGGTGCAAGGCACCGAAGGATTCTCGCTCGAACTGGACACACTCCTCAGCAGATCTCATCCGCAGCGGTGCGTCGAGCACCTGAACCGCCGGAACCCTGAAGCCGGCCCGGAGGTAGGCGTCCGCCAACAAGCCTTCCCCACCCAGACTGGACGGTCCAGGATAGCCCGGTTCCGACGGCGGCAGGTTCGCTCGCCGGCGAATGATAGCCAGTGGCATGGAAAAGAACTGATTGTTCTCGGGCGTGGAGAAGACCAACGCCGCGATCTGACCACCCGGTTTGAGGATCCGCCGCCTGCAAGGTGGGCAGGTACATGAAGTCGAGGCGAGATATCACCGCATCGAACGAGGCATCCGGAAGATCGAGTTGCTCCGCGTCCCGCCCTCGCGTTTCCACGTTGGCGATACCGGCCGCCTCGGCCTCTCGGGCGGCCAGGGCGAGGACATTGGAGGAGATATCGGTCGCAAGGACCCGTCCGCTTGTTCCAACCCGGAACGCAGCCTGAATGCTTTGTTGCCCGGTTCCGGCCGCGATTTCGAGACATGATCCCCGGAGCCAATTCCGGCCATATCCATCAGGGCGTTGGTCGTCGGCCCAAGCCACTCCTGGAGCGTGGAATGCCAGCGGAGCCAGGCATCCGCCGCCTGCCACTGTTCCCGCGTCGTCTCTTTGTACGTCTCGGCATCGAAGTCAGCGGTCATCGCCTCTCCTTGTCAATGATCGGGATGTGCGCGCTGCTAAAGTGCTCCTTTCCCGTCGCCATGTCAAGCGGTGGCGAGCATTGTAGAGGTCGATAGCTGGATTGACAGAGGGGCGTGGCTCGGCGGCGATGCGCGATTCCCCGATTCGGGCGCCGCCCCACACGTTCGCGCGCCTCTCGCAGCACCGACCGTATCTCGCGCGCACGAGTAAACGCCGAGAGATCAGGGGGCTGACGTCCACGTATGGGACGTCAGTCCTGCGGCTCATTGCCTGGATGTAGCCGAACCCTCTCGCTATGGCGCATCCACCGGCACCGGACACCCCTCGCCCTCACAGGTGATGCGGCCCTGAATGGACGGTTCCAGCGGCGCACCCGGCACCGCGAACGGCGAGTTACCGCCGACGTAGGCCGCGACGATCTCGTCCAGCACTTCCCGCGTCGTCGCCTTCGCCGAGAGATCCGGATAGCGATCGCCGCCCGCCACCAGATAATCGTTCGTAACCAACATGTAGGTCGCACTCGCGCTGAAATCGACCACCTCACCGCTGCAGGCGCCATCATCCTCCTGGCGCACGGCACCCGTCACCCGGTTCCCCGACTCCCGATCGATGTCGTACGTGAAGCAGAATCCGGACACCTGCGCAAACCCGCCTGCCGCCGCCGGCATCGGTGCAACCGCAGCCTCGAGCATCGCCTTCAATTCCTCACCGGTCACGTCGAGTGTTACGGCGACGTTGCCGAACGGCAACACCCCGAGCACCTGTCCGCGCGTGATGCTGTTCGGCGCGACATCGGGACCGCAGAAATCGTCCGGGATGTCCTCCTTTGGGCAGGTCATGTCCGCCCGCAGACTTCCGGAATTGACGATCGCGAAATCAGCGCCATAGGTGTACCGGATGGCGTCGGCAACGACATTACCTTCCAGCGATTCGCACGTCCGGCCGTTCTCCGTCCCGCACGAATCCGCGCGCGTGATCGGCACCGTGGATGAGCCCACGACCTCGCCCAGAATCGGCTCGATCGCCTGGTTCAGATCGGCCAGCTCCGCCTGAATACCGGGATTGGGCGTGATGCCCATCGTCCACGGCCGGTGATGATCGGCCGTCTTGTAGACAACCTCACCGCTCGCGGTATCCACCACGATCCGCACCCGGTTGATCATCACGCCCTTGCTCAGCACCTCGGTGAAGAGCACACCGTTCGGTCGCGTGCTGATCGCCGCGCGGTCGGTGTGATCGCCAATCACCACGTCGACCCCGGTCACGTTGTCGGCGAGATCGATGCCCGGCCCGATCGGGTCGGAGAACCCACCGGCGACCGCGCCCATGTGTCCCATCGCAACGACGACCGGGACACCCTCGCCGCGCAGCTTCGCGGCTTCCGCATTGACCGCCGGGATCGGAGCGGCAACCATGAAGGGGCCAAGTGCTCCCGGCCGCGTGAGCGATGGCAAGTCGTCGTTCGTGAAGCCGATCAGCCCCAGCGTCACGCCGTTGAACTCGAACCTGGCGGAGGGCGCCCATGGCGTCCCCGTCTCGCTGTTCGGCGTCGCACCGGGAGAGGCGATAGAGACCGGCGCCGCGTTCGGCGAGAGCACGAGATTGGCCGAGAGGAAGGGGTAGTTCGCCTGCGGCATGATCGTGCCGGTCAGGAAGTCCGCGCTCACATCGAAGTTGTGATTGCCCAGCCCGTCGGCGTCGAACCCAAGCGCGTTCATCATCTCGATCGTCGGCAGATCGTCGAAGAACGCCGAGAGCGGCGGCGTTGCCCCGATCGCGTCACCCGCCGTCACGAGAATCGCTCCATCCCGCGCCTCTCCCCGGTAGAGATCCAGCCAGGGCTTGAGATAGGCGACGCCGCCGACATTCGCACTGCCCGCCCGAGCCCCGTCCGCACTGAAGCTGTCAGTGCTCGCCATGAGCGGGATGAGTTGACCGTGGAAGTCGCTGATGTCGAGAATTGTCACTTCCCGCAGTGCGTCGCCGTTCGCCAGCGCGTCGTAGAGGATCCTGCCGCGGGCGCTCGTCGGCCCCGGTACATTGAGCAGATAGGCGACGGTCGGCGCGACGTCGATCGCCCTCACCCCGGTGAGGGTCTTGCCGACAGCGATGGCCGGCCCCGCCGCCAGGAAGGTCCCATGCATGTTGATGCTGTGATCGAGATCAACCTCGTCCGGTAGGTAGCCATGCTGCCCGAAGAATTCGGACGGCGCGATCACCTTGTCTGGAGCCGGTGAGTTGAACTGGTACGGCGCCTTGAGCACCACAACCACGTCGCCGCTGCGGCCGATGTTCAACGCATCGGTGCCCTGAACGTCGCGCAGGT
>JBARWF010000077.1:0-37681 GCA_049646645.1 Thermomicrobiales bacterium
GTCTCTAGAGACCCGGGCCATCGGCCACACCGTATTCCACTGTCATCCGTGCCGGGTTACGGCAGCGGGGTTGCCTCCGGAGACGAGACTGGCGTGGCCGAGCTGACCGCCGGAACCTGCGACGGGAAGATCACGCCACAGGCGATGCGCCCGCCACTGTCACCCGCGGGATCGGTCTTCATGTCGTCGGCGTGATCGTGGATCATGAGCGCGCTGCCGTCCTCGTCATCGAGCGAGTTCGGCTGGCCGGGAGCCAGGGTGATCCGGTTCGTCGTGATCGTGAAGAGGAACGAGCCATTGTCGTTGACGGTCAGGTTGCCGAGGTCGCCAGCGTGGCTGTTGGGATCGTCGGGCGCGCCGTGAACCCCGTTGTTCGGGTTGAAGTGCCCGCCGGCTGACTTGAACGGCGTGTCGCCGCTGGCATCGCAGATACCGGTTTCGTGGATGTGGATGCCGTGCTCACCGGGCGTGAGACCGCTATCGCTGCCGTTCGCGACGGTAATGCTGACCTCGCCGTTTTCCTCGTGGAAACGCGCGAATCCGACCGCCTTGCCATCGGTGCCGAGGATAGTCAGGGTGCGTTCGATCACCATTGGTGCCTCAGTGACGGCCGGGGTCGCCTCTGGCGAGGCATCTTGTGCCGAGACCGCAGCGAAACTGCCGAGCAGGAGGGAGAGTGCGAACACTCCACCGGCAAGCGAACGAGTGATGGAACCCGAACGAGAAAACATACTGCCTCCAAGACGTAAGACGAACGATACGGGAGGTGCGCATGGGGGATATCTCCCGTCACGACGTGCTATTCACGCACGAACTGACGGGGTTCGCAACCCCCGTGCCAGTCACCCCTCGCCGCCGGTCGTCAGGAGTCATGGTCACGAGTCATCACGACGTGGCGTGGCAGGCCCGCGAGATCGGCGATGACGCGGGTCCGGCAGCCGGGAAATCGTCCGGCAAGTAGCGACACAACGGTGTCCGTTTGCGAGGGATCGAGCTCGAAACCTGCCGCGCCATCCGCCGCCAGCACGCGAGGCAGGTCGTCGATCAGGGCGCGCACGAGATCGAGCCCGTCCTCGCCGCCGTCGAGGGCGAGCCGGGGTTCGGCATCGAGGTCGGTATTCTCAGCGATCTGTTCGGGCGTGAGATAGGGGAGGTTCGCCAGGACGAGATCGACCTCACCCGTCGTCTCGGTGAGCAGCGATTGCTGCACGAAGACGACCTTTTCGACGATCCCACGATCGGAGAGCGCCTGCCGGTTGCGAATGGCGATCCGCAGTGCCTCGATCGAGGGATCGGAGGCGATCACCATCGCGCGGGAGGACGGCGGGAGATTCGCCGCGATGCTCAGGGCGATCGCGCCGGAACCGGTGCCGACATCGATGACGGCGGAATCCGGATGCTCGCTGAGCCAGCCCAGCGCCCGTTCGACGAGCAGTTCGGTCTCCGGGCGCGGAACGAGCACGCCGGGAGCGACGTGGAAGGGAAGCCCCATGAACTCGCGCTGGCCCACGATGTATGCCACTGGCTCGCCCGCCAGGCGGCGCGCGATCAACGCCTCATAGGGCGCGATCACCTCGGCTGGAGCCGGTTCGGGCAGGCGGAGGAAGAGGCGAGTGCGGTCGATACCGAGGATGGTACGGAGCAGGACTTCGGCGTCAAGGCGCGGTGATGCGATGCCGCCACTGGTGAGGCGGAGCGTGGCGGTGGCGAGGATGGCTTGAAGCGTCGGGGACTGGTTCTGCCGCATGCAGTATCCATTCGTGGGCGGGAGTAGGCCGAGGGTGGGTGAGGAAGAGGTCGCTCGGGAGGATATTGCGGCGCGTTCGCTTCGGAAACGTTCATGTTGCCGACGCAAATCTTCCCCTACGAGGAAGTCGGCCATTCACCGTAGGGAACGACCTGGATGCGGGCAACGACCACCATTGCTGGCGAGGCGCCGCATCCACTGTCGTCCCGCGTGCTGGGCCAACAAGGAGCGGCAGCATTACGCCGGGATGGCGGCGTGCTCGCTCATGCCGGCGTCGGCGAGGCGGTCGGCCTCGTCGGCGGCGCGGAGATCGAGGATGAGCTCGTCGATCTCCCCGTTGAGTACCGCCGGGATGTTGCTGATGTTCTTCTTGATCCGGTGATCGGTGATGCGGTCCTGCGGGAAGTTGTAGGTGCGGATCTTCTCGCTGCGCTCACCCGAACCGATCTGGGCGCGGCGGGCATCGCCCCGCTCTCCGGCGAGGCGGGTCTGCTCGATGTCGTAGAGCCGCGAGCGCAGGACCGTCATCGCCTTCAGCTTGTTCTTGAGCTGGCTCTTCTCATCCTGGCAGGTGACGACGAGCCCGGTCGGAAGGTGCGTGATGCGCACGGCGGAGTCGGTCGTGTTGACGCTCTGGCCGCCGTTGCCGGAGGAGCGGTAGACATCGATCTTGAGATCGCGCTCGTCGATCTGGATATCGACCTCCTGGGCCTCGGGCAGCACGGCCACGCTCGCGGTGCTGGTGTGGATGCGACCCTGACTCTCCGTGGTCGGGACGCGCTGCACGCGGTGGACGCCACTCTCGTAGCGGAGGTAGCTGTAGGCGCCCTTGCCCCGGACCTCGAAGACGATCTCGCGGAACCCGCCGCCATCTGTCTCGGTCGAGGAGAGGACCTCGGATTTCCAGTGCATGTGCTCGGCGTAGCGGGCATACATCCGGAAGAGATCGGCGGCAAAGAGCGCGGCCTCGTCTCCGCCGGTGCCGGCCCGGATCTCGACGATCACGTTCTTCTCGTCGTTCGGATCCTTGGGCACGAGCAGGCGGCGGATCGACGCCTCGGCCTCCTCCTGCTGGGCGTGGAGGGCGCGCAGCTCGTCCTGGGCCAGCTCGGCGATCTCGTGATCGCTGTCGTGGGCCATGAGCTCGGTCTCCTCGATCTGCCCCTCAAGCGAGCGGTAGTGACGCCAGGCGGCGACGAGGTCGGCCATCTCGGCGCGTTCACGGCCGAGTTCCATCAGCTGGTCGGGATTGGTGGCGATGGCGGGATCGGCCATCAGGTGGTCGATCTCGTCGAATCGGCGTTCGGTGCTCTCGAGGCTGGCACGAAAGCTCTGCATGGTGGCATCGGCGGCCATGGTGGTCTTCTCCGTGGTTGGCGTCCCTGCTGGTCGGGAGGCCTTGCGGCGAGAGACGAGGCAGCGAGCGCAACGTATTGAAATTGGCGTGTCTGATCGGGTTGCATGCGTGGCGCTGCTGAGCCCAAGCGGAAGGTGAGCGCCCGCATTCCGGCCTCTATCGCCGTCTGGGAACGAGAATCACCTCATACCACAAGTATAAACGGTCGGGCAATTCCGGGATGCTGGTCGGTCGGGCAGACGGCAAGACCGGTGAAGAAGAATCAAGGCATCGGTGCATACGTCACTGAAAATCACTAAATACCATTGCGTTTGCCCGTGGTGCATGCTATGGTCGAGGGGTTCAGTCGAGTTAAGCGGTCACTCCATCCAGAGGTACACCTATGCCCGTTCGCAGGGTTACGATCGGCGACATCGCACGCGCCAGCGATGCGTCGCCCACAACGGTTTCGCTCGTCTTGCGGGACAAACCGGGAATCGGGGACGAGACGCGCGAGCGCGTCCTCGCGGCCGCGCATGCGCTGGGGTACCGGCGGCGGAGCGCGCGCCCGATACGCGAGGAGCGGGATCTGCGCTCGATTGCGCTGCTCTTCCGCGCACGAACGCGGTCTCCGGAGGATGAGGCGCCCCGGGTCAATCCCTTCTATTCCTGGGTGCTGACAGGGCTCGAAGCCGCCGCACGCGCGCAGCGCATGAACCTGCTCTACGCGACGCTGCCCGTCGATGACGACAATATGGTGACCGATGTCCCCTCACATATCCTCGATCAACGGCTCGATGGTGCGCTGATCGTCGGGCCGTTTTCCGACCGTGCCTTGAGCGAGATGCTGGGGGCGCGGTCGCTTCCTGTCGTGCTGGTCGATGGCCCGGCGGTGCCTCGCGCCTTCGATGTCGTGGCCTCGGACAACGTCGAGGGCGCGCGCATCGCGGTCCAGCACCTGATCGCGTCCGGGCATCGCGATATCGGGCTCATCGCGCCGGCCCAGTCGTCGGACCCCAATTTTCGACAGCGGGCGGATGGGTACCGGCGCGCGATGGCGGATGCGGGCCTGACGCCATTGCATGGCGACATGGACGAGCGCAACGTCGGGCGCGTCGTGGGGGAGTTGCTGGCCGCGTATCCGGAGGTGACCGCGCTTTTCGCCGTCAACGACCGGTTCGCCGTCGACGCGATGCGGGCGGCGATCGCGACGGGGCGTCGCGTCCCCGAAACCCTATCGATCATGGGATTTGACGATACCGACCACGCATCGCAGGCGCTGCCGGGCCTCACCACGATGGCGGTCGACAAGGTCAACATGGGGCGGCGAGCGGTCGATCTGCTCGATTTCCGCATCCGCTGGCCGGAAGCCGCGGCAACGTTGACGACGCTCGCGCCCCGGCTGGTGGCGCGGCAATCCGTCGCGCGTGGTCCGGCAGCCGACGGACCGGATGCGCTGGATCGGTCGATCGCGACGTATCCGGCGACAGACTGATCCAGCGCGTGAACGTGACCACGCGCGAGGAGGGGACATGGTGACACCACTCGGGGCGGCTCGCGCCCGCACGCGGGGCAAGACGACATCAGGCACATCACGTTGGCGGCGCATCTCGCAGGATCGCTGGATGTACCTGTTCATGCTGCCAGGCCTGATCTATTTCCTGACCTTCGTCTACTTCCCGCTGCTCGGCAACATCATCGCGTTCAAGAAGTACTCGCCGTTCATCGGGATCATGGACAGCCCCTGGGTCGGCTGGGCGAATTTCGAGCGGCTCCTCACCGACCCCAACTTCAAGCAGGCGCTGATCAACACACTCAAGATCGAGTCCCTCCAGTTGATCTTCGCGTTTCCCGCCCCGCTGCTGCTTGCCCTTCTGCTCAACTCCCTGATTAACGAGAAGATCAAGCGCACGATCCAGAGCATCGTCTACCTGCCCTATTTCCTCTCCTGGGTGATCGTGGTCGCGCTCTGGACGCAGGTCTTTGGCGGCGCGGGTGTGATCAACCAGGCGCTCAGCGATCACGGGTTGAAGACGTTCAACATCATGTCCAATCCCGACTGGTTCCTGCCCGTCATGCTGTTGCAGACGATGTGGAAGGAGGTTGGCTGGGGCACGATCATCTTCCTCGCCGCGCTCACCAGCATCGACATCCAGCTCTATGAGGCGGCGGCCATGGACGGCGCCAACGGCCGGCGGCGGCTGCTCGATGTCACCCTGCCCGGTATTCGCGGGATCGTGGTGCTGTTGCTCATCCTGCGGATGGGATCGATGTTCTCGACCGGCTTCGAGCAGTACTTCCTGCAGCGCAATGCCTATGGCGCGCGCACCGCGGAAGTGATCGATACCCTCGTCTACACCCTCGGCTTCCAGTCCGGACAGTGGAGTTTTGCCGCGGCGGTCGGGTTGACGCGCGGCATTGTCGCGGCATTGCTGATTCTTGGCGCGAACTGGCTGGCGAAGCGGCTCGGTGAGGAAGGATTGCTCTGATGGCGATTTCAACACGCGATCCCGGCGCGGAGGTGGTGATTCCCGCGGCCGCGGCCAAGGCGAAGAAGCGCTCCCGCCGCTCTGAAGCGCGCCCGATCTGGATGGAGGAACCGGGCCCGATTATGAAGGCCGCCAAGTTCCTGACGTTGGCCTTCATCGTGCTCGTGATGCTCTTCCCGATCGTCTACGTGGTGTCGATGAGTTTTTCCTCGGCCGAGGATGCAATGCGCGGCGGCCTGGTCCTGTGGCCCAAGCACCCGAGCCTGGACGCCTACCGGGCGATCCTGCGGGGTGGTGTCGTGACACGCGCCCTGCAGATCAGCCTGATGCTGACCCTGCTGGGGACCTCGGCGCAGATGCTCTTCACCGCCACGATGGCCTACGGGCTCTCCCGGACCACCGTCATCGGGTCGAAACCGGTGCTCTACATCGTGCTCGGCGCCATGATCTTCAGTCCGGGAATGATCCCGAGCTACCTGCTGGTCAAGGAGCTCGGCATGATCAACACCTACTACGCGCTGATCATCCCTGGCTTGATCAGCGCCTGGAACCTGATCATCGTCCGCAACTTCTTCATGAACCTGCCGTCGGAGTTGCTCGATGCCGCGAAGGTCGACGGCGCGAACGATCTCCAGATCTTCCTCCAGATCGTGCTGCCGCTCTCGAAAGCCGTCCTGGCCGTGATCGCGCTCTTCTACGGCGTGGTGATCTGGAACAACTTCTTCAACGCGATCCTCTATCTCAACGATTCCTCGAAGTGGCCGATCCAGCTCGTGCTTCGGCAGTACGTCCTGATGGGCTCCAACCTCACGAGCGCCAATGAATTCCGGGCCGGTCAGGCCCCGCCGCCGGCGGCAACGATCAAGATGGCGATCGTCGTGGTGGCAACCGTACCTATCCTGCTGGTCTATCCATTCCTGCAGCGCTATTTCACGAAGGGTGTGTTGACCGGTTCGATCAAGGGCTGAGTCTTCGAGCTTCTGGGTCCCGTTCGATCACCCGGTTGTGCAGAAGGAGGTCAGGCGACAGAAGATCAGGGAACGCGTCCGTTCGCTCATCCACATGCTCGCGGCAACGCGCAGCGACGTACCTGCATCGCCTGCAACCATTTCGATCGCCGGTTCTTGTCCGACTGGTGTTCGGGATGGTCTGGGTAGGTGCATGCCCGGAGGATCACTCGATGAACCAGAACCACACCGACAATCAGGATCGACGCGGTGATCGTGAGGAGATGGATCTCATGTCGCCGACCGGCAAACCGATCGGACGTCGTTCATTGTTCAAGGGGGCGGGCATCGCCGCCGGGGTGGCTGCCGCCGGTATCAGTGCGGGACCGCGAATCGTCTTCGCGCAGGATGCATCACCGGAGGCTTCACCCGCCGCCTCCCCGGCCGGTGACGAGACGGTCGTCCGATCCGGCATCGAAGGGGTGCCCGACGTCTACCTGAAGACCCCGGAGGCCACGAAGACCTACGACGGCGTGCCAGGCAACGGCGGCACCGTGCGCGCCTTCACCATCAGCTACAGCCCGCCTCCCCCGCCGCGTGACCAGAACCAGTATTGGCAGGAGCTGGAGAAGCGGCTCGGCGTCAAATGGGAGATCGACATGACGCCGCAGCCGAACTACGGCGAGAAGTCGGCGGCCTACCTCGCCGGCGGTGACCTGCCCGATCTCTTCTACATCAATCCGGGCCAGAACGCTTCGCAGCAATACCAGGCGATGGCGCAGGGCGCGTTCCTCGATCTGACACCGTTCGTGACCGGCGATGCGATCAGCGAGTACAAGAACCTCGCCACCTTTCCCGACTACATGTGGAACAACCTCAAGTTCCAGGGGAAGATCTTCGGAGTGCCGACGCCCTCCTTGCGGGCCGGCAACCTGCCGTATTACCGGTCGGACTGGAGCAAGGCGCTCGGGCTGGAGCCAACGACGCCGGAGAGCATCGCCCAGATGCTCGTCGGGTTCTCGAAGAACGACCCGGATGGAGATGGATCGGCGAACACGTGGGGCATGGGCCGCTTCAACGGCGGGTGGCTCGTCTTCGATAACCTGATCGCGATCTACGGTTTCAAGCTGCCAAAGAACTGGCAGCAGAACGACGATGGCACGCTCACACACATGATTGAGACCGACGGGTTCAAGCAACTCGTCGAGTACCTGACGAAGCTCTACGCGGATGGCGGCTACCACCCCGATGCCGCATCGATGACCTTCAGCGATGCGCAGAACGCCTTCATCGCGGCCCAGACCGGGCTGCACTACGAGGGGCTGACGTCGTTCTTTGGTGTCGGCAACGTGGGATACCGGCTGCAGCAGACAGATCCCAAGGCGACACTGGCGCCGATCGTCCCGGTCGCGCCGGATGGCACTCCCGGCGTCACCCACAACAATACCGGTTTCTTCGGCTTTGTCGGCATCCCGACGAGCGTTGGCAAGGACGAGGACCGGGTGCGCGAGCTCTTGCGGATTCTCGATTACCTCGCATCTCCGTTTGGAAGCGAGGAGCAGGTGTTCCTGGCCAACGGGATCGAGGGCGTGCACTGGGAGTACAACGACCAGGGGGCGCGCATCGTGAACGACAAGGGGCGCTCCGAGCGCAGCGATCTCGTCTACTTCATGGGCAACTTGCCGGTGCTCTACTATCCGGAGGATCCGCAGATTGGGCTCCAGGTGCAGAAGGACCTCAAGAGTGCAATCGAGCTTGGCATCGACGATCCGACGCAGGTGCTCTTCTCGCAGACGAATGTGGACAACGGCCCGCAACTCGACCAGCTTGGCTCCGACTCGATCTCGGCGATCGTCACCGGGCGCGCTGGCGTCGATACGCTGGGTGACGTCATCAACCAGTGGAAGAGCCAGGGCGGTGACCAGATCCGCAACGAGTTCCAGGAGGCCCTACAGCAGCAGTAGCACGCAGCAGAACGCATCCCAGGCAGGGGCCAGCGCAGTTCGGCGCTGGCCCCTGCCTCTTCCATGTGGCATTTCCGTTGCGTGTGCTAGGGTGAGCGCTGACTCGAATCCAATGAGGAGCGTTGCCTAGCCATGCCTCCACCCATCGTCGACTCGTATTGGAAACCAGGTGATCAGGTGCTGATCCGGTTTCGGCGGACGGGACTGGTGAGCTACGCCATCCCCGCCACCATCGTCCGGGACGATCCCGAATGTAGCATGCTGTTCGTGACTCCCGGCACGCCGACAAAGACCCGGGTGATGCCGGACGGTTCGCCGATTCCTCGCGATCTACCCTACGATCAGCTCGCCGGTTTGCCTCACAAGGTCGGGGACGGTATGTGGCAGCGCAACCACGGATTGATCATCTTTCCGCACGGTGTGGCGCATGATGTCAGGCTCTACTGGTCGGAAGGCGACTGGTCATTTCGGGGCTGGTACGTGAGCTTGCAGGATCCGGTACGTCGGGTCGCCACTGGATTCGACACGGGAGACCACGTGCTCGATCTCGATGTCGACCCCGACCTGCAGTGGCACTGGAAGGATGAGGACGAGTTCGCAATCGCCCACGAGATCGGCCGCTTCACTCCTGCCGAGGCCGCGGCCATCCGGGCGGAGGGCGAGCGCGTGATCGCGGAGGTTGAGGCACGTCGATGGCCATTCGATGGCAGCTTGCTCGATTGGCGGCCAGATCCGTCCTGGCCGGTTCCCTCGGTCCCTGACAATTGGAATGAGGATGCATGAAGCGCTGGAACACCGGAGATGAGATCGTCTTGAGGTTTCGGCGCAATCAGCCAGCCGATGTTGTGTTCGCGGTTCTGGTGATTGAGGACAACCCCGATCTTCTGTCCGTCTTTCTGAGCGAAGGAACGCGGTATAAGGGGCAGGCCACGAAGGATGGACGTCCCCTCGGCCGGGAGATCCCGTTTCTCGAACGCGAACCGTTGATCGCGGGCGTCTGCGACAAGACCTGGTATGGCACCAATGTCCTGATGATTCAGCGGCCACACGAGGCCTTTGCTGTCTGGCTGTTCTGGGATGCCGTCGACTGGTCATTCACCGGATATTACGTGAATTTGCAGGCGTCCCTCGTGAGAACACGTGTCGGCTTCGATACGGCTGATCTGCTGCTCGATATTCAGGTTGCGCCCGATCTGTCTTGGCAATGGAAGGATCAGGACGAGTTCGAAGAGGCGCTCGACCACGGGATCCTGACCGAGGGGACCGCGAGCATCGCGCGGGATGCCGCGTCACATGCGATCGCGGAGATCGAAGCGCGACGGTGGCCATTCGATGGCAGTCTGCTGGATTGGCGACCGAACCCGTCCTGGCCGATCCCCTTGGTCCCGGACAAGTGGAGTGAGGATGCATGACGCACGAGAACGAGCATTTTCCGGACGCGAGCTGGAACGACGGCGATGTCGTTGCCCTACGCTACATTCGGAACCAGCCGGCCGATGCGATCTCGCCGGTGCGAGTCGTTGCCGATGAGCCGTCGTACACCGCGCTCTACCTCGCGCCGGGCAGCCCGCGGAAAGTCCATGCCACGATGGATGGGCAGCCATTGCCGCGTGCGATCCCCTTCCTCGATCGAGAGAAAATGATCGGGGGCTTGCGCGACTTCACGTGGACGGATCGCCATGTCCTCATGGTGCAGGAGCCGGATCGCATGAGCTCGATCTGGTTCTGGTGGCACGAGCAGACGTGGGACTTCATCGGCGCCTACGTCAACCTGCAGGCGCCGTTGCAGCGGACGGGCGTGGGGTTCGACACCGCGGATTACCTGCTGGATGTCGTGGTCCATCCCGATCTCACCTGGGAGTGGAAGGACGAGGACGAATTCGCCGAGGCGCGGGAGGCGGGGATCCTGACGCCGGAACTCTGCGATGCGATCCGGGCCGAGGGGGAGCGCGCGATTGCTGATATCGAGGCCCGACGCTGGCCGTTCGATGCCGGGTATGAGACGTGGCGCCCCGATCCCGCGTGGACAGTGCCGGCGCTGCCCGCGGGTTGGAACAATGGTCTCGCGCTTCCTGCTCGCTAGCGAGAACGAAGCTCCGGCCGGCGTGCTCACTTGACGCCCCTCTCGTCGCGATTCAGAATCCGCAGTGAATCGGCAAATACCGATCATTCTCGATATGACGTGGCCGCACGACCACGAGCGGAGCTCGATACAAACATGAAGCGACTGGGAGTCATCGGGTTCGGCGGACGAATCCGGAGCATGCTGAAGACAATCGATACGTTCGGGACCGACGCCACTGTGGTGGCCGTCGTGGACCCGGCGGAGGAAACGCTGCGTCAGCGCTTTCCGGAGCGTCTGAATGGTGTGACGTTCTATCAGGATGTCGACCGCATGCTCGATCAGGCCGATCTCGATGGCGTGATGATCGGTACCAACTGTCTCTATCACACGCCCTACGCCATCAAGGTAATGGCTCGCGGTCTCCCGCTCTTCCTCGAAAAGCCGGTCGCGATCGATGAGGACCAGCTCGCCCAGCTCTACGCGGCATCGCTGACGACGACGAGCCCGGTCGTCGTCTCGTTCCCCCTGCGGCTCTCCCAGCTCTGCGTGATGGCGAAGGAGATCGCCGACAGCGGCGTGCTGGGAACGGTCGAGAACATCCAGGCGACGAACAACGTCCCCTTCTATGGATCGAATTACTATCACGGCTGGATGCGGGACGAATCGAAGACGGGCGGTCTCTGGTTGCAGAAGGCGACCCATGACCTCGACTACCTGACGTTCCTCGCTGGAAAAACGCCGGTGCGCATGATTGCGGTCGAATCGAAGACCGTCTTCACCGGCGACATGCCGGCCGGGCTGTACTGCCTGGATTGCGACCTCAAGACGACCTGCCCCGAGAGTCAGTACAACCTCTTCTACAAGCAGGGCATTCTCAAGGACATGAGCGAGGCCGAGGATTGGTGGGACGGGCGCTGGCAGTGCAGCTTTGCCGTCGATACCGGCAACCACGACGCGGCGACTGCGATCCTGCAGTACGAGTCGGGTGCGCACCTGACCTACACGCAGATGTTCTACGCGCGGCGCGGCGCGGCGAAGCGTGGCGCGACCCTGACCGGCTACAAGGGAACCCTCTCGTTCGACTGGTACACCGATGAGGTCGTTGTGCACCATCACCATTCGGGCCGCATCGAGCGTCACCGGCTGGAAGCCGACTCGCATGGACATCATGGAGGCGACCACGAACTGGCGCACGATTTCCTGGCGATTCTCAACGGCACCGGTCCGAGCCGGGCGACGTTGCAGGACGGCATCCTGAGCGCCCAGCTCTGCCTGATGGCGAAGCGAAGCTGCCAGACGAACGAGTTCCAGCCATTTGTCCCCTTGCGGGTTCCTGCACCCGTTTCCTGAGCGCGGCCGGAGCGCGAAACACGTGACGCTTCCGGGGAGTTAGAAGAGGGGAGCGGGCGTTCGAGCATCTGACGTTTTTCCGGCGCCGAAGCAGAACATGATTCGCACCGGCGGGCCGCTCATGTCGCCTCTCAAACGGTGGCAGAGGGATGGTGCGTATACTTCCCCGGAAAATACAGACCCGGAGGCCGGTTTCGCAGCCGGTAGGCGGTCGTGCAGATTGATTCATCACCGCAGCATGGCGGAAGGAGATCTCCTTGAAACGGAATGCAGGTTTTCAGCTTTTGCAGCATCGCCTCAGCCGGCGCCGTACGATGTCTCTCGGGGCGGCCGCGGGTCTGACGCTGGCCGGTGCTGCCGCCATGCCCGGTATGCCAACCGCCGCGGCGCAGTCATCGCTGAGTCAGGGGCTGCTGCCGGATACCCGCCTGCTGCTCTACTATGGCTTTCCGCAGAACCCGAACATGGGCATTCTCGGCGAATACGAGCCGGAGGAGTTGCTCGCGAAGCTGCAGGCAGAGGGCGAGCACTACAAGGCGGCGGATTCGTCGCGGCCATGGACGCTCGGGTTTGAGCTGATCGCCTCGGTCGCGCAGGGATCGCCCCAGGCGGACAATACCTGGGTCGCGGACACCGACAAGAAGTGGCTGGATCTCTACACCGAGTTCACCGCCAAGAACGATCTGGTGCTCTTCCTGGATGTGCAGATGGGATTCAAGAAGCCCAAGGAAGACTACAAGGGGCTCGAGCCGTGGCTGAGTGAGCCGCACGTTCATCTCGGCATCGATCCCGAGTTCCACATGCGGGGCGACGAGCGGCCGGGCGAGGATATCGGCCAGATCGACGGCTCCGATGTGACGGAGGCGCAGAACTGGCTGGTCGATCTCGCGACGAAGAAGAACCTCCCGCGCAAGACTCTGATTGTCCACCAGTTCCACGAATCGATGATCGAGAACAAGGACACGATCAAGCCGGTGAACGGCGTGGACCTGGTGATCGACGAGGACGGATTCGGGCCGCCGGACCTGAAGCGCGGGACCTATGAGGTCGTGATCACGCAGGAAGCGATCGAGTACAACGGAATCAAGCTCTTCTACAAGCAGGATGATCCGCTCATGACACCGGAAGAGGTGCTGGCGCTCGACCCGTCGCCGGATGTCGTCATCTACCAGTAATCGCCCATCTTCGTTCTCCACAAGCAAGCAAGAACCGCACGACCCCGGCGAATCCTATCGCCGGGGTCGTGCCCATTTTGATGCAAGTCGGATGGATGGTGGCGGCGCCTAGACCTCGATGGGCGGATCGAGCGCGGGGATGATATCGGTGTGGATGAAATCGTTGCCGACAAGGAGGAGTGGCTCGCTGGTCTCCTTGGCAAGGGCATAGGCAACGCAGTCACAGTGATTGAGCCTCGACCGTGGGTTCATGCCTTTACCGCACTCATTGAAGGCTTTCCGGGCGATATCGGCCTGGCTCCTTGTAAACGGAACAACGGTGATGTTCAAGCGATGGAGCAAGATCGCGAGCTCCCGACTGAGAACCGGGTCGCGGTTGCTGTCAATGACCTGGCTACATTCGAGATAGTTCGTGGTCGACATCAGGTGACCTCGGCCATCGACAAGCGCCCGGACGAGCCGTTCGAATCCAGACTCCTTCTTGAGAATGCTGATGATTGCCGATGAGTCGACGATCATCTGGGAAGACCGTGTTCATCAAAAAGGAGATTGTCATAATCGTCGCGACTCATCGATGGGTCCATGCGAGCCTGCATATCGCGGACAAGCGCCCATAGATCCTCGTGCCCGGCGTCCACATCATCGTCGGAGGGAAGGTCGTGGTTGGTCATTCCAGGGGAAGTGTCATCCTTGAATGCCCGCTCGACCGTTTGCTCCACGGTAAGCCCGCCTGCTTCCGCGCGCGCCTCGATGAGTTTGATAATGGTGGGATCGGTGATCGTGATCGTGAGTGCCATGTGGCTATCCTCCGGCCGCATGCTGTGGAGACGGCGGGATGGGCGGATCGAGCGCGGGAATGATGTCAGTGTGCGTGAAATCATTGCCGACGTAGAGCAACGGCTCCCCGGTCTCCTTGGCAAGGGCGTACGCGAAGCAATCGCCGAAGTTCAGCCGAGCCTGTGAACCAGAGCCTCGACCGTATCTCAAAAAGGCATCGCGGGCGAGAACGGCTTGGGAGTGCGTGAACGAGACGACCTCTATATCTGCATCAGCAAGCAATCTGCTCACCTTGCTGGTGAGTTCAGGACGGTTTCTGCCTCCGATAACCATAAAGAGTTCTACATAATTGGCTGCCGAAATCACAATCTGATTGCTAGCGACCATGAGGAGACTAATCTGTTTCCAACCGGGCTCCTCAAAAGCGATGGCGACCAGTGCAGACGTGTCGACAATCAACGCGGCAGGCCGTTCTCGTCATAGAGCCACGCGTCATAATCAAACGCTCGATCTTCATCGGTAACGAGCTCGTGAATCTCAGCGAGCGTTTTCATGATCCGCTCTCTGCGCGCTTCCTTGTATTTGTCGGAGAGCCTAGGATAATCGGGGGCGGCTTGGCCTACTTCCTCGGCACCTCCTTTGCTCAGCGCGCTTTCGACAGCTTCGGATTCCGAGATGCCAGCCTCTGCCGCCTTTTGCTCGATCAGCTTGATGATCTTCGGATCGGTGATCGTGATCGTGAGTGCCATGTGATGATCCTCCTGACGTCAATTCTACCGGGAGAGGTCATCAAAGGGAACGCCTGTTCTGGCCGCGCTAGCCGCGCGGCTCGGCCGATCGCAGCGGATACGTCTCCAGCACCTCGTATCGGGCACCCTCGGCGCTGAGATGGCTGCGGATCAGCAGGACCTCATCGATCGCGAAGGGGACCGGCATCTTGCTGGAGACCTCGCCGGTCTCGGCGGCGCGCTCGAAGCGGGCCCGGATGCGTTGCGGCAGGTCGCGTTGCTGGGCGGGCGGAGCCGGGCGGACTCGACCAAGCGTGATATGCGGCGTGAACGCGCGGTCCTCCAGTTCATATTCAAGCTCAACGAGGGTATCGCCGATCGACTCGCGCAGGGAATCCAGACGATGGGTCGGACCGTACAACCCGAGCCAGAGGACTTTCGGGCGGCGGATCGTGGGGAACGCGCCGAGATCGGCGGTTCGCAGGTCGAACCGCTGGTGCTGCGCGACCGGCTCCCTCAGGGCGAGCCGGAGGAGATCCGCGCGCTCGGGAGCGACATCGCCGAGGAAGTGGAGCGTCAGGTGCGCGTTGCCGGACGGCGTCCATTTCACCGGCCAGTTTTCCATGCCCAGGGAGCGAATCGTTCGATCGACGAAGGTGACAACGTCGGGCGCCAGGGGCACGGCGATAAAAAGCCGCCACGCCGTATCGATCGTCTCGTCCGGTCGCCGTGGCGGCGCGGGCGGTTTCGGGCGGCGCTGGCGCTTCTGCTTGCGCGGCGCGGGGGCGTTCATGTCGGATGGTGCTGGTCGGTCAGTATTCATCGCGTCAGTATACGGGAGTGGCTTGATCGGGCACGCGACGATTCCTGTATTGTTAGGCGATGGATTGCCCTTCCTGCCACGCTTACAGGGGTAGAGGGGCTGAGACGCATGCTGGGTGGAGGTCGATAGGTTTATGTCTGTGGCATTTCTCGGTCCACGCGGGACCAATAGCGAAGAGGCGGCGTTGCTCTACGGTGGTCCGGATGCGGAGATGATCGCCTTCCCGAGCTTCCCCGCCCTGACGATGGCGGTCGAGACCGGTCTGGCAGACGTCGCGATCCTGCCGATCGAGAACTCGATCGAGGGACCGGTCAGCACCACGCTCGATCTCCTGATCTACGAGACGGGCCTGAAGATCTGCGCCGAAGTGATGTTGCCGATCCGCCCGGTGCTGGTGACGGTCGAGGGCGCGACCCTCGATGGCATCACCACGGTGCTCTCGCACCCGCAGGCCCTGGGCCAGAGCCGGCGCTTCCTGGAGCGGTTCCTGCCGAATGCGAAGCAGGTCGGCTGGATCTCGACGGCGGGCGCGGTCGAGGAGGTTGTGCGCTCGAACGATCCGACGAAGGCGGCGATTGGATCTGAACGGGCGCAGGAACTTTACGGCGGTGTGGTGATGGCGCGCGATATCCAGGATATCCGCAGCAACCTGACGCGTTTCGTCGTTCTTGGCAATACGGATGCGGCGCCGACGGGCGACGACAAGACGCTGATGGGCATCATCGTCAAGGAGAACATCCCCGGTATCCTCGCCAAGGTGATCGAGCCGTTCGCCCGCGAGGGCATCCAGCTCACCAAGCTGGAGACGCGCCCGGTCAAGGGCCGACTGTGGGAGTATGTCTTCCTCATCGACTTCGAGGGACACCGGGAGGACGAGCGGGTGCAGCGCGTGTTGAAGGCGCTGGAAGAGCCGGCGGCCACGATGAAGATCTTTGGGTCGTTCCCGCGCTTCCCAGTGGAGGATCTGAAGGACGAGATCTCCTCACCGGCGTTGTTGTAGCGACGGAACGGCCGGTTACGGGGATTCGTCCGTCCGTAGGGAGAGAGCTTATCTCTCCGATGGCCCGCAGGGCCATATCTCGACCGGTCTCCCGGCGGGGAGATCATCGATCCCGGAACGCCCGGATATCGGGCTTCGCCCGATCGGTGCGACTTTATGTCGCACCCTACGAACGAATTTCAGCTCATGCTTCAGAGAAAGCGAAGTACAACGTAGATGACGATTCTGATCGATGACACATTACTCACGGCCCCGATCCGGGTGCCGCTCGTCGAGGGCTGGGTCGAGAGCTCGATCCCGGTCGAAGTGCGGTCGCCGCTGCGCGCCGCGGATATCGGCCCGGAGGACATTGGGCTGATCGCGAGCCCGGAGGCGACCCTGCTCGCGACGACGCACCTCATCGCCTCCGAAGTTGCGGTCGTGATCGAGGGCATTAGCCCGATCGTGCTGCGTACCCCCGTCCGTCCCGACGAGATCGAGGAGACGCCGATCCGCCTGCAGCATGCCACGGCCACCGGCGAGATGTTGACGCGGGCGCTGTTGAAGCCCTATTTCGGCATTACGGCGTCATCGGCTCAGTTCATCACCAGCGATGATGATCCCAACGCGGCACAGGCACAGGTCGTGGTGGTCGAGGGGCTGGATGCGCTGGACGAGCCGGAGGCAGGGTTCCAGACCGATCTCGCGCAGGCGTGGTATGTCCTGACCGGGGGACATGCCGTCTCCCACGTGGTCGTGGTCGGGCTGGAGGCGCAGGCGCGTGGGCTTGCCGATCAGGCGCTGGCGACCCTGAAGCAGGCAGCCGAGGTTGGAATCGAGCGCCGGCGCGAGGTGCGGACGGTGATGGCGGGCGATTCCGATGTCGACCGCGAGACCTTGGCGGAGATGACGAACAACCTGAGCTTCACGCTTCATGCCGACGACCGGCGCTCGCTCCTCAACCTGATCGCCCGTGGATCCTGGGGGTCGCGCTTCCCGCAGCGGAACCCGGTCTTCCGCGATGATCTGCCCGCCGACGTGCGGGGTGGCTCACGCAACGAAGGGGCGGCATCATGAGCGTGCTTTCGCCAGGGCAGCAGGCGGCACACGAGCGGATTCTCGCGGTTCTCGATGAAGCGGGCGCGGACTACAAACGGTTCACGCATCGCATCCTCCGGAATTACGAGGATGCGGAGCTGGCGCGGCAGGAATCGGGATTCTCCGGCACCGAGAGCAAGAGCATGGTGCTCAAGAGCGGCGATGCGCTCTTCGTCTACGTCACGCTGGCCGGTCGGCGGGTCGACTTCAAGGCGATGCGGGCGGCGATCGGCGGTCCCAAGCCGAAGCTCCTGAAGGATGACGAGCTGCGGGAACGGATGGGAGCGGAGCCGGGAAACGCATTCCCGTTCGGGTTCGAGGAATCGATCCCGATCTACGTCGATCCCGATGCCTTTGACGAGGAGTGGCTGCTGCTCAGTCCGGCGATCCCGACCGAGACGATCCAGATGCGGGGCGCGGATCTGAAGCGGATCTTTGCCCGCATCCCGAATCAGGTGACCGAGGTGACGACGTTCAATCAGCCTCAACCGGCGGAGTGATGCCCTTGGGCAGGCGACCGATTTCCTGCTGGTAGTCGGCCTCGCTGCCGATCCAGCTCGAGCCGTCGGCGTAGTGTTCCTTCTTCCAGATCGGCACGATCTCCTTGATCCGGTCGATCGCGTAGGCCGCCGCCTCGAACGCCTGGGCGCGGTGAGCTGAAGCACAGGCGATGATCACGCTTGCCTCGCCCGGCTGCAGCAATCCGGTGCGGTGGCGGATCGCGGTCCGCACCTCGGGCCAGCGGTCGATGATCTCGCCGCCGATATGCGCCAGCATCTTCTCGGCGGCGGGGGCGTAGGCCTCGTAATCGAGTGCAGTCACGTCGCGGCCACGGGCGTTGTCGCGCACCGTGCCGGAGAAGGTGACGATCGCCCCAGCGTCGGGACCGGCTACCGCGGCCTCGACGTCACGCGGGTCGAGTTCCTGATCGGTCACGATGAAGAGGCGGGTGAGGTGGACATCATCTGCTCCGGCGTCGCTGCCGTCGCCGCCACTGACGGGCGGGATGAACGCCAGCTCATCGCCATCCTGCAGCGGGTGATTGCCGCGGACGTATGCCTCGTTCACCATCAGCATGATCGAGCGTTCGAGATCTGCGAGGCGTGGGGCGCGCTCGACGATCTGCGTGAACGCATCGCGGGCGGTTGCGCCGGCGGGAAGCGTCATCTCCTCGCCAGAGCGGCCCAGCAGCTCGCGCATCATCGCGAAGTAGTGGACGTGAATGGTGATCGTGGGAGTGGTGGAGGTCGTCATTGTGGGGTGCTGTTGCTCCGTTGGGTCAGGATTCGCTCGTGATGATCGTGCCGAGGACGGATCGCAGTTCGGTCGCGGTCTTCCGGTTGTTGTTACGGAGCGTCCAGAAGATCTCGGCGATCTCCGGCTTGCCCGCATCCTCGAAATCGTGCGCGTACTGGGCGAGGACATCCTCGCTCTGCAGAAGCGTGCTGAGCGTGGTCACCACGTCGTATTCGAGGTCGTCGACGGTGAAGTGCCTGGTCGCGTCGGTCATGGTTCCTCCTCAGGAGCTGACTCCCCACGGTCGGGTGCGCGCGTGACGGGTGCTGACCGCCGTCACGCGACGCGATTTGATGACAAGCTTAGCGCATGGTACCCGCTCGTCAGGCTCCGAGGTAGGTTTCGAACCACCCCAACGTGTGCTGCAGGCGCTCGACCCGGTGCTTCGGTCCGCCGTTGCGCGAGAGGCCGTGACTCTCGTCCGGGAAGCGCACGAACTTCACCGTCTGCCGGAGTCGCTTCAGGGCGATGAACCACTGCTCCGCCTGCTCCATCGGGCAGCGGAAGTCGTTCTCGCTATGGATGATGAGGCAGGGGGTCGTCACATTCGCCACGTACTTGAGCGGGGAGAGCTCCCAGTAGCGATCGGTATTCTCCCATGGTGTCCCCAACTCGGGATCGAAGCTGACCAGCGAGATGTCGTCAGTGCCGTACATCGAGACGAGGTTCGAGATCGATCGATCCGTCACCGCGGCCTTGAAGCGGTCGCTGTGCCCGAGCATCCAGTTGGTGATGAAGCCGCCGTACGAGCCGCCGGTGATCCCGAGTCGCTCGCCGTCGAGACCGCCGAGCGAGAGCGCGTGGTCGATTGCGGCCAGGAAGTCGGGCGTATCCGCCTCGCCCCAGGCGCGGGCGACCTGCTGCGCGAAGTTCTCCCCATATCCGACGCTGCCGCGCGGATTGATGAAGAGCAGGGCATACCCGCGCGCGGCGTAGAGCTGCAGCTCGTGCGTCAGCGCATTGCTGAACTGGGCGTGTGGGCCGCCGTGAACGTTGAGGATGAGTGGTACCGGCGCGCTCTCCGGCGTGTTCCCGACCGGGCGCAGCAGCCAGCACTGGATCGCCTCGCCATTCGACTCGACCCAGAACTCCTCCGGCGATGCGATCCCCACCTGTGCCAGCCATTCGGCATTGAAGCTCGTCAGCGCCGTCTCGCCCTGGTCCGATATCCGGCGCAGCTCGAAGGGCGTTGTCGGATCGGAGGCGGTCACGATCAGGTCGCCGCCGGCGTGGTCGAAGGCGCTGATGTGACGGCCGGATGGCGAGACCTGCACCGCACCGCCGTTGTCGAGCGGGAAGCGAACGACGACCGTCGAGCCGCGATCGCCGACCAGCCCATCGATCGCGGTGCCGTCGTCCGTCCACCGGATCGGTGAGCCGCTCGTCGCGCCCTGCGGCGCGCTCATGCTGGAATCGCCGATCGAGCGATCGACATCGGACGAGAGCGAGCGCAGGTCATCCCCACCCGCGGTGCAGACCCAGAGCCGCTTGTTCTCGACGATCGGCGCGACCTCCAGCTCTCCGGCGAAGGCGAGGCGGGTGCCGTCGGGCGACCAGACGGGATTGCTGAACTGCCCGTTGCCGTTCGTGATCCGGCGCGGCTCACCACCGGTTGCCGGAATCGTCCAGATATCGGCGATCGCGTTCAGGTCCCATTCCGGATCACGGTTGGCGACGAAGGCGATCTCCCGGCCACCCGGTGACCAGGCTGGGGAGCTGTGGTTGAAGTGGCCGCTGGTGAGCTGGACCGGCTCCGCGTGTTCCTCGGTGATGTCGATCGTGAAGATGTGGCTGACCTTGTCTTCCAGAAACCCGCGACCGTCGAACTTGTAGCGGGCGGAGGTGATGACCTTGACGTCGCTTTCCCCGTCGCAGTCCGTTTCGGGATCGACCCGGCTGGTGAAGGCGAGGTGGCGGCTATCCGGCGCCCAGCTGATCTCACCCGCGCCGTTGTCGAGCGCTGTTACCTGACGCGCCTCGCCACCGGCAACGGGCAGTACCCAGATATTGGTCTTCTTCTCCTCGCGGTTGGAGGTGAACGCGATCCATTTGCCATCGGGCGACCAGCGGGGTGCGGTATCCGACCAGCGGCCGGAGGTCAGCGTGCGCGGGGCCGTGCCGTCGAGCGGAAGGAGCCAGAGCGCCGAGCGGTACTCGTTGCTCTCCTTGTCGATCGTCGTCACCGCGGTCACGACCTGGGTGCCATCCGGTGAGACAGCGGGCTCGCCGGGAAGCACGTAGTTGTAGAGGTCGTCGATCGTGATCGGGCGACCGGCGCGGATCGGGAACGCGGCCGGATCGACGGCGGTTGCCGACGGGGCGAGCGTCCAGTTTGGTTCGATCCTCGCCCGCAGGGTATCGAGGGAATCAGCGACGTGTGTCTTGGTTGTGGTCATGAATCGTTTTGCCTTTTTTAGGGAACGGCCTTGTGCCGTTCCGGTGGCTCGGAGTGCCCGGTTCAGATCGGCCTGCGGCCGATGGTCGACATCCTTCGACAGGCTCAGGACAAGCTTCTTGGTCGACCGCTACGGAGGGAATGGCATCACGCCAACGGGGAGGCGAGCATCAGGGCGTCGATCTGTTCGCCGGCGCGGTAGGTGTGCTCCCGCGGTGGGATCACCAGCAGCGCATTCGCGCCGACGAACGATTGCAGGCGCGATGAGCGCTGCGTGCCGGTGTTCCTGGCCACCAGCCGCCCGTCTTCATCGACGCGGACGATTCCACGCTGGTACTCGATCCTGTCGGATGGCTCGATATCCTCGGCCAGCGTGACGCGCAGCGTGGGGCGATCGATCCGGTCTTCCGCGATACCGATCATGCGACGGATCGCGGTCCGGATGAAGAGCTCGAAGGTGACGAGCGACGAGACCGGGTTGCCCGGCAGCCCGAAGATGAGCGTCTTGTCGCGCGTCGCGAAGTTGAGCGGCTTGCCCGGCTTCATGTAGAGGCGGCGGAAGTGAACTTCCACGTCCTCGGCGTCGAAGAGAATCGCCTTGATCAGGTCGAGCTCGCCCATCGAGACACCGCCCGACGTGATCACGATGTCGTCCTGCTCCAGCCGCGCGCGCAGCAGCCGTTCCAGCTCGTCGCGCTTGTCGGGGGCCTTGCCGAACCACGTGATCTCGACCTGCTCCTCCCGGAGCGCGGTGACGAGGCTGAAGCGGTTCGAATCCCGGATCTGGCCTGGCCCGAGCGGCTGGTTGGGCTCGACGAGCTCGTCCCCCGTCGAGAGCACGCTGACGCGGGGCCGCCGTGACACCGCCACCGGATCGACCCCCATCCCAGCGACGAGCCCGATCTCGGCTGGACCGAGACGCGTGCCTGCTGGCAGGATGAGATCGCCGGCGCGGACGTCCGAGCCGACGGCACGGATGTTCTCGCCCGGCTCGACATCCTCCTGGTGAATGACGACGTGATCCTCGGCCAGCTCGGTCGCCTCGACCGGCACGACCGCGTTCGCCCCCGGCGGCAGCGGCGCGCCGGTCATGATCCGCACCGCGTACCCATCGGTGACCTCGGCGTCGATCACGTTTCCGGCGTTCTGCGTACCGATGATCTCCCGCCAAGGGGAGCTGTCCTCGGCCACGACCGCGTAGCCATCCATCGTCGATGCCGGAAACGGCGGGTGATCCTCCGGCGCCGTGATATCGGCGGCCAGGATGCGGCCGGAGGCGTCGGCGAGCGGGACGTGCTCGACCGGCATCGCGGTGATGAACCGCGCGATGATCGCGCGCGCCTCGGCGGGCGGGCGCATGCGGTCGAGTTCCTGGGTATCAAGGGGGGAAGCGCTCATGGTTTCCTCGTGAGGCATGACCCGTTCACCGATCTTCCCTTGCGGGTGATGGCGAACGGGGAAGACAGCATCTGAGCCGCATCCTACCATGCAACCCGTACAATTCCCGTCAGACTGACCCGTCAGATTGAGGCGATGTCCCGCACAGGAGCAACCCGGTTTGTCGTGATGAAGCGCACGTTGACCCTTTCCCAGCTCAAATGGACCACGATTCTCGCCCCGTTGCTGTTTCTCGGCGGGCTCGATCTGCTCCGGCGTCGGGTCGCGCCGGAGTTCTTCGCTACCTGGCAGGGCTATGTGCTGACCGGGGCGATCGCCCTGATCGCGGTGTTGCTCTTCTCGATGACCATCTTCCGCTTCGTGGGGCAACAGCAGCGACGCCTGGAGGAGCAGAACCAGGAGTTGCTGGCGCTTCATCACGCCAGCCTCGAGATCGAGCACCAGCTGGATCTCGAAGCGGTCCTGCACGGCGTGGTGGAGGAGGCGCGCATGCTCGTCGATGGGCGCTATGGCGCGCTCTCATACCTGAACGAAGATGGCACGGTGGGCGCTTTCATCACGTCGGGGATCACTCCTGAGGATGGGCGTCTTGTCGGGCCGCCACCGTCCGGGCACGGCGTGCTGGGCGTGGTGTTGCGTGCCGGGGAGAGCCTTCGGCTTGAGGATGTGCGGGACCACCCGCAGTCAGTCGGGTTTCCGCCGCATCATCCGCCGATGCAGGCATTGCTGGCGGTGCCGATTCGCTCGAACAATGCGATTCTTGGGAATCTCTACGTCGCGAATGCCACCGGCGGGCATCCGTTCACGGAACGCCACGAGGAGACGCTGCATCGCTTTGCCGCGCTCGCGGCGCTTGCCATCGAGAACGCGCGCCTGCATCAGCAGGTACGGGCGCTGGCGACGACCGAGGAGCGGGAGCGGATCGCGCGCGAGATGCACGACAGCCTGGCGCAGGTGCTCGGTTACGTGAACGCGAAGGCACAGGCGGCGCAGGTGTTGCTGGCGTCGAACCAGGTCGAGCGGGCATCCGATCATCTGCGGCAGATGGCCGAGGCTTCGCGCGCCGCCTACGCCGATGTGCGGGAGGGCATCCTCAGCCTGCGCACATCGCTGGAAGATGGCCGGGGCTTTGTCGATACCCTTCAGGACTACCTGGTTGTCTGGAAGGAGCAGAGCGGCGTTGAGGCAACGCTCGAGGCCGATGGCCAGATCGAAGGCCGGCTGCAACCCCTGACCGAAGTGCAGCTCCTGCGGATCGTGCAGGAGGCGTTGACGAACGTCCGCAAGCACGCCGGGGCGACCCATGCGATCATCACTATGCACGTGGACGATGGCTTTTTCGTGACCTCGATCCGGGACAATGGCGTGGGGCTGCCGAGTGACGAGCGAGCTGCGACAGGGCTTCCTCGCTTTGGCATGTCGACCATGCGCGAGCGGGCGGAGTCGGTCGGAGGCGCGTTCGACGTGACATCGAGTGCCGGTGCCGGAACGTGCATTACCGTGCGGTTACCCCTGGAGCGATAGGCGGAGAGGTGCAATGCGGATTCTGATCGCCGATGATCATGCGTTGTTTCGCGATGGCCTGCGGAGCCTGCTGGAGGCGCGGGATATCGATGTCGTCGCCGAGGCGCGCAACGGGGACGAGGCGGTGGCGCTCGCGCGCCTGCACCGGCCGGATATCGTGCTCATGGACCTGAACATGCCGGAGACGAACGGGCTCGCCGCCACGAGGCTGATCTCCGCCGAATTGCCGGAGGTCCGGGTTGTCGTGCTGACGGCATCGGACGAAGACGCCGATCTCTTCGAAGCGGTGAAATCGGGCGCGCAGGGGTATCTTCCGAAGAATATGGAGGCGGGCGCCCTCTTCTCCTTTCTGGACGGGGTGATGATCGGCGAGCCGGCGCTGACACCGGTGCTGGCGCGGAAGGTTCTCGGGGAGTTCTCCCGGCATCTGAACACGCCACCGAAACCGACGGAGTCGGTGCTGACCGCGCGCGAGCGGGATGTGCTCGAATTGCTCGTCGAGGGCGTGACCTCCAACAGGGACCTGGCCGATCGTCTCTTTGTCAGCGAGAACACGATCAAGTACCACCTCAAGAACATCCTCGACAAGCTGCACCTGAACAATCGCGCCCAGGTGATCGCCTACGCCGTGCGCCATGGTCTTGTCGATCCGAGCCGCGAGAGCAATCCATCCTGAGTTGTGATTCTGTGATCACCGAAGGGTCTCGTTCCTTCACGCCGCGCGGTGTCCACGTTGAACTGTCTCATCATCGTCATTCTGAGCGGAGCGAAGAATCCCCGTGCGAAGCACTCGACGGCGCAGCCGTCGCTTGGCGTTGCCAGTCGGATATGCCCTGCGGGCATCAGCTTCGCCGGGGAATCCTTCCCTTCGGTCAGGATGACGGGGGTGGGACAGCTTGGCGCAGACACATCGTTCAGGACGACGGGTGGGTGAATGGCGACAATCATTCCTGATCGTTTCCCACCCCACGGGGTGGGAAACGGCTACCCTCAGGCGCCGGCGTAACCTACCCCGCGCTCATCGCAGAAGCTACCCGAACCCCCCGGGGAGCGGGCCGGAAACCGCCCTATCCTGATTGCAGTGAAACGACGAGGTTTCACCGGCAACGACCAGGAGAGGCGATCACATGACTTCCACGCTGAAGACAACGACCGGCGCGACGCGACGACGATTCATGGGCATTGCCGGATTGACCGGCCTCGGCGCGATTGGTACGGCGCTGGCCCCGGATGGCGTTCGGATCGAGCGCAACGTCGCGGTCAATGCGGAGTCTGCCGCACCGATGGCCGGAATGGATCACGGCGATATGGCCATGGCCACCAACGATACGCCGGCTGCCAGCTCGGGTGCTCCCACCGCCGACGAGATGGATGCCATGCACGAGGCCGGAGTCAAGGCGTTCCCGGCACCCACCGCGGGCAAGGGCGGTCAGCCGCTCGAGTTCGAGATGGATGGCGATGTCAAGGTCTTTCACCTGACCAGTTCCGTAATCGAGTGGGAGTTCGAGCCGGGCAAAACGACCGAGGCGTGGGCCTACAACGGCGCGGTGCCTGGCCCGGAAATTCGCGTCACCGAGGGTGACAAGCTCCGCGTCGTCTTTGAGAACCAGTTGCCGGAGAGCACATCCATTCACTGGCACGGCCTGATCATCCCGAACGCGATGGATGGCGTGCCCTTCATGACGCAGCCGCCGGTGAAGCCGGGCGAGACCTTCACCTACGAGTTCCAGATCCGCGACGGGAACACCGGCTCGCACATGTATCACGCCCACTCGAACTCGGCGAAGCAGGTGACGATGGGACAGTTGGGCGCGTTCATCGTCGAGCCGAAAGATCCGAAGAAGTACGGCGAGTTCGACCGCGAGTACACGCTGATCCTCAACGACGGCCCGATCGGCGGCTTCTCGATCAACGGCAAGTGCTTCCCGGCGACGGAGCCGGTCATGGCGAAGAAGGGCGAGAAGGTCCTCATTCGCTACATGAACGAGGGGTTGATGATCCACCCGATGCACCTGCACGGCATGCCGCAACTGGTCGTCGCCCAGGATGGATGGCTCCTGCCGCAGCCGTACATGTGCGACACCCTCAATATCGCTCCCGGTCAGCGCTTCGATGTGATCGTGGACGCGACCGAGGTCGGCGTCTGGGCATACCACTGCCACATCCTCTCGCACGCCGAGAGCGACCATGGCATGTTCGGCATGGTCACCGCGATGATCGTCGAAGAGTAGCGCCGGTCGCAGGGGCGAGTGGTTCTCCACTCGCCCCTGCGCTGGATGGGCACGCGGATACGGGGACTTCGTCAGCCAGTCATTACTGCCCCGGAGAGAACACCATGAACACGCATCGCATCGACGACTCGACCCTTCGCATCCTGATCCCGTGGCACGACGATACCGTTCTGGATGAGCTGCTGACGTTTGCGCGTGGAATCGGCGGTGGCGATGCGCACATCATGCTGTTGCCATTGGCGTCCGCGTGCGCGCCGGAGCGGGAGATTCGCCTGGCGGCGGCAAGAGGCATCCCCCTTGAGATTGTGCAACCGGCGTGCGAAGGGCCGGCAGTCGAGTGCGATATCGCCGCGATCGCGGCGAAGCGCGCCGCCGACCTGATCCTGATGACGACGACCTGTCATCCGGCAGGTCATCTCGATGCGGACTGCCTGCCGGCGCAGGTCGCGCTCGATTCGCCGATTCCGGTCTTGCTGGTGCGCACGCACCCCGGTGAACGCGCGATCTTCCCGCCGTCATTCACCCGGTTGCTGATTCCGATCGATGGCTCCGCGCGGTCCACGCAGTCGCTTCCCTTTGCCGCGCGTCTCGCGAGCCGGCTGCGCCTGCCGGTGCAGTTCGTGATGGTGATCGATCCGATGCAGGTGCTGCCGCCGGCCTATGCCTACGATCCGGGCGCGGAGGAGCTCATCGTCGGGCTGCGGGAGGATGCGCACTGGGCGCTCAAGCGCGGCGAGCAGATGCTCGCCCGCTATGGGATTACCGTGAACTCCAGCCTGCTCTACGGCCCGGTTGTGACCTGTATCACGGAGAGTGTCCAGAAAGGCGATCTCGTCCTGCTGACGACGCATGGGCAGGGGAATGCTCCCGCCGGCCGGCTCGGCAGCGTAGCGGAGCGGATGGTGGCGGAGATTCCTGATCCGATGGTGATCATGCGCGGGCGCCCGGCGCCCGATCGTGTCGCTATTGGCCACTTGGCATAATAGGATAGATTCGATCGAAGAGTGGGAACACACGACGAGGGGCGTGGGGGCGTCCCGCGGAGTGCATGGCTGGCAGGTGAGGGAAGAGGGGCAACGACAATGGACCGCAAGCTGGTGAGTGTGACGATGGTGGCGGCGCCGTTCGCCCTTGCGATCGCGGCGCTGGCCGCGGGCTACAGCGCCGTCGCGCCCGCCTGGTGGTCGGCGGCCGTCCATCTGGCGGTGCTGGGCGGAATCACGCTCATGATCTACGCCGTGAACATCCGGATCGTGCCGGTGTTTGCGCGGCGAACGTGGCGCTCGATGCGATTGCTTGAGGCGCAGGTTATCGCCGGTGGCGCGGGCGCGTGGATCACCTTTGTGGGGATCGGCATGCGGTCGGACGCCCTGGCTGGTGCCGGGCAGGTACTGGCGCTGGCCGGTGGGCTCCTCTTCATGGCGAACGTGATGATGCTCTTCCGGCAACCACCGGCGTTCCGGCACGTCCCGCCGACCGCCGACCCGAAGCAGGAGGCCGTCGACAAGATCGCGACGAGGTTCACGCGGCTCTCCGGGACGTTTCTTGTGCTTGGTCTGGCCCTGGGGGTGGCGTTGACGTGGTGGCGACCGGGGAGTGGCCGCTGGGATCTGGTCTGGGCGCACATGATGCTCATCGGCTTCTTCGTCTCGATGGCATCCGGCGTCTGCTATCACGTGCTCGCTCGGTGGACGAAGCGCCCGTGGCGTTCGCTGGCGACCATCCGCTGGCACTACCTGCTCGTGGTGGCCGGACTGCCGTTCATGCTGCTGGCGCTGGCGACGAACACGAGCTGGCTCTTTCTGATCGCGGGGCCGTTGCAGGCAGTCGCGCTCGCGCTCCTGCTGATCAATATCGTGCCGTTGGTCGTGCATCTGGAGCGCCCCGTGCGCGCCGGCATCCTCACCGCCGGGCTCTTTCTCGTCTTCGGGGTGACGCTGGGTGTCGCGTTTGCGATCGATCCCGGGCTTGGCCCGCGCTTGCGGCAGGTCCACGCCTCATCCAACCTGTTTGGCTGGGGCGGGTTGCTCATCTCCGGATTTGGCTACTATTTCGTGCCGCATTTCGCCGGCGGGGGTATCCGCTGGCCGCGCCTGGCCCAGCTTCAACTCGGCGTGCTCGTCCTGGGGGTGGTGGCGGGTATCGCGGCGCTGATGTGGCGAGCGCTGGGGGATGGCCCGGCCGGCGCGGTGGTGATCGCCCAGGGAGTTGTCGGGCTGGGGCTGCTGCTCTTCGCGGTCCAGACGGCGGGGATCTTCTTCGGCCCGCGCCAGGAGGAGGTCGTGCTCATTCGCCCGGCGCTGCGGACCGTGCCGTTCCGCTGACGGCGGGTCGCATGCGGGCAGCGGTGGATGCACGTGCGGCGGGACCGATGCAGCCGCTGACATTGGATGCCCATGAGCGCACGGCGGGATGGTGCTTGGCGCATCCAAGTGGCTTCTACGGATTGCCCACGATCGTGCATCTGTAGGGGAGGACTTGCGGCGGTGAAAACCTCGTCTGCATAACGAATCCGCCGCATTGTCCTCCCGCGCCGGACCGTCTCCCCGCGCGCCGCCGAATACGGCCGGCATGGCGGTCACGGCCCGCATTGTGCCGGAACAGGGCCGAGACTGTGAGAAATTGGACAAACGGCCTATACTTCCTGGTGAAGTGACATAAGTGCTGGAGCTTGATGTCCGCTTCTCCCGGCAGGTGTGAATCCACAGTCATGATGTCCAATCTCTTCGCGAGGGGGGCATTGACGGGGATTTTTGTTCCTGCCTACACTGAGCAGAGCAACGACGCTCCTGGCGAGTTAGGATCCGCGCCCGCATGCATCGATGTGCGACACCGGGCCTGTACTGGTTCTCCACTGGCGACCAGCTACGACAGACGCGGAACTAGCGAAACGGCGCCACAGATGACGACTATCGTGACCATTCCACAACGGGCGACGTTGCTGGATATCCTGAAAACCCATCGTGCCGCGGAGGCCGCGGCCGCCGTTCCGGGCGACTTGCCGGAGAGCGTGCGGACCATTCCCGCCGATTACGAGCCCGCGGTCTGCGATGCCTTGCGTCAACTCGATGTCGCGCTTGCCAAGGACGCGCTGGTGACGGATGTCGAGTTCGTGGCCCGCGCCTTCGAGGTGGCCTATCGCGCCCATCACGGGGTCTGCCGGAAATCCGGCGAGCCGTACATCGTCCACCCCATTCAGACGACGACGATCCTCGCGCAGATGAATCTCGATGCCGAAACCCTCGCTGGCGGCCTGCTCCACGACGTGGTCGAGGATACGGATGTCACCAGCCAGGAGATCGAGACCGCGTTCGGGACCCGTGTCGCCAATCTTGTCGATGGCGTGACCAAGCTGGGCCAGATTCCCTGGAGCCCGGAGAATGACGATGCGCGCGGTGTCGCCGCCCGCGAGAAGGAGCAGCAGGCGGAGAGCCTGCGCAAGATGTTCCTCGCGATGGTGGATGACATCGGTGTCGTGCTCATCAAGCTCGCCGACCGTCTCCATAACATGCGCACGCTCGGTTCGATGCCCCGCGAGAAGCAGGTACGTATCGCCCAGCAAACGATGGAGATCTACGCTCCACTCGCCAATCGACTCGGCATCTGGCAGGTCAAGTCCGAACTCGAGGACTTGGCCTTTCGCTATCTCCAGCCAGAGGAATACGCGCACATCACCGCCGAGCTGGAAAAGCGGGGCGCGGACAGCCGCGCCTACATCGAGCGGGTCGAGAAGGACCTGCAGGAGCTCCTGATCCCCGCCGGCATCAAGGCGGAGATGAGCGGGCGCAAGAAGCACGTCTATTCGATCTATCGCAAGATGCACCGGAAGGGTCGCACCTTCGAGGAGATCTACGATGTGATCGGGATTCGCGTGCTCGTCGAGACGGTGCAGGAGTGCTACAGCGTGCTCGGGATCGTGCACAGCCGCTGGCATCCGATTCCCGGCGAGATCGACGATTACATCGCGACGCCGAAGGAGAGCATGTACCAGAGCCTCCATACGGCCGTGATCGGGCCCGACGGGCACGCTGTCGAGATGCAGATCCGGACGCGAGAGATGCATCGCGTCGCCGAGTACGGCATCGCCGCCCACTGGCGCTACAAGGAGGGGGGCAAATCCGACTCCCGCCTTGAGGCGAAGATCACCTGGCTCCGGCAGTTGATGGACTGGCGCGACGAAGTAGCCGACGCCGAGGAATTCGTCGAGTCCCTCAAGTCCGATGTCTTCCAGGACATGGTCTACTGCTTTACCCCGGCGGGCGACATTATCGAGTTGCCCAACGGCGCGACCCCGGTCGACTTCGCGTATCGCATTCATACGCAGGTCGGCCATCGTTGTGTTGGGGCCACCGTCAACGGGCAGATGGTGCCGCTGGATTACAAGCTGCAGAACGGCCAGGTCGTCAAGATCCGGACGAGCAAGACCGTGAACGGCCCACGCCGGGACTGGCTGCAGGCGAGCTCTGGTTACGTGAAGACGGCGTCGGCGCGGGAGAAGATCCGGCAGTGGTTCCGGCGCCAGGAGCGGGACGAGAACATCGCCCAAGGCAAGGACATCCTCGAACGGGAGCTCAGGCGGCTCGGGATGGAGATGAAGCACGACGAGGTGCTCAAGCGCTTCCCACGCTATACGAAGCTCGAGGATTTCTTCGCCGCCGTCGGGTATGGTGGGGTCTCCAGCCAGCAGATCGCGAGCAAGCTGGGCGAGACGCCGAAGGATGTCTTCCCGGTCTCGAGCACGGTCAAGGCTCCGACGACCCCCGCGCGTGTCGAGGTGATGGGCGCGGGTGGCATGCTGACCGTGCAGGCGAACTGCTGCCGACCGGTGCCGGGCGATCCGATCGTCGGCTATGTCACGCGCGGCCGAGGTGTCGTGTATCACCGCAAGGATTGCCCGAATATCGTGAACATGCCCGATTCCGAGCGGCTCGTCCCGGTCTCGTGGGGCAGCGAGCGGAGCGAGACGCATCCCGTCCCGATTCGGGTCTTCGCGCTCGACCGTGTGGGCTTGCTCAAGGATGTCAGCACGCTGCTCTCCGACGAGCGGGTGAATATCCTCTCAGTCCTGACACAGACACACGACGATCGCACGGTAACGCTCCTGCTCACCGTCGAAGTGGAGAACCTCGGTCAGCTCAGCCGGATCATGCATCGCCTTGAGAATGTGCGTGACGTCACCGACGTGCGCCGGGATATCCCGCAGAGCGCCGCATCGCAGGCGAAAGCCAGTTGACCACCGCTCCCCATCGTGTGCTCTGCATCGGTGAGTGCCTGATCGACCTGATCGCGGAGGGCGGAACCGATCTCACCGCCGCCAGCGCACTGACCATCCGCGAAGGAGGTGCGCCGACCAATGTCGCCGTCGGGCTCGCCCGGCTCGGCATTCCCACGGCGATGTGCGCGGTCGTCGGCGATGACCCGTTCGGATCCCGCCTCCTGTCGCTCCTCAAGCAGGAATGCGTCGATGTCTCCGCCGTCCGCCAGACACGGGCGACCGAGACCACCATCGCCTATGCCTGGCGCGACGAGCGCGGGGACGGGCATTTCCGACTGGTACGCATGGCGGACCAATTGCTGGACATCGAGGATATCGACCGTGCCCGCATCGATGAGGCATCGGTGATCGTCGTCGGCTCAGTCGCGCTCTCGGCCGCGCCATCACGGCAGGCGGTGATCCATGCCGTGGAGCTGGCGGCTGCGCGCGGCGTGCCAGTCGTCTTTGATGTCAACGTCCGGCCGACGCTCTGGCCCGATTTGGAAGCGCTGCGCGCGGCCTGTGCGCCGGTTCTGGCGCGGGCAACGGTCATCAAACTCAGTCTGGACGATGCCGTCGCGCTCTGGGGGCAGCTCGCGCCCGAGGCGATCCGCACAAGGCTGGACGCATTCCCGGCGCGGATCGTGGTCATCACCGACGGTGGTCGGCCGACATGGCTCCGGCAGGAAACAGACGGCGGGTGGCGGCGGCACGATGTGCTCGCCGTCGATGCGGTCGAGCCGACCGGCGCCGGCGATGCCTTCACCGCCGCGCTCGTCTCGCGACTGCTCGCGAACGGCTGGGGGGTACTGACCGATGCCGATATCCGGTTCGCGATGGCGGCCGGGGCGATCACGACGACCAAGCCGGGGGCGATCGCCGCGCTGCCGACGACTGCCGAGATCGAGCGCTTCCTCGCCGGCGCGACGTAGCGGCGGGATCGGATTCGAAGAATCGATCACGTGCTACGCTTGCGAGCGGGTCGGCAAGGGGTCGGCCCTCCCACTGCATTTGACCGCCAAGGTGAGTCCCGTTTCATGCCCACACTGCACAATCCCGTTGCCTTCTCGCTCGGACCGGTCGATGTCCGCTGGTATGCGCTGTTCATTCTCAGCGGTATGATCTGCGGGATCGGTCTCAGCTACTGGCTGGCTGGCCGCCGTGGACTCGACGCCGATTTTCTCCTCGGTATGGCGCCCTGGATCGTGCTCATCGGAATCGTGGGCGCTCGCTTCTACTACGTGCTGCTCAACCCCGGGTTCTACCTGGAACACCCGATGGAGGCGATCAACATCCGCCTCGGCGGCCTGACGATTCACGGCGCGATCGTGGCCGGCGTGCTGACGATGATCGTGCTCTGTCGCGTGCACGGTCAGCCCTTCTTCCGCTGGGCGGATGTGATGGCGCCGGGGCTCGCGCTCGGGCAGGCATTGGGACGGTGGGGGAACTGGGCGAACCAGGAGGCATTCGGGACGCCGACCACGCTGCCGTGGGCCGTGCACATCGACCCCAGCCGGCGTCCTCCCGGCTACGAGCAGTACGCGACCTTCCATCCGACCTTTCTCTACGAGTCGCTCTTCAACATTCTCAATGCGATCGTGCTGACAGTGCTCGTCCTCAACCTGCCGAAATTGCGTCACCTGCGGGCCGGGGATATCGCCTGGATCTACCTGATCGCCTACGGCATCGCGCGGTTCCTGATCGAGAGCGATCGCACGGATAGTCTCTACATCGGCCCGCTGCCGGCCGCCTACTGGTTCAGCTTTGCGCTGATCGGCGCTGGCATGCTGATGATCGTGCTCCGGCGCACCATGCTCGCCCAGCCGGACGAGGATGCCGCCGCTCCCGCGTGAGAGCCTTTGTCGGCGGTGGCGGGGCAGGGGCCAGCTTGACCCACACGGTATACTGGATGGGTACGCTTTGCTCGGTTCGACAACTTGAAACGGATTCGGGCCAAGGCGTCGGTAATGGATATTCGCTTCAATGAAGGTAGTGAGGTAGCGCGTCATGGGCAGCACGCGGATCTGGATTGATCGCAAGCCATGGATCACCAGCATCGAGACTGACCGTATCAAGTAAGGCCCTCGCCGGTGAGGTGAGGGGCATAAGGGAGACCCACCATAGCCGCATTTGAACAATCCCCAATCACTTCCACCCCGAACGACAACGAGAACAATCAGATCGATCAGGAGACATTCGACCACGACGACGATGCGCAGTTCCTGCCGCGTCGCGCGAAGCGTACGGCGCAGGAGACGGGCGAACGTCCCGAACAGGCGCTGCTGATCGCGGTCGACATGCCGAACCAGACGTGGGACGTGACGGACGAGCTCGAAGAGCTTGCCACGCTCGCGGAGACGGTCGGCGTCGAGGTCGTGGGCGCCGTTACCCAGAAGCTGGCTCACCCGCATCCGGCAACCTACGTCGGCAAGGGCAAGCTCGAAGAGGTCAAGCGGTTGCGCGACGAACTCGAATACGACTTCGTGCTGGTCGATGGCGAGCTCTCGCCCGCCCAGTTGCGTAACCTCGAGAAGGCGCTCGACGTCAAGGTGATCGACCGCACCGGCCTCATCCTCGATGTCTTCGCCAACCGGGCGCAGACGCACGAGGGCCGCTTGCAGGTCGAGCTCGCCCAACTCGAGTACCGCATGACCCGCCTGACGCGCATGTGGACGCACCTCTCCCGCCAGACCGGCGGTGGCGGCGTGGGGCTGCGCGGCACCGGTGAGACGCAGCTCGAGGCTGACCGGCGCGAGGCCCAGAAGCGGGTCGCGTTCATCAAGACGCAGCTGGAGCAGGTGCATCGGCATCGCGAGCTCTATCGCAGCCGCCGCAAGGACACGCCGATCAACGTCGTCTCGCTCGTCGGTTACACCAATGCCGGCAAGAGCACGCTGCTCAACGCGATCACCGGAGCCGGTGTGCTGGCGGAGGACAAGCTCTTTGCCACACTCGACCCGACGACGCGGCGAATCGGCTTGCCGAGTGGCCGTGAGGTGCTGCTGACGGATACCGTCGGCTTCATCAACAACCTGCCGACGCAGTTGATCGCGGCATTCCGCGCGACACTCGAGGAGATCAGCGAGGCGACCGTGCTGGTGCACGTCGTCGACGTGACGCATCCGAACGTCGCGGAGCAGGTGATCACCGTCAACGAGACGCTCGAGGAGCTTGGTGTCGATGGGCAACCGATCGTCTACGCCCTCAACAAGATCGACGCGTTGACTAACGATGAGCGCGCCAATCTCCCGCAGTTGATGGCGGAGATCGGCATTCCCGCCGACGCCGTGGCGATCTCGGCGCAGCAGGGAACGCACATCGACGCGCTGCTGGGGCGGATCGAGGCGGTGCTGGAGACGGAGGACCACTTCGTGCCGGTCTCGCTGACGATCCCGTACAATCACTCCGAACTGGTCGAGCGGTTTCATGCGTTTGGCCGGGTCGAGGAGCGCGATTTCACGGAAGCCGGCACGATCTTGCACGGCTTGCTGCCGGAGCGGGATTTCGGCCGCTTCGAACCCTACATCAGCCGCCGCGCCGTGGAGGTCATCTCCGTGCCGGACACACGCGATGAGACCTGGGCTGAGGAGTCGGACGCGGAACGGGCGGCGCACCCGGCCGCATAGCCGCCTTCCGGGCCGGTCAGGAATATCCCTGGCCGGCCCTTCATCCGGTGGGACGCGCCATACCGGTCGCATCGCCGGGAACCACGCGGTCGTGCACCGCCACCTCTGTCTGTTCGGCTTCGCCCAGAAGGAATCAACGTGACGCAGAAGACCCAGGAAGCATTCGTGGTTGATGTGCCCGCGTCCTCCGGCCTGACCTACAAGGATGCCGGGGTCGATATCGATGCCAAGACGCGTGCGATCGGTCGCCTGAAGGAGCGCGCGGCGGCGACCCTCGGCGCACACGGCGGGCCAATCGGTCATTTCGGTGGCACCTACCGCCTCGCGACGACCGGTGACCAGATCCTCGTTGCCAGCGCGGATGGTGTCGGCACCAAGCTGCGGCTCGCGTTCGCGCTGGGGGGCGACTTTCACGCGAGTGTCGGGCGGGACATCGTGAACCATTGCGCCAACGATATCCTGGCTCTGGGCGCAACCCCGCTCTTCTTCCTCGACTATTTCGCGACCGGTCATCTCGATGGCGATGTGGTGGAGACGGTTGTCGGCGGCATCGCCGATGCCTGCCTCGAGAACGGCATGGCCCTGCTCGGCGGTGAGACCGCCGAGATGCCGGACATGTACGCCGACGGCGAGTACGACCTGGCCGGCTTCATCGTCGGATCGGTCACGCCAGAGCGTATGGTCGATGGTTCGACAATCCAGCCGGGCGATGTCGTGCTCGGTCTGCCGAGTAACGGGCCGCAGACCAACGGCTTCAGCCTCGCCCGGAAGATCGCGGGCCTGACCGGCGAGATCGCGCACGATCGCGAGGTGCTCGCGCAACCGCTGCCGGGCACCGATCGCACGATCGGCGAAGCCCTGATGGAAGCGCATCCATCGTTCGTCGCGGCGGTGCGCCCCGCGCTCGAACGTGGGTTGGTGCGGGGCATGGCGCACATCACGGGCGGCGGCCTGACCGACAACCTGCCGCGGACGCTGCCCGACGATTGCATCGCGCGTCTCGATCCCTCGCGCTGGGAGACGCCGCCGATCTTCGACTGGCTGGTGGAACAGGGGAATCTGGCCATCGCCGAACGCTACCATGTCTTCAACATGGGGGTCGGGTTCGTGCTGGTCGCCCGCGCCGCCGATGTCGACGCCGTCCTGGAGTGCGTGCCGGGTGCACGCGTGATCGGGCAGATCGTCGAGCGCATGACGAGCGACGAGTCAGCGGTGCAAGGGCTCTCCTGCTAGCATGGCAACCATCAACCTGCGCGCCCGGGAGATTCACGCCAAGATCGTCTACTACGGTCCGGGCCTGAGCGGCAAGACATCCAATCTGGTGAACATCTACCAGCGGATGCCGGAAGCGACCCGCACCGAGATGCGGTCGATCGTGACGGAAGAGGAGCGCACGCTCTTCTTCGATTTCGTTCCCGTCGAGCCGATCCTGATCGGTGGCTGGGACATGCGCTTCCACCTGTATTCGGTGCCGGGCCAGGAGCACTACGTCCGGACCCGACGCGCGATTCTCGGTGGCGCGGATGGCGTGGTCTTCGTGGCGGATGCCGACCGCGATCGCCTTGAGGCCAATATCGCGAGCGTGGACGAGCTCGCGACCCATCTCGACCACTACGGGCACACGATCGAGGATCTCCCGCTCGTCTTCCAGTACAACAAGATGGATTTGCTCGCGGCGATGCCGGTGGCGGAGCTGAACACGACGCTCAATCCGGGCGGCTTGCCGGCGTTCGACGCCATTGCGCCACGTGGCAATGGCGTCGCCGAGACCTTGCGAGCGATCTCCCGGAGCGTGGCGCAGCGCCTGTAGCCGCGCTTTAGAGCCGAGTTCGAAACCGTAGCGGGTCAGCTTGTCTGACCCATCCGGCGAAGCCGGATATCGCGCCCACGATTGGCCTGGTGGTCCGACCGATGGTCGACACGAGGTCGACCGCTACGGGGAACGTGTTATGCTCGTGAATAGTGACTCATTGGCACATATGTCCGATGCCATGAGCGGGTTCTTCCTCAGTCGAACAGGTTCCACGAATGCTCGCCGATGTTGTGGTCGCCGTCGTTGACGACGACAAGCTCTCTACCATTCTGCCTTCGATCCATAGTGCGGGCCTTGGTCACGTTGCCCTGGCGCTCGGTGCCAGCCGCGGTGATATCCGCGAGCAGCTCCGGCGCGCTGGCATTCCCGTCGTTCAGAGTCCGGACGTTCTCTCGGAGGCGCAGCGGGTGCTGCTGGTCAAGGCGGCGGCCCGCAGCGCAATGACGGCCGACCTGCTTCTGCAGCATGGTGCGATTGCCGTCTGGATCGTCACGAAATCCGGCTTCTGGATGGAAGTCGACGACCGGGCAGAGATTGTGGCCGCAGACGCCGATCTGCTCGCCACGCCGGCCGCGGCCGTTTCGACCGGTCCCGAGATTCGGATTGGCGATCGTGCCCCGGCCGTTCGTGTGCCTGCCCTGGCGCCTGACGTGCCCTCGCCCGATC
>JBARWF010000078.1:0-9530 GCA_049646645.1 Thermomicrobiales bacterium
GAGTGCATTCCGGGCCGCGGACGTTTATGCGTTTACTCAAGCCGACCGTGCACGCGCTCCATGAGCGCGTGCGGCAAGGGCGGATTCGCGCTAATCCACCACGCAGTACCACTCGTCGAACTCGAGATAGCAGTGCTTGGGGGTGGGATCGGCCTTCATCCGGGCCTCCGCGGTGTGAACTCCTCCAAACGGCTCGAAGCCGTGGATCGAGATGCCCTGCAGGCCGGAACTTGCCAGGCTCAGCCCCAGGAATGCGACGGCGAGGATCCCTCTCGAAACGACCTTGTGCATGATGACCTCCTCTGGGAGATGATCGCGATCCACATTCGCCTTTCGATGTGGTATTTCCATACTGTGTTATGGCGTGAATGCGCGCGTCTGCTATATGGCGTATATGTGGCATATAGAGAGTAATACGTAACATTGCGTATGTGATTGCGTGCGCAGGTTTCGGTCGCTGGGGATGAGCGCGTCGCTCGCTCTTCTTGCGCTGATGCGGCGGTGCCAGTTGCGAGTTCGTGGGGCTCGAGACATACCACTTCTGCATCGCGAACACTTGTGTGCGCCACGTATTCGCGGGTACTCTAGGCAGGAGAATCACGCCGCGATCAGTCAATTTGAAAGTGCCACGCTTCATGAGCCTGTCTCCCTTTCCCTCGTGGCAACCGTCGCACCTTCCTCATCCGCTGACACCGCTTGTCGGGCGCTCGGATGAAGTGGAACGGGTCTTTGGATTGCTGCATTCCTCGCCGTATCGGCTGGTTACCCTGACGGGACCGGGTGGAGTCGGCAAGACTCGATTGGCGCTGCACGTGGCGTCGTCCCTGACCCGCGAGTTCTCCGATGGGGTCTTCTTCATCCCCCTCGCGCCGATCGATGATCCTTCGTTGGTGTTGCCGACCATCGGCCAGGTGCTCGGCATTCACGATGTGGCGGTGGCGGATACCCACTTCCCCCAACGCCTGGCGAACCTGCTGCAGGATCGCCGGTTGCTGCTCGTGCTCGACAATTTCGAGCAGGTCATCCCGGCCGGTCCGGAAATCAGCGGGCTTCTCGGCGCCTGCCCGCACCTCAAGGCACTGATCACCAGCCAGTCGCCCCTTTACGTCGAAGGCGAGCAGCTCTTTCCCCTGCTTCCTTTGCCCACGCCGCGGGGCGAATCGTCTACGGAAGACATCCTGCGGACGGATGCCGTCAATCTCTTCGTGCAGCGGGCCCGCGCGGTCGTCCCGAATCTCGATCTTGGGCCGGCGCATGTCGCCACCATCGCCGCGATCTGTCGCCAGCTGGACGGATTGCCGCTCGCGCTCGAGCTCGCCGCCGCTCGCATGAACATCCTCTCGCCTGAAGCGCTGCTGGCGCGCCTCAGCAACCGGCTGCAGGTGTTGACGGGGGACCGGCGCGACGTTCCGGATCGGCTGCGGACCATGCGGCAGGCCATCGCCTGGAGCTACGACCTGCTGACTCCGGACGAGCAGGAGCTCTTCTGCCAGTTGTCCGTCTTCGCGGGCGGCATCCCGATCGAGGCGGTGGAGGCGATCTATACGCAGAGTGGGAAGGGGGAGGACTCGGCGCTCGATGCCGTCTCCCGCCTTGTGGATCACAGCCTGCTTCGGTTGACGACGGGGCCAAAGGGTGATGTGCGCTTCCTGATGCTGGAAACGCTGCGCGATTTCGGGCTTGAGCAGGTGAAGCTTGCCGGTGCCGAGGGACGGGCGCGGGCGGCGCACGCCGAGTACTACCGGCGACTTGCCGAGAGCGTGGAGCCGCACCTGACGGGGGCGGGCCAGCACTCGGCCTTCGATCAGCTGGAGGCGGAGTGGGATAACCTGCGCGCGGCGCTCGACTGGTCGCTGGCAGCCGGCACACCACGCATCGCGCTGGAGGTGTGCGCACGCATCTGGCGATTCTGGTCGGTACGGGGGCTCGCCACCGAAGGGCGGATCTGGATGCAGCGCACTCTGGCCGCCAACGAGGACGATCGTTCGCCGCTGCGCGTCGCCGCGCTGCTGGCCGCCGGGCACCTGGCGGAGGATCAGAATGACCTCGATACCGCGCTGGACCATCTGGAGCAATCGCTCGCCCTCGCGCGGGCGATCGGCGATGATCCCGGCATCACGCGCGCACTTGCCGGGATCGGGATGGTCTATCACGACCGGAGCGACTTTTCCCGCGCGCTCGCCATGCATCAGGAGTCACGGCGGGTGGCGCTCGCGATTGGCGATGACCGGAGCGTGGCGGTGGCGGCCGGCAATATCGCGGCGGTCTGCTATTTCCGTGGCGACTACGACCGTGCCGCGCACTATTGGGAGGAATGCCGGAGGATCGTCGCCGCCCAGGGCGATACGCAAGGCGAGGCGATGACCACCAGCAATCTGGGGGCGCTCGCACTCGATCGGGGCGATTTCGACCGGGCCCGGGATTTGTTAGAGCGGTCCCTGAGCCTGCAACGGGAGCTCGGGGACAGGCGCGCGACCGCCTTTACCCTCACCAATCTGGCGGAAGCCTGGTTCCGGCTCGATGATCTTGCCATGGCCAGCCAGCTCTACACCGAAGCGATGGCGATCTTTCGGGAAACCGGCGACCCTCGCAGCGAGGCGATCGTGCTGACCGGGATGGCGCGCCTCGCGCTCGCGCAGGGCGATTGCGCATCGGCCGCAGCGATGATTGCCGAAAGCATTGCCGAACTTGCCCGCATCGGCGATGCGACCGGCGGCGTGGAGGGCATCGAGTTGCTGGCAAATGTCGCCGTTGCATGCGGTGCCCACGAGGACGCCGCGACCCTCTTCGGCGCCACGGATGCCATCCGGAAAGAGATCGACGCGCCCGCGCGGGGGTGTCTCCGCTCCGAGAACGAGCAGGTCCGTGCGGCGGCGATCAGGGCTCTTGGCGACGACGCCTTTGCCGTTGCCCATCAGGCTGGGACGCGTTTCGATTTCCTCTCGGCAGCGGCGCATGTCGCCGCGCTCGTGCCGTACCTGATCGCGAACGCTCCTCCAGTCACGCCTCCGTCTCCCCAAGTGTCCGCTACGAACACGCACGGCCTGACGGAGCGGGAGCTGGAAGTGCTCCGTCTGCTCGTGGATGGCAACTCGACGCGGGAGATCGCGGAGCACCTGTTCATCAGCCCGCGCACTGCATCGACACACGTGACCAACATCCTGGGCAAGCTCGGCGTCACCAGCCGCACCGCCGCCGTCGCCTACGCGATGCGTACGGGAGTCGTCTAGCCCTGTGTCAACGGTGATCTACTGAGCAGAAGCCTCTCGAGCATTCGACGCCTTGACTCAGCGAATCCGCCGTCTCGTAGGTAGATAGCGGCCCCTGCCTGTCTACGTCGAATGACGTAGATCCAATTCTTCCTGCGCGGTCGAATACGCTGTTGCACCGATGTTCTTTCCTGCTCATCGGCGCATCATGAGCGCACACCGTTTACGCCGGCCGGCGCCGGTCGGCGTGAACGGTGTGCACCGGATCGCGGAGGCCTGATCGCACTCCCGACATCGTCTCCCGACCCGGATCCAATGGGGCTTGTGCTGTCGCTGCATTCCGCAGCGGTTCTGGCTGTGTGACCAGTATCCATCTGCCAATGTGGAGGTGTACACTGGATTCCATCGGGACCTGATGATTCGCGAGACAGGACGAAGCGAGCGGCCAGAGGCCGGCGAGCACCGGGCGCCCGGTTGCTCTCCACCGCAGACGGCTCGCTCCATCCTCTCCATTCCGGCATTTCGCGCTGATTGGAAGGAATCACGTCATGACGCAATCGGTTTCCCGTCGCACGTTCGTCGCTTCCTCGCTCGCCCTCGCGCTCTCGGGGTCACTCGTTTCCCGAGCCCTTGCCGCGCAAGACGCAACCCCCGCCGCGTCCGGGCTCGATAGCCTGGGCCTGCCCTCGCTCAACATCACGATCTCGTCCTCCGGCTTCGAGGGCGTGCCATCCTCCCTTCCCGCCGGGCGCTACCTTGTCTCGGCCACAGGAAGCGCGGATGCGCAGGAAGGACTCGCCGTTGCTTTCGTGCAGCCGAAGGGGATGTCGGTCGATGATTTCCTGAATGCGATCAAGAGCAGTGGCCCTGCCTCACCGGCGAGCGGTGGCGGTGGCGGCGAGGCGACGCCGGCCTCGGGCGAAGGTGAATCCGGAGGGCCCCCGCCCGCAGCCTTCTACGATTTCCTGTTCGCGGGTGGCATCTCGCTCTCGCCGGGGCAGCCGAACCAGGTCGTCCTGGATCTCCCGGCCGGCGATTGGGTGGCCTGGGGCGACGATCCCACATCCCCGCTCCCACCGGTCACCTTCACCGTCACCGGCGAGGAGCCCACCGACCTGCCGGAGCCGAAAGCAAACGCGACGATCTCGTTCAGCGACTTCGCGATCAACCTCACCGACGGCAAGCTGGTCTCCGGCAAGAACATCATCAAGCTTGAGAACCACGGTGCCCAGCCTCACTTCCTGATCCTGATGAAGGGACCGGAAGGCATGACCAAGGACGATATCAAGACCGCGCTCAACGTGGAAATGACGGGCACCCCCGTTGCGGGCAGCCTGTCTGAAAAGGATCTGACGCCCGTGCTCGGCACGGACACCCAGTCCACCGGCGTCAATACGTGGGTCGCGGCTGATCTTGAGCCGGGAACGTATGCCGGGCTCTGCTTCTTCCCGGACAAGAAAACGGGCATGCCGCACGCCTACATGGGGATGTACAACGTCTTCACTGTCGGCTCGTAGGCCGGGGAACCCTTTTGCGTGGAGTGAGGAGGGTCGATTTCCGGCCCTCCTCATTCATCCCTGGGGCGTTCGCCTGGGCGTGAGGTTAGCACAATGGCACTGCAGAATTGGACACGGCATCCGGGAGGCACCGAGCTCTCGCGACGGTCGTTTACGCATCATGCGGCGGTTCTGGGGGCGGGCCTGCCAATCGCTGGTTTGCTCGCGCACACCGGGCTCCAGCCAACCATGGCCGCCGACCGTGCCAAGGCCCCGGATACCGGTACCGACGCGCAGACCCGGGGCGGGGGAAAGGAGCTGCGCGTGCTCCTGATGACGGCGCCCACCAGTGCGGTGCCCCACACTGCGATGTCCAGCGCGGACGTGATCGCCGCCGCGCCGGTCCTCGAGCCATTGATGCACCTGCTGCCCGATGGCACACTCCTCCCCAACCTGATCACATCTGTACCGACGGTCGAGAACGGCGGCCTGACGGCGGACTATACGCAGGCGACCTTCGATTTCCTGCCAGACCTGACCTGGAGCGATGGCGAGTCCGTGACCGCGGACGACCTCGTCTTCACCTGGCAGTGGATCTTGCAGCCGAACAACCAGACCGTGACCTTTACCGTCTGGAACCGGATTGCGAACATCGAGGCGACCGACGACCACACCGCGGTCGTGACCTTCAAAGAACCGGTGTTGGACTGGTTCACGCCATTCACCGGAACCACCTACGGATGTCTCTACCCGGCACACGTCTTCGACAACGATCCGGATAGCCGGAACGACTCCTTTCCCACGGCGCCGGTTGGCACCGGCCCCTACGTCATCACCGGATTCTCGCAAGCGGGTGAGGTGACCTACGAGATCAACGATACCTATCGCGATCCCGCCAAACCCTACTTCTCCAGGCTCACCATCGCGCCAGCCGATGATCCGGAGGCTGCCGTGCGGTCCGTGGTCGAGACGGGCGAGAGCGATATGGCCTGGGGAGCACAGCTCGATCCTGCCGTCATCGCGGATCTCGCATCCGGCGATCGGGGGAACCTGCTCAGCACGCCGGAGAGTTACGCCGAGAGTATTCGTTTCAACTTTTCCGATCCGCGGCAGACAGTGAAGGGTCAGAAATCGGAAAAGGACACGCCGCATCCGGTTTTCAGCGATCCTGCTGTCCGGCAAGCGCTCGCACTGGCGGTCAACCGCGGGCAGATCGTGGCGAAGCTCTACGGCTCGGGCGGGCATACGACGGCGAATGTGCTGCTCGGCCTCGATGCCTACACGTCCGGTAACACTGGTTGGGAATACAATCTCGACAAGGCCAACCAGCTCCTCGACGATGCCGGCTGGGAGCGCGATGGCGATACGCGCAGCAAGGATGGTGTCGCGCTCGCCTTCGATCTCGTGATCGCGGAGAGCCCGACTCGCCAGGTGATCGTGGAGCAGGTGCAGGCCGATTTCGCCCGGATCGGGGCTGCGGTCCACCTGCAACAGCTTGCAGCCACCGACTTTTTTGGTTACACCGCCGACGACGAGCAGAGCTATTTTCATATGTACTGGGACGCGGGGCTTTGGGCAGATGGGACGTTCGACGCGTTTCCGCTCAGCTACATGCGGCACTGGTATGCCGGGCCGGATGGCGAGAACATCTCACAGCGCGAGAACGACTGGCTTGGCGAGCGCGAGGTGTTCGAGGGGGTGCTTGCCAATACCCAGCGCTACACCAATTCCGACTATGACGCGCTCTACGAGAAGCTGGAGCAGACGCTCGATCAGGACGAGGCGTTCCAGGTGCTCGTGGAGATGAACGACCTGCTGGTCGCGGATGCGGTGGAGATCCCGGTCGTCCGTCACGCCACTCTCTACGCGCTTGCCACGAATGTGCGGTCGGAGAACATCGCGCCCGGCCCCTTCAACACGCCCTTGTGGAACATCGCCAACTGGAACGAGACGGACGATCTCCTCGAGCAATGAGGCTCCGCCGGAGGTCGGGCCGGGCCTCGCCCCTGCATGAACCCGCCTCGCCTGCGGGCTCTTATTCATATGGAGATAGCACAGGGCGCGTCCGGAGGGTGACAGGGGGTGCGTCATCGGGGACAATGCCACCACGATCCGTGTCATCCGGGGCGCGCCAGCATTGGCATTGATCCGCGCTCCGTTGCCCGTTCACTGCGCGATGGAGATGTACTGGTGAGCATTACCGATCTCGGACACGCGGCCTATGGCTGCCATGACCTCGATGCCTCGCTCCGGTTCTACGAATTGCTGGGGCTCAAGGAGTCCTTCCGCCTGAATCGTGATGACGGTTCCGTGATGCTGGTCTACATCCACGTCGCGGGCGACCGGTTCATCGAGCTCTTCCCAGGCGGCCCCAGCGCCGAGGAGCGCGCCGCCAATGGCAACACGAGCTACCGCCATCTCTGCCTGCTCAGCGACGACCTCGTGCCGGACGTCGAGCGGCTACGGGAGCAGGGCGTGACCATCGATGTCGAGCCGAAGCAGGGGCTCGATGGCAACATGCAGGCCTGGATCAAGGATGCCGACGGCAATCCGATCGAGCTGATGCAGATCGCCGACATCTCCCCCCAGCATGCCGTTGCCAACGGTCGCGAGCCGGTGATCCCCGACCTCGGGTAGGGCTCTCTTCGACTCCCATTCGTGGGGGCCGACTCCGAAGGGTTGTCGGCCCGATGGCCCGCAGGGCCATACCTCAGCCGGTCCGGTGACCGAAACGTCTCGATTCCAGGACACCGCGGATATCGGGCTGGTGGTTCGCCCGATCGGGCGGACAACCCCTGCGTGAGTCCGCCCCTACGGCACGACGACATCGGATCGATGCGCCTACATCCAACCGTGGGGAGAGAGCTTGTCTCTCTCCCCACGGTTGAGGACCGATCTGAGGGCTGCACTCGGTTGCATCCTACGGACGATCAGCGGCCTGTGGGAGGGACGTGGGCGTTGCGGTCGTCCATGGTTGCCAGGAGAAGCGCGCCCGGTATCGCTCCAGCAACCGCAGCACCGGACCGCCCAGCAGTGCGATGAGCACGACGTTGCCGGCTGCCCGGAAGAGATCGAAGCCGAGTGAGGTCACGGCGTAGAAGCGCAGGTACCGCACACCCGTCTCCGTGAAGGAGAGCCCAGGGTGCCAGTAGAGGCTGGCGTCCATGTTGGCGCCGGGCGCGGCGAAGGGCCAGAACCAGAGGTTCATCAGGAATCCGAAGAGCAACCCCCAGACGCCGCTGAAGATCGCCAGCATCACGAGCCGCCGCCTGGGCGATGCCGGCCGCGGGAGCAACCCGGCGGTGAGCCCGATCCAGCCCGCGCCGAGCATCTGAAACGGCAACCACGGCCCGATCCCCCCGGTGAGGAAGGCGGAGAGCAGCAGCGTCAGCGTGCCCATCTGGAAGCCGATCGCCGCGCCGAAGACGGCGCCGGTCAGGACGATCAGGAAGAAGATCGGCGACGCTCCCAGAAAGCTCGGCACCACGCGCAAGGTCGCATCGATCGCGACCAGTACTCCGAGGAGCGCGATCGTCTTCGAGCGGGCAACGCCGCCGTGCTCGTCGCTGATGACCACCATCATCACGATCAGGCTGCAGACCGTGACCAGCGCGAACAGGATCGGCGCATCCCCGGCGTGCGCGTCGGTATCGGCGCTCTGGCGCTGGCTGAGCGGGAGCAGGAGCGGTGAGAGTAACCCGATCAGGCCGATCACGCTGATCACCAGCAGCATCACTCCCGCGTTTCCCGGGCGTCTCGATACCAGTGGCCTGCGGTGCCGGATGCCCGCGGTGGGGCTGGAGGGCGGCGCTGAGGGGATCATGGGGCTTCCCGCTCCCAGCTGCCGCGTGAGGGCCGATCTGTCGCTGCGAACCAATGAACGAGCGCATGTATCATGCACGTTGCACAGACGGGCATGCTGACGGTCCCTGAAGCCCTCATTTCAACACCTCCCTGCTCTGGTACCATCGTGGAAATCGCCGCGCTACTCGTCGACCGCGGTCGTTTGTTGGTCATTTGGCACAAATTGGACGGGCGCAGATGGTGGGGTGCGATCCGCATCGGGCGTGGCACCATCCAGCGCAAAGGATACCGCGAGCATGGTCGCACGGAATGGCGAAATCACCCTGCGCGATCTTCTGGTCTGGGAGCCGCGACTGCAGTCGCAGGGGCTGGCCGCGCACGGCGTGGCGGACGACGAACTGCTGGCAAACGATGTCGATTGGGTCGTGACCGCCCGCGCCAGCTCGCCCATGTTGCCGCTGTTGCGCGGCGGGGAGCTGGTCCTGCTGCCCCGACGGGTGGTGTCGGAATCCGGCGTGCCCCTCGCGATGCTGCTGCAGGAGATGGCCGATAGCCCGGTCTCCGGGGTCCTGACCGATATACCACTCGAAAGTGCGATCAACCTGCCGATCCCGGTGCTCTCGATTTCCACGATCACGCCCGATCTGGAGAGCACGATCAACCGCCTGCTGACATCGCGGCGGGGTGATCTGCTCCGGAAGGGGGCGGATCTCGAGCACATCATCTCGGAGCTGATCGACCGGCGCGCCGCCCCCGCCGACATGATCGCGGCGCTGGCCGAGAGTCTCGGGATCGGGCTGACGATCAGTACCGATCGCGGCGCTATCATCCTCACCACCGCGAACGGGGCGGAACCGCCCCGGCTGCCGAGGCTTTCAGAGGTCGCCGTCGGGGTCGTGACCGGTGGCTGGCTCCAGCTTCCCCTGCGCGGGCGTCGATTGCTCTGGATCGGGCCGCTGCCGCCGGCGATGGAGGCGCTCGCGCGCCTGGTCATGCGGCCGCTCGGGGCCGGCATCCAGCG
>JBARWF010000079.1:0-7096 GCA_049646645.1 Thermomicrobiales bacterium
CAGTCGGATTCGAACCGACGATCAGGGTTTTGCAAACCCATGCCTTAACCACTTGGCCATGGCGCCCGGCAATGCGTCAAACCATCTCATGCGCATGCATCGAGGTTCCTGACGCCAGATTGTACCATGCACCACCGGAGACGGCATCCCGTTATGTCGCCTTCGGCCAGGAACGGCGAAAGAGACCGGGATAGCTCACCACAAACCCGCTTGTATCGACCACCAGCTCGCGCGAGAACCCGCTCTGCACTGACTCGTAGCGCACCCGTCCGTCATCGAGCGCCGTGTAGCGCTGCTCCCCCGGCGAGACATCGAGCGAGGGGACCGGGACGTAGACCACACGAATCGTCTCTGTCTGCCCCGGTGCGAGGCGCAGGCGCCGGATCGGCAGGGTATTCGTGAACGGCGTGACGGCGATATCGACGTCGATGCATCCCTGCAGCTCATCGAGCGGCGTCCCGCTGCCATCGGTCCAGTTGCCGGCACCGTCCGTTTGCAGCACGAGCCCGATGGCGGACCCATCCGGCTGCTCGGACGCGATGCGCAGCGATCGCACGCGCCAGTCAGCCGCAACCACCATCCGGTAGGAGACCCGCAGCACCTTGCCCGCGGCAACCGTCACCACCTGACTGTCGACCTGACGATCACCGCTGCCATCGGCCGACGGCCACAGGCGAAGATGCTCATTGCCCGGCTCGTCCAGACGCTGCCAGATGTAATCGTGAACCTGCTCGTGCTCCGTCATGCCTTCCTCACTCAACTGCGCGCCGATCCGCTCCCGCCACAACCCGAGTGTTGATTCTATGTGATTGCTGGCAGACCTTCCCTCGTCGGCTTATATGTGCCTCTCCTCGTAGCCGCAGGCCTGACACTCTCATGCCATTCCGAGTGAGGCGGCACGCCGAGCGGAGGAAGTTGCTGGGAGGGAAAGGGCCCGCCTACCACCGTGGTCGCATCGGACGAGGGTGGAGAGCAAGCAGCCCTCCGTGCGAAGCCCACGCCGGAGCAGCCGCTCGCACTGCGGGGCTCCTCATTTGCAGACAACTTCCTCCGCTCGACCTCCGGTCTCGCTCGGAATGACAGAAACAGACGGCATACCGGAATGGCACAAAATACGCGTTCGCGCCTTCCGTTGCCGGGAGGCGCGAACGATGGAGACAGCATACGGGGAGAGATCAGGGCCAGTTGGGACAGCCATCTCCGGAGTTGGCGCCAAAGCGCAACGCCAGCAGATCCAGCACGATCAGCGCGACCACGAACATCATCAGTTCCATATCGTCACCTGCCTTCGGCAGATTACGCCGCCCGCTTCAGGTCCACGGGGCGGCGTTGCGTTTCGAGCACGATCACCGGCGGCACGGTGGGCGCCGGCGTCGAGTTGACGCCGGCCACGTGCTCGCCGCTCCAGATCAGCAAGCGGCCCAAGAGTCGCCGAATCGGCCGGTGCGGCGTGATTCCTGCTTGCGCGAGGCGCATCCCCTCACGAATCGTCCGTTGCCGCTCGTCGACCGCCACATGCATGATGTCGGGGTTGTACGGAAGCATCTCCACATCTCCTTGTTCACTGTGTCGCTATCGTGTCGTCACGGTATGCGGGATACATCGAGGACAGCGTCCGATTCCTGACGTCCGGGTCAGGCCATCGCCACCCGCTTCGCCGCCATTGATTCCGCCTGGGTTATGAGCCTCGGCGCACGCCCCGGGTAGGCGATGTACGGCGTCGACGCATTGACGTGCGCGATGATCAACTCGGCGGGTATCGCCACGCCATTGAACTCGCGATCGGACGTTGTGTGACAATCGCTGACAAGCGTCACGCCATAGCCCTCTGCGATGGCGCGATAGGTCGTCGCCCGGACGCAGGCATCGGATTGCGCCCCCGTCAGGATGAGATTGCGAATACCAAGGTCATCCAGCGTCGCCGGCAAATCCGTCTCCGCAAAGGCGTCCGGATACTGCTTGGCGATCACGATCTCGCCCTCGCGCGGGGCGACCTCCCGACAGATCAACCAGTCATCGCCGCCGCGCGCCATCGGTGGGTACCTGGGCTCCTCGTGCTGGATGTAGATCACCGGCACGTCGATCGCGCGGGCGTGGTCGATCAGGGCCGCGATGCGCTGCAGCACGCCCTCCCGATCCCAGCCATCCGCGACGACACCGCGCTGAACATCGATCACCAGCAGGGCCGCATCGTTGGTCCAGGGCGTCGTCTCATGTGTCTCGGTCATGGCATATCTCCTTCAGTACTCGTAGCCTCAACGGGGCCAGGTCCATTACCAGTACATTCATTCTAAAAACGGGAGCGGACATATTCGGTCCGCATTTCTCTGGGATACTGGATGAAGAAAATCAGACGTCTGGCTAGGGTGATTCACGAGGCAATTTCCGGCGAGCAAGGAGGCAGGCGGCATGATGACCGACGCGACAAAACCGGCGAGCCGGGTACTGGCGCTGCTCGAGCTGTTGCAGGATCATCCGGGCATCAGCGGGCCGCGACTTGCCGAGGAGCTCGGGGTCACGACCCGCACCATTCGCCGCTATGTCATTACCTTGCAGGAGATGGGCATCCCGGTCGAACCGGTCGCCGGGCGAACCGGTGGCTACTGGTTACGCCCGGGATTCCGGATGCCGCCCCTGATGTTCAGCGCGGAGGAGGCGATCGGGCTGGCGGTCACCCTGCTCGGCACCCGCACGACCGCCACCGCCGACCTGCCGCCGCCGGTCCGGCAGGCGCTGACGAAGATCGAGCGCGTGTTGCCGGCCGAGCTCAGCGACCGCATCGAGACGATCCGCACCAGCATGCTCCTGCCGGAGCAGAGCTACTCGCCAACATCGTCGTTCCCCAACCCCAACGTGCTCGCGACGCTGGCACAGGCAACGATCATGAACCGGCGCTGCTGGATGCGCTATGGGCGTCCCGATGGCGACGAATCGGCGCGCGAGGTCGATTGCTACGGGATCGTGGTGCACTACGGGCGCTGGTACCTGCATGGCTGGTGTCATCTGCGCCAAGGCACGCGCACCTTCCGGATCGACCGCATCCGGCGCGTCGACCTGCTGGAAGCGACCTTCGAGCCACCGGAGAACATCGACGTGCGGGCCGCGGTCATGAGTTCATTGGCGATGGTCCGTAGCGACTATCAGGTGGAGATCGAGATTCAGGCGCCGGTCGATGCGGTCCGCGAGTACATCTCGGCCGATCTCGCAATTCTGGAGGAGATCGATGCGGAGACGACGCGACTCCGCTCCTCGACGGAAAGCCTGGACTGGTTCGTCTGGCGGATGGGGCACATGCCCTTCCCGATGCGCGTCATCAGCCCGCGTGAGATGATCGGCGCATTCCGGCGTCACGCCGAGCGGATGTTGCAGGTCGTCGCCGATTCGTAGGGACGGCTCCCCGGAGAGGTCGTCCGCCCGATGACCCGTAGCGAAGCGAGACCACCAGGGCGATATCCCCGGTCCATTGACCGGCACGCCGACGTTGGACAACCCGGATATCGGCCTTCGGCCAATGGTCGACACGAGGTCGACCGCTACGGATGGGAAACACGGGCAACGAGGCCGTTCCCTACGAATCCGGATGGCGGATGGCTGACCAGGATGCGAGCAGGGCGTCGAATGCATCGTCCTCCAGATCGTCCAGCCGCTCGACCGAACGATCCGCACCCAATTCGGCGTGACGCGGCCCCACCCCGATTGCCGCCATCCCGCCGGCATGCGCTCCCTGTACCCCGGCCAGGGCATCCTCGACCACGATCGCCCGCTCCGGTGAGACACCGAGACGCGCGGCGGCGGTCAGGTAGACCTCGGGATCGGGCTTCCCGACCCGCACATCCTCCCGGCCCACGATCGCATCGAAATAGAGGGCCAGCCCGGAGACATCGAGGATGACCCCCAGGTTCTCGTTCGGCGCCGAGGAGGCGACGGCCTGCAACCAGCCCGATTCCGCCAGGTACCCAAGCCACTCCTCGACACCAGGCAGCACCACGATCCCGTGCTGCTCCACGTAGTCGCGGTATCGCGCTTCCTTCCGCTCGCCGATGAGCGTCAGGCGCTCCTCTTCCTCATCCTCACCGAAGTACTCCCGCAGGATCTCATCGTTGCGACGGCCAAACCCACGCAGAAACTCCTCGTGGGTGATGGGATAGCCCTCGGCGTGCAGGATCTCCCGCCAGCTCAGCCAGTGCCACTCGGCGGAATCGATCAGTGTTCCATCGAGATCCCAGAGAACTGCCTTCGGTTTCGATGTGTTTGCCTTCGTCACTGGATGCTCGCTTTCATGGTCGTCGATCAGCAACGCTGCCGATCAGGAAGGATATGCCTCTCCCGCCAAGGATACGCACGAGGCCATCGATCAGGAATGCTTGCCGCAGCCGGTTCCCCGCAGGCTCCACGCCCACCTGGCAACCGGTACAATAGGAAACGTACCGTCGTCGCTTCGTCCACGACATCACCGCTCACCGCACAGGACATCCGCCCATGTTCACAAACCTCGACCGATATCAGCGGAATCTCTACGGTGGTTTCCTCGCCGGACTCACCATGGGTATCCTGTTTGCCATGCTCGTGCCGCAGATCTGGTGGCTGGGCATCATCGGTGGCGCGCTCTTCGGCCTCCTTGTCGGCCGGATCTTCGCCAACGATGCGAAATGGGATATGGAGAATCAGGCACAGCGGGAGCGCCTCTCCCGTCGCTCGCATCCGCAAGTCGATGCGCCGGTCCGCCCACCGCACGTCCCGTCGTCACCCCATTCCTGAGTAATCATTTTCGACGACATCATCTTCCCAGCCACTGCCGGGCCATCGATCGATAGCCCGGCAGTGGCTGGGACGTTTTCTGTGTGATACTCACCTGCGACACCGGACTCCGGCGAGGACGAGGATGACGCACCAGGCGCGCTGCGTTGCCCCAAATGACACGTCGCCTCATCCCGACATCGCATCAACCCTCGATACCTACTCGATACCAGGGCTCCATGCAGCAAACATCCCCCACAACCGAGGTTCCCGGATTCCGAGCGCTCCTCTCGCTACCTGACGCGCTCGGCTTCTTTCTGGCCGGCGCGATCGGCCGCATCCCGCTGGCGATGCGGGCGCTGGGCTGCATCCTCCTCGTCCAGGAGATCACGGGCTCGTACGGGCTCGCCGGCGTGGTCGGAGCGGTCCAGACCCTGGTCGGCGCCGTCGCCGCGCCGCGCATCGGACGCATCGCCGATGTCTACGGCGAGCGCGCGATCCTGCTCTGGGGCACGGTCGCCCAGGCCGTCGGCATCTTCTCGCTCGTATTCTCCGCGCATCTCGGGGCGAACCCGATCCTGATGAGTCTCAGCGCCGCCATTGTCGGTGGCTCGGCCGTTCCCTTCGGGTCGTTGAGCCGCGCGCGATGGACGAACCAGCTCGGTTCCGGGCCAGCCCTGGAGCGCGCCTATTCGCTTGAGAGCATGGCCGACGAGATGGGGTTCGTGATCGGGCCGCTGCTAGTGGTGCCGCTGTGCATTGAGGTCGATCCCGCCGCCGGTATCCTCGCCGCGCTGCTCTTCACGGTCATCGCGGCGGTCATGCTGATGCGCCAGCCCGCTCCCGCCACGCACGCGGAACATGACGTCCGCCTCGCGGCGAGCGGGCAGCCGGCCGCAGGAAACCGGCGCCACTCGGTGATCGGGATTCCCGGCATTCGCGTCGTCGTCGGCATTCTGTTCGCGGTCGGCTTCGTCTTCGGCGCGGTCGATATCATGATCGTCGCCTTCGCCCGGGCGCATGGCTCGGCCGGGGCAACCAGCATCCTGGCGGCGCTCTTCGCCTTCGGCAGCTTCATCGGCGCGGCAGTCTACGGCCTCATTCGCTGGAAAGCCCCGGTTGACCGTCGGCTGCGCCTCTCGATCTGGTGGCTGGCGCTGGGCACGATCCCGGTGCTGCTCGCCGATTCGATCGTGTTCATGGGAATCGCGGGCATCTTCATCGGGCTCTCGATCTCCCCGGCCCTGATCGCCGCCAACACGGTGGTCGAGCATCTCTCCCCGCGCTCAGCCCTGACCGAAGCCTTTGCCTGGCTCAGCTCGGCCCTGGCGACGGGCGCCGCGCTCGGCAGCATGGTGTGCGGGTATGTGCTCGACAATGCCAGCGTGCGCACCGGCCAGACCCTCGGGCTGATCGGCGGCGCGATCGCGGCGATCGCGGTTGTCGTCTGGGCGCCCTATCTCCGCCCCCGCAAGGCGGAGGGATTCGCCGCGCAGGAAGGCTCGCTCCTCCCCGAGCCCGACTAACCGAATTCACGTACACGGTTCGGCACGACGGCAACGACATGTCGACACGGTGACAGCGTGTCGATAATGCGGCACATGGACATCCCGGGAAACCATGCGACCGCGTCCTTACTGCCCCGTGCTGATCTGTCCCCGGCTCCGACGCGATCCGTGTGACACCGCCTCGCCACGCGGACCAAGGTCTGGGAGTTGAGGGGCTCATGTACAAGCTCCGCTACGAAACAAAATACGAGAAGGACCTCGAGCCCGGGTGGTGCTTCGCATCGGGTTCACCACCAGTCGCGGCAGGGTTGTCCGGTATGTCGTCCAGCTCGAAATCATCGATGACACGGGGCCGAAGCTGGTTCGCCGGCCAGTCGTTCGCCACGATGCCGCACATGGCGAAGCACATATCGACCACATCGACCCGAAGGGCGTAACATACGACAAGCAGTGGCTCGACATTCGCGAACCCTACAACGAGACATTCAACAATGCCGTTCGCGATCTATCAGAGAACTACCAGAGCCACATCGAACGCTTTCGAACAATGGAGAGGAGATCCCGCTGATGGCTACAAACCCCGTCCCTTCTCCCACCACGGAAAACCCGCTCGTCATGTTCAATGAGGACATCATTGCCGCCGATACCGCCGTTCCGGAATTGGAGAATCCACAACGATGGCCGGTGCTGGACATATACCTTCGTGGCACGACAACCGGCACACCCGACATCGTGACCGCACGTACCGAAGCGTATATCGTCGGCTGGCGCGACTGCGATCCTGACGACGACTTTTAGCCGCCATGCACACTGAACATGGAAACCGCGTCCTGCACGAAGCAGGACGCGGT
>JBARWF010000080.1:0-28533 GCA_049646645.1 Thermomicrobiales bacterium
GGGCTACCCGCCGTTCGACGTTCCAGAGCGGCGCAGCCGGCGCCACAGCGACGTCAGCGGGGAAAGGACAGCGCGGGCCCGGCGCCGGCGAGCCGGGGTCTTCCGCTCCGGAAGCGCAGCAGCCACCCGCTCCAGAAGCTCGCTCTCAAGCGGCGAACCAACCGGAAAGACGCGGACAGGCGGCGGGGCATGCTCCGGCCACACACGCTGGAACATCGCCCACTGCTCGACATGTGGGCGGATACCGTACTCCAGCGCCGAGGCAATGCGGCGCAGCCCGGTATCCAGATCCTGGTCGATATCGCTGGTCTTGTCGATGGTGAACGGTTCGAGAATCTGAAGGCCATGTCGTCGTCCCTTGCGGTGGGAAATGACCGGGATCACCACAGCGCCGGTGTCGCGGGCGATGCGTACCGCGCCCGGCGGCAACGTCGTCCGCCTTCCGAAGAAGTCGATCGGCCGCCCGTTTTGAAAAAAATCACGGTCGCTCACGATCACAGCACACCCGTTCTGGCGGACCGTTCGATAGGCGCGACGCACACCTGAAGGTGTCGGCTCGACGAGAACATTGCCGTGCGCGCTCCGAAGGTGCGTCACCCCATCGAACACGAAGCGCGACGTCGTGCGACCAGTGACGATGGTAAGCGGGAACCCATTGCTCCGGAGCGCCTGCCCAATGAAATCGAAGCAGCCGACGTGGCCGGTGACGAAGATGACGCCCTTCCCCAGGGCCAGGGCATCGCGAACGATCGAGAGATCCCCTTCAACGACGTCCAGCACCCTGAGAAAATGCGCATCATTCCAGCGGGGCATCACGATCAGGTCGACGAAGTTCCGGGCGCTCGTCCGGAAAATCGCTTTGACACAGGCCGCTACTTCGGCGTCGGAGACATCAGGACCGAGCACCTGTCGGACGTTGTGTTCCACGTTTGCGCTGTAGGTTGTCGAGAAGTGGTAGAAGAGCACGCCGAAAGCATCGGCAATGCGCATCCGAATCGGGAATGGCATGGCCCAGGCGATCCAGGAGAGCGCGGTCGCCATACCGATACTCAGCTGGTACCGCAGTTCATGACGCTCCTCCCGGCGGAAGAGGGGAAGCTTTGGTCCTTTGTCGACCCGGTCAGACAAGGTAGTGAATGTCCCTGGCACAAGATCGATCGGGTTGCGAACGCACTATGTCCGCGCCTTGCCGTCGCGACGGTCCAGATCGCGAATGAGGCCGACCGAGTCGTAGATAACCGGCAGCGCTCTGATCACCGTCAGTGCGACGGCCGCCCATACGCAGAACCAGCCAACCCAGTGAACCCACTGCCAGCTGTAGAGGGTCCCGAGCGCGGTACCGGCCGTATCGAGCCGCCGCTCGCCCGCCAACCCCGTGAGGAACACGAACCCTGCCGACTTCGCCCAGCCATAGAATCCGCGCATGAAACGGCCAGCGGTCAGCCAGGTCGTGATCGGCGAGCGCATCATGTTACTGGAGCCGAACGCCGTCATGCCTTCGCCGTAGGAGAGCGAGCGGAGGCCATCCACGATGAATCCCCGGGTCAGCACCATCAGGGGAATCCAGATGGGGATGAGCTTGAGATCGGCGAAGATCACCCAGAGGGCATTCTCCACGATCCGGTCGCCGGCGATATCGAACACGGCGCCGAAGGTGGATGTCTCGTTCCGCTTGCGGGCCACCCAGCCATCGATCCCATCGCTGGCGAAGACCACGACGATCAAGATCATGCACGCGGCGACGACCGGGACGCTTCCGACGTAGATGAGCCAGATCACAACGAAGAGGAGGACGAGGCGCCCCACGGTAATGGCGTTAGCCATGCCTGCGTTCCCGCGCGCCCAAGCAACTCGTCGTCGACAGTCTCACCAGCTAACCTCCGGAATGTACCATGTGCATCTCGCTAGCCATTTCGCTTCGAATTCACCCCGGATCGCGGCTCCGGCACGGAGGAATCCCGGCTAGTCAGGTGATACCACGTTTTGGATGCGGGCCGGATCGTCGGTGCAGATGCCGACAGCACCCCAGCCTACCAGATCGGCCGCCCGTTTCGGATCATTGACCGTCCATACCCACGCACCGATTCCCCGGTCGCGCAGAAACACTACGATATCCTCATCCACCGCCGCGTCGTACAAGTTCAGTTGATGCGCGCGAATCTCCTCGGCCAGCGCGAGGGCGTCCTCCGTCGCACCGATTGTAAGCGGCCAGAGCTCGGCCTGACCGTGCTGCTTGCGAACGGTACGCAGCACATCCCAGTCGAACGAGGAGATCGCCCACCGCAGGTTCGGTCGCTGCAGCACCTCGTGCATCACCGCTTCGGCTGCCGCATTCGCCTTGACCTCAATGTTGAGGTGCACGCGCCCCTCGACCAGATCACAGACCTCCGCGAGCGTCGGTACCCGCTCCCCACCTCCGGCATCGAGCTGCTGCAATTCCAGGAGGGAGAGCTCCGCGATCTCGCCCGTGCCGTCGGTCGTCCGGTCGACGCGTTCATCGTGCATGACAACGGGTACGCCATCGCGGGAGAGATGGACATCCAGCTCTATCCCATACGCCCCCAGCTCGAGAGCACGTCCAAATGCGGCGAGAGTGTTTTCGGGCTTCTCGGCCGATGCGCCGCGATGCGCGTAGATCGTCGTCACCATTCGTTCCTTTCCCATGCCAGCGACCTACTAGCCTTGGTCGCCATAACCTTGACACGACCCATATCAAGAACTATCATTCGTATAGGACTTTTCTGGGGGGGTATGACGAATGACACAGCGATTTTCCGAACCCTTGTTTGTGATCAGCGTCGCGGCTCGCCTCGTCGAGATGCATCCGCAGACGCTTCGAAAATACGAACGTGAAGGCCTGATCGCTCCGTCGCGAACGTCAGGCAATCTCCGGCTGTATTCAGACAGCGATATCGAACGGTTGCGACAGGTGAAATACCTTGTCGAGAACCGGGGGCTCAACCTGGCCGGCGTTCAGCTGGCACTGGAGCTCACCCATCAGATCCAGGACCTGCGCTCCCGCATCATCAGCGCCTCAGCCGAGCGAAAACCGTCTCCTGTCATCGATGAGCTCGACGGCGTGCTGGCATCGCTCGGCTTTGTCGACGAACAGCGCGTGCGCGACCAGCAGCGTCAGAGCGATGGTCAATCCTGACGCTGAACGCAAGTATTCTCGCGATCGGCAACCTTTCGTCAAATCCGGGGCAGACCATCATCTCGCGCCCCACACCGCTGCTCGGTGCCGGTCCATCCACCAATCACCAGGAGCATAACAACACATGGCAACCAATCAACAGTTTACCGAGAAGGCGCGCGAAGCCGTGCTCGCCGGACAACAGATAACCGAAGAGAAGAAGCTGGCGCAGTTCGAGCCCGAAGCGCTCCTCTATGGACTCGTCATCCAGGGCGATGGCGTCGTCCCGCAGATCCTGCAGCGGCTCGGCGTCGAGCCGTCACAGCTCGTGCCCGAGGTCGAAGCCCTGCTCGATCGCGCACCGAAGCTCCAGTACAGCGCCGACGCCGTCGTGAGCTCAGGGCTTCGCCGTGCCCTGCAGACGGCGGAGTCAGAGGCCCGTCAGTTCGGCGACGAGTACATCAGCGCCGAGCACCTCTTCCTCGGCATCCTCTCAGTCGAGCGATCGCCGGCGGAATCGCTGCTTCGCCGCTTTAACGTCTCGAAGGATCGCGTCTATGGCGCACTCAACGAGATTCGTGGCAACCAGCGCGTCACCGATCCGAATCCCGAGGGCAAGTATCAGGCGCTCGAGAAGTATGGGCGTGATCTCACCACCCTCGCGGAGCAGGGCAAACTCGACCCTGTTATCGGCCGCGATGAGGAGATTCGTCGTGTGATCCAGGTGCTCTCCCGGCGCACCAAGAACAACCCGGTGCTGATCGGCGAGCCGGGAGTCGGCAAGACGGCGATCGCGGAAGGGCTCGCCCAGCGCATCATGCGCGGCGACGTGCCAGAGGGATTGCGCGACAAGCGCATCGTGGCGCTCGACCTCGGGGCGCTGATCGCCGGCGCGAAGTTCCGCGGCGAATTCGAGGAGCGGCTGAAGGCCGTCCTCAAGGAAGTCGAATCGTCGGACGGGCGGATCATCCTCTTCATCGACGAGTTGCACACCGTCGTCGGCGCGGGCGCGGCCGAGGGTTCGATGGATGCCTCGAACATGCTCAAGCCGATGCTGGCGCGCGGCGAGCTCCATGCCATCGGTGCCACCACGCTCGATGAGTACCGCAAGTACATCGAGAAGGACGCGGCACTGGAGCGCCGGTTCCAGCCGGTGATGGTCGGCGAACCGTCGGTCGAGGACACGATCTCGATCCTCCGCGGCCTGCGTGAGCGCTATGAGGTGCATCACAAGGTCAAAATCCAGGACTCCGCGCTCGTTGCGGCTGCGACACTCTCCGACCGCTACATCGCGGATCGCTTCCTGCCGGACAAGGCGATCGACCTCGTCGACGAGGCCGCGTCCAAGCTCCGGATGGAGATCACGTCGATGCCGGTTGAGCTCGATGAGGCAGAGCGTCGCATCATGCAGCTCGAGATCGAGCGCGAAGCCCTGCGCAAAGAGAAGGACGACGCATCCCAGCGGCGACTGGAAGCGCTTGAGAAGGAGCTGGCGAACATCCGCGAGGAGCGCGACGCCCTGCGATCCCGGTGGGACCAGGAACGCCAGGCGATTCACGCCATCTCAGAGCTCCGCGACGAGATGGACCGCACCCGCGTCGAGATGGAGCAGGCGCAGCGCGCCTACGACTACAACAAGGCGGCGGAGCTGCAGTACGGCAAGTTGAAGGAGCTGGACCAGCGGATCCGCGAGGAGGAACAGAAGCTGGCGCGGCTGCAATCGTCAGGCCAGTTGCTGAAGGAAGAGGTTGACGCCGAGGATATCGCTGAGGTCGTCAGCCGATGGACGGGTATCCCGATCAGCCGTCTGGTGGAAGGCGAGATCCAGAAGTTGATCCACATGGAGGATCGACTTCACGCCCGCGTGATCGGGCAGGACGAGGCGATCGAGGCTGTCTCGAATGCCATCCGGCGCGCGCGGTCTGGTCTCTCCGATCCAAACCGGCCGATGGGCAGTTTCATCTTCCTCGGCCCGACCGGCGTCGGCAAGACCGAGCTGGCTCGTGCGCTGGCGGAGTTCATGTTCGACAGCGACCAGGCGATGGTGCGTATCGACATGTCGGAGTACATGGAGAAGCACGCCGTCAGTCGCCTGGTTGGTGCGCCTCCGGGCTATGTCGGGTACGAGGAGGGCGGGCAGCTCTCCGAGGCCGTGCGGCGGCGCCCCTACAGCGTCGTCCTCTTCGATGAGATCGAGAAGGCGCATCCGGATGTCTTCAACATCCTGCTCCAGATTCTCGATGACGGCCGCCTCACCGACGGCCAGGGTCGCACCGTCGATTTCCGGAACACGGTCATCATCATGACCAGCAATCTGGGATCGAGCTACCTGACGGCGAGCAGCAGTGATGACGACCAGATTCGCCACCAGGTGATGGAAGCGCTTCGTGCCAATTTCCGGCCGGAATTCCTGAACCGGATCGACGAAATCATCATCTTCCACCAGCTCACGCGGGAGCAGATCGGCGACATCGTGCAGATCCAGCTGCAGCATGTCAACGAACGTCTGGCGGAGCGGCGGATGTCCGTCCGACTGACTCCTGCGGCGCTGGAACTAATCGCCACACTTGGCTACGACCCGATGTTCGGAGCGCGGCCGCTGAAGCGGGTGATCCAGAAGCAGCTGCTCGATCCGCTGGCGATGAAGCTCCTCAACGGCGAGCTTCACGAGGGCGAGGAGATCGTGATCGACGTCCAGAACGGCGAGCTCGTCTTCACCGGCGCGATGAGCGCGGCCCCGCTCGTCGCCTGATCTCCCACACCAGCAACAACGCCACAAAACCGGCTCGCAGACGCGAGCCGGTTTTGCGTTTCATCCGCCCTGTCAGGATGCTGAATGCGGGTATCAAAACCCACAACAACGGCTATACTTGCGTGGATGACAGTCGCACAAGGCAGGTAAGGAGTGACACGACGGTATGGATGTGCTGGCAGGTTTGATCCGGGCGATCATCATGGGAGGCTTTGTCGTCTTTGTGATCGCAGCGTTGGCTGCGCTCTTCATGATCGTGTTCAGTTTCGCCACCAGCTTTGACCGGAAGGTGCAGGAATAGGCGCATCCTGACCGGCATTCGCTCCAGAATCCTCCGCTGCTGCGCTGGCAGGGAACCAAAACGCATCTCACATCGTCGTTCATTGCAGGTTCCATAGGGGCACGCGCCATCGAAAGGCCGGCCGTGTCTGTCAACGTTCGCCCACGACCCGCAGAGTCGCCGGGTGGGAACTGTCATCGGACTACGTGGTCCACTGTGAACGAGTGTGAGTCCGTCCGCTCAGGTAATAAAAGGAGAAGTTCTTGCTTACGACGACAGAACGACCAACGCAACGGCATCGAGGGCTTTCACTGGCGCTGGTTTCCCTGCTCTCGGTGAGCATGCTGTTTTCCGCCCTCATCAGCGGAAGCAACCCGGCCCGCGCCGCACAGGGCTCGACGCTGGCCGATACCACGGCCGATCTGACTCCCGCGACCGCGCTCGCGTACATCAGCGTGAATCTCGATCAGAAGTCCGATCAATGGACGCTGTCCACGGAGCTGCTCAAGCGCGCCGGGCTCACCGAAGCTCTCAATGAGAGCGGCCTGGACAACGGCAGCGTCGAAAGCGCCACCGACGAGGCCGATGCCTTCCTTGGCGGCCACGCGGCGTTCGTGCTCTCGACGCTGCCGATGGACGACAGCTTCAACCTCGACGCGATCACTGGCGAGGTCTCAGGCGCGATGACCGATCCCGGTACCGTCGCCAACGGCGATGTGCCGTCCGGCTTCGCGGTCATCATCGAATCTCCCGATCCCGACGCCGCCCAGACTCAGCTTGAGGCGATGATCGAGAAGGACGCCCAGAACAACGGGTCGACAGTCGACACCGAGACCTACGGCGGTGTCGAGATCAGCTCCATCGCGGGGACGGATGCGGATTCGGCCGGTACCGCCGTCGCGCGGGTCGGCGATGCCGTGGTGCTCGCTACTCTCCCAACTGACATTCATCCGATCATCGACACCGCCAATGGCGACGTTGACAAGCTCTCCGACGATGCGGCGTTCAAGACGCTGAAGAGTGGGCTCAACGCCGACTGGCTCTCCTTCGGGATGGTCAACGGCTCGACGCTCCTCGACCAGCTTCGCGAGCAGGATCCGGAGGTCTTCGCTGAGGTTCCGGCCAGCTCGATCGCGCAGATGGACATGGTGAGCGGCTACGTCCTGTGGGCCGATCAGCCGGGCTTCCGCATCGACACCCTCAGCTTGCCGGGCGCAGGTGCTGAGAGCGCAACCGCCCAGGAGCCGCTGCGCAACGATTTCGCCAGCAAGGTCTCGGGCGATACGCTCTACTTCGCCAACAGCAGCAACATCAATCAGTACGGCATTCTCGACACGGTCGGCCTGATCTTCGCGCAGGCGCTGGTTGGCGACAGCATGGACCTCGCGACACCGGGCGCGACGCCGATCAGCCTTGATGAGTCTTCTGCGCAGATCTTCGCGCAGGCGGCGAACGTCCTCGGCTTCAACATCAAGACGGACTTCATCGACCAGTTGACGGGAGAGTTCGGCGTCGCCGTCTCCGCAAGCGACCTCACCGGCTCGAACCCCAACATCTCGGCCATCTTCGTATCCGACACCGAAGACGCGACCAAGGTGACCGACGTCGCCTCCAAGATCTCCTTCATCCTGGCGTCGGCGCTCGGCGGTGATGTCCTCTCGTCCCGAGATGTCAACGGCTCGAGCATCACGTCGATCGACCTGAGCGGCACTGGTGTCGCGGCTGCGCTTGAATTCGGCGTCGTCGATGGCCAGCTGTTGATCGGTACTGACAGCGGGATCAACGATTACGTCAATGGCCCGACCGATTCCCTGGCTGACAACAAGGTCTACCAGGACACGATGGCCGAACTCCCGGCCGCTGCGACCGGCATCACGTTCTTGAACGTGCAGGGCCTGATGCCGCTGATCGACGAGGCCACGAGCTCGCTAGGCGACATGTCGACCACCCTCGATAACTCACCGGACTGCGCGCAGTTCTCGTCGCAGGAAGAGGCGCAGGCGGCCTATGACGAGGATCAGTTCGCCAACTTCGATCTGGATCGCGACTTCGACGGCACCGCTTGCGAGGACTTCTTCGCCTCCAGCACGCCGGAAGTGGCGGCCTCGCCCGCAAGCGCCACATCCTCCATCCACGTCCAGGCGGTGGGCACCGTCTCCTACGTAAAGGACGGCATGTCGGCGACGAGCACAATCGTGCTGATCGGCGAGTAGTCCACTACTCCTGATCTGCGACACAAGGAACGGGGAGCGATTGAACAATCGCTCCCCGTTCCTTGTGTCCATCGGGTAAGCTAGCGGGCAGAATGGCGTCCAAACGAGTCGAGGCATCCCAGGAGTATCCGAGTGGCAAACATCGATCTTCTCCGTTCACTGTGTCAGGCAACAGGCATTCCATCCCGCGAGGACAAGGTGCGAGACGTGGTGGTCGCGGAGCTGCGGCCACTCGTCGATGAACTCACCTGCGACGCCCTGGGGAACCTGATCGGCCGCAAGAACGGCTCGGGCGGTCCCACCGTCATGATCTCCGCGCACATGGACGAGATCGGTTTTCTCGTCAAGCACATCGATGACTCGGGTTTCATCCGCTTCCAGCCGGTCGGCGGCTTCGATCCGCGGGTGCTGGTCGCTCAGCGCGCCCTGATCCACACGCGTTCGGGCGATGTGCTTCCCGCGCTGGTCGAACCTTCGAGCAAGCCGATCCACCTGCTTCAGCCTGGCGACTCCCGCGAGACCAAGATCGAGGACATCTTCCTTGACCTCGGTCTGCCCTCGGATACCGTCAAGGAGAAAGTCGCCATCGGCGACATGGTGACCCTCGACAGGGAGACGGTGATCGTCGGTGACACCGTCGCCAGCAAGGCGCTGGATGACCGGGTCGGCCTCTATGTCATGCTGGAGGCGATTCGAAAGGTTGGGACGCACTCCGCGACTATCGTCGCCGTCGCCTCGACGCAGGAGGAGGTCGGGCTCCGTGGCGCGGGCACGGCGGCGTTTGCGGTCAACCCCGATATCGGCATCGCGCTCGATGTGACGATGGCGGGCGATATCCCCGGAGCTGCTCCTGAGAACGCGGTGACCCGCCTTCACGATGGGGCGGCAATCAAGATCATGGATAGCTCGCATCTGAGCAATCCGAAACTCGTCGACCACCTGCGCGATATCGCAATCGAGCACTCGATTCCGTACCAAATGGAGATTCTTCCCCGTGGCGGGACGGACGCCGCCGCCCTGCAGCGGGCCCAGGCGGGATCAGCCGCGGTCACGATTTCCATCCCCACACGCTACCTGCACTCCGTCAACGAGATGGCCAGCCTCACCGATATCGACGCCTGCGTCGACCTGCTGGCGCGATTCCTCGAAGCAGCCGGGTCGCGTTCCTACAACTACGAGCTGTAAGGAACGAAACCCGTTGCCGGTTCGTTGAGAGAAGCGAGGGATGAGACGCGCGCCGGATTCCTGGCGGCGAATTCGGCGGACAGCCTGATGTCGGCAAAGGAGCAATCATGTCGAAGATCTCGCGTGCATCACGGCAACCAGAAGGCACCGATCAAGCTTCCAGCGCAACGTTCGGCCTCTCGCGGCGAAGCCTCATTCGCAGCACCGCCGCCGTAGCCGGGATGGCCGCAGTCGCTGGCTCGCTCGGCCCCGCTCCTGCCACCACGGTTCTTGCCGCCCAGGAAGAGATCCAGACCAACGTCGCGATCTCGCTTCCGTTGCTCCCGTATGGCCAGCCGGTCACGATCGATCCCCACCGCACCATCAACTGGGGTCCTTTCTGGACGCTCCTGCCGCACGTCTTCTCGGGTCTGCTGCGCTTTGACCAGAACGGTGCGGTCGAGCCGGACCTCGCGGAATCTGTTCAGCCGAACAGTGACCTGACGGTGTGGACCGCCAAGCTCAAGCCGAACCTGAAATTCGCGAGCGGTCGGGCGATCACCGCCAACGATTTCGTCCAGTCCTGGAAACGCGCGCTCTCCCCAAGCGCCCTCTCTCCGATGTCGGCATTCATGCAACCGGTCAAGGGTTTCGACGACTTCATCAACGGCAAGAGCGAAGACATCGGCTTCGCAGCCACTGATGAGGCAACCGTCGAGATCACCCTGGCCGCTCCATTGAACTCCTTCCCGGCATACCTCGCAACCTTCGTCTGGGCGGTCGTCGACAATGAGATCCTCGCTGACACCTCCGTGGAGAATCCATTCCTGGCGGACGCCGGCGCTGGCGCCTGGCGCTTCACCGAGTTTGTCGACGACGATCACCTCACCATGGAGCCGAACCCAAACTATTGGGACGATCCCTCACCGTCGATCACCAAGGTCATCTGGACAATTCTGAGCGGCGACGACGCGGAGACGGTGGCCCTCGCGCAGTATGCGGACGGCGCTGTCGCCTCCGCCGATGTGCCGATCTCCCAGTACGATGTGGTCAACGGTGATGACAAACTCAAACCAGACTTGAAAACGATCGACTCCCAGGGATCGACCCTTGCCATTGGGCTCGACTTCAACCAGGCGCCGTTCAATGATGTACGTATCCGCAGGGCAATCGCTGCCGGTATCGATCGCCAGAAATGGGCAACGGATATCTGGAAAGGCAGCTTCGTCGCCGGGAGCGCGTTCACACCACCGGTCGTGGCCGCGAACGCCGGTTACACGCCGCCGGAAGGTATCGGCTTCGATGCAAAACAGGCGAAGTCGTGGCTGGCTGACGCCAAGTTCGACCCGGAAACCGACGCGACCGACATCGTCTACTACCAGCCGGCGACAGCTTCTCCCGACGATCAGCAACGCCATGATGCGCTGCTCAAGATGATCGCAGAGAACACGGGCATCCAGATTCGCCATGACGTGTCGCTGACGCAGGACCAGATCGTGTCGCTGCAGAACGACAACGGCGGCAGGCAGTTCGATATCGTCTGGTGGTGGCCGGATATCGCCTCTCCGGCGCTGCTTGGCACGGTAGGCAGGTCTGATTCACCGTATATGGCGGGCTGGTTCAACTGGTCGAAGCAGGCGGCAGGCACCGACGGCTTCGACGCGGCAAAGGACTCCCAGACCTTCGACTCGCTGATCGCTGACGCGACCAAGAGCGGCGACACCGAGCAACGAAACAAGGACTATCAGGCCGCCGAGAAACTGCTGCTGGACAACGCGGTCTACATCCCGCTCGGCTACTGGGTGCAGCGGTTCGTCCAGCAGCCCTGGTTGCTGGGAACGAAGCAGGGTCCGTGGACCGGGCGCATCCCCGTTCGCTTCGACAAGGATGTCGTCGTACGCGGCAAGCCGGAAAGCTGATTGACTGACCAGTAAACGAGGGGCTTCGTCAAATGACGAAGCCCCTCGTTTACTGTCCTCTCCGGATCGGCACTCATGACGCCAGGGCCGCGCTTCCCTGACGGGCGGCGAACACCCGGTAATCGATATCGGCGAACGGGTTGTCCTTCTCCGCAACGGTCGCGAGCATTTCCCGATCCTCGGCCGTCAGGTCGCCTCCGCGCTCGGCGACGGACACAAGCTTTTCGAACCGATCCGCATGCTCGGTAAATCGCTGCGTTGCGTATTCCTTCGCCTGTCCGGTCGTCACCAGGAAGGGCCAGTCACTGCTCTCGAGCAGAAGCAACTCGCGGGCCGCCTGGTTGAGCACCGCCAGCAGATCGCCCTCGGCTTCAGGGAACCGCGCGACCAGCGCCTCCATCCGATCCTCCGCCGAATGAATGATCGGCCACATCCACTGCGTGTCGACATTCATCCACGTGAAGTGGTTGCCGCCCGAACCCCAGCTCGATTCCGGCAGGTTGATGACGCGCTCGGGATCATGCTCCTCGATGAACGTCGACGCCGTCGTCAGATCGACTACGTCCGAGTTGGCGAGCCCCTTCAGCACCAGCTTCAGCCAATCGACTCCCTCGAACCACCAGTGGCCGAAGAGCTCGGTATCGTAATTGGATGAGATGATGCCGTACTCGCCGGTGGAATCCCGGTAGTTGGTCAGCAACTGCTCCACAAGCCCAACGAAATGTCGTGCATGATCCGCGACCCGCTCTTGAGCTGTCTCCGGGTTATAGACCGGCTTCTGCCCCAGGTCGACACCGGGACCACCGATGCGCCAGTACTGCATGCCGGAGACCCCATCCTTGCGGTGGAATTCGCGATACCAGGCGTCACCCGGGTACCCGAAATCCCCGGACCAGACCTGCTGGCCGGTGCGATTGTTGCGCCCCAGCACCGCCACGCTGCCCGGCGCATCGCCGACCCAGTACGCCCGATAGGTGGTCCCTGGCTGGCTCTGCTCGTCAGCGGAGTAATCGATTGCATAGCGGCGGGAGATCTCGCCGTAGGGGCCAATCACCTGCCCCTCGGCCTTGCCGACAGGCCGCCCGCCTTCGACCGTATGCGTCTCGCTGAAGAAGACGCGAATGCCCTGGGCGTCCAGGTACGATTCCAACCCAGGCCGGCGAATGGTCGAGCCATCGGCCTGGACCTCGTCGTAAGCAGGTCGATAGGCGCACTCCGGCAGCCAGATCGCCTTCGGCTTGCGTCCGAAATGGCGCTCGAACGTGGAGACGCCTGTCTGGATTTGCCCGTAGATGGACGAATCGCGCGAGAGCAGCGGCAGATATCCATGCGTGGCGGCACTCGTCGAGATCTCCACAAATCCCCGATCCTGAAGATCCTTCAGCGCGCCCATCAGGTCGCTCTTGTAGCGATCACGGAAGTTCGCCAGCCGGCGCGAGTACCAGTGATGGAAGTAGACGGCAAGCGCCCGCAGTTCCTTATCGCCTGCCCGCTCGAACCGTTCGATATCCGCCGCAGCCCATGCCGCACGTTCCTCGGCGTACGTGATGAAGTGCTCGCGGATGAGCGGGTCGGCAAGTTGCTCGGCGAGGATCGGCGTCACGCTGACGGTGATCCGGTACTTCACCCCTTCGTCAGCGAGATCCGATAGGGCATCCCACAGGGGCAGGTACGTCTCGGCAATTCCCTCGTGCAGCCACTCCTCGCCATGCGGCCACATGCCCGCCTGGCGTGCGTAGGGCAGGTGACTGTGAAGAACAAACGTGAATGCACCTGCTGACGTCATGAAACCCTCCAGAATGGGGCCACCGGGCCCAACTAACGCAATCCATGGCAGTTGTCATTGCATGGATCCTGCCACACGTGCGAGCGCAGGGCCCCGGCGAGTTCCGGCCGTGGCGCTATCGCGCCGCAAACGGGTCGATGGCGGGCACAGCACTATCCAGCGTGGTGTAGTCCCAGGGATTACGCCCTTGCTCCTCCTCGGCGCCCGGGATGCGACCGTACATGGACGTGAGCAGGCGCAATCCATCCGCCAGACCGGGTTCGAGCTGATGCGCCTGGTATCGCCACGACCAGTTGCCAATCGGCTGGCCCGGCACGTTCATGCGTGCGGAATCATCCAGTCGCATCACGTCCTGCAGGGAGAGAATCGCGGTGTTGGCGACTGAGGACAGGGCGCTTCGGATGAGATCCCACGCGATATCGTCCCCGGAGACGCCCAGATAGCCCTGTACCGCCCGTCGCTCCTGCTCCGACCGGGAGAGGAACCAGCCCACGCAAGTCTGGTTATCGTGCGTCGCTGTGTAGACAACCGAATCCCGCGTGTAGTTGTGGGGGAGGTAGACATTGTCCGCGCGGCCATCGAATGCGAACTGGAGCACATTCATGCCCGGCAGGTCGAGAATCTCGCGCAGCGCGATAACATCCGGCGTGATGACGCCGAGATCCTCGATGATGACCGGAACGTCTCCCAGGTCTCTCCGGATCGCCGCGAAAACCTCACCGCCCGGCGCCAGCTCCCAATGACCGGCGGCCGCGCTCTCGGCCCCGGCAGGCACGACCCATGCCGCAGCGAACCCGCGGAAGTGATCGATCCGGATGATATCGACGGTCTTCAGCAGCGATGCGGCCCGGCTTCGCCACCAGCGATACCCATCCTTCTTCATCTCGGGCCAGTTGTAGACCGGGTTCCCCCAAATCTGCCCCGTCTCCGAGAACGGATCCGGTGGTACCCCCGCGACCTCAACCGCATTGCCAGCCGCATCGAACTTGAACAGGCGACGATTGGTCCAGACATCGGCGCTGTCGTCCGCGACGAAAATGGGCACATCGCCAACGATCCGGATATTGCGCTCGTTTGCATAGCGGCGCAGCACATCCCATTGCCGGCGCATCTGGAATTGCACGAACCGGTGATACCGCATCTCCGAAGCAAGCCGGGTGGTCCACTCGGCCATCGCCTCCGGCTGGCGCAGCCGGATCGGCTCCTCCCACTCACGCCAGGGAGCGCCGCCATGGGCCTCCTTCACCGCCATGAAGAGCGCGTAATCGTCGAGCCAGTGCGCCTCGTCTGCGCAGAACGTCTCGAATACCGGTCGCTGCCAGGCTGCCGCGCCTCGCCGGAAGCGGTCGAATGCCCGGCGCAGCATGCGCGTCTTGAACGGCACAACGCTGCCGAAATCGACCATATGCGCGGGAAAGTCCGGCATATCCCCGAAATCGCCCTCTTCGAGCAATCCATCGCCAGCCAGCCACGAGAGGGAGATCAGAAGGGTGTTACCGGCGAACGCTGAGGGAGAGGAATAGGGGGAATCGCCGAACCCGGTCGGGTTCAGCGGCATCACCTGCCAGAGTCGTTGTCCGGCTCGCTCCAGCCAGTCGACAAAGCGGAATGCGTTGTCTCCCAGATCGCCGATACCATGAGGACCCGGCAACGAGGTTGGATGAAGCAGGATGCCACTCTCACGCGGGAACTTCACGTCGCATGCTCCTTCGTTCACCGGCGTGAACGGCACTACAGAGGAATCGCCACGAGCGATCCGCGAACTGGGAAAGGTAAAGGCGCCACCACAGCCTCACGGCCGCGATGGCGCCATGGTCACAACCGTGCACGAACGGCGCTATGACACCGGCTCCAGGAACTCCAGCGCAACCCAGCCAACCTCGCCATCGACATCGACCTGCACCCACACGGTGTTGTCGTCGTTGGAGCGGACCACTGGATCGCTGAGAACGGTTACCTGAACGCCGATTGACAGTACATCAATGATGGGATCACAGTCCGTTCCCGGTCCGGGCCGGAAGTTGAGATCGTCCTCGATAACCACATAGTCCGGATTGCTGCCAGTGAACTTGGGGACGTTGTCGGGCTCGCAGCTATCGACCGTGGTTGCCGCCGCCGGCGTACCGCCGGCCGCAGGCGTCGCCGTCTCAGGCCTGGCTGCCCGCTCCGTCGCAGCCACACGGGGCATCGGCGTCGATGCGCCTGCGGCAGGAGTGGCCGCTCCGCTACTCGATTGCGATGCGGCTTCCTCGGTCGACTGTGGCGTTGCTTCCGGCACTCCTCCCGAGGCAGGTGATGCCATGGCCACAGGCGAGCCCGCAACCGCTGTCGCCAGCGATGGCGTCGACACTTCTGGGGTCGAAAGCATGGACTCGGTCGTGGGGACCGCGGTCGTTTCCTGCAACGTCGAAACGGTGGCCGTCGGGCTCTCCGACTTCTTATCACTTCCGCCAAGCGATCCGCATGCCGCGAGCGTCAACGTCAGCACAATTGTCGCGAAGATCTTTGTCCACGACCCGACTCGATGATTGGGGGAGCGCTCTCGATCCATGGCAGCTGTCGACCTCCAGGTTTCGCGACGGTACGTCGGACGGTATCGGAATCTCTGGCACCTCTTGCAGATTTTACGCCAGCCAAAGGCTACGGCTCTTCCAAGCTGTCACGCAGGATATCCATATGCTCCAGGGCCAGCCCCGTTCCGATCGCCACGCACGAGAGCGGATCGTCCGCGACGTAGCATGGCACACCGGTGACCTCCGTGAGCAAGTCGGGCAAGTGCCGCAGGAGCGCGCCGCCGCCGGTCAGGATCATACCCTTGTCGATGATGTCCGAAGAGAGCTCCGGTGGCGTCTCCTCCAGCACCGCGCGTACGGCGCCGATGATTGCCTCCAGCGGTTCCGTGATCGCGTCCGTCACCTCGTTGGCGTGGATCTGAACCGTGCGCGGCAGACCAGCTACCTCGTCTCGACCGCGAACCTCCATCACCTTGTCTTCTTCGAGCGGCATCGCGGAGCCAATCGCGATCTTGACTTCTTCCGCCGTCCGCTCGCCGACGCGCAGGTTGTACTTGCGCTTGATGTAGTTGCTGATGGCCTCGTCGAATCGATTCCCGCCAACGCGGAGCGACCGCGCGACGACGATCCCGTTGAGTGAGATCACGGCGACCTCGGTGGTGCCGCCGCCGATGCCGATGATCATATTGCCGGAAGGATCGGCCACGGGAACCCGGGCACCGATGGCCGCCGCCAGCGGCTCGCTGATCAGGAACGCATGGCGGGCACCGGCCTTGAGCGCCGCGTCACGCACCGCCCGGCGCTCTACCCCGGTGACTCCGGCGGGAACGCAAATCATGACATCCGGCCGGACCATCGAGAATCGACCGCATGCCTTGTTGATGAAATACTCAAGCATCTTCTGCGTCACGATGTAATCGGCGATCACACCGTCGCGCATGGGACGGACGACTTCGATCGTCTCGCGCGGTTCCCGACCGAGCATGTTCCGGGCTTCGAGACCAACGGCCTTGACCTTGCCATCCTTGGCCGAAATCGCGACAACGGACGGCTCGTTGATCACGACACCGCGTCCGCGCAAGAACACCAGCACGTTGGCTGTACCGAGATCAATACCAACCTGTTTGGGCACGCAATACTTCTCCGATGTGGGAGCGGCGGAAAGGCAATGGGAGCTTCACACTGCGGGGTGAAGGACTCGGGGTTTCCCGCCAAAGACACTCGATTCTACCACTTCTTCAGTCGTGAACCGCGTACTGCACCGGCAATTAGGTCATTATGTCGATTTCCGATCATTTACTCATCGGCGATTGCCGAAAGCAGTTCTTCGTACTCGGCCTGGTGATCGTTTGTAGTGATTGCCCGGACCACAGTCTCATCGACGGTACCCGCATACGCGCGCAGGCCGGCCTGGAGTTCTGCCGGCGTCGCGCCGAAGACCGACGATTCCATCCCGTTGATGTTCAGCCGCTTGAAGTTCGCAGCGTATCCTGGAATCTGTCCGTAGCGTTCCGCTTCCGAGGCTAGGCGCTTTGTCGCGGCATCTCCCAGGGCCACCCGGATATAGAGGTCCACCATTGAGGGAGCGACTCCCGTCGCCTCCGTGTCCGCCACCATCTCCGCATACACGCTCTTGGCGGCGTCGGGTGTCAGCCAGTTCAGCAGCACGCCGGAGCTGTGCACGGCTCCGAGCCGGCGCATGCGTGGTCCAAGCGCTCCCACCATGACCCGGCTCGTGAGTCTCGACTGCAACGCTTCGATACCTTCCTTGACGAGGCTGAGGGCGGAGGATGCCCTGGCGCCACCGCTCCCGACGCCAACAATCAGCCGGTCCTGCGGCAAGGCAAGGGCCTCGACCTTCGCGGCGATCTCGCCCGGCGACCTGCGATCCAGCGGGATGACACCACTGGCGAGTTGCAGCGTCGTGGTCACCTCAGCGGCGACAGCAAGACTCTCCAGCGAATCTCCGCCCGGTGTATCGTTGACCCAGAGCGTACGAAATCCGGCCGCCTCGATCTGTGGGGCGAGTGCGCGGACGATCTCCCGATCCAGCGCCCCCGTCACGCCGAATCCCATCGCGGATGTATCCATCGTTGTGCTCCTTACGATATGGAGTTCTTCCGTCAGCGGTGCTGCTCCGGCGGAAACCCGAGTCCCAGCCGCTTCAACGATACGTGGCGACCGTGCCCGATGATGATGTGATCGAGGATCGCGATATCCAGGAGCCTGCCCGCCTCCACCACATCGACCGTCATCGCGATGTCTGCGCTGGAAGGCGTGGGATCGCCGGATGGATGGTTGTGAACGAGCACCATCGCCACGGCAGCGTGACGGATCGCATCCCGGAACAGCTCGCTGACGCGGATCGACGCCTGATTCGCACTGCCCTTGTAGACCATGCGCACAGCCAGAACGGCATGCTTGGTATCCAGCAGGATCACGCGCAACTGTTCCTGCTCGAGCGCGCCCATCTCGACCCCGACCAGGTGCATAACGTCTTCCGGGGACGCGATCCTCGGCCGGTCCTCCGGCGACATCGCCGCCAGTCGCCGGCCGAGCTCCAGCGCCGCCTTGATCTTGGTCGCCTTCGAGGGCCCGATTCCCCGGACGCGCGCCAGCTCGGCGACATCCATGCGCAGCAATCCTGGCAGTCCACCATGGTCCGCCAGCAAGCGCTGCGCCATCGCCGAGACGTTCTCGCCCGCAATGCCGACATTGATGATGATCGCCAGGAGCTCGGTCGTGCTCAGGGTCGCCGGGCCATACTGAAGCAACCGTTCGCGCGGCCGCTCCTCGGCGGGCATGTCCTTGATCGTCAGTCGGTAGCCGGGTTCCGTCACAGGTGCGACCTAGGCTGCCGTCGTGGGTGCATAGGTGGCAACGATCATCCCGAAGTAATCCGGTGCTTCGTAGGAGAGCAGGTCGCCGCGTAGTGGCGTGACCTGGTTGATTCCGGCAAGCATCAGCGTCTGCCACAGCCCGTCGATCGCCGCGTTCTGCACATCCTCTTCTGGCAATTCGATCAGCGAGAGCAGGTCATTCTGCTTGACGGCATCCACCACTTTTCGATCGACCTCGGCAGCAGCCGGATGAAAGCCATACGGGCCGCTCTCCGTATGCGCGTGCCCCCAGTCGCAGGACGCGATAAAGCCGATCTTGCGCGGATCGTCGCGGAAGGTCTCGCCGAGAACCCGTCCGAAATCGACCATCGCCTGTCGCGGCAAAGTGCGGCTCGGTGTCAGGAGAACAACCAGCGGACCATGGTCGTCGGCGGGAACCGGCGCCAGAACGGTGCCATATCCCACCCGGTTCTCTCCATGTCCGTTGAACCAGAGCGGAGTCATGGCCCCCCAATCCATCGGAATTGCGCTCTGGTCGGGACGATTGCCGGCATAACCAGCCAGCGCCGTGGGCACTCCTGCCTCCCGACAGCGACGATCGATCTCCAGCACCAGCTCGCGATCGCAAGGGACGTTCATCTCAACCATCCGGCCATCCCGAATGAGCGTTCCTGCCCCGCGCGCCACGTTATCGAGGCAGATAGCACCATCGACGCGCACGCCGTGCGGTCCGGCAAGGACGATCACCTCGACCCCGGCCTCGTGAAACGCCTTGCCCGCCTGCTCCATGGCATGACGGGTGGCCATTCCCCCGGCAGCATCCTCACTCAAATCATGGATCAGATCGAATCCGTGGGGCGCGATCTGGGCGGCAACGAGCGGCATGGTTGAACTCCTCAGTCAGGTGAATTGCGATCAATCGACAGGATACGAACGATTCAGTCTGAGTTGGTATGCGCCGCTGGGTCAACCGGCTTCAACGGAATTCGGGAAGCAGTGATTGTTTCCTCGGCGTCGCTCGCAAAGCGGGTCTCCCGCACGAGCGTAAGGAAGATCGAGGCCGCGAACAGGCCCGTCACCATCAGTGCGATGGCGCTCTTGTTGAGACTGAGATGCTCACCGATGAGCCCGATCACGAGCGGACCGGCGACATTGCCGATATCGCCGATCAGGCGCCAGATCCCGAGGAATTCACCGGTCGCACCCGGCGGCGCGAGATCCGCTCCCAGTGTCATCATCGATCCCGAGCCCAATCCATTGCCGACCCCGATAAAGATACCGATGAGCATGAGCTGCAGGAAGTTGGATGCCAACGGAAACATGCCGACACCAACTGCCAGCATGGCAAAGCTGGGCACCGTGGTGTATTTCCGGCCAAAGCGATCCATGATCACCCCAGCCGGATAGAACATCGCCATGTCGACGAGTGAGGAGACGGAGAGGATGAGCCCGACTTGCGCCAGGCTCAGGTCCAGTTGACTTGTTCCGATCAGGGTGATGAGCAGGAGGCGCCCCTGCCGCACCACCTGGCCAAAAAACTGCGCAACGGACGCCGCTGTGATGTCCCCACCGTGCGTCTTCCACCGCTGCCTGACGAGCCCCCACCGGCTGCGGCTCGAGGTACGGCGAGTCTCCGGTTGGCGTTGGTCGGCAGGGATGAACATGACCCCGGTTACAAGCGCAATGACCCCCATGAAGCCGGCGATGAGGAAGGGAGCGTGCAGCCCAAACCAGGTTGCGATATAGCCACCGATCGCGGGACCGGCAAACATCCCGGCGCGGTTGATCCCCCCGAAGACGGAGATCGAGCGTCCGCGTTCGGCAGGACCGACGGCCTGGGCGATGAAGGCATGACGCGACAGGCCCCACATCGCCGTACCGACACCAGCCAGCAGCCGCAGCAGGACAACCGTCACCGCATCGAGGGGAAGCGCGAGCGACATCGTGCCGATCACCACCAGCACGGCCCCGATCAGCATCGAATTGCGCAGACCGATCTTGTGGAGCAGGGCGCCGGCCGGCACATCGGTCACCAGCGTGCCGATCGCCGCGGCCGAGAAGATCAAGCTGATCGTCGTCAGGCCAGCCCCAAGCGACTCCGCATACGCCGGGAGGGTCGCGATGAGCAGCCCTTGGGTCAGCGCGAGCAACGCCGTCGGCAGATAGACGGCCAGGATGAGTTCGGATCTGCGCATAGGTGGAACCTGGTTGGAGCGAGTATGCGACTCGCGCGAGCGACTGCAAGCGATCCTACCAGAGGTCCGACCATCTGCGAAGAGCCCCACACTGGCGCAACCCTTCAAAATGCCCCGTTGTATACTTGGATGGCGAAAATCGCCTGGTTTCGCCGCGCCATGACGTCGGCTCTTTCCCTCGATTCCATCCGTCCCTGGTGTGGTTGCGCACTTCGGATCATTTGTCCGCATCACGATTCGCAACCCGCCCACCTACGCATTCGACACCCTTCAGGAGGCCACACCTTGGTCCTGCGAAAGCTCTTCCGCCGGCGTGCGGAACCCGATGTGCAACTTGAAAAGGGTCTTGAGAAGACCAGACGTGGTGTCTTCAGCGAGATCACGAAGCTCTTCGATCGGTCGGAGATCGATGAGGAGCTCTACGAAGACCTCGAGATGCTGCTGATCCAGGCCGATGTCGGCTGGGACGTGAGTCAGCAACTCGTCTCGGAATTGCGGGAACGCGTCGAGAAGGAACGAATCGTCAACCCGGCGGATGCACGCGAGGTGCTGCGCCTGGAGATGATTACCCTGCTCGAACTCGCGACCAGGAATCGCAAGGTCAAGATCCTGCAGCGTGGCGTGCCGTATGTCATTCTCGTCGTCGGCGTGAACGGCACGGGCAAGACCACATCGATCGCCAAGCTCATTCACTACCACCAGCAGTTCGGACGCACGGTCGTCGTGGCGGCCGCCGACACCTTCCGTGCGGCAGCAATCGACCAGCTCAAGGTGTGGGGCGAGCGCCTGAACGTCCCCGTGATCGCGCATCAGCAAGGAGCCGATCCCGGCGCGGTCGTCTTCGACGCCATGCAGGCAGCCCACAATCGCAACGCCGACGTGTTGATCGTCGACACGGCCGGCCGGTTGCACACGAAGTACAACCTCATGGCGGAGTTGCACAAGCTCCGCAACATCATGCGCAAGACGGTCGATGCCGCACCGCAGGAGGTGCTGCTCGTCATCGATGCGACGACCGGCCAGAACGGTCTGGTCCAGGCCAACGAGTTCACGAAATCGGTCGACATCACCGACATCATGATCACCAAGCTCGACGGGACATCGAAGGGCGGGATCGCCTTCTCGGTGGCGAAAGAACTCGGCACGCCGATCTCCTATGTGGGGACCGGCGAAAAGGCGACCGACATGGCGGAATTCCGCCCCGACACCTATGTTGATTCGCTCTTCTTTGGCGAAGGCGAGGGATTCTAGTCCATGTTTGAGACGCTCTCAGATCGCTTGAATGCAACATTCGGCAACCTTGGCAAGAAGGGCCGCCTGACGGAAAAGGACGTCGACGACGCGATGCGCGAGGTTCGTCGCGCATTGCTCGAAGCCGACGTCAACTTCAAGGTCGTCAAGGACTTCGTCGCCGCCGTTCGTGAGCGGGCGCTCGGCCAGGACGTCATGCGCTCGCTGACGCCGGCCCAGACCGCGATCGGTATCGTCAACGAGGAACTGATCAAAACGCTTGGGGCGGAGCAGGTACCGCTGTCCAATCCGACCCGGCCACCGCAGATCCTGCTGATGGTCGGCCTCAACGGTGCCGGCAAGACCACGCACAGCGCCAAGCTTGCGGTGCACCTGCGCAAGGGTGGCCGCAACCCGCTGCTGGTCGCGGCCGATGTCTACCGCCCAGCGGCCATCAAGCAGCTCCAGACCCTCGGCAAGCAGGTGAATGTCCCCGTCTATGAGGAGGGGACGACCTCGAGTCCGGTCACGATCGCGCAGAACGCTATCCGTTTTGCGGTGGAACGCGGTTTCAACCCGGTTATCATCGATACCGCGGGCCGGCTCCAGATCGACGAGCCGTTGATGCAGGAGCTCGTCGACATCAAGCAGGCGGTCGACCCGACGGAGATCCTGCTCGTCGCTGATGCCATGACCGGTCAGGAAGCGGTCGGCGTCGCCGAGACGTTCCACAACCGCCTCGGCGTCTCCGGGCTCGTGCTGACGAAGATGGACGGTGATGCTCGCGGTGGTGCGGCGCTCTCGATCCGGGCCGTCACCGGTGTGCCCATCAAGTTCATCGGCACCGGGGAGAAGCTCGACGCGCTGGAGCCGTTCTATCCGGACCGGCTCGCGGGGCGCATTCTCGGCATGGGTGACGTCCTCTCCCTGATCGAGCGCGCGCAGGAACAGACCGACGAAGCGGAAGCCCAGCGCATGCAGGACCGCATGCTGAAGGGCCACTTCGATCTGGAGGACTTCCTCGACCAGCTCCAGAAGATCAAGAAGATGGGTCCGCTGAGCCAGTTGATGGAGATGATCCCCGGCGTCGGCCAGCAGTTGCGGCAGGCCAAGGCCCAGATCTCGGATGACGACTACAAGCAGGTAGAGGCGATCATCCGGGGCATGACCCCGTGGGAACGGCGCCATCCGGACCGCATCGAGCACTCCCGGCGCCGTCGTATCGCGCGGGGCAGTGGCGTCAGCCGCCAGGATGTCAACCAGCTGCTCTCCCAGTTCAAGGAGATGCAGAAGATGATGGGGCAGTTCGGGCAGATGGCGAAGAAGGGCAAGATGCCCAAGGGGCTTCCCAAGAACCTGCCGTTCGATATGCCATGACCCGACTCCTGACCAGTTCGAACCGCACGATCTCGTATTCACCAAGGTCCCATGATGTCTGACCGGCACGCCTCACAACCGAAAAACGAGCCAGAAGCCCGGACGGGTGAGCGCCACATCCCGACCGAGCCGGTGCGCGTCAGCCAGGCGATGGAGGACTATCTCAAGGCCGCCTACCGCCTGGAGCAGGACGGCGGCCCGGTCAGCACGCAGCGGCTGGCGGACGAGCTCGGCTTCAGCGGTCCTTCGGTCACGAACATGGTGAAGCGACTCGATGAGCTCAAGCTGCTCAAGCACAGCCGCTATCATGGCGTAACGCTGACACCGGCGGGTCAGCATGTGGCCCTGGAAGTGATTCGGCATCACCGGTTGCTTGAGCTCTACCTGGCGGAAGCGCTCGGCTACGACTGGGACGAGGTGCACGCCGAGGCCGAACGCCTGGAGCACCACGTTTCGGAGGAGCTTGAGCAGCGCATGGAGCGGGCGCTGGGGTACCCGCAATTCGACCCGCATGGTGACCCCATTCCTACACGTACCGGAACCCTGCCAAACGTCGACGACGTTGGCCTGATCGACGTTCCGGCGGGCTACGTCGGGCAGGTGAGCCGGGTGAGCGATCGCGATCCCGACCAGCTTCGGCATCTCTCGAGCCTGGGAATCAGGCCGGGTGTCGCGCTGGAGGTCACCGAGCACATGCCGTTCGATGGACCGATCCGGGTGATGATCGACGGCGCGGAGCAGTTGCTCTCCCTGACTATCGCCCGCGGAATCCGGGTGATCTCGGATAGCGACCGTTCCCCGGAGAGCTGATCGGTCGACTGCAGGAACGCCAGCGTGCACGAATGAGGAACGCCCGGATCGCTCAGGTGAGCCAGCCGGGCGCTTCTTTCACTGCATTAGCAGGAACGACTCCTAGCGTTTTAACCACTCAGCTTCCAGCGACGCCAGCTCCGCCTCGCTCAATGTCGGTTGCGCATAGGAACCGGCAGCCATTCGCTGGCGCATCGCCTCGTAGAGCGAAACCGCACAGGCGACGGAGATATTCAGGCTCTCCACCATTCCCTGCATCGGAATATAGACGGTGCCGTCCGCCAGCGTCGCCGCCCTGTCCGTCACCCCCCGCATCTCGTTGCCAAAGACAAACGCGGTCGGCTTCACGAGATCGAGCGTATAGAGCCCCTGGCTCTGGTCGTTGAGCGCCGTCGCCCAGATCGAGAAACCCTGTTCGCGAAGGACCGCATAGCAGGCCTCGATCGAATCGTGCATGTGCAGGCGCATCCACTTCGCGGCTGACGCCGAGGTCGTGCGACCGAACGAGCGCCGCGGTGGCTCCTCGTGAACGTAGACAAGGTGCACGTCCAGCACACCCACCCCATCGCATGAGCGCAGCACGGCGCTCGCGTTATGCGGATCGTGCACATCTTCCATCACGACGGTGAGATCCGTCTGGCGATGGCGCAATACGGAGGCGATGCGCTGGTACCGGCGGTCGGTGCGCGGCCAGCGGCTCGTCTTCGTTACCTCGAGCGGATCGAGGCTGTTGCGGTCCCGGGCGGGAATCAGCCCCGTCGCCGGCGAGGGCTTATCGTGTTCGCTTGGCATTGTTCCCTCCTCGCAACCGGCTGATGAAGCCGCGATCCGGATTGATTCCGCGTTCACGCTCGAACTGGCGCTCATCGGTGGGAGCATCCGGGTCGATGATCGGGACATTCAGCCCCATCAACACGAAGCGGTTGACGATCGCGGCCAGCAATGCCGGGCCGAACAGGATCATGGGAAGTACCATCACCGCAAACACCGAGCCCAAAACCAACAGGAAGATGCTCAAACCGAGGCTCATGAACGGTCTGCTCACCAGCACGTACATCGCTCCGCGAAACGCATTCCGCGTGCGGGATTCCATTGTCGCGGCGACGGAGAACGCGTAGAACATGACGATGTAGAGGATCACGAGCATGATGATCCAAAGAGGCACCAGCGCGACCAGCGATTGGCTCGAGCCCGAGAAGAAGAGCAAGTTCCAGAGGAGAATGAGCAGGAAGGGCACGGAGAAGATCGCGATACCCCAGGATCGGCGGAACGATTCCTTGAACACCTGCACGGCATCCGAGAAATCAGGCTGCGATACCTTGCGCCGGGGATCGCACATGGAGAAGAGCGCTACCGTCGCCGGGGGTCCCGGCACGATCAGGATCGCGCACAGCCACCAGAGCATCGAATAGAGCGCGAAGGAGAGCAGTTGATCGAAAAGATCGCGAAAACCACGCCAGATCAGCTTCAGAAAGACAAGCAACGTCGCCCCATACCCATGCTAGAGACCAGATCGACTCGGCCAAAGGAAGATCATGCAGACGATTGTACGCGACGACTGGCCGTCGCACCGCGCAATCCTTCCCCAATTGCGCCCCGTGTGCGGGATCGGCCCGGAGCAAGCCCTGCCGATTCCCAGCATCAGCGCCACCTGAATCGCTGAGGATGCAAACGCGTGGAAAACTTGGTATCATTCTCCATCGTCGCCCGCCAGGGTGGCACGCCGTCGTAGCTCAACGGATAGAGCGCTTGTCTTCGGAACAAGAGGCTAGGGGTTCGAGTCCCTTCGACGGTACCCAAAGCAATTGATTCCACAGGAATTATGGCCAGACACAGCGTCTGGCCAAATGCGTTACCCTCTGTATCCGACAGCGACGTCGCAAAGGGAACGACTGCCGGCCATTGCCACGACCACAACCTCTATCCGAGCTCGAAGCTGGTGATCCCCCAAATCTTCGCCAGATCGAGCGACGGAGCGTCCCCCCGGTACATGCGAGCGGTCTCGAAACAGACAGTCATGCCGTGATCCTCCGCCATCCGCACCGCACAAGCGTTCGCGTCAGGCACATCGAGGAAGATCGGCTCACCCGGCCTGGCCGCCATCAGCGCGTCGAGGAGACTCGCGGCGACGGCCTCATCGTCGGCCACGAGCGGGCCGATCTTGTATCCCTCGGCACACGGTCGGAGCAATCCCCATCCCGCAAGCTTGCTGTCTCGAACCACTCCGAGTCGCACAGCGTCTGGCTGGGCAATCCACGATCGCAGGAAGCGCCGGCGGTCAGCCTCAAACACTGACATGTCGTAGACGGCGATCTGAGTGAAAGGAAGGGTGTCGAGATCGACCATGCCTCGGACGTCACGTTCGACGCCGATACCCTGGTAGCGGCGATTCCTCCACGCCAACCGGAAGCCGGAGCGCCGGTAATTCTCCTGCTGAGCCAGTACGCCGTCCAGCCCGATCACACGGTCGCCGGCGGCACCAATCGCGGCGTTCCAGACGGCGGTGCCATAGCCCCGACCGCGCAGATCTGGGCGGCAGATGTAGAGTCCCAGAAACGCGAATGCATCTCCGTAGTGCACGACACTGATGACGGCGGCCAGTTCACCATCGTGAAGGGCCCCCCAGAATCCGTTCGGGTCGGCGGCATAAAAGCAGACGGCATCGGATGCCCCCGGGTTCCACCCTTCCAGTCTCGCCCACTCCAGCGCAAGGTGAACCTCTGAGGGCGACAACCGGCGCACCTCGATCGCTTCCGTTGTCTGACTCACGACTCCCTCCGAGGATATCAGCAGCGCGGGTTGACGCACTGTAAGAAGAACTCTCCGGGGTCTAGATGCTTTGTCCCCTGCGAGATGCGCGACTGGAGGCCCTGGCACATTCAAGGAACACAGGACCGTTTCTTCGCCGATCGCGCAAATTCTGTGGCCCCACGCGCCGTTGTCAAGCAAGCCGGACAAGATGCGAATGGTATCTGGTCAGATCGAACGTCGTCGCTATAATGACCTCGCTTGAACATCCTCCCGGATTCCGCAGGGAATCGACAATGCCGAAAGGCGGGCCATGCGCGCGTACATCCTCTCGATCGGTTCAGAACTCCTCCTCGGGCATATCACGGACACGAATGCCACATTCCTCGCCCAGGAGCTGACCGCCGCCGGTATTGAGCTGGTGCATGTTACCAGTACCGGGGACGATTTCAAGGAACTCGTCTCTACGATGCAGAACGCGCTGTCACAGGTCGATGTGGTGATCTGCTCGGGCGGGATCGGCCCGACCGACGACGACCTCACCCGTGAGGCGATCGCCGAGGTCGTCTCCGAGACACCGGAGATCGATCCGGAACTCCTGACGACGTTGAAGAGCTTCTTTGCCGGCCGCGGGCAGCCGATGCCCGAGCGGAATGCGAAGCAGGCGTGGCGCATCCCGTCGGCGGAGATCATGCCGAACCCGGTCGGCACAGCCCCAGGATGGTTCGTAACCGTTGCCGGCGACGAGCCGAGGTACATCGTCACAATGCCGGGGGTGCCCCGGGAGATGTACCGCATGTGGACAGACCAGGCGCTTCCCCGCATTCGGGCGCGTGCCGGACAGCACATCATCGACACGATCGTGATTAAGACCATCGGGATCGGCGAATCGGCGGCCGAGCAGGAACTCCACGATCTCGTGGTTGCCGCCGACCCAATTGTCGCAACCTACGCCAAGGACGATGGTGTCCACGTCATGGTCTCGGCAATAGGGGACGATGTGGCGGAGACACGTGCTCGCCGCGACCGGGCGGTGAACGAGGTCTATCGCATTCTTGGCCAGTACTGCTGGGGAACCGACGCCGACACGCTGGAGCACATCCTTGCCAATGCGCTCCAGGAATCCGGCCATAAACTCGGTATCGTGGAACGGGGGACCGGCGGAGCCTTTGCCGGGCTTCTGGCCCGCGATCTGGTCGCGCAGAAGGCGCTGGCGGAAGGGGTGATTCTCCCGCTCCGCCCCGAAGCGTCTGACGAGGAGGCGCAGCGCCAGGCGATCGCCGATGCGAAGCGCGCCCGGGATCTTGAGGGAGCGGCGATCGGCGTCGGCCTCGTCTTCTCCGGTGAACCAACCGACAACAGCCTGGTCGTCGGCAAGCTCCATCTCGCAGTGGCACGACCGGATAGCGAGGCCAAGCTGCTGCCGGCGTCGAATCAGCGGGCAACGCTCAGCGAGGTCCACCGACGTGCGGCGTTGCATGCGGTCGATATGCTTCGCCGCGAATTCGCGCCGTCGGCGGACAGCTAGGCCGGATTCTTCACAAATAGGGGGATCTCTCGCCCCGTCCAGCAT
>JBARWF010000081.1:0-3888 GCA_049646645.1 Thermomicrobiales bacterium
GTGCTCGCCTCGTTCATGGGGCCGGGGAGCGTGGACTCCTCGTCGCTACCCCTGCCCGGATGTGGTGTCGCGCTTTCCGAGCGTGACGCTGACCGTGGACTGCTTGCCATTGCGCAAGATCGTCACATCAACCTTGTCGCCCGGTTTGTAGGCGAAGAGCACCTCGCTGAAGGAGTGCTGCTCATCGATCTTCTGCCCACCGATCTCCAGAATGACATCTCCTTCCTGGATTCCGGCGGCACTCGCCGGGCTGTTCGGCGAGACCTGGGCGACGTAGATCCCGTAATTGACGGAGAGACCCGCTTGCGCGGCCACGTCCTGGGTGATCGGGATGCCCGCCACGCCAAGGAACGGGTAAACGACCTCACCGTTCTCGATCAGCTGATCGGTGATCTTCTTCACCGTGTTCGAGGGAATGGCGAAGAAGAGCCCCTGGATCGGCTGTCCGTTCTCCGATGGAATGCCGAGCGTGTTGACGCCGATGACCTGTCCGTCGAGGTTCAGAAGGGGTCCACCCGAGTTCCCGGGATTGATCGGCGCATCGTGCTGAATCAGATTCGTGTAGATCTGCGGCCCCTGCGACTGGCTCGTGGGGAAGTTACGCCCGATACCGCCGACGATTCCCTCCGTCACCGTATTCGTGAACGCTCCGAGCGGTGACCCGATCGCAAGCACCGGCTGCCCCGGTTCGAGCGTGCTGGAATCCCCGAAGCTGACGGTGGCGGGAACATCGCCGGAGACCTGCACCACGGCGATGTCGCTGATCTCGTCGGAGCCCACCAGTTTGGCGTCGCGCGTGTCGCCATTGGCGAAGACGACCTGGAACTTCTGGCCGCCGGTGACGACATGCCAGTTGGTGACGATGTGGCCCTGATCGTCAATGATGAACCCGGTGCCCGAGCCGACCGGTTGCAGCTGATTGGCCGAGGTGGCATTGAGGCCGTTCACGGTCTGTTCGTTGATGACCGTCACGACCGCCGGCCCTACGCGGCGAACAATGTTGACAGCTGGATATTCCGAGGTTGGAGACGGAGAAGCCTCCGGCGTGGAGGACTGCGCCCCGGTCATGGGGATACTCATCGCGGAGAAGAGACCGCCAGCGAGCAACGCAACGATGAGCGCCGCCACGGCCACGACTTTCCTTCCGTGCATGGAACAACTCCTGTCCTGCGTGCGGTCACGCCTCGCCCATGCCACACCGAATGGCACGCGACGGATTCGATTGTCAGCCCCGTGGCGCGACCCAACTACCAAGCAGAGGCCATTGCATGACTCATGCCCGTAGCCGGACGAATGGTCCCTCCAGGCGGCCCCGGGCACACCACCGGGCAAGCAAGGTAAACGACCAGACCAGCACTCGTTTGACGAGTGCCGGTCGCTCCGCCTCGCTTCACTGTTCGTTGAGAGAAAGGGCTACCGGGCGTGGACGATATCCCCACCGGGAACGGCAACCTCAAGCGTCGCGCCCTGCCTGGTGGGCGCGAGCGGCATGACCCGCCCCGGAACGGCCAACTCAGCCGCGGTCTCACGCATGGCGCAGGCGACATCCTCAACGTACGCATGGGGCACGAAGGCGAGAATCGTCGGCCCGGCACCGCTCAGGCAGGCGCCGATCGCCCCCTGCTCCACGGCGGCGGCCTTCATCGCGCCCAGGTGCGAGAAGAGCCGCGCCCGGTACGGCTCGTGCAGCCGGTCGTTCATGCCGGCGGCGATCAGCTTCGTATCCCCGGTCAGGAACCCGGCCACCAGCCCGCTCGCCGTGGCGACATTGAGCGCGGCATCGACGTGTGGCACGTCGGCCGGCAGGGCGGCGCGCGCCGCCCAGGTCGCGCCGGTCACCTCCGGGATGAAGACGACCGCCGTGAACCCCAGCTCCTCGCGCTGCCAGAGCGGTGTCGCATACGGCACGCTCGGCACCGCCAGCACCGCCCCGCCGTACAGGGCGGCGCCCACATTGTCCCCGTGGCCCTCGATGCGCCAGGCGCGCGCGAAGAGCGCCTCGCGATCGAGCCCGAGATCGAGCAGGTGGTTCGCGGCGACCAGCCCGGCGACAAGCGCGGAGGCCGATGATCCCAGCCCGCGCGCGATCGGGATCTCGGTCTCGGCGTGCAGCGCGAAGGGAGGCAGCGTCACACCTGCCTCGCGCGCCAGCGTCTTCATCGCCTTCACGGTCAGGTTCTCGCGGCCCTCAAGCAGGGCGGCCTCCGACCCGCTGTTCGTCACCTCGCCCGCGATCCCGTCGGTATCGATGGTGACACTGTTCCAGAGATCGAGCGCGAGCCCGATCGCATCAAATCCCGGTCCGAGATTGGCCGACGATGCCGGCGCCTTAACCGTGAACCGCATCGTCCAGCACTTTCTTCAGGGCATCGAGATCGGCCGGCACGCTCACCGGTCGATTGGCGAACTCATGCCGCGGCTCATCCTTGAGGTGGTAGGTCGCGATCGCGTCCGTATCCTTCAGTACGTTGCCGGTGAGCACGCCGACGACGGTCGCGTCCGCCTCAATCTCGCCGTCGCGCACGAGCTTGCGCATACCGGCGAGCGAGGCGGCCGATGCCGGCTCGCAACCGATGCCGGCGCGGTCGATCATGGCCTTCGCTTCCAGGATCTCGTCGTCACTGACAGCGGTCACGATGCCACCGGTCAACTCGATGCTGCGCCTTGCCCGTTCGATGCTGGCGGGATCGCCGATCTTGATCGCGCTGGCGACCGTCTCCGCATGGACCGCCTCGTAATGATCGAATCCCGATTCGTAATAGGCGGCAAATGGCGCGGCTCCGGCGGCCTGCACGGTAACGAGGCGCGGCAGCTTTGCAATCAGCCCGACCTGGAAGGCCTCGGAGAGCGCCTTGCCGAACGCGGCGGTGTTGCCGAGATTGCCACCGGGCAGGGAGATGACATCGGGAATCTGCCAGCCAAGCTGATCGAGCAGCTCGAAGACGATCGTCTTCTGCCCTTCCGGCCGGTAGGGATTGACCGAGTTGGCGAGATAGACATCGTAGGCATCGGTCAGCTCGCGCAGCAGCTTCAGGGCCCGATCGAAGTCGCCGTCGATCTGGACGACCGTCGCGCCGTAGGCGATGGTCTGGCTCAGCTTGCTGATGCTGATCTTGCCTTCCGGGATCAGCACGATCGCGGGAATCCCGGCGGTCGCGGCGTACGATGCCAGCGACGCCGAGGTATTCCCGGTCGAGGCACAGGCAATGACCCGGGCGCCGACGGCGTTCGCGTGGCTGAGCGCCACGGTCATGCCCCGGTCCTTGAACGAGCCAGTCGGGTTATGCCCCTCGTGCTTGACGCCGAAGCGGCCACCGGTGAGCCCGGCATAGGCTGCCAGCCGCTCATCCCAGTAGAGAGGCGTATTGCCCTCCTGGCGGCTGATGATCTTGTCAGCGGGGAGAGCGGGCAACAGCGGCGCATACCGCCAGACGCCCGATTGCCCGGCGAGCGAGCCTGGAACCCCGGCGAACGCCTCGGGCGTGAGCGTGCGGTCGAGATCGATGACCGCATCCAGCAATCCCCCGCAGTGGGGGCAGGTGGTGAGAGCACGGTCGCCGGTAGTGGTCCGGCCGCAACTCATGCAGATGACCTGCAATGCGGAAAGTCGTGTGTCGTGTGCCACCGCGTCTCGCTCGCGAACCGAACTCATGCCTCGCCGAATCCTCTCCGGATGTACCAAGCCGCACTGAAGATGCAGATGAAGGCCATCGCGGCCGGGAACAGGAGGTGATTCCGGGCGGGATGATCCAACTGGGAGGATACCACGGCTCGGCGTCCCCCCGGCCAAATGCGCCCGGCGGCCGGATAGAGGCATGGAGGAGGTGCAGAAGAAAAGGTTCCTGGGCCTTCACGCAGACGACGAACCGGGGAGGACACATGTCCTCC
>JBARWF010000082.1:0-15970 GCA_049646645.1 Thermomicrobiales bacterium
TGGCCCCGTTCTCTGCCTGGTCGTCAGGATTCCGGCGTCCAGTTCAGCCTCATGGCCGCTTCCGAGACGGCCATCCACGTCGCGAAGGCCGCCGCGCCGGCATTGAAGGCGACCAGCCGCGCATCCCATCGTCCACCGCCGTCTCGATCCCGGGCGCTGCGAAGCAGCACGGCCCCGGCCACGGCGTTCGCGCATCCCCAGAGCAGATTGACCCGGGGTGACGATTCGCTCCCCCGCAGCGGCGTCAGGTGCCGGTGGTCGGTGAGTGCCGTGGCGAGATGCGGCAGGCTGTTAGCGGCAAGAACTCCCGCCACAAACGATCGTGCGATGGGCCGTTTGGCCATGTCGGGCGTACTCCTTCGGTCGTTACTGTCATCGTGCGATGGGTCGCGATCACACCCAAGCATCGCGGACGTGTCAAGGACGCGCCCCCGAACCGCGACCGTTCGCGGAAATCGGTCATTGGCGAAGTCACACAATCGACACAAACTATCCGCATTGCTGCGAAGACGGGACGTTACACTTCGTTCCAGGAGGGACGCTCCCGACGAGCGGGTCTATCATGCCCCGGAGGCGAACCGCCTCCGCACGGGCCAGCAACGAGCCAGTCACAATGCCGACAGGTGTGGGCATCATCGAGGAGCGATCGTGAGCGCAACGGCAACGGAACGAAGTACAGCAGGCCCCAATGGCCACGGGTCGGTTCCTGGAATGGCGGGGATCGGGCATCGGGCGATTACCCACGATGGGCCGGTTCTGCGGGCGATCGGCCTGACCAAGAAGTTCAAGGAATTCGTCGCCGTCGATGATCTCAGCTTCGACGTGCAGCAGGGTGAGGTCCTTGGCTTTCTTGGGCCGAACGGCGCCGGCAAGAGCACGACGGTCGGCATGGTCCTCGGCCTCATCACCCCCACGCACGGGGCGGTCCAGATCATGGGCACGGATCTCGCCAGCGACTCCACCATCGTGTCCGACAATGTCGGCGCCATCATCGAGAATCCCGCCTTCTACCCCTACCTCAGCGGTCGCGACAACCTGAAGGCGCATGCCCTCGCCGTCGGAAACGTCCCGGAGAACCGGATCGATGACCTGCTGAAGCTGGTGAACCTCAACGAGCGGGGCAAGGACAAGTTCAAGAACTACTCGCTCGGCATGAAGCAGCGGCTCGGCATCGCCTCGACGCTGTTGACCAATCCGGGGCTCGTGATTCTCGACGAGCCGACCAATGGCCTCGATCCCGCCGGGCAGCGCGAGATCCGCGCGATCATCCCCCGGCTCGCCGACGAGGGGCATTCCGTGCTGCTCGCGAGCCATATGCTGCACGAGGTCGAGCAGGTGAGCGATCGTGTCGCGATCGTCCGGCGCGGCAAGCTCATCACCGAGGGCAGCGTCGATGACATGCTGCGGCGCGGCGGCTACATCGAGGTGATTGTGCCGGACGCCGATCCGGAGGTCGCCCTCCGCGCGATCCGTCGCATTCCCGTCGTGGAGCAGGTCACGGTCGAGGATGGCCGGTTGATTGTGGTCGCGCCGGAGGATGCCGGCGTCGCCATCAATCGCGCCCTGATCGAGCAGAACATGATCGCGGGGTCGATCACGCCGAAGCACAGCACGCTGGAGGATCTCTTCCTCGAAATGACCGAAGAGCCACCGGCCTCCGCCTGACGCCCACCCGCCTGACGATCCGGGACGAATCTCACCTGGTCCCGCCACGCCTCATCTCGTTCACGAATCCGGAGTCTCGTCGCATGATGCATCTGTTCAAGAGTGAATTGTTCCGCCTGCGCCGCCGCCCGCAATCGTGGCTGCTGATCGTGATCGCGGCCCTCCTCGTCGGCCTCTTCTACGGCGGCTTCACCATCGGCTCGTTCTTCGCCAACGACACCAACGCCGCTGATCTCAAGAGAGAGCTGACGTTCAGCCATGTCCGGGAATTCGGACTCTCCATGAACAGCCTCTTCGGCGGCATCATGCTGGTGATTCTCGCCGCCGGGCTCATCGGCAACGAGTTCAGCTGGAACACGATCCGCCCCCTGCTGGCCCGCGCGCGCAGCCGGTCCTCGCTGCTGACCGCGAAGTTCAGCACCCTCCTGCTCTATTGCATCGTCTTCAGCGTCATTCTGGCGGCCTTGACCGTGGCCATGTCGCTGGTCTCATCGCTGATCGTCGGTGAGAGCTGGGGCTTCGATGCCGACAATCTCGGCAAGATCCTCGCCTACACCGCCGGGCTGATCTACCAGAACCTGCCGACCATGGCCCTCGCCTTCCTCCTCGCCCTCTGGACGAAGTCGAACGCTGCCGGCATCGGCGTCGCACTCGGCCTCATCATCCTTGAGCCCACGCTGTTCGGCATTCTCAACAACGTCAACGATGTCTTCAAGACGATCCAGAAGGGCGGCCTGACCTATAACGCGGGCAAGCTGCTGGAAGTCGGTCTCACCGAGCAGGCCGGCTGGGTCGCCGTCATCGTCCTCGCGATCTACACCGCGATCTTCGTTGGCCTCTCGTACTACATCTTCGCCCGCCGGGACGTCACGTCGGGATAGTGGAGTTGTCACGGCTGCAAACAGGCAGCGGACCGGGAACGATTCCCGGTCCGCTGCCTGTTTGCGGTATCGCGTCCGGGCAATCACCCATACAATGCCCGTGCTGAGAACGAGTCGCGCCCGATCCCTTGTTCGGGCATTCCCGGAGAAAACGCTTCGATGCTGACGACATTCATCGGTTTGCCGCTGGACCAGCTCGATACCCCGCTGTTGGTCGCCGATCTCGACGCGCTCGATCGCAACATCGCGCTGATGGCCGCGGCCACGAAGGAACGTGGCGTGAACTGGCGACCGCATGCCAAGGCCAACAAATCACCTGCCGTCGCCCACCGCGAGCTGGCGGCCGGCGCGATCGGCATCACCTGCGCCAAGCTGGGCGAGGCGGAGGTCTTCGCTGCCGCCGGAATCAACGACATTCTGATCGCCAACCAGGTCGTAGGGCCGATCAAGGCCCGGCGTCTCGCCGCGCTGGCAACGTTCTGCGATGTGATGGTGGCGGTCGACAGCATCGAGAACGCCCGCGAGCTCGATGCCGCTGCAGCGCAGGTCGGGTCTCGGCCTCGTGTCCTGATCGAGGTCGACTCCGGCATGGGGCGCGCCGGCGTCGCACCCGGCGATGCCAGCGTTGACCTGGCCAGGCAGCTGCAAGAGCTCTCCGCGTTGCGCTTCGCTGGCGTCATGGCCTGGGAAGGGCACGCCGTGGCGATCGCCGAGGCGGGGCCGCGGACCGCCGCCATCCAGGAGGCGGTCGAGCGCCTCTCCTCGACCGCCGATGCGATCCGCGCGGCCGGGATTCCCGTCTCGATCGTCTCCTGCGGCGGCACCGGGACCTTTCTGGAGGTCTCCGGTGCGGCTGGCGTGACGGAGGTTCAGGCTGGCGGCGGCATCTTCGGCGATGGCTTCTACCGCGGCCTCGATGTGCCCGTCGAGCCCGCGCTCTCGCTGGTGGTGACGGTGACGAGCCGCCCGACCCCGCGCCGCATCATCTTCGACGCTGGCCGCAAGACAGTCGATCCATCCAACGTCGCGCCGGCGCCCGTCGGCATCGAGGGCGTCGTCTCCGTCGCGCTCTCCGCCGAGCACGGCTCCATCAAGCTTGATCGCGACCTCGATACGCCGCGCGTGGGGGACCGCCTGATGCTCCAGATCGGCTATAGCGACCAGGCGATCCACCTGCACGAGAATCTCTACATCGCCCGGGAGGGGCGCCTCGTCGCGATCTGGCCGACGCTGACCCGCGGCCGCCTGCAATAGCCCCCGCGGCGCGCCCCTATCCGTAGCGGTCGACCTCGTGTCGACCATCGGGCGCAGCCCGATATCGTCCTGGACCGACGGTGTTCTCGCCGGGGCACCGCGTCCGTTCCGGTTTCGTGGGGTGCGACTCTATGTCGCACCGATCGGCCGAAGGCCGATATCCGGGTGTTCGGGAACAATGCAGCCCAACCGGGATATGGCCCGGAGAGCCATATCCCGGTATCTGATCCTCCGACCTTGTGCTACTTGCCGCTCATGTTCTCGACGAAATACACCATGACGTACAGCTTGCCCGTCGACGTCGTGTGGAACGTCGCGACCCCACCCGCGTTCGAGCCGTCGATCGGCCGCAGTGCCACCGCCAGCTTCTCATCGAACATCGTACCCTTGATCTCACCACACACCGTGGCCGTCGGGTTCTCCGGCTTGTTCTGCGCCATGATGATGAGCCCCGCCACATCGTCGAGCGTCATCTCGAAGGTCGAATCCTCGTGCACGACTGGATAGGTCGCCTCGGAATCGACGACCGGATACTGGATTCCCCGGTACTCGTCGGTCTCATCGACGATCTCCCATTTGACCTGGTCCGCTGGCTTGTCGCAGGTCCCCTCCCGGATGCTCGCGACGATCTCCGATGCGCCCTCGTACTCCGTCTCGCCGGTGGCGGTACCTTCATCCTGGGCGAACGCCGTGCCGACACTGCCTGCCATGAGAAGGACCACCACACTTGCCACGCCGATGTGCCGTATCTGCCTGAACATCCCCGCTCTCCTGATGGATACCGGACGACAACGATAGGGTGACCCCGCATCTGGTCTCCACGGTCGGGAGGCCTCGCTCGCGAATGAATGTGGAGGCGGGTGAGTGGCACAACGAGGCACTCGCCCGCGGACGGCGGGCCGTTCGAGAGCGGATTCGCCAGTGAGCGCGTGCCGCAGTGACGAAATCCGTGATCGGTTCGAGCGGTCAGTGAGCGTATAGCGATCTGGGGGAAGATGCCTGTAGAAAGCGACTGCCGATAGAGCCCCATTACGTTGAGACATAGATTGTGCCAAGAGTCCTCTTGTGCATTGTGCGAGTCTCGACGCGCTTTGTCAAGACCTTCGGGCTATGGGGACGGGTAGCCACCTTGGAAAACGGTCCGGGACGTTTGGCTGTGACCGGCGGCGGCTGGGCGGGCATGCAAAAGGGGAGCCGGTTTCGCCCGGCTCCCCTTCCTCGTCTCATCTGGCAGCGGGTCAGGCGATGGTGATCTCGCCTTCGATCCCCTCCGGCAGGCGTGGCTCGATCTCGATGTCCGCAGGCGCGGAAATCTCCAGCGCCATCCGCCCGTCCTCGCCGATGCGCCAGCGAACCGCGATCTCGCCCCGGCCGGGCAGGGGTACCCGTCCCTCGGCCTCTGTCAATCCGCATGGTTCCGGCGCCACGAGAACCCGCTTCCAGCCGGGTGCCAGCGCCCGCACACCCAGCAGCCGCGCCGGGAAGAACGCCGCCGGTGCCGCCGACCAGGCGTGACAATGGCTTCGCGTGAGGATGTTGCCGCCCGCCACCGGCGACGATGGGAAGACCTCCCAGCAGGTCGTCGCGTCGTGGTCGAGCATCATGCCGTAGTTGTGACGAGCGTCAGCCAGCGCGTCGGCGGTGTACCCGCGATCGGCCAGCGCATCGTAGAGGAAGATCGACATCCACGGGCTGCCGATTTGCACCCACTCTTCCGGGCGATCCACGATCACCGCTTCGATCCGGGCGCGGCGGGAGCCGGTGGGAACGTCCGCGAGCAGGGCGAAGAGCTGCGTCTGCACGCTGATCACCTCGGACCGGCGTCCGTCGGCGTGGATCGCGTCGATATACGCCCCGGCATCCTCCGACCACAGCGTGGCGTTGATCGCGCGCCGCAGGTCGTTGGCCGCACCCCGGAACCGCGCGGCCTCGGTCTCGGCACCGGCGACATCGGCCAGGACTGCCGCCGCATCCAGCGCCAGCACGAAGAGGCAGTTCTGGTGCGCCACCACGCCCGAGTTTGGCTGGTCGATCGGCGCCCAGTCGAGCAGGTTCCAGGCGTCGATCTCCAGCACGCCATCGTCGTTGAGGTGCGTCAGGAAGGCGTTCAATGCCGATTGCACCTGCGGCCAGATATCGCGCGCGAAGTCGTCGTTGCCAGTGCGATACCAGTGCTCCTTGCAGGCCTGCGTCCAGAAGAACGTGAAATTCGGAATGACGCTGTCCCAGCCGGAGGGCACGTTCGAGCCGAGAAGCGGGGATTGCGGCGCCGATCCCGGCACCAGCCGCAGGCAGCGCTCGGTCAGCGCCTCCGCCCCGAAGAGATACGCCGCGAAGCGCGCGCTGCTGTAGGAATCACCCACCCAGAACACCTGCTCGAAGGCTGGGCAATCGACGTAGGTATCCTCCATGCAGGCGATGACCGTCCGCCGGCTCATCGCCCAGATCTCGTTGAGCCGCGCGTCGCTGCACCGGAAGTAGCCGGTTCCGGATACCGGGAAATGACTCTCGATCACGCGCAGGTCGTGGAGCCGGACGCTTCCCTCCGTCGCATTCCGGAACGTCAGTTGCAGGTGTCGCATGCCCCGACGCGTCGGCGACGTGTAGCGTTGGCGGCCCTCCCGCGTGATGTAGCGGAGGGTATTGTCGAGGCGCAGCGTGTCCTCCCGGTGGTCGCCACGCAGGTATTCGAAGCCGTAGACGTCGACGATCGTGCCGGCCGGGGCTTCCACCTCGAAATCGATGAACCCGGAGAACTCACGTCCGAGGTCGAAGATCATCTCCGTATCGCGGCCCGGTTCGACCGGCACCGTGATGGCGTTGCCCGAGACGATCGCCTGCAGCGTGGCCGGCACCGGCGCCTCCGTCCGCTCGCGCGGGTGCACCGCCAGCCCGTAGAGGCTGACCGGGCCAACCCGCGTCGCCGGCATCGGCCGCACGACCTCGCCGAGGGCCGCCAGTTCCGCCGCCGAGCTGAGCTGCTGGACCCTCTTCGCGAACACGTCAGGGATGGGATCGACCACCGGGAAGATCATCTCCGGTGTCCCGACGGCGATGCCGGTCACCGGACCGATCGTCGCGAACGGGGTCTCACCACCGGCCAGCGGCGACGCGAGCGACACCGCATCCGGGTCGTCCGCATCGACCAGCAGGTGGAAGGTGTGCCCGTGATCCTGGCCGGAGACCTCGATCACGACCAGGTGATCGCCGGTATCGAGTGGCAGCGTCAGGCTGTGCGATTGCTGCGATCCGGCGTCGAGCGAAGAGAACGGATGCCATGTACCATCGACGTTGATGCCCGGATGCCGGTAATCGGGACCCGGCAGGCACAGGGTGACGGTCGCCGCCTTCGCCAGCCGGACGACCGTCGCGAGATAGCCGGTGTAGCTGATGTGGTTGGCGTGATTCGCGCTCTCCGGCGACATCTGGACCCGCAGGTCCAGCGCCGCGCTGATCGGGGCCGGTCGCACGAAGGCGAGCCGCTCGACACGGCTTGGGCGTACCGGCTGCTCCTGCAACGGCGGGATGTCGCGCGGCACGAGTGACGTCCACGGTCCCTCGCCGGGTGCCGCGAAGACGGTTGCAGGGGCCCATTCGGCGTCGTCGAAGAGCGGGTCCGTCCAGTCTGCCGCGTCGAGTCGCGCGTCGATCTGCTCGGTGAATCCGAGCTGGCAGGAGAGCCGGTCCGCGCGCGGGTTGTGCCCGGCGGGCGTCGTCACCCGCCACGTCCCGTCGGTGCCGATCGGGTCGCGCTCGTCAGCCAACGTGACCTCCGCCAGCAGGCCGCCGCGTTTCCGGAAGTCGGCGAATGTCGAGACCCCGAAGTGGAGCACGTGCACCGCGATCACGTTCGGGCGATTGGTGCGCAGCAAGTGGCCGACCTCCCAGGTGTCCACGAACCAGCGCGTGGGGAAACCCCGGACCGGGCCGTGACCGATCTGCGTTCCGTTGATGTACGCGACATAACGTATGTCGGCGGTGATCCGGATCGTGGCGTGCGGCGCCGGCTTGTCGAGATCGAAGGTGCGGCGGAACCAGCGCCAGGCGTTGCGCGGGCTCGGCTCGCCCGCATCCCAGATCCAATGCGCGGCGGCGGTGAAGAGCGACGGGGCGGTGAGCGGCCTTGTCGCGGTGGCTGGCGTCCTCACGGTCTCTGCTCCCGAACTGCATGTGGTCTGATCGCGGTCGATGCGATACCGTAGCCGTCCCCCGGCGAACGCGCAAGCCTCCAATTGAGGGCTGATCCGAACCCGACGCCAAATGAAGGTTGCTGATTGCGTGTAGGACATCGCGGGCATCGATAGCGCCTATGTTGAACGCCCACGTTCCTTGTCATTCCAGCAGCGGCATCGGAGTGAGGTCGAAGACCGGGCGGAGGACGTCGCTCGCAGGCACCACGTCACTCCTGCTGATCCACTGCTTGGCATTCCGAGCATGAACCACACTTCGCCGCTTCACACCTGTCTGTCATTCCGAGCGAGACCGAAGGCCGAGCGGAGGAAGTTGTTTGCACTCGAATCGCTCCGCCATGCGGACAGTTCGCCACCGGACGACCTGCGCATGCTGGACGCCGTGCGCCCAGCCCCGGTCTGATGCGACCGCGTTGGCAGACAAGGCGCTCGTCCCGCGAGCCACTTCCTCCGCTCGGCCTCGGATCTCGATCCGACACAGTTACTGGGGGCGGCGTCGCGAGAGCGTTCATGGTGTTCAGGACTGGCGGATCCTGCTCGTCGCGGTAGGATGGGCGGTAGTCCAACCCGGCGGGACGGCTGCACAGACGACGGAGGGGAAGACGGTGGCCAGATCGCGTCCGAATATTGTGGTGTTGATGGCGGATGACCATCGCGGGACGGCGCTTCGCCACCTTGGTGACGCCCAGGTCAGCACACCGGTGCTCGATGCGCTGGCCGCGCGCGGCATCTCGTTCTCCGGCGCCCATTGCCAGGGCTCCATGCATGGCGCGGTCTGCGTGCCGAGCCGCGCCAGCCTGATGACGGGCCGCTCGATCTTCGCCTCGTCCTGTGATCCGACCGGCCACGACGCGCGCTCGACGATGACGATTCCGTCCGCACTGGAGACCTTCCCGCAGGCGATGCGGGCGTCCGGATATCGCACGCACGCCGTGGGCAAGTGGCACAACGATCCCGCCAGCTTCAACCGCTCCTTCGCGAGCGGCGAGGCGCTGATGTTCGGCGGAATGAGCGACCACCATCACGTGCCACTCCGGTCATACGATGAGACCGGCGCCTATCCGGACGAAAATGTCGTCGAGGGCGACGGCTTCTCCACCGACATCTTCACCGACGCCGCGATCCGCTTCCTGGACACCGCGGGCGATGCCGACGGTCCCTTCCTGCTCTACGTCGCCTTCACCGCCCCGCACGATCCGCGCACGCCGCCGGACGGCTGGCGTCCCGATCCAGCCGGGATCGAACTGCCGCCGAATGTCTTGCCTGCGCATCCCTTCGACAACGGCGAGATGTCGGTGCGGGACGAGCTGCTCGCTGCCATGCCGCGTGACCCGCAGGAGATGCGGGAGCATATCGCCGACTACTACGGCATGATCGCGCACCTCGACATGTCGATTGGCCGCATTCTGGATGCGATCCGCGCCAACGGGCTCGACCAGGAGACCGTCGTTCTCTACACCGCCGATCACGGGCTCGCGGTCGGGCAGCACGGGCTCATGGGCAAGCAGAATCTCTACGAGCACAGCATCCGGGTGCCGCTGATCCTCGCCGGGCCGGGCGTCCCGGCGGCGGGCGTGGTCGACGGTCTGCACTGGCACGCCGATACCACCGCCACGCTCCGCGCGCTCGCCAGGCTCGATCCCGATCCCGCCGGTGAGGGGACACCGCTCTTCGATGACGCGGGGAACATTGCCGCCGGTTGGCCGCACCTTGGCGCGGCGTACGATTACGGCCAGCGCATGTACCGTGACGATCGCTACAAGCTCATCCGCTACTGGCCCATTCCGGACGGTGTTGGGCGTCTGGGCACCACCTCCGGCACCGACACGATGCAGCTTTTCGATCTCCGGGAAGATCCCTGGGAGATGGCGAATCGTGCGGACGACCCCACCCTGCATTCGATCCGCCGCGATCTGGAAGCCGGGCTGCGCGCCTGGCGGGAAGCGATCGACGATCCCCTGTTGGCGGTGCAGGGCCGCTGATCAAGAAGGGCCCGCCACATCCGTAGGGTGCGACTGCGTGTCGCGCCCTTTGGTCCCCCATCCGTAGCGGTCGACCGGGTGTCGATCATCGGCCGAAGGCCGATATCCGGGGTGTCCTGCGACGGCGCGCCAATCAACGGCCCGGGATATGGCCCTGGTGGTCTCGCTTCGCTGCGGGCCATCGGTGCGACATCCAGTCGCACCCTGCGAAACCGGGCTGTGTCCCGGGCTCACCCGTTAAGAAGAAGGCCGGGTACTCGCGAGCACCCGGCCTTCTCCTTTCTCTCGCGCGTTACCAGAGGCTCGCGGTGTTCAGCTTCCTCGCGATCCGGTTTACCGCCAGGATCAGGATCAGCCCGATCACCGACTTGAACAGCCCGATCGCCGTCGCATACGCGAACTGCGGAATCTGCGAGGCCAGCCCGATATTGTAGACATAACTGTCGATAACCTCGGAGGTGCCCTTGTTCAGGTCGTTCTGCAGCAGCAACACCTTCTCGAACCCCGTGCTCAGCAGGCTCCCCATGTTCAGGATGAGGAGGATAACCGCCACCGGCAGGATGCCCGGCAGGTCGATATCCCGGATCCGCTGCAGCTTGTTCGCGCCATCGAGAATCGCCGCCTCATGCAGCGACGGGTCGATCCCCGCCAGCGCCGCCAGGTAGATAATGCAGCCGAACCCCACGTTCTGCCAGACACCCGACCACACGTAGATCGACTTCCAGTACTGCGGCTTGCTCATGAACAGGACCGGATCGATCCCGAAGAGGCCGAGAATCTGGTTCACCATGCCCGTTGACGAGAGCAGTTGCAGGATCAACCCGACGATGACCACGACCGAGATGAAGTACGGCGCGTAGCTCACCATTTGCACCGTCTTCTTGAACCAGCGGCGTCCCACGTAGTTCAGCGACAGCGCGAGGATAATCGGCAGCGGGAAGCCGGCAACGAGCGAGTAGATGTTGAGGACGAGCGTGTTCTGCAGGATCGGCCAGAAGTTGTACGAGTTGAAGAAGCGTTCGAAGTTGGCGAAGCCGATCCACTCCGAGTTGTAGATGCCGGCGAAGCCACCGCGCGTCTTGTAGTCGCGGAAGGCGATCTGCGCACCCCACATCGGTACGTAGGCGAAGAGGAAGAGCCAGATCATCGGCAGGATCAGCATCACGTAGAGCTGCCAGCTGCGGCGCACGTTTCTGCGGATTCTCGCCACCCGGCCCGGTGCCTTCACGGCCGGAAGCGTGGTGATCATGGTGGTCTCGGTCGGTTGCGTCAGCTGCATCGATCGCTCCTTGTCCAGTGCCCGGGCACGCGGCGTCTAGCCCTTCAGGGATCCAATCATCACGCCGCGCACGAAGTGCTTCTGGACGAACGGGTAGATCACCAGGAGCGGCACGCTGGCCACCACGATCAGCGAGTACTTGAGCAGATCGCTGAGTTGCTGCCGTTGCACGATCTTGCTGATGTCGCCCATCGTGCTGAGATCGACCTGGTTCTGGATCAGGATCTCGCGCAGGACGAGTTGCAGGGGGAAGAGGTTCTGGTTCGTCAGGTAGATCAGCGCATTGAAGTAGGCGTTCCACTGCGCCACCGCGTAGAAGAGCGCGTTGACCGCGATGATCGGCCCGGAGAGCGGAATCACCATGTCTCGCACGAACCGGAAGTCGCTGCAGCCATCGAGCTGGGCGGCCTCCAGCATCTCGTCGGGGATCGTGTACTGGAAGAAGGTGCGCGTGATGATCATGTTGTAGACGGAGAGCGCCGTCGGGATGATCATCGCCCACGGCGTGTTCAGCATGCCGAGCTGGCGAACCGTGAGATAGGTCGGGATCAGCCCGCCGCTGAAGATCAGCGTGAAGACGAAGAGCCCCATGATCGCGTTCCGGCCCGCCAGGTCGCGCCGCGAGAGCGGATACGCAACGAGGATCGTCAGCACGATGCTGACGAACGTGCCCGCGACCGTGTAGAAGAGCGAGTTGCGGAAGCCCGTGAGGACCTTGCTGTTCTCGAAGACGGCCGTGTACCCGGCGGTCGTGAAATCGACGGGCCACAGCCACATGCGTCCGGAGATGACGGCGCGTGGATCGCTCAGCGATGCGCTGACCACATAGATGAGGGGATACGCCACGGCAATAAGGAAGAGCAGCAGCACCGCGTAGTTCACGATGTTGAAGATTCGATCGCTGCCCCGGTCGCGGATGCCCGCTACTTCCGCCATGGTGCTGACTCCTGCTGGTACACGTCGCTTCCGACCCATAGGAGGAACGCGGCTTCCCGCTTCTCCCTTGCTGCGGCCGAACCACGCAGCATCGGTGCTTCGTGCCGATGTGGCACAGTCGCTTCTGTGTTCTGTATACAACCACGCTAAGTGAGCGAATCATATGCAGGTGCGAAACGGCTTGTCAAGGAAAGCGCGCTCGAAAAGAGCGGCGAGCGGGCGCGTCATGGGCATCGAAAATCGTCGCCAGGAGAGGACGCCGTCCTCAGTACGCGATGCCCGTCCGCCGGCATGGGCGACCATTTGCAGGTATGCTGTGCAACACTGAGGGGTCCAGCAGACCGTCCTCTTGTAGGAGGGCGCGTGTGAAACAAAGAGCGTGCGGATCGAGACGGTAGGGGAGTGGTAGATGAAACAGCGTGGTTCCGCGACGGTGGGCCGAGTGGGCGGCTCCCGTCTCCAGATGCGGGTGCCGATAGGCAGCACCATCCTGATCGTTGCCTTGGTGCTGATGCAGATGGCGTTGCCCTCTTGGGGTGCCATTCCCGGTGGCACGCCGTCGGCCCGTGCGGCCCAGGAGAGCGATTCCGGCGATGAGACCCTGCCCGCGGCTGGCCCAGTCATCGTCGTGCTCAATCCGCAGGTCGGATTCCGTGCGCAGAGCGTGGCGGAGACGGCTGATGTCGCACCCTCGGCCGTCTTCAGCTCCGCGGTCTCCGGATTCGCCGCCGATCTCGACGAGACCCAGATCCAGGATCTGGCCGCGAACCCGGACGTCGCCTACATCATGCCGGACCTCCCCGTCTATGCCGCCGCGCAGACGCCATCGACCGGCATCAAGCGCTCGGGGATCGACAAATACCCTCCCGCCGCCATCGATGGCGTGGACAACCCGACCGATGTCGACATTGCCATCCTGGATTCCGGCATCGATAGCGGCCATCCCGATCTCAACGTCGCCGGCGGCGTCAATTGTCTTGGTGGTTCGCCGTCAAGTTCTGGCTGGGGAGACGAGAACGGTCACGGAACCCATGTCGCCGGGATCGCCGGTGCGCGTGACAACTCGATCGGCTCGGTCGGCTCGGCGCCCGGTGCTCGGGTCTGGGCGGTCCGGGTGCTGGATCAGAACGGCAACGGATCCTACAGCTCCGTGCTCTGCGGATTGGATTGGGTTGCCGCGAACGCCGGCACCATTGATGTCGTCAATATGAGCCTGACCGCCAACAATCCGAATCCGTCGACCTGCACGACGGGCGGCGATGCGCTGCACACCGCCGTCTGCACCGTCTCCAACGCCGGGATTCCGGTCGTGGTGGCGGCCGGGAACGCCCGCAATGCGGCGCTCAACACGGTGCCTGCCAAGTACGACGAGGCGATCTCGGTCGCGGCGGTCACCGATTACAACGGGTTGCCCGGAGGTGGGGCGCCACGCCCCGGAAGCTGCCCCGAGACCGCGCTCGGCAATGGTACCGATGATAGCCTGGCGGGATACAGCAACTACGGCGGACTGGCCAAGATCGCTGCGCCCGGTACCTGTATTTTGTCGACCTGGCCCGGCGGCGGCTATGCCCTCGATTCGGGCACCAGCATGGCGTCGCCCTTGGTCGCGGGCGCGATCGGCCTCTATATCGCGGGGGGCGGCGGCGATCCGTGGGGCTGGCTCTTCGGCTCGGCGACGGTCGCGCAGGGATCGCCGCTGGGGTATTCCGGGAACTCCGGCGGACCCATGCTGCTCCTGGCCGATCCCGGCTCCCCCACTCCGACACCCGCTCCGACGAAGACGCCAACCGTCACGCCGACAGCGACCCCGACAATGACGCCGACCGTCACACCGACGACCAGTCCGACGACCAGTCCGACGCCCACGACGGTGCCAGGCACGAACCCGCCGGGCACGGCCAACCCGAGCTTCAGTGGATCGCAGCTGGCGATCACCGGCAGCACCAGCGAGCCGGCGGGCTCGACCATCTCCGCGACGCGGGTCCATGACGGCTTCACCGGCACGAGCTGGTACACCACCGGCGGCACGCCCACCACGGCATCGTTCACGCTCGATCTCGGAGCAGTGAAGCAGGTGAGCGGTGTGAAGTGGATGTTCCGGTTGCCGGATGGCGCCGACCAGTGGGTGCTGGAGGTTTCCGCCAACGGCTCCTCCTGGACCACGATCGGCACGTTCGGCAACACCCCGACCCAGAACAGTTGGTACGGGACGACGGTGGAGCAGAACGCCCGCTACGTGCGGGCGACCTTCACGAACACCCAGAACCGGCCCGTCCTCGGCTACATGTCCGAGATGCAGGTCTGGGGCGGTGCGGCGGCGACTCCGACGGTCACACCCACTGTGACGCCGACGATAACCGCAACCGCATCCGCTACTGCAACCACGACCCCGACGATGACGCCTACGGCAACGTCGACGGTTGCCCCGACGAACACGCCAACCACGACGCCGTCCGTCACTCCCACGAACACGCCGACCACCGTGCCACCCACGGCGACGGCCACCCCGACCAACACACCGACGATCGTTCCGCCCACAGCGACGGCGACGCCGACCGCCACGGCGACCACCGTGCCGCCGACCGCGACGACCGTGCCGGGCACCTATCCGCCGGGAACAGCCAATCCGGGCTTCAGCGGATCGCAGCTGCCCATTGTCAGCAGCACGAGCAGCCCGGCAGAGAGCACGATCTCCTCGAATCGCGTGCACGATGGGTATACGGGGACAAGCTGGTACACCATCGGCGGCACGCCCACCTCGGCCTCCTTTACCCTCGACCTGGGCTCTGTCCAGCAGGTGAGTGGCATCAAGTGGATGTTCCGCCTGCCGGACGGTGCCGACCAATGGACGCTTGAGATCTCCACGAACGGATCGTCGTGGACGACAATCGGCACGTTCGGCAACACCCCGACGCAGAACAGTTGGTATGGCGCGACGGTGGGGCAGAACGCGCGCTACGTCCGAGCGGCCTTCGCCAATCCGCTCAACCGGGCCACGATCGGCTACATGTCCGAGATGCAGGTCTGGGGAACGGCGTCGACCGCCCCGACCGCTACCCCGACCAAGACTCCCACAAACACACCGACGGTCACGCCGACGAAGACTCCGACTGCGACACCGACCATGACTCCCACGGTCACGCCGACGAAGACACCGTCCGTCGTGCCGTCGCCCACCGCGACGACCGCTCCCGGGACGAATCCACCGGGCACGGCCAATCCGAGCTTCACTGGATCCCAACTGGCGATTGCCAGCAGTTCGAGCAGTCCCGCGGACGCAACCATCTCCTCGACGCGGGTCCATGACGGCTTCACCGGCACGAGCTGGTACACCATCGGCGGCACGCCCACCACAGCGTCGTTCACCCTCGATCTCGGATCGGTGAAGCAGGTAAGCGGTGTGAAGTGGATGTTCCGCTTGCCGGATGGCGCGGATCAATGGACGTTGGAGGTCTCCGCCAACGGTTCGTCATGGACGACGATTGGCACGTTCGGCAATGCGCCCGTCCAGAACAGTTGGTACGGAACCACCGTCGGCCAGAATGCGCGCTACGTCCGTGCGACATTCGCGAATCCGCTCAACCGTCCAACAATCGGCTACATGTCCGAGATGCAGGTGTGGGGGGCGGCCGGAGTTGTGCCAACGGCGACTCCGACAAAGACGCCAACCGTCACGCCGACAGCGACTCCCACGAAGACCCCAGTCGTTGCGCCCACCAATACCCCGGCTGTCGCGCCGACGGCGACCACCGTGCCAGGGACGAACCCCCCGGGCACGGCCAA
>JBARWF010000083.1:0-3185 GCA_049646645.1 Thermomicrobiales bacterium
GCTCACGTCCATGATCCCCACGCCAACCGCCTGCCCCTCCCGCTCTGTGACGAAGAGCTCCCCGTTGGCGATGAACTGCTCGACCGGCTCGAACTCCTCATCCGTCTCTTCCCGGATCAGCGCGATATCCTCGGTCGTCGCCTCACGCAGCCTGAATCCGGCCGGAATCCGGGGAACGCGTGATGCTGCGACCTCGAAGAAGCACGCCTGTTTGCTCAAGGCGCGGTAGTCATCAAGCGCGTGAGCCACGAAGAATTCGTCATTCGTAGGCACGAGCGCCGCCCGCACATGCTCGTACCGGCGAAGCCGCGCGAAGACCTGCTGGCCGAGGTAGCGGAAGTCGCTCGTGAGCGCGAACTGGATGATCACTTCCTGCGCATGGATCGAGGCGAATCCTGCCACCTCACCATCGACCATGATCCGGTAGTGCATCGCGGTGAGGACGTGATGCTCCTGAAAGGAGTCGGTCGCCGTCGGCAGCGATGCGAGATGCGCACGCACCTCCGGCTCGATCCCGGCAAAATCGGTCTGAACGAATCTCAGATCCATGCAATGCTCCTTCACTTGAGCGATGGCGCCATCGTTGCCCCTGAACTCGTCGCCTGCCATCGGGCGCAGCCCGATAATCGAGCTCGCCCCTCAGGTAAAACCCGGACTGGCATCAACAGATCCGGGCATTTCGTCTAAAACCCCAGCCACGCGATGATCGTCTCGCACCGCGCCGGGTCATGCGTCAACCCGATGCCCAGCCCCCACAACCAGTAATCGACGAGGCGGACGAGTGTCCAATCCCGCGCGAGGTCGCGTTCGAGCCCTGCGTGATGGACGAGCGAATCGAGATGAGCGCGCAGGTCGGCGGGGCCGCTCATCTCGTCAAGGCGGGTCCACAGCAATTGCGCCAGCCCAAGCTCCGGATCGCCGAGCACGGCCATCGGATCGATCGCGATCCACGGCAAACGCGCTCCGGCCAGCACATTGTCATAATAGAGATCCCAGTTCACCATCGTGCGTGAAGGTGGGCGCTTGCTGAGGTGCGTTGCAAACTCCCGCGCCCGATCGAGCAGGTGTCGGGGGAAGGGCTCGCCCGTCGACTGCCACCGCGGCTCCAGGGTGGAAGAGATCCCTGCCGCGCGATCCGCCATCGTCGTGAAGGACTCGCCTGTCTCGACGGCGAGCGTCCGGATCAGCGCACCCGCGATCGGGACCGCGTCGGCGAGCGGAAGGGTCGCCAGCGACCGGCTGGCATCCAGCCGTTCCAGCAGCGCCGCGCCCTGCTCGGGCCGCGCGTCGATCAGGCGAATCATGCCCCGGCCAGCCCACGCGGGCAGTGCGCGATACTCCTCGGTCGTGACCGCATCCGGCCAGGCGAGCTTCAGGGCGAGCGGCTCATCCCCACGCCGCACGAGTAGGACGAGTCCCCGCGCGCCGTGCATCGGCGCTCCCTCGATGGCGAGCCCCCATTCCCGGCACATGCGGTCGGCCAGCGCGGGAAGCTCTCGCAACCAACGCTCCGCGCGCGCTCCGGCCAATCGTCGCAGATCGGTTTGAAGCCCCTCGGGCACCGCAATCGTGGTAGGCATGCTGCAGTGTACCCGCTCCGTCATTTCGAGCTTGTCGAGAAATCTCTCCACGGGCGTTTCGATGCACCCTCTTGCTGGTCCCCAACGACGGTGCGTCACGTGGAACAAAGACGTGCCTCGACGTCGCTCGAAATGACGACAAAGGGGCCACTCCCGCCTCGCGAACCTGCTCGTTTCCGGTGGCGTGCGACGGTCAGGAAACACATCCGCCCGCTACCATCTCTGGTAGCGGGCGGATGTTCGCTCAGTTCTTTTCCAGGATCACGACGCCGGTGTCGCGGCGGGACTCGCCGCCGGGCTCGCCTCGGTCGATGCCCCGATCTGGAGCGCGATCAGCTCAATCGCGCTTTCCGGCGCCGGGTCCGACGTATCCGCCGACGGCATCAGCGGCCCACCAGCCCCGACGAACAGGTAGTCATCGGAGATCGCAAATGGCGCATTGAGACCCGCGCCGGCCTGGAATCCCCAGGCCTGGCTGCCATCCGCGACGTTGTACGCCCGGATCACCCCGTCCAGCCCGCCCGTGAAGACGAGATCGTTCGCGACCGTCGCGCCGCCGAACAGGCCGGTCGGTGTCTCGATATCCCAGATGACCTGGCCGGTCGCCACATCGAGCGCCACAAGCTCCCCGGTCGAATCGGCGAGGCTCTTCGGCCCCTCGCCGGTGCCGGTCGACGTGTAATAGCCCGGGCTGTTGAGAATCGGCACGAAGACGACGCCGTCGGAGTAGGCGATCGGGGTTTCCACGCCGCCCAGTGTGCCCGGATAGACCTCCACGGTCTCGCCCTCGGGAATCTCCTGCAGCTCATCGTTCTGGTGCGTGCCCACGGCCGCCCGCCAGAGCTCTTCCCCCGTCTCGGCGTTCGCGGCGATCACGGTGCCGGTCTTGCCGGACCCGATCGCGATCAGCGTCTCCGCACCGTCCAGGCTTACGGTGGCGAGCACCGGCGTGTTCTGGAAATCGAGATCGAAGAGATCGTGCGGCTTCGCCTGCAGATACCAGCGCAGCTCACCCGTCTCGGAGCTCAACGACACCATCGAGCTGGCGTAGAGATCGTCCTGCGGACGGCTGGACGCGTTCGGATAATCCTCGGTGCCCGGCCACGGCGCCGCATTGCCGACCCCGAAGTAGAGGTTGCCGGCATCATCGATCGACACCGGGTACCAGAGGCCGCCGCCCGAGTTGACGCGCGGCTGTCCCCAGAGGTTGTCCGTCGTGGTATCCCACTGCCAGAGGGTGTAGCCGGTCGAGACATCGATCGCGTAGAAGATGCCCTTCTCGCCCCCGCGATACTGCCCTTCGCCCGAGCCAGTGGGGTTGGTGCTGACGTACGCCGTGCTGTCGTAGATGACCGGTGCGATCTCGATCGGCTCGTACGGATTGTTCGTCAGCTTCGATCGCCAGAGCTGTTCGCCCGTCTCCGCGTCCAGCCCCGCGATATCGCCGCTGTCACCGAGCGAGACGACCAGGATGCCATAGCCGATCCCGATGCCGTTCGGGCCACCGATGACTTCCTCGAAATCCGTTCGCCAGATCTCGGCGCCCGTCGCCTTCTCGATGGCGCGAACGTTACAGGCGGCATCCTGAATGTAGACGCGGTCCCC
>JBARWF010000084.1:0-9307 GCA_049646645.1 Thermomicrobiales bacterium
GGACACCGTGGTGTCCATCGCCCGTCGTCACCCGTCAGTCCGCTCGCGCGGCCGCGAATCGTCGCGGCCCACTTCGAAGGATATGCGTGACGGTGGAAGCAGAACTTTCCAGCCCCATTTACACCGCGTCCGTTCCGTGGTGGCGGCGCACGAAATGGGAAGCGACCATCGCCTTCCTGGTCTTCGTCGCGCCCATGCTCATCGGCCTGGCGGTCTTCACCTTCTGGCCGATTGTCTGGGGCCTGCTGATCAGTTTCTCGGAAGCGCGCAACACGCTCAGCATCGGCAACTGGATCGGCTGGGACAACTACCGCGCGGTGTTGAGCGATCCGCAGTTCCGGCGGTCCCTCCGCACCATCATCGTCTTCGCGATCTTCATCGTTCCCCTGACATTCTTCCTCGCCCTCTTCATCGCGCTCCTGGTGAATTCGGTCAAAATTGGCCAAGGCATCTTTCGCAGTATCTTCTTCATTCCAACGGCTATCTCCTATGTGATTGCATCCGTCATCTGGAAGATGGGGATCTTCTCCGGCGTGCCCTCCGGCTTCGCCAACATGCTCATCTACTGGTTTGGCAGTGACCAGGTGATCGCCTGGATCGGCGAGACGAACCCACCGTACTACTGGCTCGTGCTCGTCACCGTTCGTGTCTGGTTGCAGGTCGGCTTCTACATGATCATCTTCCTCGCGGGTCTGCAGGAGATCGACAAATCGCTCTACGAGGCGGCGTACGTCGATGGGGGCAAACCGGGGTGGACGACGTTCTGGACGATCACCTTCCCGCTGCTGCGCAATACCTCGATCGCGGTGCTGCTGCTCAATTTCATCGCCGCGTTCCAGGCATTCGACGAGTTCATCAACATTCTCAGCGCGGCCGGCTCCAACGCGAACCTCAGCCTGGCCCGACCACCGCTGGTCTACCTCTACCAGGTCGCGATTTCCCAGCAGGATTACGGACGGGGATCCGCCGGCGCCTTCATCCTGACGGCGATCATCATCATCGTGACGCTGGTTCAGGGGCGCCTCTTCGGATTCGGACGCCGCGCATGACCCCGAACGACCGCCGACGATTTCGACCCAGCGAGCACGAGGTGCGTTCATGAGCGCAACGTCGCAACAAAACCCCAGTGACAGCAAGTGGGGGCCGCTCAAGCACCCGAGGCGGTCAGGCAGCACCGGTCTCGCCATTCTCACGGGAGTGCTCCGGTATCTGCTGCTGATTCTCCTGGCCCTGATCTTTCTCTTCCCGTTCTACATCATGGTCCGGAACGCGCTCAGCACAAACGCCGAGATCACCTCGTTCGAATGGGTCTGGTGGCCGAAGGAGATGCAGTGGTCGAACCTGACCGATCTCTTCAAAACCACCGAAGTGAACATGGCGCTCGGGCTCCGCAACTCCGCGATCCTCGCCATCGTCAACCTGATCTTCCAGACGCTCTTCGCCTCGATGGCGGGGTATGCGCTGGCCCGCATCCCGTTCAAGGGCTCGGGAGTCGTTTTCTCGATCATCCTCGTCACGCTGATGGTCCCCGCCGCGGTCACCTTCGTCCCGACCTACGTGGTGGTCGCCAAGCTCGGCGGCATCAACACCCTGTGGGGCGTTGTCGTTCCGGGTCTGTTCAGCGCCTTCTCGACCTTCCTGTTCCGCCAGTTCTACCTGGATTTCCCCAAGGATCTGGAGGAGGCCGGGCGGCTCGACGGGCTGACCTACTACGGGCTCTATTTCCGGCTGCTCCTGCCCAACTCGATGGGGATCATGGCCGCCCTCGGCGTGCTCAGCTTCATCAACAACTGGAACGCTTTCCTCTGGCCGTCCATCGTCGGGCAATCCCCGCAGACGCGCACGGTTCAGGTCGTGCTGTCGGCCTTCCTGACGGCGCAGACGATCAACCTCTCGGCGCTCTTCATGGGCGCGGTCGTGGGCGCCTTGCCGCTGGTGATCGTCTTCCTCTTCATGCAGCGCTACATCGTCCAGGGCGTGCGGATGTCCGGCATCAAGGGCTAAATACGCGCCCTCCTTCGTACGGGCGGACCCGTGTGTCCGCCCTCGCCGTTCCCTGAAGAACGCCTCTGCATTCGGGGCCCGTTGCATGCAAGCGCCGAGGTCGCGTGCTTCCCCATTCGTACGGGTGGGCCCGTGTGTCCGCCCTCAAGCTCGCATGAGGGGCGTTCCTGCATTCAAAGCACACCTCATGCAGACCTGAGGGTCGACCCGTACGAATAGAGATCAGAGATGCCCATTCTATGCCCGGGCCGCCCACGCCAATTGCCAGCACACTCGAAATCTGGGACAAGCCCGGCATCAATCATCGGCCCCGTAACGACGGTGGAGCGACCTCTGGGCGCTCCGCGCCCGTCCCTTTTCTTGACACACGAGGAGCCCACCAGTGACCGATGCCACGCTCGATCTGCACGGAATCATTCCCCCGGTCTCCACGCCCCTGACCAAGGATGGTGAGGTCGCCGTCGATGACCTGCGCAACCTGCTCGACTTCCAGCTCGACGCGGGGGTACATGGGCTCTTCATGCTCGGCTCCACCAGCGAGGCGATCGGCCTCACCGATGCCCAGCAGGAAACGGTGATTGCGACCGCGATCGAGCATGTCGCCGGCCGCGTGCCGGTGCTCGCCGGGGTCATCGATTTCACCACCCGGCGCGTCATCGACCGCGCGCGGCGGGCGGCGGCCCTCGGGGTCGACGGGCTCGTCTCCTGCGCGCCGTTCTACATCAAGCCGTCGCAGGCCGAGGTCGTCCGCCACTTCGAGCAGATTCGCGCCGCCATCGACCTGCCGGTGATGGCCTACGACATCCCGGGCGCCGTCCAGACCAAGATTGAGCGACCCACACTCCGGACGCTGGCGAAATCGGGCGCGATCGTTGGCATGAAGGACAGCAGCGGCCAGGAGGCGAACTTCCGCGGCGTGGTACTCGACAATCAGGACCTGCCCGATTTCCGCATCTTCACCGGCTCCGAGCTGATGACCGACGTCGCCCTCGGTTTCGGCGCACACGGGTGCGTGCCCGGTCTTGGCAATGTCGATCCCGCCGGGTATGTTCGCCTCTACGAGGCGTCGCGGGCGGGAGATGCGGCTACGGTTCGCGCCGAGCAGGATCGGCTCTACCGGCTCTACAGCATCACCAAGGTGGCGACGCGCCCGGAGGTCGGGCATTCAGCGGCGGCGTGGGGCAGCTTCAAGGTCGCGCTGAAGCTGCGCGGCGTGATCCGGAACGCCGATCCAACCTCACCGATGTCCCCGCTGACCGCCGACGAGGAAGCCGCGATTGCCGCCATCCTGGAGGAAGCGGGCCTGCTCGCTCCGGCCCACGCCGCCATCGGCTAGCGCGGGGTATGAACGGTGCAGGCTCTCCCCAAACAGGTACGATCTGTGCGACCATCAGTGTAGACGTGGCACTCGCCCGCCGGCAGGTTTTCGCGCCGGCGGGACGCCCATCCAGAGGAGGATCACAGATCATGCAGCTTTCCGGTGATTACACCCTGTCCGCCCCGCCCGCCGAGGTGTGGGCGCAGATGCTCGACCCCGAAACCCTCAAGGCATGCCTGCCAGGGTGCGAGAGTCTTGAAGCCGTGGGCGAGGATGAATACGATGCCATCATGACGATCGGGATCGGCATGATCAAGGGCCGATACGGTGGTCATGTCAAGATCAGCGACAAGCAGGAGCCGGACAGCTTCCGCATGCTGGTCGAGGGGAAAGGCCCGCAGGGGCAGGTCTCCGGTGAGGGATTGCTGGAGTTCACCGCGAACGATGCTGGTGGCACGTTGCTCAAGTGGAGCGGTGATGCCAACGTGCGCGGGGTGCTTGCCCGCATCGGTGGCCGGGTCATTCAGCCCGCCGCCAGGACGATCGTCAACAAGTTCTTCTCCAAGCTCAACGAGCGCCTTGAGGCGACATCGACGAGCGAGACATCCTGACGGGCGATCCCCGTCGAACGACCGATCCGGCAGCGAGCCGGAACCGATGGTTTCACGCCGCAGAGGGGTAACACGCGTGCAAGATACGGCAACGACAACAAAGGTGGACGTCTCCACCACCGTCAATGGGCAGCAGCGTTCGGCGTCGGTTGAGCCCCGCACACTGCTCGTGCATATGCTGCGGGAATCGCTGGGGCTGACCGGCACCCACACCGGGTGCGAGACCGGTCAGTGCGGCGCGTGCACGGTGTTGCTTAACGGCCAGGCGGTCAAGAGCTGCATGGTGCTGGCGGTGCAGGCCGAGGGACAGGAGATCACGACGATCGAGGGTGTGGCGCCACGCGGTACCCTGCATCCGATCCAGGATGCGTTCTGGGAGGAGCACGGCCTGCAGTGCGGATACTGCACGCCTGGCATGATCCTCTCCTCGCTCTCGCTGCTCAGCGAGAACCCGGATCCCAACGAGGAGGAGATCCGGCATGCGATCGAGGGCAACATCTGCCGGTGCACAGGCTACCAGAGCATCGTCAAGTCGGTGCAATCGGCGGCGCAGCGTATGCAGCGAGGGGACACGCCGAAGCCGATTCCATCCGGCGACTAGGTCGGTCTCCCTTCACCTGCCACCTGACACTTGGACAGATCGATCCCGAGGAGCATGAATCGTGCATCCCTATCCCTTTGACTATCACCGCGCAACGTCCGTCGATGAGGCGATCCGCCTCCTCGGCGAGCATGAGGACGACGGCAAGATCCTCGCCGGCGGCCATAGCCTGCTGCCGGTGATGAAGCTGCGGCTAGCCCAACCGGCGATCCTGATCGACATCACCGCGCTCGACGAGCTGCGCGGCGTGCGCCTCAACGGCGACACGGTCGAGATCGGCGCCCTCACCACTCACCATGATATCGAGACGGATGCCGTCCTCGCCGAGCATCTCCCCCTGCTGCCCGCGATCGCCCATGTCGTCGGCGATCAGCAGGTGCGCCACCGCGGCACCTTCGGCGGCACGCTGGCGCACGCCGACTCCGCGGGCGACTATCCGGCGGGCGTGCTCGCCCTCGGCGGTGAGATCGTGGCCCGGGGGCCGAACGGCGAGCGTACGATCCCGGTTGACGAGTTCTTCCAGGGCTTCCTGACGACGGCGCTGGAGCCCAACGAGCTGCTGACCAGCGTCCGCATCCCCGCCCTGACAAGCGCTACGGGAACCAGCTACCAGAAGTTCGCCAATCCCGCCTCCGGCTATGCGATCGTCGGTGTAGCTGTTGTCCTGCGGAAAGGCGGCAACGGCGCGATCGATTCCATCCGCGTCGGCATCACGGGCACGGCGGACGCGGCCTACCGCGCGACCGCCGTCGAAGAGGCGCTCAATGGCACTACGCCGGATGACGCCGCGCTAAAGGCGGCCACGGCGCACGCCACCGACGGCATCGAGGTCCTCGGCGACCAGCACGCGCCAGCGGACTACCGCGCCCGGGTGACCCAGAACCTGGTTCGCCGCGCCGTCCAGGACGCCCTCGCCAACGCCGGATAGGCAGGCGACAAGCGTCCCCTAGGATTCCTGCTCTTCCCGCTCCTTGTGGGCATGGACGAGCATGGCAGTCGCGAATTCCTTGCGCCGGAAGAAGAGCCGGATCTCCTGCCAGAGATCCGGCTCGTTTCGTCCGATCTCCAACAACCGCTCCGAAAACACGATGTTCTTGCGCGCCCGCTGCTCCGTCATGAACTCGGTCGAGAGCAGCTCCGCGATGTAGACCGGCCCGATATCCGAGAATTTCTCGCGATAGTACTCGCGCAGCTTGACGATCCCCTCGACATCGAGTGGCGACCCGTCGGCGGCGGTGAACGCGGACCGCCAGTCGACGGCAGCCAGCAACTCGTCCAGCAGGGTGATCTCCTCACCCTTGCGCACCCGATCAAGCAGGGCATCGATCTTCGCCCGATCGTATGGCAGTTCATGCGGCGTCTCCGGCAAGGAGACCTGCTCGCGATTGCCGGCGTTCTGCGGGCGTTGCGTGGAATCAGTCATTGGTGTTCGTGTGTCCTCTTTCCCTGCCACGATGGCTCCCCGGCAGGTTGCATCGATCGCTCGTCCTGCTGTTGTATCATGCCCCATCCCGCCCGTCCCGGGAAACCAAGCCACAGGGCCGTGCGTATGAGCAATGAGACGGCAATGCCCTGTTGCACGCGGGTTCTGCCACCTTGCGCCGGTCCGGAGCGCAATCAGGGCAACCGGTACAATAGACACGGCGGCGCATGCGCGGACACGGGCTCGCGGCATCGTCCACGCCCCACTCGGGGCATCATTCCGGCCGCCTGTCGATCACAGCGCATCAGCTCATCACGGCGATGACCGTTCCGCCGTCTCCACCTCACCGAAATCATCGCGCCCAAGGGAGCACCACCGTCTATGAGTCATGGTCGAATCAGCCGCAGCAGCCGTCGCTATCCCGATGCCCGCCGGCGCGCCGCCCGTTACGGAAAAACCCGTTACGGCAAGCGTGCGGCCACGCTGCCACCGCATCTCCTCCCCGGCGCGACCGGTCGCGAGAAGAAATCCGGCCCGTTCAGCATTCCCAGGCTGCTCCTCTTTGGCGGGGCGGTCACGATTGTGGGCGCGATCGCCTTCGTGATCATCACCATCGTGACCGGGGTCGCCGGCGCCTACGGCACGATGGAGACCTACAAGGAGGTCAACAAGGATCTCCCCAACGCCGCCCAGGTCTCCGCGCAGACCTTTCAGACGACCAGGATCTACGACCGGAACGGAACCCTGCTGCAGGAAGTCGACAACCCGGATTACGGCTGGCGCAACTACGTCGGGCTGGAGGACATCTCGCCCTACCTGATCGATGCGACCGTTGCCTCCGAGGATTCGACCTTCTGGACGAACGAGGGCGTCGAGCCGCTGGCTATCGTGCGCGGCGGGCTCATCAACCTCTCCGGCGCCGGGAGCTCGGGCGGCTCCACCATCACGCAGCAGCTTGTCCGGGCGATCTATCCCGACCAGATCAGCGCGCTCGATATCAGCATGACCCGCAAGATCCGCGAGGCGATGGCGGCGGTGGCACTTGCCCGGAAATATTCCAAAGCCGACATCATGACGATGTACCTCAACCAGATCTACTACGGCGCCCGCTCGTACGGCATCCAGGCCGCATCGCAGACCTACTTCAACAAGAATGCCTCCGACCTCACCCTCGCCGAGGCGTCGATGCTGGCCGGTCTGCCGCAGGCACCGTCCTACTACGAGCCGACGAACCCGGAGCGATTCGCCATCGCCAAGCGGCGCCAGCAATACGTGCTCGACCAGATGGTGAAGTATCGCTACATCACGCGCGAGGAGGCCACCGCCGCCTACAACGAGCCGCTGCACCCGCAGGACGACCGCTCGGGCGCCGTCCAGAACGCCCCCCATTTCACGCAATACGTGCGCAATTATGTCATCCAGCACTACGGAGAGGACGCGCTCTACAGTGGTCTCCAGATCACGACGAGCATCGATCTCAAGCTTCAGGCCGAGGCGGAGCAGATCGTCGCCAGCGGCGTCGCCGATATGGAGCAGTACCAGCGCAACAACGGCGCGATGGTGGTGATGGTGCCCTGGAGCGGCGAGGTGCTGGCGATGGTCGGCTCCGCGGACTTCAACAACGCGCTCATCAATGGCCAGGTCAATTACGCCACGAGCCTCATCCAGCCCGGCTCATCCATGAAGCCGATCGTCTACGCCGCCGCGTTCGAGAAGGGATGGAACCCGGCCACCGTGATGATGGATGTGCCCACAACCTGGGAGATACCGGGGCAGGAACCCTACAAGCCGAACAACTACACGGGTCAATCCTACGGCGCGGTGCCGATCCGTGTTGCGCTGGCGAACTCGCTCAACATCCCGGCGGTCAAGGCCGCTGACTTTGTCGGCGTCCAGGGGGTGATGAATACCGCGCGCAAGATGGGCATCGTCGACAGCCTGAAAGAGGACGCGGGCTATTACGGCCTCTCGATCGGGCTTGGCGCCGGCGAAGTCGAGCTCATCGAGCACACCAACGCCTACGCAACGCTCGCGAACAACGGCACCTATGTGCCCGCACACCCGATCATCCAGATCAAGGATTCCCAGGGCAATGTGCTCTACGACCTGGACAAGGAACAGGTCAAGAAGGAATCGTCGCAGGCCGTGCCCGCTGGCAACGCCTACCAGGTGACATCGATCCTCACCGACAATGACGCGCGGGAGATGATCTTCACCAAGGACAATCTCTTCGGCAACACGCAGAAGGATCTCGGCCGCCCGACCGCCGCGAAATCCGGAACCACCGAGGACTGGAAGGACCTCTGGACGATGGGCTACACAACCGATGTCGCGATCGGCGTCTGGGTCGGCCGGAGTGGGGACAGCGGACAGACGCAGCTGGAGGCGATCGACGGTATCCAGGCGGCCGGCCCGATCTGGCGCAACATGATGCTGGCCATGCACAGCAATCCGGACTACGCGAAGCTGCTGGTCGGGCCAGACGGTCAGCCGGTGGCCAAGGACTTCCCGGTTCCGAGCACGGTGCACAAGGAGGATCTCTGCGCGACGACCGGGCACCGGCCGGGTAATGGCAAGACCACGAAGGATTGGATCGTACAGGGGCAAGAGCCTACCGAAAGCTGTGGCCAGCTCTCGTCCTACGAGAGGACGGAGCTCGATGCCGCGCTCAAGCAGGTGCAAGGCGGCAGTGCGAACTGGGCAAGTGGCGCGCTCGACAGCATCTATTCGTACGCCAGCATGGTAGGAGACACGAGCATGCCGCGCCCCCGCAGCGATGGTGGCGACAATCAGCGCAACTCGAGCTCGAACGACAACACGTCGGACTCTTCGGACAATTCCGACAATGGGAACCAGATCATCGAACCGGTTCCCACCAATTCGGACGACTCCTCCGGCAATAGCAACAGCGACAATAGCGATCAGGGCAACAGCAATAACGGCAATAGCAACTTAATCGTCACAGGACCACCGCCGGGCAACGATGGTTCTGGAAACGAGAACAACACCGAGTCTGGAACCAACGGCAATGAAAATGGCGATGGCTCGAATGGCGGCGGGTGATACCGGTCCACGATAATGGATGCCCAATGCACATTCATGCCATGCCAGTACGTCCGTAGGGTGCGACATGAAGTCGCACCCTACAAAGAGACAAGCATTCCATCTGAACGGCAAGAGACCGGGCAATGTGCCGGGTCTCTCGTGGCATGTGTCGGCTTCGGAGGGCGCCCTACAGATCCTCGTCGTCTTCCTCGGCATCGTCCGGCTTGCGGCGTCCGCGCCGGGTCCGCGCCGGCTGCTCGCCGCCCCGGCTGCTCGCCTCATCCGGGCGATTCGCCGCCCGGCGG
>JBARWF010000085.1:0-11262 GCA_049646645.1 Thermomicrobiales bacterium
GAGGATATCGTTGCGGCCCTGCTGCCTGTTTGTCATGCGCCGGCGCTCGTCTTTCACGCGGTCGTGCGGTTGAAGAGGCGCATCGATGCGACGACCGAGACGATGAGGATGCTGCCAAACCAGGCCAGCGTCAGCCAGCCGCTGTTGCCCATCGGCGTGCCCAGGAGCAGGCTGCGCAAGGTCTCGATCAGCGGAGTGTAGGGCTGATGCTCGGAGATGACCTGAAGTGGCTTCGGCATGGTGTCGGGCGGCACGAAGGCGCTGCTGAGGTAGGGCAGGAAGAGCATGATGAACGTGACACCGTTCGCCGCTTCCGGGTTCTTGAGCAGCAATCCAAGCGCCGTCGCCGTCCATGAGAGCGCCACGATGAAGAGCAGGACTACCGCCAGCGCACCGATCCAGTCCAGCAGCGTGGCGCTGGTGCGGAAGCCGGTCAGGAAGGCCACCCCGAAGACGATTGCCGTCGCGATGAGGTTGGTGAGAACCGATGTCACGACGTGTCCAACAAGGACGGCGGAGCTCATGATCGGCAAGGACCGGAACCGGTCGATCACCCCGGTCTGCATATCCGTCGCGACGGCGACCGCCGTGCTCGCCGCACCGAACCCCGCGCAGAGGATGATCACGCCCGGAACAACGTAATTTCGGTAGTCGGTGCCGATGTTGATGGCACCGCCGAAGACGTACACGAAGAGCAGCATGATGAAGATCGGTGTCATCACCGAGGTGAGCAGCGAGTCGAGCTTGCGGCTGAAACCGCGTACGCTCCGCGCGACCATCGCGGCCGAATCCTGCGCACCGAGGGCAAGGGTTGTCATGGCTATGCAGCCTCCGCGGTCACGGCGTCTGCCGTGCGGCCGGTGAGTTCAAGGAAGACATCATCCAGCGTCGGCTTGTTGATCGCGACCTTGGCGACCACGATCTGCTGGCTGGCGAGGGTGTTGAGCAGCATCCGGAGCTGGTCGGGATGCCCGCTGGAAGCGACGTTGAGCGAATCCGGCTGCGTGGCGTGGACGATCGCATTCGGTCCGATGACGCTCGCTGCACGGGCCGCACTCTCCCGATCCGGGAACTGCAATTCCAGCACGTCGCTTGCGATCCGATATTTGAGCTCCTCGGCGGTGCCTTCAGCGATCACCCTGCCCCCATCGATCATCACGATGCTGTCCGCCAGCTGATCTGCTTCCTCCAGGTACTGGGTGGTGAGGAAGATCGTGACGCCGGTGGCGGTCAATTCCTTCACCATGTCCCACATCGTCGCCCGGCTTCTCGGGTCGAGACCGGTCGTTGGTTCGTCGAGAAAGATAATGCGGGGATTCCCGACGAGGCTGAGCGCGAGGTCGAGCTTGCGGCGCATGCCCCCGGAATAGGTGGCGACCGGCTTGTTGCGCGCATCCATCAGCTCGAAGCGCTCCAGCAGGTCGCGCCGGCGTTGGGCGCCCGTTCGTCTGTCTAGGTGCCAGAGCCGAGTCATGAGCAGCAGGTTCTCCTCGCCGGTGAGGGACTCGTCGACGGCGGCATACTGTCCCGTCAGGCTGATCACGGAGCGCACCTTATCCGGGTTCTGGCGCAGGTCCAACCCTGCTATCGTTGCCGTGCCGGAGTCGGGCACGGTCAGTGTCGTGAGAACCCGGACCAGGGTCGTCTTGCCGGCGCCATTCGGGCCGAGCAAGGCGGTTACCGTGCCCTCGGGGACCGTGATGTCGACACCAGAGAGCACGGTCTGTGAACCGTAGGATTTGGCGATGCCAGTGGCGTGAATGATGGGACTCTTCATCCCGAACCTCCGTCTCCTGTCTAAATCGAGCCAAAGATGTGTATGTCATACACTGATGTGTGCGTGATATACATTCTCACGCCCGAGTGGGTTTGTCAACGTGGTGAGGGAAGCCGATGACCGCGGATCGAGGAGAGACGAACGAACTGCCGGAGAGCGTGCGTGCGCTCTGGAAGAACGAGTGGGGGGAGGCGGCGCGTTCGCGGCAGGGGCTGAGCCGGGAGGCGATCGTTGCGGCCGCGGTCGACATTGCCGATCGCGAGGGGCTGGCGGGAGTCTCGATGGCCCGCATCGCCAAGGAAGTCGGGTATTCGACCATGGCGATCTACCGGCACGTTCCGGGCAAGGCGGAGCTGTTGGAGCTGATGGTGGATGCGGGCATCGGCGCGCCATCGGATGCCGTTGGCCCCGAGCGGGGCTGGCGGGCTGGGCTGGAACAGGCGGCGCACGAGATCGCTGCGGTTTACCGGCGGCGTCCGTGGCTCTTTGATATCCCGATCACGGGACCGCCGCTCTCTCCGAACAATATTCGGTGGATGGAAGCCGGGCTCAGCGCGTTGAGGGAGACGTCGCTCACCGCGCCGGATCGCTTCGCGGTCTTCTTTCTCATGACGAGTTTTGTGCGGGGAACGCAGCGGTTCTTCGCCGAGGTCACACGGCCAGGGGATGACAACCCCACACCGGGCAATGTGGTCGATGGACTGTCCTACGGGGCGTTGCTGACTCGCCTGATGCCGCCTGGGCAGTTCCCGGAGGTCGAGAAGATGATCGCGGCCGGGGTGATCGATGCGGAAGACGACAACGAGGGAGACGAGTTCGAATTCGCGCTCCAGCGGGTGCTGGATGGCGTGGCCGTCTTCATCGCTGCCCGGGAAGCGGCGGCAAGCTCCGACGCTGAGCTGAATAGCACGGGCTGAGGACCAGGCGGGAGACGACGAGAGGGGGCGCCAGGAGGTCGGGGTGCGGGCGGCGGGATTCGAACCCGCACGGGTTGCCCCAGCGGTGTTTAAGACCGCAGCGTCTGCCGTTCCGCCACGCCCGCGTCCGGCAGTGTCATGCCGCGCGTCAAGCATAATCGGTCGCTTCGCAGACAACAAAATGGGCGGGCTCCCCGATGGGGGACCGTTACTGCGCTGGCCGCGCCGACGGAATGTCAGGAAGTCTCCCCCTCATCCCGGTACCGCCCCGAACTCAATCCCCAGATGTGAGTAGTGGCTGGCTCAAGCGCGGTCGTCGGTCAGGCCTAAGTTGTAGGTTGCTTGCTGCGCATGTTCCCAAGCCTGCATCTGCCTATCTACTCGGTCCAAAGTATCAGCGAAGCTTTCACTGACGGTCACAAAGCGTGGCAGTTCTTGAGCAATGAGGAAACAACTCGTCGCCGCAATGTGAATGACGTTCCCGACCAAGTTCGGCATATAGACAGTGCCCAGCGTCTTGTGTTCCCGACCCAGTTGATAGGCGTGAGCAATAGCTTCGGGAGAGGGATGGGAATAGTGGTTTGCCTCCTCGATGAGCTGTCTCGCTATCGTGGCGTTAGCTCGATACGCAGGGTGGTCCTCTAGTCGCTTAAGCATCTTGGGGTTCTTCGTCGGCTGAGGTTTCTGCTGGCCGTGCCGAAACCAATTTCGAGCAGCGTTGGGTTGTAGTTCTAGGTAGGCAACGCGGATCCAAGACTCCACCAAGTAGCGACACATCATCATGGCCTGCGGATAGTGACCACCTAGGCACAAGTCCATTGCCACTTTGCTAGTGTGGGTAGCGCTCACCGCGAAGCCAACTCTCAATGATTTGGAAGCCCTCTCAATATCGGTCCCTTCGAAAACGAGAGCACCGCTTACAGACTGGATGATGAGCGAAATAGCTGTGTGCCACGGGCCCAACGCCAGCGAGTGCCGCGATATCGTTTTCAGTGCAACATTAGCTTCCTGATGGTGAAGGTGTTCATAGCCGTTGGTTAGGACAGTCGGCATATCGATCATGAATGGAAATTGAGCAAAGTGGATATTCGAACTTTTCTCGTTCATGTCGCTCTCGTTTGAAAAACTGAAAGGACGAATCGGAGTGATCGCCGGTTTCTGCGGCGCTGTTCGTTGAAGTTGGGCCAAAATAGGTGCGCCGGAGTCCATAGGTTGCCCAGTGATTATCCCACTGGGGGCTGATGAACTCTCTCCAAAAGCAGATATCCCGACGGCAACTAGCCGTCGGGATATCTCACATTCGCGTCATTCACGAGTCTTGGAGCGGAAGACGGGATTCGAACCCGCGACCTTCTCCTTGGCAAGGAGATGCTCTACCACTGAGCCACTTCCGCGTGTTGGGTGCCGATCTGGCAGCAGGAGAGAGTGTACGGGTTCCTCGCGATGCTGTCAAGGTATAGTGCCACGATCCGGGAGTAGGCATCCGCGGCGCGATTGGGACGGCGCTGATCTTGCATTCGGTGCCACGATTCCGTGACATTTGTGCCGTACGCTTGCGAAGGCAAAACGACGGAGTGTATCCGGGCGCGGCGTCTGATCCTCGCTCGTCGATCGTTTCTCCGGATGCCGGGTGGGATCCCGTTTATCCATTGCGACATCGCTTGTAAGGAATTGCCGGGAATGGTGGTGAATCAGGCTCCAGTTTCAGAATCAGCGGGTGTGGACCGGCTCCCCGCTGATCCCGCATCCTCGACGCCGCCGTCAGGGTTGACGAATGCGGAGGTCGAGGCCCGCCGCGCAGCCGGCCAGGGGAATGAATCCCAGGAAAATACCGGAAACACGTACGGCGAGATCGTGCGTCGTAACCTGCTCACGTTCATCAACGTCACACTGGTTGGCATTGGGCTTGTCCTGGTCGCGCTTGGCCAGCCGCGAGATGCCGTCCTCACGTCGAGCCTGGCGGTCATCACCGCCATCATCGGCATCGTGCAGGAGGTGCGTGCCAAGCGACGCCTCGATCAGATAGCGCTGCTGAATCGCGTCAGGATCACCGTGCGGCGCGATGGGGAGGAGACCCAAATCGAGCCGGCAGAGCTGGTCGTCGGCGATCTCGTCCTGCTCAGGCCGGGGAGCCAGGTGCCGCTCGATGGAACGGTGTTCGACAGCGACCGACTCTCGATCGATGAGTCGCTGCTGACCGGCGAGGCGGATCATATCGCGAAGAAGGCGGGCGATCCGCTCTATTCCGGCAGCTTTTGCGTCTCCGGGCAGGGGAGCCTTGAGGTCGAGAAGGTCGGCGCCGCATCGCTCGCCGCGAGCATCACGGCGGGTGCACGCGCACGCAAGTCGACGCTTACACCGTTGCAGCAGGAAGTCAACCGGATCGTGCGGGTGCTGATCGTGGTGGCGGCGACCCTGCTCGTGCTGCTCATGATCCAGGCGGTGGTCTTCTGGCACGCATCGTTCCGGGATTCCGTGACTGCGGCGGCGGTGATTCTGGGAATCGTGCCGCCCGGCCTCTTCCTGATGATCACCGTGACTTACTCGATGGCGGCCGTGCGGCTGGCTTCCCAGAATGCGCTGGTCCAGCAGACGAACGCAATCGAATCCCTCAGCAACGTCAACGTCTTCTGCATGGACAAGACCGGCACGCTGACCTCCAATCGCCTTGAGCTGGCCAACATGGAGGTGATCGGCGCCGCATCGGCGCCGGATGTCGAGCGATGGCTGGGTGTCTTTGCCGCCAGCATGCCGGGCGGGACCAAGTCCTCGGAGGCGATCGCCGCCAAGTATCCAGCCGATTCGGTGCGTGTGCTGCATGCGGTGCCGTTCGCATCCTCCATCCGGTGGAGCGGTATGGTGACCGACGCGGAAGGTAATGTCGGGACATTGGTGCTGGGAGCGCCGGAGGCACTCACGCCGGTGCTGGGGGGCGATATCGGAGAGCCGCCGGCCGAGTGGAAGAAATCCGGTCTCCGTGTGCTGCTCTTCGCCGTCGGCGATGAACAGCTGACGCTTGAGGATTCGAACGATGAGCCGTCGTTGCCCGATGGATTGCGCGGCATTGCCTGGATCGCCCTCAAGGATGAATTGCGGCCCCATCTTGAGGAGACGTTGGAGCACTTCGGCGAGGCGAAGGTCCGGCTCAAGATCATCTCCGGTGATAATCCAGACACGGTCGCCGCGCTGGCGTTGCAGGCCGGATTCCCGGCGGATGCGACCTCGATCTCCGGCGACGAGCTCGATCGACTGGAGGGAGCACAGTTCGACAAGACGGTGGCATCGACCACCATCTTCGGGCGGATCGCCCCGCAGCTCAAGGAGCGGATCGTCGATTCTCTGAAGCGGCAGGGCGCGTATGTCGCGATGACGGGCGATGGGGTCAACGATGTGCTCTCGCTGAAGAAGGCGCACCTGGGCATCGCGATGGAGAGCGGGTCCGAGGCGACGCGGGCCGTGGCGGATATCGTGTTGCTGAACGATTCCTTCAGCGCCCTGCCGCACGCGTTCAAGGAGGGGCAGCGTATCCGGCGTGGCTTGCATGGCACGCTCGATCTCTTCCTGACGCGGGTTTTTGCCGTGGCGGTGATCATGGCGCTGACGGCGGCTTTCCGCCTGAGCTTCCCGTTCCTGCCCGGGCACATGACCTTGCTGACGTTGCTGACCGTCGGCATCCCGACGTTCGCGCTCGCGCTCTTCGCGCCCTCCGGGCGGATCGCGAGCCAGACAATCCGCTCGCTAGTCCGGTTCGTGCTGCCAGCGGTGATCTTTGTCTCAAGCGCATCGTTCACGATGTACGCGATCATCTATGTCTTCCACGACCTGAACCTTCGCGAATTCTCGGCTCGCGAGATCGTGAGCAGCTTCCTCTACAGTGATTCGGAGGTCCTTGCGCGCGACGGGCTGACCTTCGTGCTGGTGCTCTGCGGGCTGTGGCTCGTCGTGTTCGCGGCACCGCCCACGAAGTGGTTCGCGGTGGTCGAGGAGACGACGCGCGACTGGCGGCCGACGATCGTGGCGGTTGCCATGGTGCCGCTCTACGCCATCATCATGGGCACGCCGGGCATCCGCGGGTTCTTCGGCATGAATCCGCTGGAGGGGTGGCTCTACGCGCCGGTCGCACTGGCCGTGACCGCGTGGATGATCGGGTTGCGGTACGTCTGGGCGAGCGGCATTGTCGATCGCCTACTGGATAGCGCTGCGTCGTCGCGGCTCGTCGCTGGTATCGGCAAGCAGGTGCGCCTGATCCGGAGTCGGATCGCCATGCCGATGATTCAGCGGGAGATGTGACGGCCAAACCCGTGCCCCGCTCTGCGGGGATGAATCTGGAGAGGACAAGGACCTATGAGCGATACACAAAGCCAGGTGGGCACAGCGTCGATCCTGCCGGACGACCTGGTGACGCCGGAATGGCTGCGCGACCATCTCGATGACCCTCGCCTGCGAGTCGTGGACATTCGCGGCTACGTGAAGACTGAGGATCTCGGCGGAGGACGACAAAAGGGGATATACACCGGCGCCATCGATGAATACGAAGCCGGGCACATTCCCGGCGCGGTCTACGTTGACTGGACCAGGGACATCGTTGATCCGGATGCTGATGTCAAGGCGCAGATCGCGCCGCCAGTGTTGTTCGCCCAGCGCATGGAAGCGATCGGGATCGGCGATGAGACCGACGTCGTGATCGCCGACCATGCCGGTGGCCACCTCGCGACGCGGTTGTGGTGGGCGCTGCGCTACTACGGGCACAGTCGCGTGGCCGTGCTCGATGGCGGCTACCAGGCGTGGATCAGCCGGGGCTACCCGCTCTCGACCGAACAGCCGGCGCCGGTCATCGCGACGTTCACTCCACGTCCCAATCCCCAACTGATCAGCGACCGGAACGCTGTCCTGGCTGAGGTGAGTGCGGGCAATCGCCAGATCCTCGATGCTCGGTCGCCGGAACAGTATTCGGGCGCGGTGCAGCGCGGCTCGCGGGGCGGGCATATCCCCGGGGCGCGCAATGTCCCGGCGTCGGAGATGATGCGACCGGAAGGCGGCTGGAAGAGCCCGGAGGAGTTGCGCGCCGGGATCGAAGCGCTGGGGGTCGACCTGGATCAGCCGGTGATCGCCTATTGCAACGGGGGCGTCACCGCCACGCAGCTGCTCTTCGGCCTGCATCGCGCCGGTGCCGCGGACTGGAGCAACTACGACGGCTCGTGGAACGAGTGGGGCGAGCGGCCTGAGCTCCCGGCTGAAGGGAACCGGGACCTGTTCAACACGCCGCAAGAATAGGCTGCGGCGAACGACGACCGGCCACGAAGAACACGACAAGGGCCACCCGAATCTTCGGGAGGCCCTTCTCGTTGATGGTGCCAAGGGCCGGACTCGAACCGGCGACCGCACGATTTTCAGTCGTGAGCTCTACCAACTGAGCTACCTTGGCGCATGGGGAAAAGTGGAGCGCTGCGTACGACCGGTGGGCGATAAGGGACTCGAACCCCTGACATCCACGGTGTAAACGTGGCGCTCTACCAGCTGAGCTAATCGCCCATCTTGCCGGATCTCCGATACCGGTGCCCAGGAGAGGATTTGAACCTCCACGCCCTAAACGGGCACTAGCCCCTCAAGCTAGCGCGTCTGCCGATTCCGCCACCTGGGCTGGTGCGTGCCGCAGCGGGCGAAGTATAGGCTGTTTCTCGATCCCGCGTCAACACCCAATTTTTCGCGGGCTCAGAACGCCATTTGCTCGGGCCATTCCGCCCCGTTTCGCCTGTGTCACGGTTGCGGTCGCGGTCGCGATTCGGGTGGTGTGTCGGGCAAGGGTGCGCGTGCTTCGATGCCACTGCGATGCCATTTGCCGCGCACGCCTCTATGCTTGACGTGCAGCACGCGGCGACGCACGGTAGGGGCGGAATCCTCTGAGGCAGTGGAGCCCTCGGCATCAGCGGGCGCATCCCCTGGACGCGCAGGAGGGGCATAGACGCGTTGAATGGAGCATCGATGGGGCCCGAGGCATTTGAGCGGCATCCGGAGGGTTGAGCGGTCTGTGAGCGGACGTACGGGACCACATGAAGAGCGTGAGCACCTGAGCATTGCCGATGCGCGAGCGCGCATCCTAAGCTCCATGCGAGCGGTCGCTCCAGAGCGCCGATCCCTCCTCGAATCGCTTGGCCACGCACTCGCATCCGAGGTGGTGTCGCCGATGAACCTGCCGCCGTTCGATCAGGCGGCGATGGACGGGTTCGCCGTGCGTGTGGACGATGCATCGGCCGCGTCGTCCGCGAATCCCGTTGCGCTCACCGTGGCACGGACCGTCGCGGCCGGCGATGACGCCGGTGCACCGCTCGCGCCCGGAACCTGCTGCCGCATCATGACCGGCGCGATGCTGCCGGCGGGGGCAACGGCCGTGATCGAGCTGGAGTGGGACCAGCTTCGGGCGGAAGGTCAGCGCATTGTCATAACGGAATGCGTGGCAGCGGGGCGTCACGTGCGCCGGGCAGGCGAGCAGGTGACGGTTGGCGCGACGATCGCGCGCTCGGGCGAGCCTCTCACTCCGGCCCGCGTGGGGCTGCTGGCCGCGGTCGGCGTTGATGCGATTCCGGTGCGCAAACCGCGTATTGCCCTCATCGCCACCGGCAAGGAGTTGATCCGCGGCGACGTGGGAACGGAGACCGGTATTCACGATGCGCTCTCGCCGATGCTGACCGGCTACATCGCCGCCCTCGGGGGCGAGGTCGTGCGGCACGCCTCCGTCGAGGATGATCCCGAGGCATTGCGAACGCTCTGTTCGGCGGTGATCCGCGATCTCCAGCCGGATCTGCTTTTGACGACGGCCGGGATCTCGGTGGGCGACCATGATGTCGTGCGCGCGGCCTTCGCGGCTGAACGGACAGTGACCTTCGCCCGCGTTCGCATGAAACCCGGGCAGCCGCTGGCCTTTGGACTGGTCGACGACGTGCCGTTCATCGGGTTGCCGGGGAATCCCCTGGCGGCGGCGGTAAGCTTCCTGCAATTCGGAGTACCAGCGGTGCAGTGGCTCGCCGGAGCAGAAGTCCCCGCATTCCCGGCGCTGCGGGCGTGCGCTGCGGAAGCTTTGGCCGCTGACCGGGAGTGCGACCGTATCATCTGCGCGTTGGCCGGGCTGGATGCGCAAGGCAAACTCGTGGTCCGGCAGGCGGAGCCACACCGCCGGCAGAGCCTGGCGACCCTCGCGGCGGCGAATTGCCTGGCACTGGTGCCACGTGGTGAGCTTTCGATTCTGCCGGGCGATCTCGTCGAGGTGGTCCTGCTGCCGGGGGCCACACCGATGGTGTGGACGACGTAGCCAGGGCGTCTTCCGCGGTGCGCACGGCGATTTGTGGCAGGATGTCTCTTGTCGAACGGGTGCACACGATGCACGGAGCGGCGGCGGTTCCGGCCTGGACAGAGTTGATGCGGCTTACGAGAGGATTGTGATCGATGCCATCGTTGAAATCGGCCGGTGGTGCGTTGGGCGCCATTGGCTCGGTGAAGAACTTCATCAACGTCGTGAAGGAGGTCGATTTCGAGGAGGTCCGGCGGCGCGCCGAGCTGGCGCCGATGATCGTTATGCTCTCCGACGATGAGGAGGAGGCCCGGTCGGCGGCAAGCCGCCTCTTCGGGGAGCGACCGGAGCGCTTCGTGGAGGTCCGCGCGGCGGGCGATCCCGTCCAGCTCGAAGCGTACCGGTACGACATCATCGTCGTTCACGATCCCGCGCAGTCGGGGCTGCTGGAGCGCGTGCGGTCGGCTGTCGGATCCGACAATGTCGCGAAGGTCTTCTTCCTGGCGACGCACCTGCCCGGGAACCTCGTGCCTGAAGACCAGACGCGCGTGACGATTGTCGCTGCGCTGCCGGAGCTGGCGCCGTCACTGGGGCGATTCTTCCCGCTCTTTCGCGCGGTGGCGGCCAAGGCGATCATGGAGGAGACCTCGCGGGCCAATGCCCAGTTCGCGCTGGTCTCAAACGTGCCGGCCGTGATCCCCGTTCTCGGGAATCTCATCGCGGCGAGCGCCGACCTCGTGGTGCTGACGAAGAACCAGATCATGATGTGCTACAAGCTGGCGGCGCTCAACGGGCGTGACCTGCACAATCAGACGGGACTCATCACGGAGCTCGCGCCGGTCGTGGGGGCGGGATTCCTGTGGCGAACCGCCGCCCGCGAGGCGTCGGCCATGCTGCCGTTCGCCGCGGGCACGATTCCCAAGGTGGTGATCGCGTACGCCGGCACACTGGCGATCGGCTGGTCGGCGGATTTCTACTTCAAGTACGGCAAGAAGCCGAGCCGGGCCCAGGTGAACGAGTTCGTCGACCGCGCGACGAATATCGCGAAGGCGCTGCCGATCGCATCGCGGAAGAATGCGGACGCGGACGCCCCCACGGAGGCATTGCCGCGCGGCGGGGAGCAGGACCCGACTGGGCCGTTGCCGCCGGGGACAGGGACAGCCTCCTGATCCGGCCCATGTTTTCGTCACGGCCAGGCGAACCCTGACGACCGGCGGCGTGGGCGGACAGACCGGCGCGGTCGGCTCGGAGACTGGGCGTCGTCCATTGCCGTGGTCCCGGGC
>JBARWF010000086.1:0-51464 GCA_049646645.1 Thermomicrobiales bacterium
GCCGGGGGCAACGCGCTGCCCCCGCCCCGCGGTCGTGGAATCACGAGTGACGCCCCGCGTGATCCTCACTCTGCGTTCTTGGCGATGCGAACGCGCCAGACCTCCGGCCCTTCCTCGAGATAATCCCAACCCACCTGACCGGCGCGCTCCGCCTTCAACTGGTAATAGAGCGGCTTCGGATCGTGATCGTTGATCAGCAACATCGCCGTGCCCGCCGTCAATCCATCGAAGGTGTTGAAGATGAGCGGATGCCGCTCGCGCGGGGTGATCTCCCGCACATCGATCGTCACTGCAACGTCTGCCGCGCTGGTCTCCGCGTTCGTCGTCGGTTCTGCCATGAGATGAACACTCCTTATTGTGCGTCCGTCCGCACCTTGCCCGGTCGTCGACGGCGTCCGGGACCGATTCCCTCTCTCAGGGTTATGAGGGGCTGGGGGGGTGGAACTTCGTCACCGGCGCCGTGCTGGGACGAAGAACGAGCTTGCCGGATGTCGTCGGGCGACGAATCTCCCGATCGTCATGGCTCTGGCCACGGTCGTTCGACCAATGGCGCCCGATGCTGACGACGTTCGTGATGAAGCAGGCGGCCCCGGCTAACAGGGGGAGGGCGACAGCGCCCAGGACGTGGATTTCGCCGAGAAGCGCGACCGTGACGGCCAGTATTGCAGCGGTCCACAGCGCCCAGCCCGCGACCGCGAGCCGCCGGTTATAGAGCTCATCGAGGCGAGGGACCGGTTCCGTTCCCGCCCGAGGTGCGTAGCGCTTGAGCCAGACGAGGAACGTCGCGATCTTGTAGAAGAATCCCTGGATCGCCGTTCCGGCAACGCCGAAGAGCGCAAGCCAGACAACCGTTACCGACAGCGCGCTGGATGCATCTGCCCCTCTGATCAGCCCAATGACGAGCAAGCCACCGGTCGCGATCGCGAGAGCCGCGGCGAGCAGGGCGAAAGGTATGTGGATATCGAAGGCGCGCCGCATCCGTCGCCGGTAGAGGCGGATGATCTGGGCGGCGAAGCAGACGGCGCCGGCCAGCAACAACGCCGCGCCTGCTTGGCCCAAAATGGGCGGCAACGACAGGGCGAACCTGAGTGCCAGCGCCCATGAACCGCCCGCGACGAGAGCGAATTCCGCCCAGGCGAGTCGTGGCAGGAAGTGTTGTTCGGAGAGGGTGAACATTCCGATCAGCCGGTAGGCGACGCCGAAGAAGGTCAGCATCACCCAACCGCCAAGCATGATCGTGATATGCGCCGCCAGCAACCCGAGAAGATGGCCACCCAACATACCGTTGCTTTTATTGAAGGCAAGCAGCATGCCGAAGATCATGCCCGCACCCGCGTTGATCGCGGCGAGCGCGATGTGCCAGGAGACGACATCGCGGTGCGGTGTGCGCCACCACGTCGCGAGAATGACGCCGATGTAGAGCGCGAAGGCGATGCCGAGCAAAGTCGCGCCGGCGGCAAGCAGGGGAAGCCACGATCCTGCCAATCCGCTCAGGAAGAGCAGGAGACCGCTGCCATAGAACCAGAAGGAGAGGCGACCGGCCCGGACCGAAGCGAGCGGAACCTGAATCGCCACCGGAACGAGCTGGTAGCTGGCTCCCATGATCATCGCTCCGATGAAGCCGAGCGTGTTGAGGTGGACGAAGGCCAGCAGCGAGAACGAAGAGAAACTTCCCTGGAGCAGCGGCAAGGTCCACGGCGCGGAGACGGTGGAGATGGCCAGGGCGACGATGCTCAGGGCCATGAAGCGGGCGGGGAGATCCAGCGACGGCGCGTTTGCCGAATTGATACTCATCATGACGGCATTGCCGTTGTCGCGCGCTTCTGGATCAGCACCTCAACGTGGCCGGGCTCGGGCTCGCGGGTGTCATGCGCGTAGCCCATCTCGTTCAACCGGTCGTAGAGATGGATCGGGCGCCGCACGTGGTGGACCAGCAGGCGACCGTCCGGCGGCAGCGTCTCCAGTGTTTGCAGAATCTTCACCATGGGTTCGGGCGGCACGAGCTCGCTGACGTCAATCGTCACCTCCGCTCCGGTCGGGGCCTCCCAATCGACGGCGGGCGATGTCTCTGGCTTCGGTGATGATGGCGAGGTGCTTCGCGTGTCGTGGGAGCGGTAGAAGGAAATCTCCCAGTCATCGCCGGTGTGTCTCGCGGAGTGGGTGAACCCCTGCTTCGCCAGTTCGTCGTAGAGCGGCAACGGCTCGAAGCCGACCCGGAGCAGGAGAACGGAGCCGATCGGAACGGTGCGCGCGGCCTGCATGATCGCGCGGAACGGCTCCTCGCCGCGCGCCATCAGCGGGCGGACGTCGAGCTCCGCGGCGACGGGAGCCGATTCGACCCAGGCGGGCGGCGAGGATTCCGCTTGTTGATCGGGAATGGTGGAAGACGCGGCGCTTTCCAGATCCGGGGCGGTGATTCCCGCGGCCTGGTTCAGCGTCCGGGTCAGCGCCGCTGGTTCGATTCCGGCGATTTCGGCTGCCTGCGCCACCGTGACGAGGCGCGATTGGACACGGCGCATGATGGGATTACGGAGTTTTGTAAAAGCCGGGGAGAGCTCGACCAGCACATCGAGCAACCGAGGGTATCGCTGAAGCACTTCGCTGATCTTCCAGCTGGCGAGAATTGGCTCCTGGTCCGACGTCGTTGTCATTCCATCCGCTCCTGTTCCTGATACTGCCGTGCTGCGTCGGGAGGCGGCCTACCAGCCGAGCTGCCGGCGCCCTTCGGGGGAGATCCGCTCAACACCCCAGGGCGGATCCCAGACGACATCGATCGTGACATCAGTGATCTCGGGATGACGGGTCTGCATGGTCCGGTTGACCGCGCCCTCGAGTGTCGCCTGCAAAGGGCAGCTTGGCGTGGTCATTGTCATCTGGATGGTGACCGACCCATCGCGCAGGCCGATGCCGTAGACCAGCCCGAGATCGATAATGTTGATACCGACCTCGGGGTCGAGCACATGGTGGAGCGTATCGACGATGTCGTCATGGGTGAGCGGGTTGTCGGGTGACGCGACACGCCTGGTGATCGGTGATGCCAGCTGCCGCTGGCCCTCTTCCGTCATGAAGTGCTCGCCCCACACCGGATCCCAGACGAACTCGACATTGACCGTCGTGAGCTCCGGGTGTCGCTTGAGCAGCGTCTGCTGGACGTCCTGCTCGATGATCTCGCGTACCGGGGAATCGGGTTCGCGCAGGGTCATCTGGATCGTGCCGACGTCGTACACCAGGTCGATCCCGTAGACGAGGCCGAGATCGACGATGTTGATGCCCATCTCGGGATCGAGCACGCGAGTTAGCGATTCCAGCAGATCTTCGGCTTGCAGGGGTGAGGGAGAGGTTGAGGATGCCATGCGCACTTCCTGACTGTCTATGCAGGAACGCCGGAGCGAGCGAGGATGACCAAAATCCGACTGCCACACTAGGTATTAACTGTATACAGTGTAGGAAGCGGGGATGGCGGACGCAAGCGGTGAACGGGACAGGGTCGGGCGATGATGCACAAACTTCCCTGCCATGTCACCCGCTTATCGGTGCTTCCGGTCACGTACGCGGATGATGCCGGGCGAAACTTACGAAGTGCTGATCTTTACATAGAGAGAACCGGTGACTATGCTTGAAGCATGTGCAGGGGGACCATGACAACCACATAGACGACACCAGTACATAAACGAGGCTTCCGATGTCCCGCTTGACCGCTCCGGTTCAGCTTTCTACACGTTTGTTCATCCTCTATTCTGAATTTCCCCATGTCGATAGTGGGAATGTTTATCTCATTACCGGCAAATCCCCCACCTTGATCGATTGCGGGAGCCAGCGTGCCGTTCCCCAGATCATCGCGAATCTCGCGCAGATCGGCCTTCGCATCACCGATCTCACCCAGGTGATCGCGACGCACGGCGATTACGACCATATTCAGGGCTATCACGAGTTGCGCCGGCAGCACTCCCAGCTTCAGCTGCGCATTCACCGGCAGGATTGGCCGGTCGTGCAGGGCTCCGACACCTACCGGAATGCCAGCTATCTCTATCACCACCCATTTGTGCCCTTGTTGCCCGAACAGTGCCTTCCACTGGATGACGGGGAGACGATTGCGGCGGGGGACACCACGCTGACCGTCATTCATGCGCCTGGCCATTCGGAGGGATCCGTCTGCCTGCTGGGAGACATCGACGGACACAAGGTGCTCTTCGCGGGCGATGCCGTGGGTGGCTCCATGCGCAGTCTGGATGGCGCTACGTTGCGGGTGTGGGCGGAGGCCTATGCCACCTGGGAGGAATCGCTTGGGCGTCTGGCGGCGCTTGATTTCGATTGGGTGCTCAACGGGCACGAGCCGGCGGCGTCACTCCCCATCAGCCGCGCCCGATTCAACCGGATGGTGGCCTTGTTCGGACGGATGATGAACCCCTGGTTCTCCCTGGGTGAGGAGGAGCCGGCTGCCGAGCCGGCGCCGGAGCTTGCCGCGCTGCTGCCCGCCGGCGATTGATCGTTCCATCCATGCCGCTCTCAGGCAAACAATCGTGACTAGTGGCCCCGTTTACCCGTCATTCCGGCCCAGAGCCTGCCCGATTCTCGTGTGCCGCCTTGCGATCAGCCCCGTCATCACCTATGGTGCCCAACCTTGGGACCCGACGCCGTAGATACGTCATAACAAGCGGAGAGTTCTCATGCCCGAAGCGAACCTCCTGATACTCGTGGGCCAGGAAGGCGCTGGAAAGTCGACCACGGTACGTGCCTTAGGTGAAGCAACACCCTCAAGTGCGCGAATTGATGCAGAGGATGTTGCGGCTACCAACCCGTGGCAGATGGATGACGCGTTCTTGCGCCTGCTCTGGAAAAATGTCGCTGATCTCACGCGCAACTTCTGGGATGCTGGGTATCAGACCGTTGTCGCGGGAAGCTTTGCCAGCAACATCGATCACTACCGGACATTTCGCGGCGTTCTGAACCGGGATGCCAAAGTCTATCTCGTTCAGTTGTGCGCTCCCAAGTCCGTCCGTGATGTTCGGCGGATCGAGCGTGGTAAGGCAACGAGCGAGGAGTGGCGGGATATGGTCGACCGAGTAGATCCCGAGGACACCACATTCGCGGCGACACAGGGCGACTATCGGTTTCTCCGCATCGATAATGGAAGAGCCTCTGTGGGAGACACAGTCGAAAGCATTCGGCAATGGGCGCCGGAACTGTATGGCGTTCACTGGCGCTCGGAATGAGCCGAGTGGCTCCGGTCGATCGCAGATTAATATCTAAACTGCGTTCATCGCGATGCTGGCGTTGGTGCCGCCGAAGCCGAACGCGTTGCAGAGCAGGTGCTCCACCTGGCGTTCGCGGCCGCCCGGCGGGATCACGTCCAGATCGCAGGCGGGGTCCTGATGGATGAGGTTCGCGGTTCCCGGCAGGTAGCCCCGCGACAGGGCAAGCGCGCTGATCGCGGCCTCCATCGCCCCGGTGGCGCCCAGCGCGTGCCCGTGCAATCCCTTGGTGCCGCTGACCGCGACCGCCTCCGCGTGGTCGCCGAGGGCGATGCGGATTGCCTTGCACTCGGTCGGGTCGTTGAGCACGGTCGAGGAGCCATGCGCGTTCACGTAGTCGATTTGCTCGGGGCAGAGCCCCGCACTTGCGATCGCCTCGCTCATCGCGCGGGCGGCATGGAGGCCCTCGGGATGCGGCGCCGTCATGTGGAAGGCGTCGCTCGTCGTCCCGTACCCGGCGATCTCGGCGTAGATGCGGGCGCCGCGCGCCCGCGCATGCTCGAACGATTCGAGCACGAGAATCGCCCCTCCCTCGGCGATCACGAAGCCGTCCCGCCCCGCGTCGAAGGGGCGGCTGGCGGTCGCGGGATCGTCGTTGCGGGTGCTGAGGACGCGGATCATGGTGAAGGCCCCGAACGTCAGTGGCGCCAGTGGCGCCTCCGCTCCGCCGGCCAGCATCACCGGCACGCGGCCATCGGCGATCAGGCGCGCGGCCTCCCCGATCGCGATCAGGCCGGATGCGCATGAGTTGCCGTAGGCGAGCGATGGGCCGGTCAGGCCGAGCTCGATCGTGACGTTCGAGGAGGCCGCGCCGCCGAAGACCGCGAGCGCGAGCAGCGGGTTGACGTGCCGCGCGCCCTCCCGGATGTAGGCGGTGTGCTGCTCTTCCCCGAAGGCGACCCCGCCGAGCGCGGAGCCGACGTAGACCCCGGCACCCTCGTTCGCCGCCTCCGACGCGCATATCTCCGCGTCCGCCAGCGCCATCTGCGCGCAGGCGAGCGCGAACTGCGAGAAGCGGTCGAGCCGGCGCGTCTGCTTGGGCGACATGAAGCATGCGGGATCGAACGTGATTTCCCCCGCGATCTGGCTGGGAAAGGGGGAGGCGTCGAAGCGCTCGATCCGTCGAATGGCCGATTCGCCGCGCCGGACGCCCGCCCAAACCTCCTCGACCCCGGTCCCGATCGGCGTCACGGCGCCGATCCCGGTGATGGCGACACGCTGGCGATCGGTCATGAGCGTGCCTTTCCGGTGACATCGAACCGTGGATCGCGGTCCTCGACGATCCCCTTGATCGTGGCCAGCGTCTTGTTCGCGATCGCTTCCACGAACTGGGGACCGATGATGCGATCGGCGATCAGGTTACCGACGAGCGGCCACGGCGGCGTGAACTCGTGATCGATGATGACGCTGACCGCATCCGGTCCCTGTTCAAAGAGCCAGGCGACCTCCATCCCCTTGGTGACACCGCCGATGTGGCGGAAGCGGATGACCGGCGTCGGCCCATTGCGGTCGACGTCCTGGATCGCCCGCCATCTGACCGGGATGCGGTCGCGCCGGGCAGCCATCTCAACCGTCTTGTGATCGCCGCCGCCTTCCAGCAGCCTCACCCAGCGGTAGTGGGGCAGGATCTCCGGCCACCGCTCGGTATCGACGGCGAGCGCGACGATATGGTTCAGGTCGCCGACCATCTGCACGGTATTTGCGGTTCGCATCGCTCTCCTTCATTCTGTCGAGCATTAGGGACGCAACAGCCGTGCCAGAAAGAGCGGGGAGAGCGCCTCGCGGGCCGGCCGGAAATCCCCTAGCACGCCACTGAGCGTCAGGCTCACCTCGTCTCGTCGCGAGAGGCGGCCCGTCACATAGTCCATCAGCGGCGGCGTGTTGATGAAGCCCTGGACGATCCAGCTCACCGCGCGCTTGGTGGCGAAGGCGTGGCGGCGGGCGGCGCGGTACGGGGCGAGGGCATTGGCCGAGAGGTCGTTTGCCTTGAGTGCGGCGTGGACGACCGGAGCGGCGAGCAGCGCGCCCCGGATCGCCTCGTAGACGCCCTCGCCCGCGAAGGGATCGAGAAACGAGGCGGCGTCGCCCACCAGCAGGAAGCCGTCGCCCGTCACACGGCGTGCCCGGCAGGCCATCGCACCGACGCCGCGAGTCGTCCCGACCCGCTCCGCGCGCTCCAGCTTGCGCCAGAGTTCTGGCATCGCGCGCAGTGACTCGATGAAGAAGTCGTCGAGCGATCCGGCACGCGTGGCCACGTCACTGGCACCGGCGACGAGGGTGACATTCGTCAGGCCGTCCTCAATGAGCGCGAGCCCGGCGTAGGCATGGGCCGCGATGTGCATCTCGCCGCAGCGGTCGAGATCGGTCACGCCGCGATAGTGGGTGGCGAGACCCGTCTTGCGCGGCCAGCGTAGTGCGGCGGCCTGCCCAAGCTCGCGCGCGACCACTGAGTTGCGACCGTCGGCGCCGATCACCAGTGGTGCGCGGATGGTCTCCCGGCGGCCATCGATCGTCGCCACGATGCCCGCGACATATCCCTTGAGTCGTACAACTTCGCGCACATGGGCCCGCTCGCAGACGGTGACTCCCGCTGCCTTCGCCCGCTCCAGCAACAGGTGATCGAGGTGAATACGGGAGAGGCCCAGCGCAGCACGACCCGGTTCGGCCCGCGCGTAATCTACGGTGAAGCGCCGACCGTTCGGGGCGTGAACGATCATGCCGTCCATCCTGCGGGCGCCGATCCGGAGGGCCTCATCGAGGATGCCCATCTCGTCGAGCAACTGTGCCCCAGCCGGATTGACGTAGTCCGAGCATGCCTTGTGGCGAGGGAAGCGCGCCTTGTCGAGGAGCACCACCCGGTGCCCGGCCTGGGCGAGGGCGGCGGCGAGTGTGCTGCCGGCGGGCCCGCCGCCGACGATGATCGCCTCGAAATCGCGAGGCTGGGCTGATCCCAGGGCTGCAGGAGGCTCAGGCATCTGGGTGCGTTCCTGTCTTCACGGCCGCCATCCGGAACCAGAGGTGCCGGGAGATCGCCGCGTCATCGATGCCCGCGCGATGGAGCAGGTCGCGCAGCTCGCCGGTCGTGTAGGCGCGGAGGACGGAGAGCGGCGCGTCGTTACGGGTGAGGCGGTTGCGTGTCGTGAGATGTGCGGCGATCCACGCCGCGGCGTACCCGAGGTGGCTGCGGTGGAGATCGTTGAGGATGAAGCCGACCCGCGCGAGCCGGTCCATCTCCCGCAGCACCCGCGCGGCATCGTCCGGCGCGAAATGGTGGAGCGAGAGCGAGCAGAGGACGACATCGACCTGCTTGTCGGGAAGCGGAACGGCCCGCGCATCGTATTGGGCCAGCCTGATTTCCGGATGACCGGCGGTCTCCCTCTGCGCCATCGCCAGCACGTCGTCGGCACAATCGCTGGCGATGATGGTGACCGGAAGCCCGTGCTTCCGCGCCCAGCGGCAGACGGCGAGCGGGATATCGGCGGCGCCGGTCGCGAGGTCGAGGATGGTCACAGGCTGACCGGGCGGAATGCGGTCGATGAGGGGAGGAAGGTGACGGAGGATGGTCGATGTCCCGCCAAGGAGCAAATTGACGCGGCGGATGTCGCGGAAATTCGCGGCCAGCTCGGCGGGATCGTGAGCGTCCTCGTCCAGCAGCTCCGTCTGCTCGCTCCGGGGAGGGGGCGAGAGCAGGCGATGCCCGAACGCGCGAACCATCTGGAGAGGTGAAGGACGGTGTTGGATGCTCATGCCAGAGCGTTGCAAGATCCGGTCCAATCGTGGGAAGGCCGGGTCATGTTCCCGTTCGCCGGGGTGTGGGCTATCGGGTCCGTGCCCTCATCCGTAGGGAGAGAGCTTGTCTCTCCCTACGGGATGCCCCCGAGATCCCGGGCACCGTGACGTGGACTCCGGGCTTCGCGCTAGACGCTCACCAGCGCCGATGCCCAGCCGATGCCCAACACCGCCGCCGCGCTCGCGATGCAGGGGAAACACGCCAGCGCGCCCGTCCGCGCATCCCGCATCCAGATACCCACGTTGATGATGACCAGACCGCTTGCGATCAGCGCCGCGATCCAGACACGCGCTGGGTGAGCGGTCAGCATTGGGGCGAGCGCGGCGGCCAGGATCGCGGCGAGAAGCATCGCGCCCCAGCAGGCGTTGCGGGCAGGCGCCGTCCCGAGCGCCACCGCCAGCGTCCGCACGCCCGACGCCCGATCGGCCTCGACATCCGGCAGCGACTGGGCGATCTGGACCGCGATCACCGCCGTCGCGCCGATCGGGTAGATCGCGAAGAGGCCGGGTGCGACCGAGGCCAGGGTCGCCCAGACCCAGATCGGCAGCAGCGGCAGCGCGACGAGATACGGGATCCACGACCAGATCGTACGCTTGAACCAGAGGCTGTAGGCCAGACCGCTGCCGGTTCCCAGCGCGCAGAGCACGAACGAGGCGAGCCCGAAGCTCAGGCTGATCGCGGTCATCAGGATGAGGCCGCCTGCCGCGAGCGCCCATGCCCCGCGCGGCGAGACGAGACCCGCCGGGATTGGTTTGGACGGCTTCGCGACCCGATCGAGCTCGGCATCGGCCAGCTCGTTGACCGCCCCGATCGCGAGCTGGCCACCGAACATCGCGCCCAGCAGGCGGATCATCGGTCCGAATCCTGGCCAGCCACCGGCCGCGACCAGTGCGAACGCGGCGGTCGCCGTCATCACGACGATGACCGGCACGGCGTGTGGGAGCACGAGGTAGCCGTGCAGCACCTGGCGGCGCGTGGGTCGTGGGGAATCCATCATGCCGTGAGTATCTGGCATCGCACGGCCCACGTCGACGTCCGAGGATCAGTTCCTCTCAGGATGGCTGATCGAAGCGCAGGAAGCTGTCGCGACGGCGGAAGATGAGCGTGTGCAACAGCTGGTAGAACGCGTAGATCTCCAGGGCGAACGGGAGGTAGCCGCCGTAGCCGAGCAGCGGCATCTCGAAGAGTTTCGGCTGGCCGACGTACGGCACGTCGTAGACCCACTTCGGCAACGACCAGACGTTCCACATCTCCCAGAAGAACCCGCAGGTAAGCCCGGCCGCGAAGAGCACGAGCACGGTATCCCACCGCCCCACCGCGACCTGGGCCGTGATGCTCCCGCCACCGGTGAGCGCGTTGAGCGGATCGAGCAGCAGGAAGACGCCGATCCAGACGAGCGGAAACGCTACGTGGGGGAAAACGATGGACGCGACGAACATGGCCAATCCCAGCGCAGCGATTGCGATCTGCCGGCTCCGCGAGGGGGCTATCCTGATCCAGTTCCGGGCAGCGCCGAAGCATCCGGCACTCCGGTAGAGCTCGGCCGTGACAAAGACCGCCGGCATCACCGTCGAGAAGGCGAGCGAGGCGAGCGCGGCATACACAGCCGTGCTGTAGTGGGTCGCCTGGACGTACCTCCAGTTCCCCAGGAAATGATTGGCGAACTCGAAGAGCCACCAGAGCGGGAGCGAGAAGACGAAGAGGAGCGCGAACCGCCGGCCATCGCGCGTCAGAAGGGACGTGCCGGTGCGGAGCGCTGTGAGACCGTCGACAGTCAGGATGTAGCCGAGCCAGAGCGGGAAGAAGGTGTATTCGGAGAAGGGGGCGGGGCCGAACCATGCGAGTGGCCAGGCAACGGCGACCAGCGCGACTCCTGCCATGAGGTGCCATGGCTGGCGCCGGGTAGCTCGCGTGCTCCCCTCCTCGTCCTGCTTTCGTGGGAATGATCCGATCATGCTCGCCATCCCGATGTCGCGGCGACCAACTCGTCGCGCTGGCTGCACTATCGCATCATCGGTTCCCTCCCTAGAATGGTGGGCGGCGGACGAGCATCCTCAGGCGGACGTCGCCAGTTGAGGATGCGCCCGGATGTAATTCTTCACCGGGAAGGTGGGCAGAACATGGCGGATACGCGGCTGAAGCTTGGCGTGCAGCTCCCCGAGGTGGAGTACGTCGCATCGTGGGCACAGCATCTCACGATGGCGCGCCTTGCCGAGGAGATCGGGCTCGATTCGATCTGGCTCGGCGATCATCTCCTCTATACCTACCCCGACGAACCGTCCCGGGGACCATGGGAGTGCCTGACGATGCTGACGGCGCTCGCCGCCTCCACGTCGACCATCGAGCTCGGACCGCTCGTCCTCTCGACCTCGTTTCGCAACCCGGCGCTGACGGCCAAGATCGCGGAGACGATCGACGAGATCAGCAACGGTCGCTTCATCCTCGGGCTGGGCGCGGGCTGGAACCAGAGCGAGTACGACGCCTTCGGCTTCGCCTACGACCGTCGCTTCTCCCGCTTCGCGGAGGCGTTCACGATCATCCAGACCCTGATGCGGACGGGCCGCATCGACTTCGACGGCGAGTTCTACTCGGCGCGGGAATGCGAGATCGTGCCACGCGGTCCGAGACCGGGCGGCATCCCGCTGATGATCGGCTCGACCGGCGAGAAGATGCTGCGGCTGACGCTCCCCTTCGTCGATCTCTGGAATATCTGGTACGCCGATTTCGGGAACACGGTGGAAGGGTTGCTTCCGTATCTCAACCGGCTGGATACGCTCTGCCGGGAGGTGGATAGTGATCCGGCTGCGGTCGGGCGGACGGCGGCGGTGCTCGTGACAGCGCCGGGCGGCTCCCACCGCTCCTCGGGCGCTGCCCACGAGCGGCAGGCGGCCGGCATCAGCGGTACGCCGGAGGCGGTAGCCCGCCAGCTGCTCGCCTTCCGCGATATCGGCATCAGCCACATTCAGATCGTGCTCGACCCGATCACGCCCGAAGCGATCGAATGGCTCGCCCCGGCGGTCGCCCTTATCCGGCAGGGATGATCCGGCCGTCGGTCACGAACGCATGCCCCATTCCCCTCATTGCACCCTTGATGGGGGCCCTTTCGGCAGGCGCGATCCAGCGTGAGCACGTCAACACTCACCCAGTCGTAGGGAACGGCCTCGCAGCTGCGGCCGGTGCCGTTCCGATCGGGCGTAGCCCTCAATCGCGGCCTCTCGGCCGATCCGTCCAGATCCCGAGCAAGGCAAGATCGCTCGGCGGGGAAACACACGAACGGGCTGGAATACTCCGGCCCGTTCGTGTGTTTCCTGGCAACCGGGCGCTACCCGACGAGCAGGCTCTCGGCGGCGTCGACCCACATCTCCGTGCCGCTCACATGGTCGGCGGCGTCCGAGAGCAGGAAGGAGATCACCCGCCCCACCTGCGCCGGATCGGCCGGTCCGCCCGCCAGCGGCGAGGCCCCCTGCGGGAACTCGACCGGCCACCGGATCTGCTCGATGTTGCGGGGGTGTGTGGCCTCACCGATATTCGTCCGGATCGCGCCGGGGCAGACCACGTTGATCCGGATCTTGTGCTGCGCCAGCTCGATCGCCACCATCTTCGTGAAGGCGACCTGCCCCGCCTTGCTCGTCGAGTAGGCGACCGCCCCCGGATAGTTGAAGTTGCGCGAGCCGTTCACCGAGGAGACGACCACGATCGCGCCGCCCCGCCGCTTCAGCAGCGGCAGGCTCGCCTGCACCGTCAGGAAGGTGCTCGTGAGGTTGGTCTCCATGGTGTGGTGCCACTCGGCAAGCGTCAGCTCCTCGAGGGGGGCGAAGACGCCGTTGGCCCCGGCATTGGCGACCACCAGGTCGAGGCGGCCCCACTCCCGCTCGATTCGGGCGACCGCCTCCTTCACTTCCGTCTCGCTCGTGACATCGGCGCTGATGCCGAGCGCCTGACCACCGGCGGCGATCACCTCGGCGCAGGCCTCGTCGATCCGCGCCTGCTGGCGGGAGAGCACTGCGACTGCGGCGCCCTGACGCCCAAGCTCGATCGCCGTCGCCTTGCCGATGCCGGAACCGCCACCGGTCACGAGCGCCACCCTGCCTGCAAACTGTCCTTCGTTGGTCACGTTTTCAATCCTCTTCACGTGTGCATATGATCGTGGCCGAACTGCCCGCGACCCCGGTTTACCGGAGTCCACGTGCAGAACCCATCAGCTCGGGATTGTACCGTCGCCGGATCGGGAACGCGCGCTGCCGCTGGCGACTTCGGCCGTGCAGCCGTGCCCCAGCGTCACGGCGAATGCTCGGCGCATCAGGGGCTCCGACACTGCGCGGGTACCCGTCGCCCTGGCCCAACGGAACGGAAGGGGGCCGAGCCGGCAGGTGAGAGCATCGAAACAATGCGTTCAGGACGGCGCGTACAACGTGTTACCCGCGTACCTACGCACCATGTGGGGCGGGGATAGTTCTGATGGCCCCCTTGCCATGACGCGTCTCACTCGCTAAGATGCAAGGGAGGAAACGTCGTCGAAAACGAGACGATGCTGTGTGAACGGCGTCAATTGAGGCCCCAACGACCCGTTTCGGCCTTCGGAGGTTCTGATGAACGCACGTGAGTCCTGGGAGACCGCTGGCGATCATCGGCCTCGTCGTTTGTCCGGTGCGGCTGGGAGACCGGAGCAGGGCGACAGCATGCGATGAATCGTCCCAGCGACGATGGCTGACGGTGGGGTCGGGCGATCGCGTCCCGGGCATTGGACAGTCGAATCGGGGAGGAGAGCTGCCATGAGCAGCGCAATTGAGGGGTTGGTTCTGAACGGGCGTCTGAGTCGTCGGGCGTTCGCCGCCCGGGCGTTTGCCGGCGCCGGGCTGCTCGCCCTTGGCCTGCAGCGCGCGGCCTCCGTCGGTGCCGCCAGCTTTGGCCCGGGCGATGAGGTAGTCACCACCGACGCGGTCAACTATCGGAGCGCTCCGGGGCTGAACTCCACGGTCTATACCGTGCTTTCGGAGGGGTATGCCGCGGTTGTCCAGGATTCCGGCACCGACAAGGATGGCTACACCTGGTACCTGATCCGGATTGCCACCGGCGGCCCAACGCCAACAGGATACGTGGCCGGAGATTTCCTCGAGCTCTCGGGTGGCGGTGGCGGCGAATTCGCGCCCGGTGACGGAGTGATGACGACATCCGCCGTCAATTATCGTGACGCACCAGGGCTGAACTCCAACGTCTACGTAGTGTTGCCGGAAGGCTCCTACGCCGTGGTCCAGGACAACGGGACCTACAAGGACGGGTACACCTGGTACCTGGTCCGGACGGCCACCGGTGGTCCGTCGCCGACCGGGTACATCGCCGCCGACTTCCTGACCCTGGGCTCGCCCTCGGGCGGTAATTTCGATATTGGAGACTGGGTCTACGTCAACTCCGGGCCGCTCAACTTCCGCTCCTCGCCGAGCCTGAGTGGCAGCATCATCCGCACGCTGGCGACGAACGACATCGGGCAGGTGGTGGATGGTCCCGAGTACGGCAGCGGCTACACCTGGTACGAGATTCAGATCATTACGGGTGATGTCGGCTGGGTGGTCCAGGACTTCCTGAGCGCGGGTGACCCGCCGCCCCCGAGCGGTGGCGTCTCGGTCGGGGATACGATCAAGGTGGTCGATGGGCCGCTGAACATCCGCTCCGGCCCCGGCTCCAGTTATGGCGTGATCGACTACGCGGCGACGGGCGCGATCGCGACGGTCACGGCGGGTCCGACGGCGGCGAACGGCTACACGTGGATCAAGATCAGCGGCAACCTGCTCGCGGATGGGTGGGTCGCCTTCGAGTTCTGCGAAGTCGTGTAGCAGCTTCGTGCCCAGAGTCCGGTAAGAGAGACCGGGGAGCCACGTTGGCTCCCCGGTCCTCGTTGGCAAAACCCCGCCTTGCATTAGCATGAACGAAGTGAAGGAGAGAGCTCACTTGGATCTAGCTTGTTTTTCTGTTGATTGCACTATCGATATAAGGTTGGGGAGGAACGCTAAGAATAATCCGACGTTGTATCATCCAATTTACAGCGCTATCTGGTATGTCATTCAGAATTTGATACATTTGGACAGTGCAGTGGTGTTCTAAAAACTGGAGTCCTTCCTCAGTTCGTTTTCGATGCAGCTGAATCCCCTCGTCATTTATGGGAACCGATTCCTTTCTGCTTGCTACCAAATCTCCAGGTTCGTGGCCCCAATTGAATGCTCTGGTGCCCCCACTCTTGTGGGGCTCCATTGTAAAGATTTTCTTCCCATGCCGCTCCGACAGGCCTCTCTTATCGTCCGGATGCTCAAAATCATTCCTCAATGTTCCAAACATATTGAGGTCGTACGTTATTGAAGTATCTACTTCAGCCTCTATTCTTTGTGACAAAATATTGAAGTGTTTGGCGACGGCGTCTCCAGTTATCGTTATCAAATGCCACGACACTTCTTGCATGCCGGCAAGTTGAGCAGCTTCGAGGGTGTTGCCGACGTTCAAGCAGTTGGCTATTGTGTCGCCAATAGCCTTTCGCTGATCGTTGAGATTCTCCGTCCACGTAAGATAGTCCTTGATGCGCGTATATGCTCGCGCTGTGTCAAAGGCCTCATCGGAGAAAGTGGGCGGCTCTCCTTCGGAAGTGACGATCTTCGATAAATCTCGATTTTTGAGGTCAACATATTGTGCGAAGAGATTCATGAGATCAAGATGTTCATGGGAGAGTCGCATTGCTTTCCCCCCTTTCTCTACATAACAGAGCAACGCTCCGTACCATGACTGGGATGGAGCATCCGCCTCCCCTTCTCACGTTGTTCCGCACGCGCGAATGGCCCTCCGAGAACGTGCAGCCGGTGCATCGCTGGACGATCCGTTTCCTGCCCCAAGAATACGCGACGATCTCTGCTGTCAGCCGAGCTGCTCATCGTACGCCTCGTCGGTGACGTGCTCGCCCCAGGTTGAGCATCTTCCCTCATCGTCGGTCTGGAGCATCGCGAGATGCGTCATGAAGCGGTCGGGAGCGGCGCCGTGCCAGTGGTCGTCGCCGGGCTCGAAAAAAAACGCGATCGCCGGGCCGGATGATCTCGACCGTCCCACCGCTCACGAGTGGGGCGAGGCGCTTGTCTCTCGCGGAACGATTCTCAGCGTCGCGGATCGCGCTTCGTCTGCCACGACGGGCTCGAAGATAGAGCTGCTGTAGTGACCGTATTTCGCGCGGTAGGCGGCATCGATCTCGTCGTTGAGATCGTCGCCAACGTCCGTGAACGCGGCGTCCGTGTCGACGCCGCCGGCCCTGATGTGACCCGCCTGCGTCTGCATTGCATGCCGGAACCATGGTCCGGTGCGTCCCTTCACGGCGCGGATATAGAGATCGTCGCCGGCGCGTACGACCCAGATCGTGACTGGTTTGCGCAGCGTGCCGTCTGGCCGCGCGGACTGTATCTCGAGCTCTTCGGCGCTGCCGATCCGCGTCAGCTCGTCATTCGTCCATGTCGTCATTGTTGCCTGGCCTTTCCCGGTATTCCTTCACCGCCACCGCTCGATTGTTCCTCACCAGCCGGGCAGGGGCCCGTATCGTGGACGATGCGGCTGGCCCCCGGCGGATGGTGCCTGCACGTCTTCCTCGCAATTTTTCCGCCGGCGCCGCCGTTGCGGCCGGACCGCGAGAGGGCGTTTCTGGGATATCCCGCTTTGCACCGGGAGGCATGCCCATTCGCGCTTCGCATGTTCCCTCCTCCTCCTCGTGGAGATCAGTAGCAGTGGGCTCACTCCTAGCCCTCGGGTGGCTTGACGGGATAGGAGATAAGCCCCCTCGAAACTTCCACCCCCGTCTCTCTGCCCAAACATGACGTTGAAAGAGGTACGCCAACGGCCTAAGCCCGTCGTATCTGCTCTTGCAACAGCCTCAGCCGATGCAGATTTCGCCTCTCTCCTGCAGGGTCCTTCAACTCGCGGTACAAACGAAGAGAGCGACGAGCAGCGGTCATTGCTTCGCTGACTCCGCGGCATTCGTAAAGTTCATCACTGAATGCCTCTAGCACTTCTGCAAGGCTTCTCTTGGCTTTCTCTATCACTCGATCACTCTGTAGGCCAGACTGTCGAGCAACGGCAAGCGCTTCTTCGAGCAGTTGAATTCCAGATTTCCATTGCTTCTGGCGACAGCGGGTGAGGCCAAGATTAGCGAGTGTCGGGACGAAATCAGGATGGCCCTCTTTGAGTCGCTCCCTTTGTATAGAGAGTGCCAGCTCAAGGGCCGGCAATGCCTCATCTGTCTTGCCAAGGGCATCTTTGACAGCCCCGAAGTTGTTGAGAATTGTAGCTCCATCCAACATCGCGAGACCATTCAGCGAGTGGGCGAGGGAATAGGCACGCTCAAGAGTGCTCTCTGCGCTAGCCAGGTCTCCTTGTGAAAACTGAACGGCACCTAAGTTACCTAGCAAGGTCGCATACAGCGGATGGGGTGATTGATGTATCTTGCCGAACTCCTCGAGTGCTGTTTCAGCCAAGCGTCGAGCCCGCGGCAAGTCACCCTGGTCGCCAAAAATGACGGAAAGGCTACTAAGTAGAGCCGGTCTCTGGGTATCCCTTCCACTTAAGCGACGACCTCGGGTGCTAAGTATGCTGTCCGCTAACAACGCAGCTCTCTCGAAATCTCCCCTTTTATGCAATACTCGGACTAGTCCTCCCCTGGCACTCGTCAGAATAGGATGATACTCTTCAAGGTGCCGATTCCCTAACTCAATAGCCGTCTCGAACGACGACTCGGCAAGCCCGATTTCTCCCTGAGCGAGTTGAATTCGACCTAACATGTTGTAAGAGTGAGCTATCCTTGGATGGTCGTTGTCAACGAACTGCATCAGCATTTCTAGGCTTTCCGTAAGGAAATGCTCAGCTTCGCCTAACTCACCTCGACTCAATGCTGTATCCGCGATGTTGGCAAGATCGTTGGCGATTTCGCGATGATTTTCGGGGTGGATGTCCTGATGTATTGCAAGCGCCCTGTGGAGCACTCCCATGGACTCATCCAAGCGGCCAGTGGTTCTGTAGAGGACACCAAGGTCATTTAGGACGGATCCTTCCGCATCGCTCTGTTCAGTATTCATCTGGCTATGGAGCTCGAGTGCACGGTTCAGATCGCTCTCCGCCTCCTTATACCGACCAAGCTCCCGAAGTATATTACCTCGCAGCTGAAGGTCCATTGCCAGAGATACCGAACTCTCGTGGCTTTCACTGACTGTAATTTCTAAAGCTTGGTTAGCAAGATCTAAGGCAGTCCCTAGCTCACCAGCATCTCTGTTAAATCTCGCCAAGTGATGAAGGCCAGTAGAGAGGTCACTTCTGTTACCTTGATCTAAGTCACTGCTCGCATCATTTGTAAGCTCTATGAGAGATATCGCTTCACGATACCTAGCACGCTCACCGAGCAAGATGGCAGTATCGGAAACTACACGCCAAAGCCTGTTGCTAGAGACACTAAAATGCTTGCCTATAATCGCCAGGTTGCGGATATGAGGAGCTAGCGTATCCAGTGAAGGAACTCTCTGGTTCGCTTCGGCAAGAAGGTCTAGTTCTCGGGCGAGGATGGCCGCAACGCGCAGAGTTAGGTCAGCAACCTCCGGCGTGGGCAGCCATTCCCGGATTACAGTTTGTACGAGTCGATGGATGTTTATATCGGTAGTAGCGCTCGCCTCCACCAAAGAGTACCTGAGAAGATGCCCGACGATGTCTGTCTTACGATTAGAGTCGTTGATCGCAGTCGAAAGTGGTTCGGCGAGGAGATCAGCATTCCGCACAATTAGATTGATCGGGATATTTTCAGGAGCAAAGAACGATATAATCTCGAGCAAGCCAGTCGTTGCCGGGTCTAGCTCTTGTACTGCATCAAACGAGATCAACCAAGTTGTGGCAACTACATCTTGATAATTTCCTATCTTAGGGGCATCCCCCAGCCGATTGAGAGGTCCTGATCGAAAGCGATCCAGGTACGAAGAGAATGTCTCCTGCCCCATCTGAGCCGCAATGAACGCTCCAGCTTGTTCGAGTGCAAGCGGCAAATATCCAAGTTCTGCCGCGAGAGCTTTCGCAGAAGCAGCATTGGTCAGTTGAGTCCGTTCTTGAAGGAATTGTACCGCTGCCTCTGGATCGAGGCCACCTACATCGAAAGGCTCAGCGATATGAGTCCAATCCTTAACCCTGGAGGTGATCAATACATCGCAGTGGCCAACTCGGGGAATGAAGGGCCACAACGCCCTTTCCCTAGTGTCGGGTAGAGCATTATCGAATATCAGTAGCCAACGTTCTCCTGACGTGGTGAGATGTTCAACACGCCTACGTATAGCCGAGATGCGGTCTTCTTGCGTATCCGTACTGCTTATATTCAGCTCGAGCGTTCGTCCTAAGTCAGCGTAATCTGCCGCCAGAGTAATATCCGACTCTGCCCTAAACCACCAAATCCCATCGTAGTCTGACGCATACGAATGAGAAAAGTGCACGGCCAATTGTGTTTTTCCGACACCGCCGAGCCCTTGGATCGACTGAATCAGAACACTTGAGCCGTTGCCCTTTTGAAAATACTGGTGCAACCGCTTCAGATCCCTTTGCCGCCCAACGAAAAACCGACTTGGGGAGTGGGTGAGGTTTTGGATATGGCGCTTCGGCGCCGGTGGTGGCGAGGCATATTTCGCGAGTTCGCGCACAACGAGGTCTTCAGTCCTCTTGGAGGCCCGCTTGACACCATCCAGGACTCGCGTTTCACTTTCATCAATGTGCGCTTTTAGCCGTACCGTCTGTGCTGCCAGCTGCTGTCCCAACTCCTCGCCTAAGCGTTCATAGAGCCTTTGGATGTCGTCGATCGCCTCTGCAACCTGAGTTGCCTCCGAGATATGCAGTTCGTGGATCTGATTCTCAATCTGCGAGAGTGATGCAAGCTGTTCTTGGTTAAGCTCCCTGGATTGGCGCAATTCATCATTGAAATTCGCAAAGACGGCTTCCACGAATGTGCGCCAGATCCGGGTGCCTTCGGCACCCTCTGCGTGCATCCGGCTGCGAAAGGTGTCGTGGAGTTGCGATGGGAACCGTTTCTTGACAAGCGGAACGAACTGAGCATGGAGGCCAGGGTAGGGGGCCGCAGCATGGTCGATCAGGCTGTTGACGGCTTCAATCGCAACCGCCGGACCTCGTTCAAGCTCCGTGAGGAGGGTCGAGACGTTCTGCGACCGCGACGCTGCTTCGAATGCACTGTTCGCGCTTGCCTTGAGGGCCTCGTAGAACGCCAACTCGTCCTGTGTTGAGCGATTGGCTACCGAGTCTCTCCCTACAGGAACGCCGAGAAGCGCCTTTTGTGGCTTGGGTTGATTTGGGGAGACCTTTCCCGGAAGCTCATCAATCGCGCGAAGGTAGGTCGTTTTCATCTCGTCAAAGAGCGATTGGGTTGGCTCCGACGACGTCCCGAATAGCCGCACGCACGCACTCGTCCAGCCGATTGGAATGAGGTCTGACAAGAGGTTTGGCACCAGAACGCCACTCTGCTTTGCAATCCATGCTGCCGCTCCCATGCCGCCAATCACAGGACAGTACGTGAGTAAGGCAAGAGACGAGCAGGCGACGACTGGGGCGAGTATCAGATAGCGTCTGGCATCGGGCGCCATACGTCGGCTCCTGGGTTCACGGCATAGCATTCCGGTAGACTTCCCCGCCTCAGTATGGAGTCTGGCTGGCGATTTGCAAGAGGCGGGACGCGCTCACGTTGGCGCAGACAGATTCTCACCGCGCTGGGTTGCGGTTGCTGTTATGGCTTTCTCAATGCTAACTTGATTTTTCCGATGCGGTCGCGCCCCTCCCTTCGCGAGAGTGCGCAGCTGACGTGCAGAGATTCCTGTCTCTGCTGCAAGCTGGCGCAGATCGGCCTCCCTCAGCAGTGGCAGCGTCACCGTCGACCACTCGTCGCGGCCCGGACGCTGGTACTCGGTGTAGATCACCTCGGGATCCTGTTCGAATCCCGCCTGCACCTCCTCAAGCTTGTTCGCCTCCTTGCCCACATGCGCGACATAGGTCTCCCGTACCTCCCGCCGCTGCAGCAGCCCGACGGTCCGGCGACTGCAGGTCATGCCATCAACGTCCGCGCTCTTCGCCTCCGGATGGGTCTGGAATTCCCCGATCACATCGCGGAGCGACTGCAGCCGGGCCCGCTGGGGTCCATCGTCATCCTCGGTCGTGCTCACGGCGATGCGTGCCCCGGAATAGCGATCGAACCAGGGCAGCTGCGTCCACCTCGCCGCGTCGGATTCGTAGGGGGCAATCAACTGGAAGCGGGACGGATCCACGCCCACCGGGTAGCCAAACTTGCGCACATGCCCGACCAGCAGGAAATTGAAGGGCTTGACCTGGTCGGGATAGGCCTTGCCCGCATTCAGGCCCGCGAAGGGCTTCAGCAGCTCCGGGCTGGAGACCGTCAGCCGCGAGAGCGCCGGGCGATCCAGCCACGCAGGTTCTTGATACCGCAGCCCCAGCCGCTCCCGCACGATCCCCGCCCAGACCTGACGCATCCAGTCGCGGTCGTCGCTGTCCGGATCGGTCGGGTTGAGCAGATGGCCCAGCCCATGTTCCGACCACTTGACCAGCGTTGGTGCCCCCAGATCGTCCACGGTATAGAGACAGTAGCGTTTGGCGGAAATCGCCAGGCACCAGACCTGTTGCTGGTTGCCCTCGCGGTCGACGTTGACGTCTTCCAGCTTGAGCACGCTGCCGGGGATGCGGTCCGGATCGTAGGGGTTGAGGCGGGCGAAGCGCTGCCGGATCGCCTCCACCTGCGCCCAGGAGAGCGCGCGGATCGCGGGCTTGCGGCGATACGTCTTCGGTCCGCCGGGACACGGCACCAGCCCACCGCGCTCGGTGGCGATAATCGCCATCGAATCGGTATCGCACATCGCATAGGTGCCCCCGAGGTCGGTCACGCAGCGCTCGAGCAGGGCCAGCATCAGGCGCGCGGCCCCGGCGATGAAGGCCGCCAGCGGCGGGAAGCAGAACGCGCCCGGCTCCTCGGGCCCACTCACCATCGTCTCGAATGGCTCCGCATCCAGTCCATGCACCGTGACGCGTTCTTGCTTGCCGCTGCCGACCTCCTGCCGGTTCATCTCGGCCAGAATCCCATAACTCGACGAACTGGCCAATACCTTAAGGAAACCGCCGAGTTGGGTCTGCTCTTCGCTACTCAAGTCCTTCGGCAGGCTTTTCCGCAGTTCGATCACGTTCCGAAAGAAGTCGTCGGATGTGGGATCGACGTGGATCTCACCACGCAACTTCACTGGTTGCAGGCCTGCCTGAATGCCACTTGGAACGAGGCGCAACGCCGTACGGATACGTGGTGGCTTCCCGGTTAGCAACATGGAGGCGACGCAATCGGCGAGGGTGTACCAGCGGGGTTCACCCGCCGCCAGCACATTGAGGCCGATCTGCCAGGAGGGACTCCCGTCGTATTTTGCTCGAATGGGGAGTACATCTTGGTCGGGTTCGATCTGGACTAGGGCGGGCAGGGTTCGCCAGAAGGCCGGATCGAAGCAGCCATCGACGGTGATAGCATCCAGCAGGTCCCGTATGTCCTCGGTGGCGTCCTCGACGTCCAGGCGATCGGCCGTCAGCATCTCCCACAGCCCCATCAGGGCATTGACGGTCGGGTACATCGACAGGAAGTCGAGGTAGACCACCGGCACCGGCGTGCGGCGGATCCGGCACTCGGCGCGTCCCCCGTAGTAGACGGTCATCGCGTAGCCCAGCACCGCCGGCGGGAAGTCCGGCCAGCGCTCCAGGGGCGGCACGATCCCCATGGTCTTCAGGTACGCCTTGCCGATACTGGCTGGGGAATACGCCTTGGTCGGGCTGAGGGCGATCGGGTGCCGGGCGTGCTCCGCCAACAGCTTCTCCAGGAGTTCACTGGTGGCCAGCACGTCACGCCGGGCGTAGTCGAGATAGGAGTCGGTGATGACCCCGTGTTCCTCGGCCACCGCTTTGCCGTGCGTCACGCCGAAGGCGGCGCAGGCCGACGCCAGCGAGTGCGAGGCGTTGGTCAGCGCGAACGCCAGCGCCCGTAGGTCGAGAAAGTGCCCGGGGAAGACGTAGCCGGGATCGGCCTTGCCATCGGTCGCGTGCTCGGGGATCAGGTCCTCGGCATCGGGTGCGCGGCGGCGCGTGAGCCCGAGCAACGAGCGCTTGCTGTCGATGCTTTTCACCGTCAGGCGCGGGCGGTAGCGGTTCTCCTGCCATGCGCCGTTCTTCAAATACTCCCAGAGCACCAATGAGAAGCCGCCGCCGAAGAACGCTCCCCGCGCGGTGCCAGAGCCGACGGCGATCCGGGCGAGATCGAAGGGGAGGTTGAAGCCCACCACCAGCCCCCGTTGCTTGTAGGCGACCGGCCAGAAGACGTCGGTCAGGAACTCCCGCCGCGAGAGCAGCCGCAGCGGTTCCCGTCGTTCCGTGTCGGCCCGGTGCGTCCGCGCGTAGGCGCGTAGCTTCACCCGGTCTTCGATCCCGAGGTCATCACCATGGAAGAGCCCCTCATCGATCAGGGTATTCTCGTGATAGACGCGCCAGACGCCGAAGAGCAGGCGCTGGGTTGGGTCGGTGGTGGTCTCGGTATCGAACACCAGGACCGTTCCGGGCATCGTCCAGGGATGCGCGCGGGATGCTCGGCGCGGCGTGGTCGGTGGCGTGTAGGCCCGCACGGCGATCGGCAGGCGATCCGGAGATGCACTCATGCGGGCACCGCCTGCCAGACGGGGGCAAGGCCGATGGACTCCCACCAGAGCTCCCCATCGCGCTCAGTCAAGACGGTCGCCAGCGCCACGAGCCAGGTGCCGATGCGCTCGATCCAATCGACCCACCACGCGAGGTGATCGCGCAGGCCGAAGACCGCCGCTGTCAGCCAGAGCAGGGGATCGCGCTGGGGATTGGTGCGGACCGCTCTCGGCCAGTCACGCTGGAGGTCGCTGAGGTCGCGGTGGATGTTCCCGGCGATCGGCACCGTCGCGTCATCGACGGCCCGACCCAGGTGGTGATGCGCTTCGATCGCGGTCGTGCCGTGCTCGGCACAGGTGCATTCGTAGCAGCGGATGCCGTCGTCAGTCTGGGCCAGGGCGGTCAGCCCGTCCCAGCCGCAGAGGCCACAGTGGGCATCTGCCCCGAGGGTGCGGCGACGCTTGGCGTGCCGGGTGGTGCGGGTAATGGTTGCTTGACTCATGAGAGACAGCCTTTCTTCTTCCATAGCATGGGCGAGTGATCGGGCGTGACGCTTCAGGCGTCGCGCGCTCAGTGTTCATAGAGATCCTCGAAGGCGAGTTCCCCGGCGTTGCCCAGGCGGTCCAGCTGGTCGGGATCGGTGATGAAGCCGAGTGACGTCTTCTGCCGGGTGCGCAGGCGCATCCGCTGGAACCGGCGCAGCGCCCGGTCATCGCCGGTGGTGAGGTAGTGGTCGACCGCTTTCCAGTAGGCGCTCAGCTTGCTCGCCTCCTTGGAATTGGCCGGTTCGACCGTGGTCATGCCCTTCGTGTCCAGCCACCGCATGCGGCGATAGAGGCGATCGGTCGGCTTGGTCACCCAGCGACCGCGCGCATCCTGGACGAAGGCGCTCCCGGCGTAGCGGCGAACCGTATCGGGGCTGATGCCGACCTCCTTCGCCGCCCGCGACAGCGACGCGCCGTGCCGCATCCGGTTGACGACCTGCAGGGCGCGGTCATAGCGCTCGCTGCCATAGACCGACGCGGTCTCGAATGCTCGGCGCGGGGTCGTGCCGTGGCCGCGCGCCTCGCGCTTGGACTTGCACTGGGCCTCGGCCCGCTCGAGGCGTCGCCGGTAGGCCGGGGAGAGCTCGGCACGGGGTTTGGCGGCAAACCGCCCGCTGGCATCGCGTGTGGTGGCCATGGCCTAGGAACGCCCGGGACGTCGTTGGAGGCGTTCCCCGAGTGCGGTGGTCCGGAGGTCGAAACATTCATTGCAGAGACGCAACGGCAGATAGGGCGCATCGAGAGCATCGTAAATCAAGGCGGGAGCGCTGCCACAGAACGTGCAGCCATCCGCTCGCTTGGTCTGGTCAATCAACGCGCCGGTGGCGAAGGCTTGTATGACATTAATGTCGAAAAGCGCCTCGAACCAGGCGGACGAATGCGGGATCATCGTCCTGAAGGCGGCGCGTTCGGTTGCTTGCCGGAGCGGATTCTTGCGTTTGCGCGAGGGCTTGCTCATGGTGACTATCCCTCTCCCAGCAGAAACGGCTGCGCAGCGGCCACGCAGGCATGGCCGAAGGCGAGCAGCGCCTGAGCGACCTCCGGCTGGTCGTCCTCGTCATAGGCGGCGATTTCCGCCCGAAAGGCCGAGGGATTGCCGTCCCGGCCAAGGCCAAGCCAGGTTCGACCATGCCCCGCGTCATAGGTCGTGACCACGGTGCGCACGAGCTTCGCAATCGGATCCGGGGTCGTGCGCGGGCGCGGCGCTGTCGGTTCCGCCCCCTCGGTGAGCGCCCGTTTGACGGTCTCGTGATTGAGTCCGCTCCGGCGCCCAAGCTCGCGATAGGAGAGCCCCGATTCCTGGTCAGCCAGCCATCGCGCGAAGTCCTTGCGCTCATCGATCGTCAGCGTGAGGCCGTGGGCCATGTTGGCGGCGAACGCCTCGGGATAGCCCGCACCGGGCTCGACCGTGCAAACTAGCGTCTCAAGTCCAAGCCGGATCGCGGCCTCCCGCCGGTGGAAACCATCAATCAGGAAGAAGAAGCCGTCATCGTTCGGGCTGACGAGGAGTGGAGGCCAGGCGTCCGGATCGGACGCCATCAGCTGCCGGACGTGGTTTTCGTTCAGCGCGCGCCGGGGTTGGTAGCCCTCATCCGCCACAATGGCCGTGAGCGTGAGGGTTGTGGTGTAGGAAGTCATTCGTCGTGCTCCTCATCGTGATGTGCATGCAGCGTGTGAAGTGTTCGCGCTCGCTCCTGACGTTCGGCCAGGAACTGCAGCACGTCCTCACGGGCAAAGAGGCGGATCCCGCCTTCGGTTCGAATCGCGGGCAATCGCCCGTCGCGGTGCATCTGCCGCACCGTTGCTGGGACCACCCCAAGCAGGCGTGCGGCATCCGCTGCCGTCATGAGTTGCGCCATGGCAACCTCCTTTCATCCCCTCCATGATGGTGCATGCGGCATCTTGAATCCTGTACCGGGAAGATCTATTATCAGCATGAATCTATCCAGTTTTTCCGTTTCTTGGTACATATCTGGGGGTGTTTGTGAATGCTCTGACGCAGTACCAGGTGCGTGAGCAGTTTCAGAAGGCCACTTGCCACGAAATCAACCCGGACCGGCTGAAGGAATTGGCTGAGTGGGGATTAGTGGAGCATCGGCCTGATGATCTTTGGGGGCCCACGACGGTTGAGCGCCTGATCCAGATCCGGGAGCTCGGCAAGTCGGTGGACTCCTACGCGCGCCGCGTGATCCTGCTCAATGGCCAGCAAGTCGGAGAAACGAATGATCGATTCGAGGTTCCGACAGAATGCCTCAGGGCTGCGATGCTGGAGCGAGCCCTGAAGATTCGACCCCACCTAAGGAAGGTGAAACGCCTGGAATCCTCGATCCGCCTCGTATTTGCGCGTGGTGAAGGCTCGCCAATGGCGAGCCCCCTTCCCAAAGGATGGAAGCCACCACACCGCGAAGAGTGGCCAAAACTCCTTGCCAGACTATCCACTGACCAGTTTGCCCAGGTCGCCGGTTGGCAGTACTACGCGCTCGGTCTGCTCAAGACCTTCGATACAGATCTATCCGGGATGCCGTTGAACGAGATCCCGGACGATGAACTCCTGATCCTCCTCACCGTGCGCCAGATCGCAGCGATGAACGATTCCATCGAAGGCCTCAGAGTAGAAGAGGGTGAGCGATGAGCGACGATATCGTCACGACTCAGGGTGTCTTGGTGCTGACCGGCTACGGCCTGCATGTCGGGGTTGAGCGCGGTCATCTCGTCTGGTCAGATGGCATCGGGCGCAATCGGCGCTCTGGAAAACTCAACCGGGCGACCTCCGACCTCAAGCGGCTCGTGGTGCTCGGACATGCCGGCACCATCAGCTTTGAGGCGCTGCGGTGGCTGCACGATATCGGTGCCTCGTTCGTCCAGTTCGACGCCGATGGCACGGTGATCGTCGCCAAGGGCCCCTGTGGGTTGGATGATGCCCGCTTGCGGCGGGCACAGGCGCTGGCGGCCACCAACGGGATCGGCGTATCGATCGGGCGCAGCCTGCTCGAGAGCAAGGTCGATGGGCAACACGCGCTGCTGGCGCGGATCCCCGGATCGGAGCCATTCCAGGCGGCGATCCTGCAGGCACGCGACCAACTGGCAACGGCCACCGAGCCGGCGACCATGCGGCTGGTCGAGGCGCAGGCGGCGAACGCCTATTGGGCGGCCTGGTCCTCCCAGCCGATCCGCTTCGCCAAGCGGGATGCGGCGCTCGTTCCCGTCCACTGGCTGACCTTTGGTCAGCGTCGCTCCGAGATCACCGGGCGCTCGCGGCTGGCAAGCAATCCGATCAATGCGCTGCTGAACTATCTGTACGCGATCCTCGAGACCGAAGTACGACTGGCGATTCTCGCCATGGGCCTCGATCCTGGCATGGGCATCATCCACGCCGACCAGAAGAGTCGAGATTCCTTCGTGTTCGATCTGATCGAACCCCTGCGACCGCAGGCCGATGGCTACCTGCTCACGCTGCTGCAGGACCGGACCTTCACGGCGAAGGAGTTCTTCGAGACCCGGGAGGGCGTCTGCCGATTGGTGCCACCGCTCTCGACCTCTCTGGCGGAGGCGAGTCCGCTCTTCGCGAAGCTGGCCGCGCCGCTGGTCGAGAAAGTCGCCTATCGGCTCGGACGGACGGTGCAGGAGGCGGGGAAGCCGCTCACGGTGCCAACGCTGCTTACCCAGGCGAACCGCAGTGAGGGGCGGGCGACCGTCCGCGTGAATCCACCGAAGCAGGCAAGGTCCGGGAAAATCAGCACGACGACGGCCTGCCGGGAGTGTGGGGTGGTGCTGTCCGATTCCACGAAGCACTATTGCGACGAGTGCCTGCCGACGTATCGGGACGCGCATACGGCGACCTTTAGTGCGGCGGGACGCGCGAAGATGGCGGAACTGCGGGCGGCGGGGAAGGATCCCTCGGCAGGCGGGAAGAATGCCGAGATTCGGGCCGCGAAGCTCAAGGAGCGCTGGGAAGCACAGCGGGAGTGGGATGCGGAGGGAGTGCACGCGGATCCGGAGGTCTTTCGGCGTGAGATTCTTCCCGCAATCCAAGGCGTCTCGCTGACGGAGCTCGCAAGGGTGACTGGGCTCTCGGTGCAGTATTGTGGGCTCATTCGGCGAGGGCTTAAGATGCCACACCCGAGGCATTGGGAATCTCTTCGAAGCCTTAGCTTAAGTCACTCTAGCTTAGAGATTGTCTAGAAGCGCCCCGACCGATTGCCCAATGTCCAGAGATAGAGTCCAAACAACGTGACACCGAGAGCAGACTCAAAGAGCGTGATCCATTGAATCAGCACAAGAGAAGACTCCAATCCAGATAGGCCGACGGTAAAAAACGCCGCGCCACTGTATAGCATGGCATTCCAAAATGAAAAGGGCTTGGCGGCACTACTGGATACACCCCAGTAGATCAATCCAAATGCGACAATCGCCCCAACAGCGCTAGCGATGGTGTTTTTAGGTCGTTCCCCATAGCCTGTCGTTGCCCACAGAATGATGCTGCCCACCAACCGTGGCAAAAGAGTCCAGTCATGGCTTTCCCGAAGGACTATCCAATCTCTTCGATCGCGCGTCGCCCGTTGACGAAAGTGCGCCCAGGACGCATCTTCTCCGCGACCCAGGCTAGTGAAGTTGGCTTTGAGGGATCGATACCCCTCGCTAGCGCGCTGCAGCCAATCGACAAGAGCGACTTCAAAATAGGGATGTTCTTTCGGAACAGGCTCTCTGCGGATTAACCTCCAAGCCCACACTTCCTCTCCTATATATTCCCCGATCATTTCCTGACGCATTGCTGTTCGGTCCAGGGTTGCTCGGTAGAAGAATGCTCCACTCATTGCGCCCGGTTCAATGCGCTCGAAGCTGATACCAGAGAGATCGGACCCCCAAAACGCTACACCTCGCAGATCGGCTTCGGCGAACCCTAACGCTCCTTGGAGCGATACGTCATAGAACGTGGCATTGACCATGTTCGATTTGTAGACGACTGCCTCGTGTAGTATTGACTGTCCGCTACGCGCTAGCAATCTCACTTTTTTCATCACCGAACCGGTTAGATTGGCCTTCCTTAGGTTAACGTCAGTCAGTTCAGATCCTTCAAGGCTTGCACCGCGCAATATCGATCCGGAGAGATCCGCATCTCGCCAAGTGGTGTTATTTAGCTGGCTGTCAGAAAGGTTCACCCCTTGAAAATTCAGGCAAGAAAATTCCGATCTATTGGCTCTCAGTCCCTGAAGGTCAAGACGTCGTGTTCCCCTACTAAACCATATCGGATAGGTCCCGGTTTCCCCATGATACTTCTTGGCTAATTCAGAAATATTTCTGCTACTCAGATCCATATTGTTGAATACACACCCTGACATGTCCAGGCCCCGCGCACCCTGGTTAAACTGCACGATTTCCAGGAGTTCATGAACTGAAAATAGGGTATCAGACCAAACCTTTACCCTGACCGAGTCCGAGAGATGCTTGTAATCAAACAATGGATGATCGCGAAGCAGCATTGTGAGTGAGCCTGCTAAATATACCGTAAGGCGTCCAGATTCATACTCGACCAACACTGACCATCCCCACAGGTTTGGCCCTGAGTGGCGGGCTATGTAGGCTGCTTTAGGGACACCAAGACCTAAATCTACCGAGAAGTCGGAAGTCTCCAACGCAGTCACTCCCTTCACTTTCTATCGAGCCCTCCCACGGTTCTGGGCCCCCTCATTCTTAATGACTATGGTTTCGTTGAGTCCCAACGTCGCTCGTATCGAAATGCATCTGCAATGCCTCGCGATTCGGTCGGCGATCAGGATCACCCGGGAGCGTCAGAGGTTGGCCCTCATAAATTGCGTACTCGCTGTCGTGCAACGCCTCTGCGATCCGAATGAGTCCTTGTTCGTCGATTGAGATAACACCGAGATCAAAGAGACTATGGATATCGCTGCGCAAGAGCAATCCATTCGTGACGTGATTCGTGTGAACACCTCGATACGGAATGATATGTGCAGCTTCAAGGACGTGAGTGACCGAGCAGCCCGTAACCGCGCAGCGCCCCGCATATGCACGAATGAGACTCGCTCGAAACGAAGCCTGCCCACGACGAACCGCCATCGCCCGCAACGTTTGTTCACGCCCGTCGGCCAGATCGCTCGGGTCGAATGACGGATCCCCCAAGCTTTCGAGCTCAAGGGCCTCACTGTTTGGCTTATCGACGCTTGCCGCTCTCAGGAGGAAGACACCATCCGAGTAGTGCGCCACGTCTGCCAATCCACGAACGAGGTAGCGGGCATCCGGTTTGGGATTGTGCCGTTCAAGCACTCCAATCGGGATGCGGTCCTCGAGACATCTCAGGAGACCGATATTCGTTGAGGCTCCTCGCGGGTCGCGCCCTCGTGGACGTTCCTCATGGTATTGGAGACTCCAAGAGTCTGCGTCGTCATGGATACTGTTGCCATAGGCGGATTCGGGAACATGCCGAACCGAGAGGACGTAGTCCATCCAACTCGGTTTGTAGATTCCTTTCGCCTTCGTTGTCAAACCCAATGCTTGCAAATCTCCGAATGGGATGATCTCCCCTTGGTGTTGGGCAAACCACTCAAGAGCATCCTTATGCTGATCCGTCAGATCATGTCCGGGCATGAGTAGACCCCCAATACAGCCTCACAGGCTTCAGGTGACGACATGGGTACCGCATAAATTCTAGTCCAGGCACCCCGGCCCTTCATGACTGGTCCGGAAGCCCAATGTAGCGATGATCGAGCATCGCGGAAGTTTCGGCGGGGCTTATCTCCTATCCCTCGGGTGGCTTGACACACCCGTCCGATCTCTCTAGAATACGAACGAAATAGAACATATGTTCTATTCTGCAGGATGTGGCGGGCGCGGTGTGGACATGGAGCACCGCCTCGCACCATTCCGGGATGGATATCCGCGCCGATGGGCGAGCAGACGGGCCACGTCCGGGCCGGCGCACCGCGCAGCCGGGGAACCCCGGTGAGCGGCGGTGCGAATTCGCCGGGACCGGGCAACGAGACGGTCAGAAGGGAAGCAGACAATGGCTGACAAGCCGCATGAGGAAACGAGCCGCGCGCACCGGCCACAGGCGGGCGAGCGGGGACGCATCGGTCCCGACGGCGCGGCGCAACTGGTCGAGATCGATCCCCATCCGCGCCGGTTCCGGCGGACATCGTCCTCCGCCGAGCGCCCCGAGCGCGCGATTCGGTCGACCGCGCCCGTCTATCGCTGGGTCTGCCCCTGCCAGAACCCGCCCGTCCTGCTCGCGACCTACGGGCCGAATGCCCGCATCAACATCAAGGTCCGCGATCGCTACTGGCACCTGCAGGGCTTCGGCATGGTCGAGGCGATCTGCCCGCGCTGCGCCGCCGAGCACATGCTCGATATGCGCATGCTCCGCCACGCGCTGGAGGATGCCGGGCGGGCGAGCCGGGGTGCGGATCGCGACGACGCTGCGCTCGCGGATTGATCATTGATCCCCGCGCCGGCTTCTCCGGTGCATGGCGTTGCCACGATGGCGGCCCGGTCGGCGGAATCCCTTGCGCGCAGGACCGCTATCACGCTCATGGAATGAGCGCGGCGGTGGTTATACCCGTGGTCGAGACGGACCAACCAGAGCAATGAGCTCAGAAGAGCCTTCCCGCAGTTCTTGTTTTTCACTGCATCCCGTTGTCGCCAAGGCAGAGCGACGGGATGCGGGACACGGCGGAGGCTTCTTCCATGAGCATGGCATCGAGATCTCGCACCTACCGTGCGTTGCGGGCAAAGCGCGCAGCCACGGCCACCTCCCGATCGGAACGCGCGTTCGCTCGGCCGTCGGCAACGGCGCTCGCCGGTGCTGGCGGCGCCACGCGCATCGTCCACCTGCACGTCCCTCGCCCCGGTGCGCCCGACCAGAGCGGCGGCGGTGTGGTCGCGGTGGAGGTTGCTTCGGGCACCGGTGGCGCCGCGGCCTTTCGCAATCCACTTGCACCGGTGATGCCCGATCGCGTCCTCCTGCCGGTGGTTGGCGAGGACGACGAGCTGCCGCCCGCTTTCGAACGGACCCTGGCGCCGGTCGCCGAGCGGGCGTGGTCGGGCGATCGCGCCGCTCGCGATGCGCTCTATGCCGCGTTCGAGCCGAAGCTGATGCGCTTTGCCCGAGGCATCCACGTTCCCTTTGCTCCCACCGGGTCAAGCGCGATCTGGGATCGCGACGATGTCCGGCAGGAGGCCTACCTCGCCTTCCTCGATGTGATCGCCAGCTGGGCGCCGCCGATCCCCTTCGGTCGCTATGTCTTTGCCCATTTCCCCTGGCGCCTGCGAGATGTCGTGTACCGCGGCGTCGGACGGTCGTCCGTGCCGTTCCGGCTGGCCCCGGTCGAGGGAGAGCAGGTGGACATGCTGGGCGATGATTCGGCCGCGGCCGCCGAAGCGCGGATCATGCTCGAATCGCTGGCATCGTCGTTCGACCCGCCGTACGACGACATTCTCCGGTGGCACATCGGCGAGGGCGAGTCGATGCTGGCCGTCGCCGGGCGGCTTGGCTGCAGCCGGCGCACGGTGACGCGGCGCTGGCGCGAGCTGCTCGGCCTCCTCCGCGCCGAGCTGGGGGAACCGTGACGTGCATGGTTTGCGCGGGTGATCCCCAGGCGCCGCGTGCTACGCAGGCCGTACTGATCGGCCAATCGCTCACCGGTTGTCGGTGACAAGCTCCCGCAGCGCCGCCTCCAGCAGGCGGCGTTTTGCGCCGTGTCTTGCATCGTCGTACTGCGATCCGGGATCGGACCAGCATGCGAGCGGGTAGCGACCGACCGGAAACGGACGCCGATCATCCGTTTCCCACGCGTAGCGCGGCCAGACATGTGCGTGCAGGAAGGCATCGGTATTTCCCTGAATCTCGTAGTTCACGCGCAGCAGACCGTCGTCGCGGTACACGCGTTCGATCGCCTCACCCACCAGACTCATGTCGAAGAGAAATTGCCGCCGCTCTGCGGGCGGCAGATCGGTGAGGTGATTGCGGATGGGTGAGGCGAGCAGCACGCAATACCCCGGCAGGAACTGCACGTCACCGATCACGGCGAACCCGCTCGCCATCCGCTGCAGCACAAATGGGTTCTCGCCGTGCTCCGCCGACCCCACCCGATCTTCACGCCAGTCAGGCATCGCTTCTTCTCTCCAATACTGTAAAATGTGAAGTGCTAGCATAGTTGGGAATGCCGGCCCGTTCGGGCCGGTCTTTGCAGAGAGGATATGCGGCGCGCCCAATCGATTGCATCCAGGGCTCGATACCGGCCGGACACCGGGCTGTCGGGCACCGCAACCGGGAGTATGACCGCCCACCGGGCGGGACCAGCGTCTGTATCCCTGCGCTCATGCGCCGTTGAGGAAGGACCATTCGTCATGTCACATTCCGCCGCGATGCCTACGGGAACGGTGCCAGCGGCATCGGCCCGTCCCCGGCTCTTCGCGAACGTGATCGAGGCGCTGGGCAACACGCCCCTCGTGCGCCTGAACCACATCACCCAGGGGATCCGTACCCCGGTCTACGCCAAGCTCGAGATGATGAATCCGGGCGGCTCGGTCAAGGATCGCATCGGCATCCGCATGATCGAGGAGGCCGAGCGCCGGGGATGGCTGCGGCCCGGCGGCACGATCGTCGAGCCCACCTCCGGCAACACCGGTGTCGGGCTGGCGATGGCTGCCGCCGTCAAGGGCTACCGCTGCATCTTCGTGATGCCGGACAAGGTCTCCACCGAGAAGGTGCAGCTCCTGCGTGCCTACGGCGCCGAGGTGGTGACCACGCCGACCTCCGTCGAGCGCGATTCCCCCGAGAGCTACTACTCGGTGGCCGATCGCCTCACCCGCGAGGTGCCGAACGCCTTCCAGCCCAACCAATACTTCAACCCGCAGAACCCGCGCACCCACTACGAGGCGACCGGCCCCGAGATCTGGGCGCAGACCGAGGGCAAGGTAACGCATTTCGTCGCCGGCGTCGGCACGGGCGGCACTATCTCCGGCACCGGCCGCTACCTGAAGGAGCAGAACCCCGAGGTCAAGGTCGTGGGCGCCGATCCGGAAGGCTCGATCTACACCTCCTCGATCATCCATCAGTACAAGGTGGAGGGTGTGGGCGAGGATTTCTGGCCAGGCTCCTTTGATCGCAATGTGGTCGATGAGTGGGTGCAGGTCACGGACACCGAGTCGTTCCTGATGGCGCGCCGCGTCACGCGGGAGGAGGGGATCCTCGTCGGCGGCTCCTGTGGCCTCGCCGTCCATGCCGCGATCGAGGTCGCCCGCCGGATCGACGATCCGGAGGCGATGGTGGTTGTGCTGCTGCCGGATAGCGGGCGCGGCTACCTCTCCAAGATCTACAACGACGACTGGATGCGGGAGAACGGCTTCCTCTCGCGCTTCACGCACCCCTCGCGCATGGGCACCCTGATCGAGCAGCGCACCGGTGGCGTGCCGAATGTCGTCGCGGTCGGCTGCGACCAGACCGTGCGCGAGGCGATCGAGCTGCTGCGCGAGTACGAGGTCAGCCAGCTTCCCGTCGTGCGCGATGCCGGCGGCAGCCTCGACCGCAGTCAGGATTGCAAGGGACCGCAGCCGGGCGAGCCGGTCGAGGTGCACGGTATCGTCGGCTCCCTCCAGGAGCGGACGCTGCTCGATCACATCTTCCGGAACCCGGAGGTCATGAACGCGCAGGTCAGCACGGTGATGGATGGCCCCTTCAATCTCGTCGATGCCAATGAGGAGATCGAGCGGGTGATCCCGGTGCTGGCGGCGAACTCGCCCGCGGTGCTCGTGCAGCGGGACGGCATCCTGATCGGCGTCATTACCCGCGCCGATATCCTCGATTACGTCGCGCACCAGCGCCAGACCCGGTAACAACCGCCACTGATCGTCATTTCAGCAGCGCATCGGGGCGCAGTCGAGAAATCTCGCCTTGGAGCGCAGCCAGACACGGAGAAGGCATGTCTCAACACGATTGGTCAAACGCCGAGTTCGAAACCCGCGCCATCCACGCCGGGCAGGATCCCGACGCTTCCACCGGTGCCGTCATCACCCCGATCTACCAGACCAGCACCTACGCGCAGGAGGAGATCGGCGTCACCAAGGGCTACGAATACTCCCGCACCGACAACCCGACCCGGACCGCCCTCCAGGCGGCGCTCGCCTCACTGGAAGGTGGGGCCTGGGCGCTCGCCTATGCGAGCGGGCTGGCCGCCAGCCAGAACCTCGGCTACCTGCTGAGGCCCGGCGATCACGTGCTGCTCTCCAACGACACCTATGGCGGCACCTACCGGCTCTTCGCCAAGGTTTTGCAGAACTACGGAATTGACTTCTCGCTCGCCGATCTCAGCAATCTGGATGAGGTGCGCGCCGGGCTGCGTCCTGAGACGAAGATGGTCTGGGTCGAGACGCCGACGAATCCCTACCTGCGGATCGTCGATATCGCTGGCATCGCCACGCTGCTGGAGGGCACGCCGGCGCGGCTGGTGGTCGACAACACCTTCGCCTCCCCCTACCTGCAGCAGCCACTCGCGCACGGCGCCGATTTCGTGCTGCACAGCACGACCAAGTACATCGGCGGCCACTCCGATGTCGTCGGCGGCGCGGTGATCGGCAACGATCCCGAGGTCTACGAGACGCTCAAGTTCCACCAGAACGCGGCGGGCGCCGTACCGGGCCCGTTTGATGCCTGGCTCACGCTGCGCGGGCTGAAGACGCTCGGTGTGCGGATGGAGCGGCACAGCGCGAACGCGCGGAAGGTCGCGGAGTTCCTGCAGGAGCACGATGCCATCGAGAAGGTCTTCTATCCGGGGCTGCCGGAGCATCCCGGTCATGAGGTTGCGGCCCGGCAGATGAAGGACTTTTCGGGTATGGTCTCCTTCCTCGCGCGAGGCGGCTTCGATTACGCCGCGCGGATCGTCTCCCGCACGCGCGTCTTCAGTCTCGCCGAGAGCCTGGGTGGGGTGGAGTCGCTGATCGAGCATCCGGGCAAGATGACGCACGCCAGCGTCGCCGGCACTGGTGCCGAGGTCGAGGATTCGCTCGTCCGCCTCTCGGTCGGCATCGAGCACATCGACGATCAGCTCGCCGACCTGGAGCGCGCACTGGGGTAGATTGGGCGCGACGGTTCATGTAACGCTCCCACATAGGCGGTATCAGCCTATGTGGGAGTCGCTGTTTTCAGGAGGCGGTGCGGAGAGAAGCAGACGATCCAGTACAGAAGCAAGCTTAGGTACTTCCTCTTTGGCGACTGTCCAGAGAATGTCGTAGCTGACGCTGTCATACCCATGGCTGACGTGATTCCTTAGTCCGATATACCTGTGCATGTCGGGGATCATCTCGCTTGTGGTTGGTTCAGATCGCCGTATCTGGCTCAGCGCCTCGCCGATGTTCTCAAGGAGCTTTTGCACGGCGAGTTCGAGCACGACATTATCGAGGTAGGAATCAAGACTTTCGTCGGACAGAATCTGCGTCAGCAGCGCGCACGCCTGTCGCGCGTCAAGCAGCCGCTTCGCGGTCTCTGGCGTCATAGAGATTCTCACGGCTCTCGTTCACCGATGCGATGAAGTACCGGTTCTTCATTCCATTCATTGGCGAAAGGTGAACGCTTCGTCCCAGGAGGTGTTCGAGATCCAATGCGAAATCGATAACTCTCCACGGCTCCCCGGGAATGGCGCTTCCTGCGTCTATCAGGAAGTCGAGATCGCTCGTCGCGGGATCGAAGGTGCCCTTCGCCGCCGAGCCAAAGAGGTCGAGACGGGCGATCCGATGCTTCCGGCAGAGCGCCCGAATCGCTTCCAGATTGTCCGAGATCAAGGCGATCACGCGATATTCCCTTCAACGGTCGGGGTGAACAGCTGCCCTCTACCGTCCCATTATCCACGATGGGCACCGCGACGTCCTCGCGGTGCCCATCGTGTGCATCAGAAGGCTTGTACGCCGGCGTTATGAATCCGCGACGAGCGCGGACAATTCATCGCGCTCTTCCGGCGTGAGTGTCCACTCGGCCGCCTTGATGTTCGCCGTCAATTGCTCTGGCGCCCGGGCACCGGCGATCACCGACGGGACGACCGGGTGCGCGAGCAGCCACGCGATCGCGGCCTCCGTCGATGTGTGCCCGCGCTCCTCTGCCCACGACGTCACCTTGTCCGCCTTCGCGAGCTTGGCGTCGGTCAGGCGGTCGCGAATGCCGGCCAGATCGGCGAAGCGGGTGCCAGCTTCCGGCTCCGCGTTTCGCTTGTATTTGCCGGTCAGGATGCCGGAGGCGAGCGGTGTGTACGGGATGATGCCCACGCCCAGCTTGTCGGCTGCCTGCTCCAGCTCCGGGCTGTCGAGCCCGTCCAGCAGGTTCCAGCGATTCTGCGCCGCGACCCAGCGGTCGAGCCCCAGGTGCTGGCTGACACCGAGCCCGTAGGCCACCTCCCAGGCCCGGTAATTCGAGCAGCCGATATAGCGGACCTTGCCCGCGTGCACGAGATCATCCATCGCCCGCAGCGTCTCCTCGATCGGCGTGAACGGATCGGGGCGATGCGCGTAGAAGAGATCGATGTAATCGGTGCCGAGCCGCCGCAGCGAATCCTCCGCGGCCTGCGTCACCCAGCGTCGGGAGAGGCCGCCCGCGTGCGGACCGCTATTGAGCTGGATCCCGCACTTCGTGGCGATGACGACCGATTCCCGTTGACCGACAATCGCCTTGCCGACGAGCTCCTCGGAGCGGCCCATCGAGTAGACATCCGCCGTGTCGATGAAGGTGATGCCCTGCTCGACCGCATGCTGGATCGTGCGGATGGCGTCGTCGCCATCGACCGTGGCGCCGAAGGTGTTGCCGCCGAGACCGATTGCCGAGACCGTCAATCCGCTGGTGCCGAGCCGTCGTTGTTCCATGTCCAGACCATATCCTTTCCTGCTGCTCTGCCGTCAGTTCCTTCCGATGAGTATGTCCGATCTCGGTCTGGACGCAAGATGGTGACCCGTCTGCTATACTTGTGACAAGTTTCACAATTGGATGGCACCACAACGATGTGGGGGAAAAGCAGATGCCAATTCGACATGAGGGCAACGAGCGGGTCGGAATCCGGGATTGGGACAGCTGGATCGAGAAGGAGCTTGAGGACGCCCGCGCACGCGGCGAATTCGACGATCTTTCGACCACCGGGCAGCCGATCAATCTCGCCGCCACCGACGTCAACCGGGAGTGGGATTTTGCCTTCAGCCGGATGAAGAATGCCGGCGTCATGCCCGCCTGGATGGAGCTCGATCAGCAGTGTCACGCCCTGCGCGCGGAGCTCGATACCTTCCTCGAGCGCTCGGCCAGCTACCTCCGCGACCTGATGGCGCTGCTCGATGCGCCGGTGCCCGACCCCGCCACTCGCGATGAGAGGGCCGCTCCTCGCTGGCAGGTCTGGAAGCACGTTGGTGGCTGGCTGCAGGTGCCGGGAGAATCGCCGGAAGCCGGCGCCCCGCTCGACCGGCTCGATCTGGTCAGGATGCGGGCGAACATGAAGGCGCAGTACCTCGAACGCGCGGCGATCCTGGACAAGCGCATCGTGGAGTTCAATGGCGTCCTATCCGAGAGCCTCCGGCACCTTGAACGGATGCGCATGCTGCCCGATCGCGCGACACGCCTGTTCGAAAAAGGGATGCCGCCAATCGCCTGATGGCGGATGAGCGTCGCCTCCTGCACACACTCCCCCGCGCAGGACAATCCTCCGCCCCCCATTCCGTGGACTGACCATGTCGTGAACTGCCCTTGCCGTGGGCAGATTCACCTCGGGACAGTCGGCCACTTAACGGACGAGCGCGGCCGGCGGCAGTTCTCCGGCAGCCTCTGAAGGTGAATGATGCAGGAGTTTCCGGGGAGGTTCCGTGTTGGTTGACACCGGGTGTGCTTTGCGTGCATATATCGATGATGAGTTCCCGGGACATTCAACGACATGGGCGATCCGCTTTCGAGGAGAACGTGTGTGAACAAGGAATCGATCAACGAGTTGTTTGAGCGCCTGCGGCGGGGCGATCTCAGCCGCCGGGAGTTCATGCAGCGAGCGCTGGCGACTGGCGTCGCCGTGACGGCGGCAACGACGCTGGCTCAGGCGGCCATGGCTGAATCCGCCACCCCGACCGATGCGACACCCGGTGCGGCTTCGCCGGCCGCCTCCGGCACACGGACCAGGTCGGTTACCCGCGAGGAATACCTGGCGTCGTTGCGAGCCGAATTCGCATTCGAGGAGCCGCAGAAGACCGGCGGTCAGGTCATCTACGTCAGCACCGTCGACATGAAGACCGTCAACCCCGCGATCCGGTCCGACGTCGCCGCATTGTTCGTGATCGGCAATATCTTCAGCGGTCTGGTCACGCAGAGTCCGATCGACGGGTCCGTGGTTCCCGATCTCGCCGACTACTGGGAGCTCGCCGAAGACGGCGTGACCTATACCTTTTACCTGAACAAGGATGCGCGGTGGCACGACGGGGAGCCGGTGACCGCCGATGACGTCGTCTTCACGTTCGACTCCGTGCTGGATGAGACCGGGCTCACACCCTGGCGTTCGGACGTCGAGCAGGTCGTCCAGAGCTACCGGGCGATCGACAGCACGACGTTCGAGCTCGTTGCCAAGAGCCCGATGGCGACCTTCCTGAACAAGGGTGCGTCGCTCATCAGCATCATGCCGAAGCATATCTGGGAATCCATCCCGGTGGCGGACTGGGGCGGCGCGCCGGGCTCGACCGGCACCGATCCCTCCCAGGTCGTCGGCTCCGGCCCATTCAAGTTCGTGGAGTGGGTGCAGAACGACCACGCGACCATTGCCCGCAACGAGGACTACTGGCTGCCGGACGAGGTGCCTTCTATCGACACCTTTACCCTGCGGGTGGTCGCGGACTCCGCCAACGCGCTGCAATCCCTCACGACGGGCGAGAACGACATCGCGGAGCTGCCCGCCGCGCAGATCAACCCGTTCAAATCCGGCAATCCGGACATGACCGTCGATGTCTACGACACCTTCCGCTGGTCGTTCTTCATTCCGAACCAGGATGCCGAGAATGCGATCTTCTTCAAGGATCGTGAGGTCCGGCAGGCGCTGATGTACGCGCTGGATCGCCAGTCGATCGTCGATGATCTCCTCGCGGGCTACGCGGTGAAGGCCGACGGCACCCAGCCCGTGATCTCCCGCGCCTATGCGCCGGACAAGGTCACGACGATCTATGACTACGATCCGGAGAAGGCGAAATCCCTGCTGGAAGCGGCCGGCTGGGTGGATTCGGATGGCGATGGCGTGCGTGAGAAGGACGGCGTCAAGCTCAGCATGGAGTTCCCATACAACGCCAGCGATCCGACGAACGCGCAGCTGGTGACCTACCTCCAGCAGGCATGGGGCGATGTCGGTCTGGAGATCGAGCCGAACGGGCTGCCGCAGCAGACGCTGATCGACCGCATCTTCGCGAATGACTTCCAATTGACCTTGATGGGCATTACCTGGACCGAAGAGGATCAGGGGACTTTCTTCTACACCGGGGTCGGCTTCAACTTGTCGCACTATTCCAACCCGGAGTACGACAAGCTGAACGACGAGCAGCTTACGGAGCTCGACGACGAGAAGCGCATAGCGCTCATCATCGAGCAGAGCAATATCCTCAACGACGACGTCGCCCTCGGGATCATGTATTTCTCGAAGGCGGCCACGGCGTCCAATCCGCGTGTCCACAATCTGCGCCCGAATTCCTACGGGTCGACCTGGTCGATCCGCTACGTCTGGGTTGACTAGCGCCGAACGAACGGAGCGGGACGGCGAAGTGAAGCCCTGGACTGAGGCTCGAATCCGAGCGGACGTCCGGGAGATGCTCGGGAGATGCCAATGAATACACCAACTACCCTGGACGAGTTGATCAACGGCCTGCGAAGCGGCACGGTGAGCAGGCGCGCGTTCATTCGCCGCGCCTGCGGGCTCGGGCTCACTGGCGCGATGGCGACGGCGCTTGCCCGCGAGGCTGCCGCCCAGGGCGCGACTCCGGGTGCAGCGACGCCAGAAGCCAGCCCGGTCGCTGGTGGTGCCGCCACGCGCTCGATCACCCGCGAGGACTATCTCGCGCAGTTGAAAACCGCGTACGGCGTCACGGATCCGGAACATACCGGCGGGCAGGTGATCTACGTCAATTCCTCGGACATGGGTACGCTCAATCCGATCATTCGGGTCGATGTGAATGCGCTCTTCGTGATCGCCAACCTGTTCAACAGCCTGGTCACGCAGAGCGCGGTGGACGGCTCGATCGTGCCGGATCTCGCCGACTACTGGGAGACGTCGGCCGACGGGCTCACCTACACGTTTTACCTCAACAAGAATGCGACCTGGCACGATGGCAAGCCGGTGACCGCCGACGATGTGCTCTTCTCATTCGAGGCGGCGATGGATGAGACGGGTCAGTCGCCGTACCGGGCCGACCTGGTGGCGAGTATCGCGAGCATGCGTGCCGTCGATGCGCATACCGTCGAGCTGGTGGCCACGCGCAGGCTCGCTGTCTTCCTCTACAAGACGGCGCTGAACGTCGCGATCGTTCCGAAGCACATCTGGGAGTCGACTCCCGTCGCCAACTGGGGTGCTTCACCCGCGGCGACCGGGACCGACCCGTCCCAGGTCATCGGGTCTGGCCCCTTCAAGTTCGTCGAGTGGGTGCAGGGCGATCACGCGACGATCGAGCGCAACGACGAGTACTGGGTGCCGGAGCAGAAGGCGACGATCGACCAGTTCATCTATCGGGTCGTGGCGGATCAGAACAGCGCGGTCCAGTCGCTGAAGGTCGGGGAGTCGGATATCAGCGGGCTCGCCTCGTCACAGGTCGAGAGCGTGGAGTCCAATGGCAACCTTGTGGTGAAGCCATTCGACACCTTTGGTTGGCAGATGTTCATCCCGAATCAGGATCCGGAACGGGGAACGTTCGGCAAGGACAAGCGTGTCCGCCAGGCCCTGATGTACGCGCTCGACCGACAGCTGATCGTCGATCAGCTCCTCAACGGATATGGCGTGAAGGCCGATGGCATGCAGCCGGTCATCACCCGGGCCTACATGCCGGACAAGCTGACGACGATCTATGGCTACGATCCGGAGAAGGCGAAGGCGCTGCTGGACGAGGCGGGCTGGGTGGATGAAGACGGCGACGGCATCCGGGAGAAGGATGGAGTCAAGTTCTCGACCGAGTTTCCGTTCGACAGTGGCGACGCCCAGACAGCCCAGATCGCGACCTACATCCAGGAGGCGTGGAAGGAGATCGGCGTCGATATCCAGCCGTCCGCCATCGTGCAGTCCGCCCTGATCGAGCAGATCCTGGGCGGCGATTTCCAGCTTGCGCTGATGGGCGTGACGTGGACCGATGAAGATCAGGGCATCCTGTATCGCAGCGATGCCTTCCCCGAAGCCGGCGGGTTTAACGTCTCCCGCTATGCGAATCCCGAGTTCGACAAGTTGAACGATGCCCAGCTCATCGAGTTCGACGATGCCAAGCGCATGGATCTGATCGCGCAGGCGAACGACATCCTGAACGAGGATGTCGCCTCCGGCCTGCTCTACTTCGCGCGGGGCGTGGCCGGGTTCAGCAAGGCGCTGCACAATTTCGTGCCGAATGCCTACGGCGCCTGGTGGCAGATTCCCTACCTGTGGGTTGAACCCCGGTAGGCCCGCTTACAGCGGAATCGGCATGGAGGCGAGAACCCGTAGCGGATCAAGCTGGTCTGACCCATCCGGCGGAGCCGGATCCCGGGCCCGTGCGCGCCCACGATTGGCCTATGGCCGATGGCGCCGACCAGCTGATGGTTCGCCGCGACGGTCTCGATCTCGGCTCTAAGTAGCACCGGCGAGTGGCCGGAAAGGACGATGCCCACGGTCTGTTCAGACCTTGGGCATCGTCATGCCGACCGTCGTCAATCGGCGGCGATCGTCGGGAGCTCCGCGAGCGCGGCGTCGATGGCCTCCTGCGGGTGTGCGTAATCGACCAGATTGCCGTCGAGGTAGTTCTGGTAGGCGGACAGGTCGAAGTTGCCGTGACCGGAGAGCCCGAAGAGGATCGTCTTCTCCTCGCCGGCATCGCGCGCGGCCAGAGCCTCATCGACTGCGGCGCGAATCGCATGCGCCGATTCCGGCGCGGGCACGATGCCCTCACTGCGCGCGAATGTGACCGCCGCCTCGAACGTCGGCAACTGGTTGACCGCGGTCGCCTCGATCAGTCCCTGATCGAGCAGGGCGCTGACCAGCGGCGCCGAGCCGTGGTAGCGAAGGCCACCGGCGTGGAATCCGGCCGGCAGGAACGAGTGCCCAAGCGTGTGCATCTTCAGGAGCGGCGTCATTCCGACCGTGTCGCCGAAGTCGTAGCGATACTCGCCCTTCGTCAGTGTCGGGCAGGCCGCCGGTTCCACCGCGAGGATGCGAACATCCTTGCCCCCAAGCTTCTGCTGGATAAACGGGAAGGTCAGCCCTGCGAAGTTGGAGCCGCCGCCGACACAGCCGACCACGACATCCGGCCAGGCATCGGCCATCGCGATCTGCTCCAGTGCCTCCTGCCCGATCACCGTCTGGTGCAGCATGACGTGGTTGAGCACCGACCCGAGCGAATACTTGGTGTCCTCGCGGGTGGCGGCATCCTCGACCGCCTCCGAGATCGCGATTCCCAGCGAGCCCGTGGTATCGGGCGTCTCCGCCAGGATCTTGCGACCGGCATTGGTGTCCGGGCTCGGACTCGGGACGCACTGCGCGCCCCAGGTCTCCATCAGCGCACGCCGGTAGGGCTTCTGCTCGTAGGAGACCTTGACCATGTAGACCTTGAGCTCGATATCGAAGAAGGAGCAGGCCATTGCCAGCGAACTGCCCCACTGGCCCGCACCGGTCTCGGTGGTGATGCGTCGTGTCCCGGCTTCCATGTTGTAGTACGCCTGGGGAACCGCGGTGTTCGGCTTGTGGCTGCCCGCCGCGTTCGTTCCCTCATACTTGTAGAAGATGCGGACACCCGCTGGCAGGTCGAGCGCTTTCTCCAGCCGTGCCGCCCGGTAGAGCGGCGTCGGTCGCCAGAGCCGGTAGATATCGCGAACGGGATCGGGGATCTCGATGTAGCGCTCGGTCGAGACCTCCTGCGCGATCAGCGCCATTGGGAAGAGCGGCTCGAGATCTGCCGGGCCGATCGGTTGATGGGTGCCGGGGTTGAGTGGGGGCGCCAGCGGTTCCGGGAGATCGGCGGCGATGTTGTACCACGCCGTCGGGATGCGATCCTCGTCGAGGAGAAACTTGATCCGGTGGGTGTCACTACTCAATGGAATTATCCTCTGTCGTTGCGGGCGCCCGCGGCGGGCTCCGTGTGCCAGTGTTCCGATGGTCCCTCGTGCGATGATTGTACGAGGAATTCGGTATCGCGTGGCGAGTGAATCGGAACGACCGGGTCCCGATGCGGTGGAGGATGTGATATGAAGATCTGGCTGCTTCGGAATGCAACACTGGTCGTCGCCTATGCCGGCAAGCGCATCCTCGTCGACCCGATGCTGGACGCTGCCGGTGCGCGTCCACCGGTTGGGAACACCGCCAACGACCGGCGAAATCCGCTCGTCGAGCTGCCCGCCAATGCGGATGAGCTCCTGGGCGCGGTCGATGCCTATCTCATCACGCATCTCCATCAGGATCATTTCGATGATGGCGCGAGGGCGCGTCTCGACCCGTCCCTGCCGCTCCTCGGCCAGCCAGAGGATGCAGGGCGCCTCGCGGCCGATGGCTTCTCCGATCTTCGTCCCGTAACGGAGCGGATGGATTGGGAGGGGATCTCCATCGTGCGCACGCCGGCCCAGCATGGCACCGGCGAGATCGCGCGGGCGATGGCGCCAGTCTCCGGGTTCGTGCTCTCGGCCTCGGGCGAGCCGGCCGTTTACCTGGCGGGCGACACGATCTGGTACGAGGCGGTGGCGGAGACGATCGCGCAGTACCGGCCGGAGGTCATCATCGTCAATGGGAGCGGCGCCCGGTTCATCACCGGCGACCCGATCGTGATGACGGCCGACGACATCGCGCAGGTCCGTGCCGCCGCACCGGAGGCGACGATCGTGGTGGATCACCTTGAGGCGATCAACCACTGCCTGGAGACGCGCGAGGACATCGCTCGCCGGCTGACCGAGCTTGGCGCACGCGAGCGGGTCATCATCCCGGCCGACGGCGAGCTGGTCGATCTTGAGCGCTTGTGACAGCGCATCGGAGCGCAGTCGAGAAATCTCCTGACGTTGTGGCTCGGAGCAGGCGAGCATGGTAGCGGGAAGCAGGGCGATCCGTGGCGTTCGCGGACGTGAGGACCTGTGAGGCCGGTTTTCATTGCATCGCGGGAATCGCTCGGCTATCGTCGCAGGGCGAAACGAGACGGGCGCCGGGTGGCGCCGAGTGAACGGGACTATCCCTATGGCATCTGCGTCAGGCAACCGGTATCGGATCGGGATCGGCGGTATCGCGATCGAGAGCAGCACCTTCTCCCCGCTTCCCGCGACGGTGGACGATTTCACGATCCAGCGTGGCGACGAGATCGTGGCGAATTACCCCTATTTCGAGAACGGCACGTTCGAGGGACGGCAGGATGTCGAGTGGCTCGGCACCCTCAAGGCGCGCGCGATCCCCGGTGGCCCGGTCGCCGGCGAGAGCTACGCCGCGATGAAGGGGGAACTGCTCCAGCGCCTGCACGCCGCGCTCCCCCTGGACGGCTTCTTCTACGACATTCACGGTGCGATGTCGGTGGTCGGGTTGGACGATGCCGAGGGCGATCTGATCACCGCGATCCGCGAGGCGGTCGGGCCGGAGTGCATCATCTCGACCGGGATGGACCTCCACGGCAATGTCTCCGACGTGCTGGTGGGCGCGATCGATTGCTTTACCGCCTACCGGCAGGCGCCGCACGTCGACGCGATGGAGACGAAGGCGCGGGCCATTCGCAATCTGCTGAACCTGCTTGACGAGGGTGTGCGGCCCTATCGCGCCTGGGCGCGGATTCCGGTCAACCTGCCGGGCGAGAAGACGAGCACGATGTGGGAGCCGGGGGCCACGGTCTACAAGCGGCTGGAGGAATCCGACGGAGTGCCGGGAGTCCTCGATGCTTCGCTCTGGGTCGGGTACGTCTGGGCCGATCAGCCGCGCGCGAATGCGACGACCGTCGTGACCGGCACCGACCCCAATGCCATCCGGGGCGAGGCGGAGAAGATCGCACGGCGTTACTGGGACGCGCGAGCGGAGTTCCGCTTCGGCGTGCCGACCGGGACCGCCGACTGGACGATCGATGAGGCGCTCAAGCTGAACCAGAAGGCGGTGCTCATCAGCGATTCCGGGGATAACCCGACGGCCGGTGGCGCCGGCGACATCCCCTACATGGTCGAGCGGCTGCTGGCCCGACCGGAGCTGGCGTCCGGCGAGCGCACGGCGATGGTCTCGGCGATTGCGAGCCCGGAGGCGGTACGGATCGCGAAGGCGGCCGGTGTCGGCGCCGAGGTCGACGTCGTGATCGGCGGTATCAACGACCCCGTCAACGGGTCGCCACTGCCGGTTCACGGCGAGGTCTACTCGATCTACGAGAACGATCCGGTCGGGGGCGATATCGTGGTGATCCGCAGCGGCGGCGTGCACATCGTCGTTCCGACGCGCCGCAAGCCCTACCATCATCTCAAGGAGTTCGCGAACCTCAACCTGGCGATCCCGGATTTCGATATCACGGTTGGCAAATGGGGCTATCTGGAGCCGGAGTTGAAGAACGCCGCCTCCGCCGCCTTCCAGGCGTTGACGCCGGGCGCGGTGAATCAGGATATCGAGTCGTTGCCGTTCAAGCGCGTGGACCGGCCCGTCTTCCCGCTCGACCGCGACATGGCGGAGCCGGACTGGGCAGAGCGGGTCCGTATCTTCCCGCCGATCGGCTAACGATCTCACGGCGCATGGGCCGGGGCCGGGATGGTCTTGTGGTCATCCCGGCCCCGTGCCGTCAGCTCTGCTGACCGCGCACGACCCCGGCGAGCAGTTGCCCCGATTCGGCCATCACGAAGCGCAAGCTATCGAGATAGTCGAGCGTATCGAGCAGATCCTGGCCCTCGAAATGCTCGACGGCATCGGCGAGTTCCGCGCACTCGCGAAGCGCGTTGACGAGATTCGTGCGGGCTTGCGCGGCTCGGGCCGCCATCCGCCGGTCGGCGTTCTCCATGAATTCGTTGCTCCTGCGTTCTCGTGCCAAGCATGTCGCGAAGGGAACCGGAGGGATCGAATCGCGAGCGGTATGTATGGTGAAGTTTGAACGGAAGTGTGATGATTCGCCACCCGGTAGCCATGGACCAGATGGCAATCTTCGTGTATCGTTCGAAGCAGCGCATCGAACAGAGTCACTACCGAGAAAAACGGTATCAATTCCCGGATGATTACGTAGGTGAATACCGGGAGACCGGGAAAAGTTGCGTAATTTTGCGGATGGCATGGCCATGCGCATGCGTCAAGATGGACACAGCCCAGATGGACCGGTGCAGGCGGTCTTCGGCGGATCAGCCCTCTGCCGAACTCGCGACTCCTGCCCCGTATGGTCCTGAGCCCCGCGTCCCCTGATCGTGTGTGGTGCCCGATCATGATCCGATGTGAGGTGGTGGGCAAGCTGGAAGGCCGTGCCGACCCCGACCCCCAACTACGAGGCGGCCACAATTCGTCTTCCGTCCCCATTAGAGTGGTGCGAACGTCCCTCTCAAACCGTTCGCACCGCCCTTCTCCACGCACGTACCAATCCTTCTGAATGATGGTTCTGATGTTTGTCCGTCCGGGTGGCGATGTGCCTGGCGTTGTCGCCGTGCGCTCGATATTCGCTTTGCCTTGCAGGAGGTGGAGACGCATGCCGGAGCCCCTGCGTGGACTGTGAGCAGGGGACGCTGTGGCACACTCCTGCTGGACCAGGCGTGAGTGCCAGGAAGCCGTTGTATGGAGAACACCCACGTCTCCCCGTCATTTCGAGCGCAGTCGAGAAATGACGGGGAGGGAAGGTGCCGTCAACCTGGATGCTCCTGCACAGCAGTTTAGGAAGGCACGGCAACGAAAGCGGGCCACTCTGGGGAGGTATAGATGACCCAGTTGGAGCATGAGCGAACGAAGCTGCTCGTGATCAGCGGGACGCCGGGTAGCGGCAAGACGACCATCGCGCGGAAGCTCGGGCATCGCTTCGGATTTCCGGTGCTCGCGCGCGATACGCTCAAGGAGGTCATGATGGATGCCCTCCCGCCCGTGAGCCGCGAGGAATCCATGCGGCTTGGCGGCGCCTCGTGGGCGATGCTCTACTCGGTGCTCGATTCGCTGATAGGCCGGGTCCCCGGCGTGATCCTGGAGAGCAACTTTCGCCGTGGTGTGTCAGAGGAGGAACTCATGCCACGCCTCCAGCGATGCAACGCGGTGCTGGTCCACTGCACCGCTTCCTGGGAGACGATCGAGCGGCGCATCCAGTCGCGCAAGAACGATCCTCACCGGCATCCGGGACACTTCGACCAGGTGGCGCTGCCCGATGTTCACCGCAGTCTCGAAGCTGGGCAGTTCCAGCCGCTGCGGGTTCCCTGCCCGATCGAGACGATCGACACGACGACCATGTACGAACCGCCGCTCGACGGCCTTGTCGCCATCATCGAGCAGCGGTGGAATGGAAACCTGGCTTGACGTAACGGGAGGCTATACCGGGAGGAGCCCATCGACCTTGAAGAGCTCGGCGTTCAGGATCGAGGCGCCCGCGGCTCCGCGAACCGTGTTGTGTCCGAGCACGACGAACTTGATGCCCAGCAGCGAGCACTCGCGGACCCGACCCACGATCGAGGCCATGCCGTTCTCCGCGTCACGGTCGAAGACCGGCTGCGGGCGGTTTGGCTCGCGCCGCACGATGATCGGCTGCGGCGGCGCGCTCGGCAGCTCCAGCTCCTGCGGCTTCGCCCGGAACGACTCGAAGACGTCGATCACCTCGGCCGGAGTCGCGGATTGCTTGAGGCGAACCGAGGCGCATTCAAGGTGCCCGTCGCGCACGGCGACGCGGTTGCAATGCGCGCTGAGGACGACATCGGCGTCTGCGAATCCGCCCTCCGCGCTGTAGCCGCCCAGCAGCTTGCGCGTTTCCGTTTCGATCTTCTCTTCCTCGCCGCCGATGTACGGTACGACGTTGTCGATCGCATCGAGCGACGGCACGCCGGGGTAGCCGGCGCCGGAGACAGCCTGCATCGTCGTGACGAGCGCGGCATCCAGCCCGAAGGCGTCGTGCAGCGGCTTCAGTGCGAGCACCAGGTGGATGGTCGAGCAGTTCGGATTTGTGGCGATGAAGCCCTTCCAGCCCCGGTTCGCCTGCTGAGCCTTGATCGCGGCGACGTGGTCCGCATTGACCTCGGGAATCAGCAGCGGAACGTCCGGCTCCATGCGATGGGTGGAGGTGTTGCTGAGCACCGCATGCCCGCGGGCCGCACAGCGCTGCTCGATCTCCCCGGCAACCTCGCCCGGCAGGCCGGAGAAGACGACCGGGCTCTGGAGATCGGCGTTGTAGTCGAGCACCGTGAGATCAGCGCTGGATGCGGGCATGGTCGAGCCGAGCCGCCAGTCGGTGGCATCCGCGAACCGCTTGCCCGCCGAGCGCTCGGAGGCGATGAGTTCCGCCACCCGGAACCACGGATGATTCTCGAGCAGTTGAATGAACCGCTGGCCGACATTGCCGGTGGCTCCGAGAATCGCGACGGGAATACGTTGATCTGACACGTTCCATCTCCTCCATATCACACGGTCCTGCGGGCATCCTGTCGAGCAGACCGTGACCAGAAATCATGACGACGATGAACTAGCCGACGCGGAACGATTCCGCCATCAGGTCGGAGCGGCGACGGCGGCGCGCCCGGTGCGACGCGATCTGCGGCCGGATCAGCCGCTCGTGCAGCGCCGCGACCGCCCGGTCCGCGTCCTGATCCGGAATCACGACCAGCATCGCCACGTTCGAGGTCTGCTGGTTGGTCGAAAGAATCGCCACCCCGGCCCGGTGCAGCGTCGTGAGGACGGTCGAGAGCGAGGACGCCTGGGCCGAAGCCCCCGCACCGACGGCGGCGACCGCGGCGACATGCTCCGAGCAGGAGACGTGGGCTTCCAGATCGTCGAGCTCATCCTCCAGCCGGTTCTGCAGCCGCGCGCAGCCGCCCATCACGCCATCGATCAGGAAGGTCATGCGCCGCCGCGACGATGCCTGGCTGACCGTCACGATCTCGACGTGCTCCTCATCGAGAATGCGGAAAACCGCGGAGGCGGCGGGTGCCAGATCTTCGAGCTCGGGGACATCAAGGGTGAGCAGGATCAATCCGCGCAGCGCCGTGACGGCCTTTACGCGAGTACCGGTGGATTCCTGGGTGACAACGGTGCCGGGTTCTTCGGGGGAGAAGGTGGAGAGGATGTGAACGGGGATGTTGCGGGCGACGGCGGGGCGGATGGTGCGGGGGTGGAGGACTTTTGCGCCGAAGTGTGCGAGTTCCTGGGCCTCGTCGTAACTGATCTCGGGGACGATCCTGGCCTTGGCGACCTTGCGGGGATCGGCGGAGAGGACTCCCGGTACGTCCGTCCAGATCTGGACCTCGTCCGCATTTAGCGCCGCTCCGAGAAGTGTCGCGCTGTAGTCGGAGCCTCCGCGTCCGAGTGTCGTCGTGGAGCCATCCGGTCCGCTGCCGATAAACCCGGTCACGACGACGGTCTTGCCATCGTTCAGCAGAGGGCGGATCACCGCGTCGGCGCGCATCCGCGTCAGCGCGCGATCGGGGCGGGCCGCGCCGTGCCGGTCGTCCGTGGCGACGACCGTATCGGCGAAGACCGGCGCCGATGGTGTCCCGAGATCCTGGATCGTGGCACTCATCAGGACGCTGAGGCACTTTTCGCCGGTCGAGACGACCTTGTCCGAGAGGCGCTCGGTCAGCGAGCCGGCCGCTTCGATCTCGGCGAGGGTGGCGTCCAGTGCGGCGTGCAGGCCGTCGATCGTGGCGGCGGCCGCGGCGCGGACTTCATCGGCCTGGACGCCGGCGAGGATCTCCGCATGCCGGTCGTGGATGTGCTGCACCACCTCCGTCATCCGGTCGTGTTCCCCGCGTCCGGCGGCCTTGGCGGCGTCCAGCAGGGCGTTCGTGACCCCGGTGGCGGCCGAGACAACCACGACGCGGGGCGCGGGTTGGGCCAGGGC
>JBARWF010000087.1:0-53002 GCA_049646645.1 Thermomicrobiales bacterium
CCGGCAGATTCAGGATCGGCACGAAGACCGTGCCATCCGCATAGGCGATCGGTGACTCGACGCCACCGGCGACGCCCGGGAGAACGGTGACCGTCTTTCCGGGTGGCACCCACTGGCTCTCATCCCAAGCGTTGTGCTCGCCGACCTTTGTCGTCCAGACCATGTTCCCCGTCGTCGACTCGACCGCGATCACCTCGCCGAGCTTGCCGCTGCTCAGCAATGCAGTGTACGGATTCCCGTCGTTCTCGACGGTGACGAGCACCGGGCTCTGCTGCAAGTCATGGTCGAAGATGTCGTGCGGATTCGCCGCGTAGTACCAGGTCAGACTGCCATCGGGCGCGAGCGCGACCAAGCAATCGGTATAGAGATTGGGGCCCTCGCGGGTCGAGCCGTTCGGCGCGGGGGTGCCGTCAATCTGCGTTGGTTGGAACGGCGCAGGGTTGGCGATATCCCAGTAGAGATTGCCCTTCTCGTCGATCGCGGGCGGATACCAGGAGCCGCCGCCGCTATTGACCGAGGGATTGCCCCAGAGGTCAGCGTCGGTCGTGTAGAACTGCCAGAGGATCTGGCCCGAGGCGGCATCGAGCCCGAAGAGCACGCCCCGCGCGCCGCCATCGTAGAAGGCCTTCGAGTTGCCCGGAACCGTGCTGATGTAGACGACCCCGTTGTAGACAGCGGGGGCCATGTCGATGCCGTCGCGGGTATTGCCGGAGAGAATAGTGCGCCACTTCTCCTCGCCGGTGGCGGCGTCCAGGGCGAAGACCTCGCGGTTGTCACCGGTCGAGCCGAAAATCATACCGTAGCCGATGGTGACGCCGTTTGGCCCCTCCGTCGATGCGTTGTAGTCCTTCTCCCAGACCACCTTGCCGGAATCGCGGTCGAGCGCGAAGACGTTGCTGAGCATGTCCTGCACGTAGACGTTCTTGCCGGCGATGATCGGCGTGCAGGTCATGCCCCCATAGGCCCCGCTCGCCTTGATCGGGAACGACCAGGCGACCTCGAGTGAGCCGACGTTGGAGGCATTGATCTTCGGGTTGCTCGCGGCACGATGGTTGGCGATGTTGCCCTGGGCGGCTGGCCAGTCATCCGCGTATTGATCGAGTTCCGGCGGCACCATCGGCAGGGCGACGGGGGAAGGTGCCGGCGTGGTGCCACCCTGTGCGGGCGGTGGGGTGGCATTCTGCGCCATGGCCGAGATGCCGGTGCCCAGAGCCGCGAGCGCCATTGCCGAGCCGGAGCCAACGATCAGTTGGCGGCGGGTGATGGTGCGACGCGACGTGGAACGAGATGGGTTGGTGGGGGATGAGCCCATGAGACGACTCCTATACGAGCAGCGAGCTGCCAAATAGGCGACACATGTCGTCGGCCTTCCCCACTGCAGAGCGCGTGCCGTACAGGCTGGCTCCCATGTTGCGCAGCTAGCCCCTTGGTGCTGGCTTTACCACCTGATCAACGGGAGCGCGTCGTTGCCGCTTCTTGAAGACTGATATTCGGCACTCAACGTGCGAGGAGAGGAGACACACGAGGAAGCGAGAGGCCCGGAGGTCTTGCGCTCAGTGAGAGAAGGACACGTCATCGTGCAGATTCGACGACATATCGCCGTTTGGGGAACGAGTCTCGGGCTCCTGGCCGCCGGCTTTGTCTTCCCGCTTGCCGGTCAGGCCGTTGCGACCGGCGAACATGCCTACGGCGGCTGGCTCTACAAGGGGACCTGCGATCAGCTTTCCGACAAGCCAGGGGATGATTTCGGCGATCTCGAAGTCGAGAAGCCGGCTGCTCGGGGTCTGAAGCTGGCCCCACCGGCGCCCAACCCGATCTACAGCGAGGATGAGGATGTCGATTTCACCATCGGCGACCTGACCGACTCGCCGCATGCGATCGTCGTGCGCGAGTCGGAGGATGTCTCCTCGGATATCGTGGCCTGCGGCGAGATCACGGGCACGCCCGATGGCGACGGCGTGCTGACGGTGAAGCTGGCACCGGTCAACGATTCGGGCGTCACGGGGCTGGCCCGGCTCGAACCCAAGGATGATGAGGGCGAGACGGACATCATCATCGGCGTCTGGAAGGGCAGCAGCGATGCCACGGCGGCATCGTCGCCGGCCTCCTGATCGGTTATCTCTCCTCAACGGAACGCCCCACGGCATCTTGCGTGGGACGGTTGCGGCAGGCGGTTCTCCCGTTACGGCGGCGCGGCTACAATCTCGCCATGATGAAGATTCACCTTGACACCGATCTGGGCGGCGATATCGACGACCTCTGCGCGCTCGCCATGCTGCTGCGCTGGCCGGAAGAGCTCGACATCACCGGCATCACCGTCGTCGGCGATACGGATGGCAGGCGCACCGGCGCGGTCCGTCAGGTGCTGGCGATCGCGGCGCGGGAGGATATTCCGGTTGCCGCTGGTGCCGAGACCTCGCAGGGATACTATCCCTACGATCTTGGGCTTCCGGACGAGGCGCGCTACTGGCCCACGCCGATTCTCCCGTCGCCCAACCCGGTCACCGACGCGCTCGACCTCCTGAAAGCGAGCATCGACCAGAGCGCGACCGTGATCGGGATCGGCCCCTGCACGAATCTCCGCCTGCTTGAGGATGCATCTCCTGGCATCCTGAGCGATGCGCGTCTGGTGCTGATGGGCGGCTATGTCCTGCCGCCGCGTTCGGGCTTCCCCGCCTGGCGCAACGAGGACGATTTCAACCTGCAGGTCGATGTGGTATCGGCGTTCACGGTGCTCACCCGGTCCCGACCGACGCTCGTGCCCCTGCCGATTACCGGCGAGACGTTCCTGCGACGCGCTCAGCTCCCGATCCTGCGCGGAGGAGGTGCGGGGCCCCTCGGGGCCCTGATCGCCCGGCAGGCGGAGGCCTTCGCGGCGGACGAGCAGATGGATGTGCGGTACGGATCGACCTGTTCCCGGCTTCCGGCGGATATCATCAACTTCCAGCACGATGCCTTCGCCTGCGCGGTCGCGCTCGGCTGGCACGACGGCGTGACAATGGAGGAACTGCCCCTGCGGATCGCGGTCGAGAACGGCGTCCTGCACGAGCGCGTCGATGCTCGGGGGGCGCCCACGCGCGTTGTCACGGCGATCGACGGCGCCCGCTTCAGCGAGTTCTGGCTGGAGACCGTCACGCGGGCATCGTCACCGGCGATGCCCCCAAAATCCCACTGACCCCGGGAAGGTCGGCGCCCTCATGTGCCGTGCGGTGAACCGGTGGGCGCGGCGGCGAGAGAACCGTGGCATACGGGTTGCAACCCTGGTTGCGGGCGATGCGGCCCGGATCTGTTGTCAAAGGAGGGCATGCCAATGGTTGCCACCGCTACAACACAGATCAAGGAACACATGCCGGTTGTCTGTTCGGAGGGTGGGCAGTTCGCTACCGTCGATCATCTCGACAAGAACAACACCATCAAGCTGACGAAGGATGACAAGGGCCAGCATCACTGGATCCCCGTCGATTGGGCGACCAGGGTCGACGACAAGGTGCATGTCGATCGTCCGGGAGATCAGGCTATGGAAGAGTGGTCGGCAGCGCCGGAGGATGCCTGAATGAACGACAGTCCGCCTTACCGGTAGATGGCCCCTTGGGGCGATGGTCTCTTCCCTTTCCCGCTGGGGAGGTGTACCATGAGGGTCAGTCCAGTGGACTGGTGATCGGTCGCCAACGACCCATCACATGGCACGAAGGAGGATCCCATGAACGAGACTCCACCCCATCGGTAACGCTTCAGGCGTCCGTACGAGTGAGGAGGTCCGAAGATGAGTGAGAATCCACCGGATCGGTAAGACTCCTTTTCACCTTGCGTTTCGGTTCAACTGATTGAGGTCAGGAGGTCCGAAGATGAGTGAGACTCCACCGGATTGATAACAGCCTTCAAGAAACACGAGGGCGGGGTGCCAACAGCACCTCGCCCTTTTCATGTCCGGATCTCACATCATCCCCGCTTTCGCTCGCCGTTGACAGCCAGACGCCACCTTTCGACAATGAGGCAGCTTCGCTACGCCCGTTTGCCGCTCACATTGGAGACCTGCATGGGACGACGCTACGACACCCTCGACGAGACCCTCCGGCGCTGGATTGGCGAGCAGCCGATGTTCTTCGTCGCGACGGCGCCCAATGATCCCGCCGGGCATGTCAATCTTTCGCCCAAGGGCACGATGCAGACCTTCCGGATTCTCGGGCCGACCGCTGTCGCCTACCTCGACCTGACCGGAAGCGGGATCGAGACCGTCGCCCATCTCCGCGAGAACGGCCGCATCACCATCATGTTCTGCGCGTTCCAGGGCGCGCCGAAGGTGGTACGGCTGCATGGCACCGGGCGCGTCGTGCAGCCGCAGGATGCGGAGTTCGACGAGCTCGTCGCCTCGTTCGATCCCACCGCCGAGATGCTCGCCCTGTTGCGATCGGTGATCGTGATCGATCTCGACCGGATCAGCGATTCCTGCGGTTTCACGGTGCCGCGCATGGACTTGGTCGAGGAGCGCGATACGCTCTTCCAGTTTGGCGAGCAGAAGGCGAAGCGGCTGGGCCCGGATTGGAAGGCGGCCTATCACCAGGCGAACAACCGCCAGAGCATCGACGGGCTGCCCGGACTGGACCTGCCGGAAGATGCCGGCCCCCTGACCGAAGCGCAGCTGCGGCAACTCTCGAGTGCCGGCAAGGCGCTCTGAGAGGCACGTCTTTCCGACCGATTCCCCCGAGCGCTCGGTATGTGATTCCGTATACCTTCCTCTCCACCTGGCCTGGCTCACACATAACGACCCCACGCACATTATTAACAAGTGTCTATTTTATGATTATAAGGTTGCAATAGATGCAAGTTGATAAATTGACACATGTCAACTCCGTGGGTCGTTCACAGGATGGACCCACGTTCGACATTTGAGAGGTTGCGCGTTCATACGCGCGAGGGGTAACCACTGGATGTCAGATCCAGTCAACCACCGGCGATTTCTCGGAGCTGCCGCTCTTTCCGGGGCAGCGGTCGCGACTCTCGGAAGCCGCGCCGCTCTGGCGCGAGAGTCGACGCCGTCCGCTGAAGCAACGCCCGCCGGGCTCCGGACGACTCATCCAGAATAACGGTCAATCAACTTGGTCCTACCGCCCCCCCTCTCGGCGAGGCGGTTCCACCAGAAATCACTGATCCAGCAAATTGGTCACAGGACAATGTCGATCTTTCCAACACGCGCAAATACCTGGGCAGGACCATCTCGGCATCGAATGTCTCGCAGCTCGGTGCGTCCCGGGTCCATCCGATTATTGCTTCCGGCTCATGGGGCGCGCTGACGGCGCAGCCCGTGGGCGTGGACGACATCCTGAATGTCCAGGATACGTCGAGCAACATCTACGCCTTTGACAAGAACACCGGCGACGTTCTCTGGACGAAGGAATACGACATGACATTTGGCCCCTCATCCTCTATGATGGCAGACGGAACGGCTCTTGTTCGCGTCCGCGAAGCGCCATTTCGCCACACGGGGAACCACAATCGGCCCTGGCCGACTCGATCCTGTATTCCCTGTCCTCACGCCGGTGTTGGACCCGGGTTCGTTTGAAAGGGGGGAGCGTTGATGACACGAGCACAGAACTCCATCCACGTCTACCACGCGAAAACTCCCACGGGTCTGGGGATTCGACGAGCGTCCTAGCTCGCGTCGTATCCCTGCTCGACACCCGCATCACACCAGTTCGCCTGTTTCGTTGCATCTGATATCGCGGTGACCCTGTCGCCGTCGTAGGTATGTGCTGTCCGTTTCCTGACAAGGCGATGGATGCATCTCCGGATCGCTGCGGGGCAAGCGCTGGCAACCGGCGCCATTGCGCGACATCTCAACCTGACGACATCAGCTATATGCGCCTCACTCCAAGGGGAGTGCGCGCGCTCGATGAGGCAACCATGTGCGAAGCAACACCAGGCGACCACGCATCGACGCGGGAGGACGCCAAACCGTCAACGCTTTTCGATCTCAGCACCCACACCTTCCTCGTCTGCGAGGAGATCGCCCTGCGACCGGTCACGACCGAGGATGCGCCGTGGACAACGTCGTGGCGAGAGAGTTCCTTCCCCTTCTCGCCGAGCACGACCGAAACCTGGATCGAGGAGGAGATCGGCGGCGATGCCGGCAATCCCTATCTGGTCGTGCGGAAGGCAGATGGCCGGCCGGTCGGCTCATTGAAGCTGGATGGAACCTTTCCCGGCCGCCACGCGCGGGTCTTCATCGACCCGCTGTTCGGGGAACGAGCCACCGCCTGGAAGGCCGAGGTCTTTCGCTTGCTCGTGCCGTGGCAGATCGTGGAGAAGCACATTCCGATCCTGCATACGGGGATGACGGATGACGATCCCACCCTCCTCGATGCCTTGCGTGCGATGGGCTGGCGGGAGACGGCGCGCTTTCCGCGGCTCGCGTGGTCGGAGCGGCGTCAGGATTGGGCGGATCATCTGATGCTGGAATACCTCAACCCGCAGTGGGTCAGCATGCTCGGCGATCCCAATGACGAGCCGCTGGAGCGAAGCGGGCTGAGTACACCGCGCCCTGTCCCGGCTCCTGTCCCGGCGCCGGAGAATCCGCCGAAGCAGGCGATCATGATTGGCGAACGGGTCTACCTGCGCCCGCTGAACAAGGACGATGCGTTGCCGATCTCGGAGCTGTCGCGCCAGGAGCCCGATGCGATCTGGAGCATCGGACGGCGGATCTACTCGCCAGCGGGGTATGCCGGCTGGACCAATCACCTGCAGAAGGACGATCCGCAGACATGGGTACGCTTCGCGATCTGCCTGCGCGAGAGCGATGAGGTGATCGGATCGCTTGGCTTGGCCGGGATTCGCTATATCCCCGGATTCGCGGAGACCGAGAGCGAGATCAACCGGGCGGAGTATCGGGCCGGCGGCTACGGCAGCGAGGCGAAGCACCTGCTCTTCGAGTACGCCTTCAACCGGCTTGGTTTGCACGCGGTGCACAGCTGGGTGGCCTTCCCGAACACGCGGTCGGCGGCGGCGCTGCGCAAACAGGGGTATACGGAGTCCGGTCGCATGAACTGGGCCTACCCGCTGAACGGCGGCTTTGGCAATGCGGTGGTCTTTACGCTCCATGCCGATGATTGGCGGGCAATGCCGCGTCAAGAGCGCACAGCCATAGGCTGACGCCATCCCAATTGACTCATGAGGAAACCAATGGCTGAAACTGCGATAAAAACACAGGACGGGCCCAAGGTCCAGGGCCCGGAGAAGCAGACGATCCTCGTCGGCGAGCAGGTCTACCTGCGTGCGCTGAACGACGGTGACAACGCGCTGGGGACATCATGGCGCGATACCATCTTTCCCCAATCGACGAGCCGGGTCGAGAGCTGGGTGGGGGAACATCTCGCCCGTGAGGACCCGGAGAAGAAGCAGACACTCGCCATCGTGCGGCGGGCGGGCGATCTCGTCGTCGGCTCGATGGTGGTCGAGCACGATCCGACGGCGAGCTTCGCCAAGGCGCACGTCGACCTTGTCTATGGTGAGGCGGAACTGGCGTGGAAGGGTGAGGCGCTGGCGCTGGTGGTGCACTGGCTGGTGGACGAATGCCACAGGCTGATCGTGCATGTCGATCTGCCTGCATCCGAGTCCCCAGCGATCGCGGCGATCGAGGCGGCCGGAATGCGTCAGACCGCGCGCTTCCGGGAGAAGCGCTTCGTCGCCGGGTCTTGGGTCGACGAACTCGTCTACGACTACGCCAATCCGGCGTGGGTCGCACGCCTCGGCGATCCGATGGGAATCGAGCTGCCGCGCACGGGAACCGGTGAGCCACGGCCGGTGCCCGCGAAGGTCTCTCTCGCGGGTGACCCGCCGCGCGGCTCGGTCATGGTCGGCGAGCGCGTCTACCTGCGTCCCTATGAGAAGAAGGATGCGGACGACCTCGTCCGGTGGGACATGCGGGAGACGGACACGTTCCACACCCTGGGCCGGGGAGCGCAGAGTCCCTCCGCGATATCGCGGGAGATCCTTGCGCCCCAGAAAGATGCTCTGCCCGACAATGTCCTGCTCATGGTTTGTCTTCGCGAGAACGACACCGTGATCGGTCATGTCGAGCTTGCCGACATCGACTATGTGAACCGGAATGCGGAGACCGGGAGCTGGCTGGCGCGAGCGGATTACCGGGGCGGTGGCTACGGCTCGGAGGCGAAGCAGCTCCTGCTCGCATACGCCTTCGACCGGCTGCGGCTGCACATGGTGCATTCGTGGGTGCTCTTCCACAATACGCGGTCGGCGGCGGCGCTGCGCAAGCAGGGGTATCGTGAGGCAGGGCGGGCGAACTGGCTCTTCGCGCATGAGGGCAAGCTCGGCAACATGGTGCTCTTCGACTTGCTCGCCGACGAGTGGCGCGCGATGCCCCGCATGACCGCATCAGAGGCATGACACAGACACATAGCTTGCCATGCGTGCGGGTCGACTTTCAGGCCGGCATGCGGCGGGCCTGGCAGACGCATAGCTTGCCATGCGTACGGGTCGACCACACGGGTCGACCCTCAGGCTCTCATGCAACGAGCCTGAATGCACAGGGGATTCCCATGCAAGCTTCAGGGCGGACACTCGGGTCCGCCCGTACGCACGGGCTCGGGCATGCGGCGGATCTGAACGCAGGGGGCCATTCGTACGGGTCGACCCCTGTGTCGACCCTGATGCCGGCATGCGACACGTCCGAAGGCAAAGACACGCTTTATGCAAGCTTGAGGGCGGACACACGGGTCCGCCCGTACGAACGCGCTCATGCGCCCCTGAAACACGCCTGGAAAGCGTCAAGAAAATGAGGACGCAATGACGGAAACACTGACAAAACCAGATGCAGGGAACCCGGAACTCGGCCACCTGCACCAGACCTTCCTCGTCGGCGACGAGATCTACCTCCGCCAGGTCGAGAAGAGCGATGCGGCGCTTACCGTCTCATGGCGACCTTCCCTTCTTCCGTTCTCACCGGAGCGCACGGAGAGCTGGATCGAGGACGATCTGGCCAAGGGGCGCCAGTCCTGGCACGTCATCGTGCGTAAGGCGGATGACCGGATCGTTGGCTCGATAACGTTGCGGGGACGTGGTTCGGCCACCTACCTCGACGGGTACGTCGATCCGTTCTACGGCGCGCAGGGGGAGCGGTGGAAGGCGGAGGCCTTCCGGCTCGTGCTGCCCTGGCTCGTCGATGAGCAGCACCGCGTCTCCTTGCAGATCTCGGTCCCGGCCACTGAAACGCAGGTGATCGCGGCGCTGGAAGCATCCGGCGCGCGGCAGACGGCGCGCTTCCGCCAGATGCTCTCCCACAATGGCGAGCGGGTTGATCTGCTTCGCTTTGCCTACCTCAACGCGATGTGGGTCGCGCGGCTGGGTGACCCATTCGCGACCGAGCTCCAGCGCAGCGGCACGGGCCGGCCACGGCCGGTGCCGGCTCCCGTGCGGCTGGAAGGCGACCCGCCGAAGAACGCGATGCTCGTCGGACCCCGCGTCTATCTGAAGCCGGTCGACAAGGAAGACGCGGAGGAGATGGCGCGCTGGACCCGCCGCGAGACGGAGGCCGACTTCGGAGTTCCCCGATTGCTGGCGAGTATGAAGAACAAGGTTGCGAGCCGGCTGGACGGGCAGAATGACAAGATGCAGAACGTCGTTGGATTTGCCATCCGCCTGCGCGAGACCGATGAGACGCTCGGCGATGTCGCGTTGATCGATGTGAACTACTTCCACCGCTACGCCGAGACCGGAAGCTGGATCTACAAGCCGCAGTTCCGCGGCCGTGGCTATGGCTCCGAGGCGAAGCATCTGCTGCTGGGTTACGCCTTCGATACGCTTGGGCTCCATACCGTGCGATCGCACGTTGCGCAGGCGAATCTGCGGTCGGCGGCGGCGCTGCGCAAGCAGGGGTATCGCGAGGCGGGCCGGCTGGAGTGGATCGAGCTGGCGAACGGGCGATACACCGGCGATGTCGTCTTCGATCTCCTTGCCTCCGAGTGGCGGGCGCTGCCGAGAGCGACCTAGATGGCGGTTCACGGGCAGCCGGCGGGGTTCGATGCGCGGGGCATTGCCGGAGCCGTCCTCTGTGGATAGTGGGCATAATGAATTTGGGAATGGCATGCGATGAGTGACACAGGCAACGACCAAGCCACACGAGGGCCGGGAACCGGCTATCAGGACCAGGCATTCCTGATCGGCGAAGATATCTACCTGCGCCCGATCGAGGAGGCCGATGCGAGCTCGACGGTGAGCTGGCGCAATACCGCCTTCCCGATCAGCACGCAGCAGACGGAGAAATGGATCAAGGAGACGGTCGCCAAGCAGAGCCCCTTCAATGAAAACCTGCTCGCGATCGTGCGCAAGACCGACGATGTCATCGTCGGGTCGATCAAGGTCAACTTCGGGGGGCCACTCTGCGGAGTGGAAGCGCACGTCGACCTACTTTTCGGAGAGCGGGGCTGGCCTTGGAAGGCCGAGGCGATCCTGCTCGCACTGCGGTGGGGTGTCGAAGAGCACCATTGCGCCAACGGGATCGTCTTTGTGCCGGGGGATGAGACCGGGGTGATCGCGGCGCTCGAGGCCGGTGGCATGCGGCAGAGCGCACGCTTCCGCGAGTGGTACAGCCGGAAGGGCAAGCGCGTCGACAAGGTCGTGCTCGAATATCTGAACCAGGGGTGGGTCGCCACGCTCGGCGATCCGAATAAGGTGGAGATTCCCCGGACGGGAACCGGCGAGCCGCGTCCGGTGCCGGCGAAGGTCGAGATCGCCGGGGATCATCCGGTCAACGCGGTGATGATCGGCAGGCGCGTCTACCTGCGACCGCCCACGAAGGCAGACGCCGAGGAGATTGCCCGCTATGGGCGCCGGGAAACGGAGACCTTCTTCGATATCGGGCGTCATCTGCCCATGCCCGCCGGGTTCGCGCGTTGGGGCGATGAGCAGCAGAAGGAGACGTTTCCGGAGTGGATCCGGTTTGCGGTCTGCCTGCGGGAGAATGACGAGCTGATCGGCGAAGTCGGCATGCTGGAGGTCGATTATCTCAACCGGGCGGCGGAGACGGCGAGTTTCTTTCACCGCCCGGAGTATCGCGGTGGGGGATACGGCTCCGAGGCGAAGCACCTGCTGCTGGAATATGCCTTCGAGAAGCTGGGCCTGCACATGGTGCAGAGCTGGGTCTATTTCCCGAATACCCGCTCAGCCGCGGCGCTGCGCAAGCAGGGCTACCGGGAAGCGGGGCGCGTCAACTGGCTCTATGCCCACAACGGATCGTTCGACAGTTTCGTGGTCTTCGACCTGCTGGCCTCGGAGTGGCGGGCAATGCCTCGCGCCGAGTGGAAGTAGCCTCCTCCAGAGGGGTTTTTCGCGAAATAGGGGGCTCCGCAATTCGTACGGGTCGACCTGTGTGTCGACCCTTGTCCCGACATGTAATCCGCCCGAATGCAGAGGCGCTTCCCATGTTATCTCCAGGGCGGACACACGGGTCCGCCCGTACGAATGAGCACTTATGCTGCAGGTGCGACCTATTCAACGACCTCGATCACACCCATCATCCCCGCATCCTCGTGCGCCAGGATATGGCAGTGATAGACGAACTTCCCGGTGAAATCGAGGAACCGCGTCCGCATCACGATCTCGCCGTTCGGCGGCAGCAGCGCCGTATCCTCGAAATGCGGCGTGAGCGCCTGCCCGTTCCGGCTCATGACCTGGAAATCGTTGACATGTATATGGAAGGGGTGCCACTCCGGACTCTCATTCCGGATCGTCCATTCCTCAGTCGTGCCCAGCTTCACCGTCTGGTTGACGCGCCCCTCGACAAAGGCGTGGCCATCGATCGCGAATGACGGCGGTGATGACCGTTCCTGAAAGGTGATGACCCGGTGTTGGGCGATCTCGTCCCCGGAGAGGTCATCGAAGGGGATCAGCGCGGTCGGCAAGGGGGTCGGTTCCACCGGCTCACCGGTCGAGACCACTGAGGCGATGGTGAACTGGGGCTGGGCCTGGCTCGGGATATCGACGCCCCACTCCAGCGAGCGCAGTTCGTAGATCCCTGCCTTGCCGCCCTGCACGAGCACATCGCCCCGCTCGCCGGGACCGAGCAGCATGGCATCCGTCGTCACCACGTTGGGCAACGGGTTGCCGTCCGCCGCGATCTGGTGCAGCTTGTGTCCCGCGAGTCGGAGATTAAAGAACTGGTTGGCGCTCGCGTTGAGGAATCGCCAGCGCTGCGTCTCGCCCGGCTGGATCGTGATGACGGGATTGATCTGCCCGTTGACCAGATAGGTCGGCTGGTGGTTCGCGTCCGGAAATGGCCCCTGCAGCACGAACACGCGATCGGTCTTGCCCTTGATGCCGGGAAGCTCGTCCAGTCCGCCCTCGATGATGATTGCGCCGGCCAGCCCCGCCTGCACCTGGGCGTTCGAGTGCCCGTGGGTATGCGGGTGGTACCAGTAGGTTCCCGGTGCGTGATCTTCGGGGATCTGGTACTCGTAGTTGAAGGTCTGGCCGCGCATGACGTGGACGAAGACGTTATCGCTGTTGGCGCGCGGCGAGACGTGAAAGCCGTGGACGTGGAGGTTGGTCTGCGCCTCCTCAAGGCTGTTGACGAGCGCGATCTTCAGATTGTCGCCGGGGCGGACGCGCAGCGTTGGCCCTGGAATGGAACCTTCGTAGGCCATGCGACCCTGACCCGCCGCGGAGGCGGGTTGCGCTTCCAGCTTGACGGCCAGAAAGCCTTCCTTGCTGGCATATTCGCGCGGCTCCTTGAAATCGGCGCCGACAGTTGGCGGCGAGATCTCGATCGGGGGCGCCCCGGCGTTCGCGATCCGGGCGGTCGATTGGCGAAGCCCAATCGCACCGAACCCGATCGCGCTGAGACTCGCCGCGCCGAGCACGGCCCGGCTGGCGCCGAGCAATCGTCGCCGCGTGATCCCGCGCCGCGCAGCCACCGGACGCCGTGGCGAGAGATGATCGTTGTCGCTGTGGGACTCCACGAGTTCGTTCCTCCAGAATGCGTCCGTCTGTTGCCGGAGCTGGTGCGTGCGCTAGTCGACGATGATGGTTCCCTGCATACTCGGGTGAATCATGCAGGAGTAGGTGTAGGTGCCGGGATCGTCGAATTGGCGGATGAAGCTCTCTCCCCGGGAGAGCACACCGGAGTCAAACGCGCCGTCATCGGCGGTTACCGTGTGCGGCACCTCATCGAGATTGGTCCAGGCGATGATGCCACCGGCCGCCACATGCAGCGAGTCCGGCGTGAAGGCGTAGCCACGGATCTGGATGGCGAGCGAGGCGACACCCTGCTTGGCGCCGAGATCGGCCGGGGTGGCATTCGCCTCTGGTGTTGCATGACCCTCGTGCGTGGTCGGGGGTGCCTCCGCCGGGACGATGGGCGTGGCTACCGGCGTGGCGTCGGTCGCAGGGGCGACGCATTGGGAGTGGTCGAGCAGGCCGGCCGGCATCGCGATCGGTCCTTCAACCGAAGGATCGACCCGGATGATGCCGCCGAGTTCGTTCTGCGTGGAGTATGCCGGGGTGGAGATGTAGAACCCGCCATCCGGCCCGACGCCGAGCGAGATCGGGAAATCGAGACCAGTGACGACATCTTCCTTGCTGGAAGGTCCCGTCTGCCGGACCAGCTTCCCCGTATCGGGGAACATGTTCGGCTGCTCGGTCTGGTTGCCGGTCGCCATCTCCAGCGCGTAGAGCGTCCCGTCCGCCGTCGTCGCGAGTCCGGTCACGGCGGTCAATCCCGTCCAGTAATCGCTGACCGTGCCGTCCGGCATCACCTTGACCACCTTGGCATCGCCATCGAGATGGGGCGCGGCGGTGAAGTAGCCGACGTAGACGCCGCCATCGGGGGCGGCGGTGATCGCCGTCGGCACGGGGTGCCCGAGCGAGAGATCGGCGACGAGATGCGTGGCGCCCGAGAGCTCGATCCGCAGCAGCAGCCCCTGGTTGGCGTCAACAACCCAGAAATCGCCGTCGATCGCGACCATCGCGAACGGTTCGCCCAGTTCCAGCACGTGATAGAGGTTGCTCGCGGGCACGGCATCGACATAGGCGGTGCTATCGCTGACCAGCCGGATCGAATCGTCCGGATTGAGCGTGTAGAGCCCGTTCGGGAAATCCCTCCCGACCGCCTCATAGCCCCCGGTCGCGTCCTGCAGGATGTAGAGCTGGTCGTCGATGAAGCCGATGTCGACCGGGCCCTGCACATCGCCATAGGGATCCCGGGTCGAGGGCAGACCCGTCGCCACCGGCACACCGCAGCCCTCGACGATCCGCACGACACTCGCGGTCTGACCACTGAGTGTCGGGCCGACAACGGTCTCCTCGGGTGAGGCATCGGACGATGTCGTGATCGTCGTGCCACCGGTGCCGGCCAGCGCGACGTAGAGATCGCCATGGCGGTCCCATTCGAACCCCCGTGGATTGGCGAGCCCCGAGGCCACGACGGTGATGCCGCTCGATTCCTGGGCGGCCGTTGCCCGGTTTGTGGTGGTTGCTGCGGCGAGTGGCAGGCCCACCAGGGAGAGGGCAACGAGATCCCTGCGCGTGATCGATCTCGAATGGTCGTGTGTCACCGGCTATCCTTCCGCGTCCACGTTTGTTCGGCGATGCAACTCACTCCACCACGATCGTGGCGGCCATGTTCGGATGGTATTGGCAGACGTAGGCGAATGTCCCCGCCTGCGTGAAGGTGAAGGTGAAGCTCTCGCCCGGGGCCAGGTTGCCCGAATCGAAGCTGCCGTCCTTGGCCGTGACGGTATGCGGCATCACATCGTTGTTGGTCCAGGTCACGGTGGTGCCGACCGCGATCGTGGCATCGCCCGGGGTGAAGGCGAAATTGACGATCTCCACGGAGATCTTGTTACCGGTGGAATCGGCGGGAGCTGGCGCCCCCGCTTCCGGTGTTGCGGGAACGGGCGTGCTGTCGTTCACCACCGGGGAGGCGACGACGGATGGCATGGGCGTGGACACGACACACGTGGACCCGGCGAAGAGCGTCTCGCTCATCGTCATCGTCTGCCCTTGCTGGGTGTTGATACGAATGACCCCGCCGGTTGCGCCCGGCCCGGCCGTTCCCGGGATCGTGACATAGAGCCCTCCATCGGGGCCGAAGGCCATGGCATCCGGGTAGTCGAGGCCGATCGCGACATCGACTGCCGCGTCCGGGCCGTTCTGGCGCACCACCTTGCCGGTGCCAGCGGCAACGAAGGGAGCATCGGTACTGCCGTCGCGACCGAGTTCGAGGGCATAGAGCGTGCCGCTGGGATCGACCGCCAGCCCGCTGATCGCCGTCAGGCCGGACCAGACATCCGTCACCTCGCCACTTTGGGCGATGTGGACGACACGGGCGGCGCCATCGACGAAGGGCGGATACGTCTGGAAGCCGACATAGACCCCGCCATCCGGGGCGATTGCGATCGCGCTTGGCGCCTCGTCATCGGCGGAAATGTCGGCGATTCGCGTGATTTCCCCGTCCGGAGTTACGCGGAGGACTTGGCCGTAGCTCTGCTCGACGACCCAGAAGCTCTCCTCATCGTCGGTCATCGCCGTCAACCCGCCCGCCGGATCGCGGTCCGAGAGGCTTTGCGTCGAGGGATTGGCAGCTACCCACGCCCCGATGTCGGCAATCAGCCGGGCACTGCCGTCGCCGTCGATGCGGTAGATGCCACTGGGGGTATCGGGGTTGCCGTAGACAGCACCGCCGCCATCGATGAGGACGTAGGGCCGGCCATCGAGCACGGTAACCGAAGAGGCTCCTTGAAGGGTGCCGGCGGTATCCCGGGTTGAGGGGAGATTGTCCTGATAGGTCGCTCCGCATCCCTCGTCGACCCAGACGACGCCGGCGCTGAGGCCACCGGTGTACTGGGAGGCGGCCCCATCCGGAAGGACGCCCTTGCGCTCGCCGCCTGTTCCCGCGAGGGCGACGTAGAGCGTGTCATCGCTTCCCCAGTCGAAACCGCGTGGGTTCTCGAGGCCGCTGGCAGCGAGCGTAATGCCCTGGTTGCTGCTGGATGAGGTTCCCTGCGCGCCGATGCTGGCGGGGACCATCGCGGCGGCGAGCATGAGGATCAGGAGCGCCCGGAAGCCGGGCCGGGATGAGCGATGAGGCACGGGGATCTCCTTGAGCTGAAGCTCGCTAGGGACTGGCATGGAGAGCTGGGTCGGCTTCTCCGCGCATTGAGTTTCGGTACGCATCCGGCACGGTCGCTCGTATCTTCACCGGAACGTCATTCCGGCACAACAGGGCCCGGGGAACGAGCGTCGTCATCGACAAAACGAGCGCATAGTGCACAACATGTGCTTAGTAGTGAAATTGTATTGACCCTGGAAAGCATACCAGTTCTTTGGGCACCGTGCGCGAGTGGAGCCGCGCCATTTGGTGGGGGGAAGGATGGGGGGCGTGCAAGGTTCCGGGGCGGAATGAGTGGAAGTTCGCTGCCGGACGCTTATCCTCACTGTGCGGATGAGCTGACGATAGGTCGCGAGGGCCGATTTCGGACCGTATTCGTTTCCAGGGGACCTGGTTGGAACGACGTGTTCAGATTTTGAGACGATATCCGGAGCACCTATCGTGGGGGCATACGCCGGACGTGCAGCACGCGCACGATCGTAACGGAGCCATCGGGCTCCGTCGTGTAACGAATCATGTGTCGGCCGACGCTGTAGCTGCGAACGTTCTCCTGAATGCCCGCGAGTGGTTTGCCGATGTGAGGAAGCATCGCAATGGTCTCAAATGCCTCGGTCAGCATGTTCAGATACGTCACCCAGTGATCGAATCCCCAACGCTCTATCGTGTAGAGACCGATCTCCTCCAAATCGCTTTCTGCGCGTATACACCATGAATGATGTGATCGCTGGGTTTACGGCCCTCGGCAAGCCCTTGCTTGATCGCCTTCTCCAGCCGTTCCTTGAGCGCTTCACCACCCTCCCGGGTTCCATGCTCGCGAATGGAGGCGAGGCCCTCTTCTGTCAACTCCCGGATGCGCGCAGTGGTGCGCTCGTCGCGTAAGGCGTGGAGTGCTTCGGTAATGACGGCCTCTTCGCTTTCGAACAATCCGTCGCGCATGAGATCGTCCACATAGGCCTGCTGCTGCGGTGTGAGGGTGATGACCATCTGGCGCTCCTTCAGCATTTTACTCGTGCTGCAGCAATCATAGGATGACGGCGGGGTGAATAGGAAGAGGCGCTCGCCGTTGGTGAAGGAACGAACCAGTGAGGAAGCAGATGGCGGGGATGAGCGGGATCTCCCCGCCGCCTGCCAGTCCGACTCTAGAGGCGGTATGCGCCGTAGTAGTGAGCGCTGTAGTAATCGGAATAGACACTCGAGATCGTGACGCCGGTTGATTCATTCTCGGCATGAATCATATCGCCGCCACCGAGCGAGATGCCGACGTGGGAGATCCCGGCGTCGAAGGTGTCCGCGAAGAAGATCAGGTCACCCGGAAGCCAGGCGCCCCAATCCACGAACGCGCCGTAGCCCGTCTGACCGGCCGTGCCGTGGCCAATATCGATGCCCAGCGTGTTGAGCACGACGTATTGCGTGAATCCTGAGCAGTCGAAGCCGCCGGGCTGATTGCCCGCATAGACGTATGCATCACCCAGGAATTGCATCGCGAAATCCGCGATCGCTTGCCCGCTGCCACTCGTGGCGGGAGCTTCTTCCAAAGTGGGGTCGGACCACTCGCCAGCGTCAGCCGCGGGTTCCTGGTCCACGTCCGACTGATCCGAGGCCGGATCATCCGTCGCTGGCGCTTCCTGGGCCGCGATCGGACCACTCCCGACCGCGAGGGAGACACCGGATGCGCCAAGCAGCGCGAGTGCGGCCCTGCGGCCGAGCCTTTGCCCGGAGAGTACCGAGAGGTCAATCCTTGAGGATGAACGCTGATCGTCCGTATCGAGGACAGACGATGGGTGCACCATACGCATCAGGCATGTCCCTTCCCTGGGGCCGGCATCGTTGAGCGGCGGGCGTGAAGCGCCCGCCTGTCGTGATGACCGGTTGTGTGTGGTGGTTCCCGAGTCCGCATGGAATCGGGACGTCGTTGCCGCGGCATGAGGATGCCGGGTGAGGTGCGAGGTGTCCGCTTTCCGCGATCCTCGCGAGGCGGATGGTCGACCCGGTGCCTGGCCTCCAGCCACGGCGCCGGAACCGGGTACTCCTGTTTCCGGCACGTCCTTTCCTCGACCGAACCTCCAGCCACGGTGCCGATCGGGATGTACGTGCTGTCTGGACAGCAGCACGCGGGAGCCTACCCCGCTCGTGCCGGTGGGTCAAGGTAACAGGCACAGCCTGAAGGCCCCGGGCCGTGACCGGAGCGGCAAGCCAGCCGTGGCGCGCGCGCCGAGGGCCGGGGCGTAGCCGGGCGAAAACAGGCGGCAGGACGGGCATCTTGCCGCGTGTTCGCAGGATGGATCTCTGGGAGCGCTGTCCTGGCGACGCGAGATCGGGCAGCACTTCACGGTTCGGAACGGGAGGGCGAAAGCGCAGCCGGCACCTATTGATCGCCAGACCGGTCACACTTGGTACAATCACCGCGTGTGATGAGATCCAGGGATGTCTCCCTTGCGGTGCGTTCCCCGAACCCGATGAGTGCAGTGGCGCCCTCATCGGCCCCAGTCACTCGGCGATCAATCCAGCATGGACGAGCATGCTGCGGATGTAGAGGGAGTGAGACGAATGGCCTACCGGTTCTTGCTGGAAGTGCCCAGAACGATGGTGGGCGATGCGAATGCGGCCATCGGAATGGCGGGGAACGCGCAGGTGCTGGTCGCCCGTCCCTCGCATGGTCTGGGCATCGACGACGAATACCAGGATCTGAGCATCGCCGCGCTGGACTTGCGGGTCATTCCGATCCTCTACGATTGGTACCGGGACATCCAGGCGGATCGCCCTGAGAGCCGCACCGCGGTCACCGTCGTGTTGCACGACGGACGCCGGTTTGGCCTCCAGAACGCCGATCCCGACCAGACGATCGCCGCCATTCGCCGCGATCAGCCGTGGGTCGAGCGGTCGATTCCCAAGATCGGCGAGCATGAGCGCGATCGCTTCGTTCCGGGCAGGGCTTCCGCGGCCACGACGGCTGCGGCACCAGCGGTGAGTCCAACGGCCGTTGCCGTGCCGGTGGGCGCTACCGATCCCGCCTCGCGCATCGCTGCTGTCGGCGTCGTCCGGTCGGAAGGAACGCTGCGCGACGATGGCGCCTACCGCATGGTGCGGGTGATGGACCTGGCGAAACCCGAGCGCTTCTACCATGAGATCCTCGGGATGGAGCTGGTCCGCCGCGCAATGCTGGCCCCCGATGGTACCGTGACCCCGATCGATGATGACTACGATCATGACACGGCGGCGCAGACGAACACGGAAGCGGATCTCGCCTTCATGGCGCATGGCCCGTTGAAGATCGTCCTGCAGCGGGCAGGTCGCGCGGCGGTGATGCCGTACGAGATGATCGTGAATGAATTTGCCCTCCAGGTTGAGCCCGCCCTCGCGCGCGAGATCAAGGCGCAGGTGCTGATGCGCGGCTACACGCTCCTGGAGGATGGGGGGAGCTCCTTCACCTTCCGCGATCCCTTTGGGGTTGCCTGGGAGATTGCGCCGGTCGCGGCCTAGATTCACGGACAATCGCCACGATGACCCGCCAGGAGCATCGCGCTGGCGGGTCATTGCTTCCACGGAGACAAGGACACATCATGCTAGATAGTTATCGCGATCTGATCGATGGCCTGCTGGCCACCCCCTCCACCTTGCGCAATGCGGTGGGCGAGCCGGTTCCGGAGACCGTCGGGCCCGATGTCTACGCACTCTTGCGTGAAGTCCAGGCGCGGGAGCGGGCGATGCTGCGCCGCGCCCAGGCGATCATGCGGGAGAAGCAGCCGACGCTGCGCGCAATCGATGACGAGCCCGAGGTGAAGGCCGCGCACAGTGGCACTGCCGCCACCGTGACCCCGGCGGATCTGGTCGCGTCGTTCAACGCGGACCGGAGCGAGCTCGTCTCGCTCCTGATGAATGTCACGATCAGCGATTGGGAGCGACCGGTCAGTCACCATGTCAGCGGCGAGACGAGCCTCTCCGAGGAGATCGACGATCACCTCACTTGGGATGAGGACGTGATTGCCCGTATCCAGGCCACCGCGGGCGCCTGAGGGAATCTCCCGCTCCGTGATGGGCGAGGCGCGTCAATCCGGCAGGTGCCCAGTGACGTCCAGGCGTTTATGCAAGCCCCTGATGATCTCGATATCGCCACTCCGACTGATTCGATAGAACATGACATGCGATTCGACGGAGTGGCGCAAGATGTCTTTTACGGTGCCTCCGACCCGTTGTCCGCGAAGCGTGCCATTATCGAGGTGTTCAAAATAGCGAACGACCTTTCGATAATACGCCTCGGCTTGGTCATCGTCCCTTGTTTTCGCCGTGAAGCCCCAGATTTCGTTAAGGTCCTTACGTGTCGCTTGGGAGATGACCTACATCGGCAATCCTATCCTTGCTGGTGTGCTCTCCTGGCCCGAACGAAGGCCTCGGCATCAAGTGGTTCGGATGGACCGCTCTCCTCGCCCTTGATGAGCTCCGCGCGCAGGGCCTCGAGCTGGGCTTCGTGTTCTTCGAGCAGGCGCAACCCGGCTCGCACGACATCGCTCGCCGACCCATACCGGCCCGAATGCACCTGGCGTTCAATGAATTCCGTGAAATGATCGCCGAGTGAGACGGACGTATTCCTGGCCATGGTCACCCTCCTTCATGTCATCAAAGACCAGATATTGGTACAAACCCGCTTCTGGGGCTCGTGGCCGGAGCAGTGGCCGGGCGCTGCGCTGGGCATCTCTGGAACTGGGCGGAGGAAAAGAGGAGAGCCGTTGATTCATTGAATCAACGGCTCAGGGAGGGGAGGGGGTCAACGATCCGTTCATCGCGCGGTTGGGGGACCGCATGGCGACCAACGTGCTGACAATCCAAGAATAGCACATATGTTCGCACATGCGCAAGAGGATGCAGCTGGCTGGATCTGCATCAGTTTGCGTGATCGGCACCGGTGCTGGCCGGGGCTTCACGAATGTGCGATCGCTATCTCGGTCTTGATGGGCGTGTCGTTGGGCCCCTTCACCTTATAGAACGCACGAGCCCGGGAAATGTTTCACATATCCTGGGTCTTTCCTTGGAATGATCTGGACGCGACGAATGATGGGTGATCGGCGATCATACTCACAGCGTGGCGCGAGCGCGATAACGATCAGGAGCAGGAAGCATGCATGGGGAATACAAGACGCCCGGTGGCAAACTGGTCGTCGCGGACTTCGAGGTTGAAGCGGGCCACTTGCGACAGGTGATGATCAGCGGCGATTTCTTCCTCTATCCCGATACCGCGCTCGCCTCGATCTCCGGAGCGCTCGAAGGGCTCGATGCCTCGCTTTCCGAGGCTGAGTACGCCAATCACATCCGTACCGGCTTGCAGGCTGGCGCCCAACTGGTCGGGACGTCGCCTGAAGGGATCGCCATCGCCATCAGCCGGGCCCTGGCGGGATCGGCATAGGGAAGGACGGGACACGGCATCGGGAGCGCCGTGACGTCCGGGACATGGGACATCGGACATGGGACAGAGGAGAACGGGTAATGAGTGAGCGGCGGAGACCAACCGATGACGACCGGCGGCCATCCCTGCCGGAGTTGACAGGCTTGCCGCGCGAGGAGATTGACCGGCGTTGGAAAGGGCAGGAGTGGCATCTGCTCCCACCCACCCCCCTCTCACCGATGATGCACACCGCGCTCGATGAGACGCTCACCCTGAGGGTCGGGCGCGGCGAGCGGCTGCCCACCTTGCGCTTCTGGCAGTGGAGTGGTCCCTGCGTCGTCCTTGGGCGCTTCCAGTCCGTGCGCAACGAGGTCAACGAGGAGGCATTGCGGGCGCACGATTTCGATCTCGTGCGTCGCATCAGCGGTGGCGGGGCGATGTTCATTCAGCCCGAAGGCGCCATCACCTACTCCATCTACGCACCGGAGGAGATGGCGGCGGGCATGTCCTTCCCGGAGTCGTACGCCTTTTTCGATGCATGGGTGATCGATGCATTGCGCGAGCTCGGGGTCGAGGCGCGCTACGAGCCGCTGAACGACATTACCTCGGCCAACGGCAAGATCGGCGGCGCCGCGCAGGCCCGCCGTGGTGGCGCGATTCTCCACCATGCGACGATGGCCTACCAGATGGACGGGCCGCTCATGTCACAGATCCTGCGCGTCGGCAAGGAAAAACTGAGCGACAAGGGCGTGCAGTCGGCCGACAAGCGGGTCGGGCCCCTGCGCCAGCAGACCGATCTCGATCGGGATGTCATCATCCACCACCTGATCGGCCACTTCCGGGCAAGGTTCGGCCTGGTCGACGATCGCCTCAGCCGCATCGAGTTGGAGGAAGCGCGAGCGGCGGTCGAGTCACGCTTCGGCACGCACGAGTGGGTGTATTTCCTGCCCTAGCGGTGCTCGCCATCCTTCCTGTCATCGACATTGGAGAGGAATCCGCATATAGGCGCCTGGCGTCTCCCTGGATTGGGGGCCGTAGTGTATCATTGCGCGGGATTTTGTTTGACAAGCAGGAACGCACCTTGATGCGTGTAGTGGATGTGTGGCCTGGTGGAGAATCGATGATCAGGTTGCGGAGAGAGAGTCGAAGAATTGCGCTGTGCGCGCTGGTAGTGGGAATGCTGCCGCTGCTCGCAGCGTGTAGTTCCGGTGGTGAAGGGGACTTTGTCGCCTGGGAGCCACCGACGATTGAAGCTCCCGTCCTCACGCCGACCGCGCTTCCGGCCTCTCCAACATCGCCTCCGGTGGTGACCACCGACGTGCCGGCATCGCCCGAGGTGCCGCCGGCTTCTGTGCCCACGACCACGATGGCCACCGCAGCTGCTCCCTCCGCAGGCGCCAATGCCAGCAAGCTCACCCCCGAAGAACTCAAGACCTACCAGCCCAACGAGATCGGCTGGATTCCGATAATGGAGTATCACGTTATCACGACCGACCCGGCGGGTGAGGCCGACCAGTTCGTGCGCACGGCGGATCACATGCGCGAGGATCTGCAGTTCCTCTACGACCATGATTTCTACGTGATTCCGATGCGGGAGTTGGTGCGGAACGAGATCACCGCGCCCCCGGGCAAGCACCCCGTCGTCCTGAGCCTTGACGATGCCACCGCCAGTCAGTTCCGCTGGGACGATGTCGGGGGCAAGCGGGTGATCGATCCGGTTACCGCTGTGGGGGTGCTGGAATCGTTCTTCGCGGAGCATCCCGATTTCGGCAAGGGCGGCTTCTTCGCGGTGTTGCCCAACAACTGCTTTGCCGACGGTACCAAATACAACACCATGGATGATTGCACCGACAAGATGGTCTGGTTGGCGGAGAACGGGTACGAGGTCGGGCTGCATACCCTCGACCACGAGGACTTGCTCAATGTCTCCGATGATGAGTTCAAGAGGCAGATCGGTGGCAATGCGCTGTGGGTCGACGAGCGGGTGCAGGGGCCGGGCAATATGTCCCGCGTGCTCGCCCTGCCGTTCGGCAACTACCCTGACCGGGAGAAACACCCCGAGCAGCGCCGGATGATGCGCGAGGGGTTCACCTACAACGGTGTCGAGATCAAGCTGGAAGGAGCCTTGATGGTGGGGGCGAATCCGACGGAATCTCCGTCGAGCGCCACCTACGATCCCATCTTCATTGCGCGCGTCCAGGCCTTCAAGGATTCGCTCGACATCTGGTTTCCCCAGTTTGCGAATGGCGCGGTTTCCCTGTACACAAGTGATGGCAATCCGGAGGTGATCTCGGTTCCATTAGAGATTGCCGGAGACCTGGACGGTCAGTTCGACGCCGACCTGATTATCGCAAGCGGAAAAGAACTGGTTCATTATGATGCGGAAACAGGAACGGTGGCGACACGCTCGCGGGAGATTCTTGACGCATCTCGCGCGGAGGCCCGGTACCATGCCTGGAGACCGGAGCGGTGGGTGTGAGCACACATCTCGTGAACAGCCGGTCCCACGCATGAACCGGCACCGTCACCCGCGAACCTGGGCGATGTGCGCGTTGCTCGTGCTTGTTCCCCTGCTGACTGCCTGCGGCGGCAGTGGCAAGAGCGACGATGTGGGCTGGGCGGCCTGGAGCCCGGACCCGACGGAGGTGGTCGCCGTCGCGCCCGCCACGGACGTACCCGTCATCCTCGCCCCCACAAATCCGCCCGCGACCGAGATTCCGGCGGACGTTCCCTCCGCAGCGACAGAGATTCCCCAGGCGGCGCCAACGACCGATCGACAGGTCGCGTCGGCCCAGACGGAAGCGCTCTCGCCCGACGAATTGCGCACCCTCCAACCGAACGAGCTGGGCGCCGTGCCCGTACTGATGTATCACGCCTTCACGTCGGATCCGTCGCTTGTCGCCGAATTCACGCGACTCAGCGATGATTTCCGCGACGATCTGCAGTGGCTCTACGATCATGATTTCCACGTCATCACGATGCGCGATCTGCTGGACAACCGGATCGATATTCCCGCCGGCAAGCATCCGGTGGTGCTGACCTTCGACGATGCATCGCCAGGTCAGTTCCTCTTCGTGAAGGACGAGAATGGCGAGCTGGTGCCCGGCCCGACCTCGGCGGTCGGGATTATGGAGGCGTTCTTTGCCGAGCACCCCGATTTCGGGCACACCGCGCACTTCGCGATCGTACCGAATTACTGCTTCGGGCTCGATACGGAATACAACACGCCGGACTACTGCAAGCAGAAGCTGGATTACCTGGTGGATCACGGCTACGAGATCGGCAATCACACGAGCTGGCATGGCAACCTGAGCGAGCTGACCACCGATGGCGTGGCGGAAGAAGTCGGCGGGGCCGCGGTCTTCATTGATGAGCACGTGCAGGGGCCGGCGAACTTGAGCCGGGTCCTGACCTTGCCGTACGGCCAGCGCCCCGATCCGGAAACCCACCCGGAGGCATCGGCGCTGCTGACCGACGGCTTCACCTACAAGGGCGATGACATCCGGATCGAGGCGGAGATCGAGGTCTCAGGTGGCCCAGCCTATTCGCCTTCCAGCGCGAAGTGGGATCCGTTCGCCATCACACGCTTCAATACCGATGACCCATCGCTCAACCAGTGGTTCCCTGCGTTCGAGAATGGCGATGTCGTGCTCTATACGAGTGATGGCAATCCCGACACGATCACCGTTCCCGATCCGCTGCCATCCTCCCTGGAGGGGCAGCTGGATCCCGGATTGATCGCCAGCCAGGGCTACCAGCTGATCCAGTACGACCCTGAGAGCGGTGATATCACGACGGCATCAGCGAGCGTGGTAGGTGTGTCAGGTCCGCGCCTCACGCTGGTCACCTGGCGGGCGGATCGCCTCCGCATGCCCGCCTGACACAGTTCAGGAATTCAACAGAAGGGCATTCTTGCGAGGCCCGGGGTCACGATCGAATCGCATGCATTGGGCATGAAGAGGAGAGGTGTCGGTTTTGACGGGTGTGGGAGTTGGTCGTCTTTTGAAGACAGGGAGCACGGTGCTCCTGGTCATGCTGTTACTTGCCAGTTGTGTGGGGCAATCGCAGGAGAAGCGGGGCAGTACCGGATACGTGGCTCTCGATCTTGACCCCATCGTGCCCGCGACGATCCCTCCTCTACCAGCGACTGACATGCCAATTCCCTCGCCCGTGGTCGATGCGCCGACGGACAGCAACCGGATCACGCATGCAGAACTCCTGCGGGAGTACCAGCCGAACGCGCTCGGCCGGATTCCCGTGCTGATGTACCACGCGTTCAGCACCGATCCCGCCCTGGTGGATGAGTGGACCCGCTTGAGCAGCGATTTTCGCGACGATCTGCAGTGGCTCTACGATCGCGATTTCTACCTCATCTCGATGCGCGACCTGCTGGAACACCGGATCGACATTCCCGCGGGCAAGCACCCGGTGGTGCTCACGTTCGACGACTCCTCCGCCGGCCAGTTTCTCTTTGTGAAGGATGAGAATGGCGAGCTGGTGCCCGGCCCGACTTCGGCGGTCGGCATCATGGAGGCCTTCTTTGCCGAGCACCCCGATTTCGGGCACACCGCGCACTTCGCGATCGTTCCCAACGATTGTTTTGCCTACGACCATGCGTTCAACACGAAGGACTACTGTGGCCCGAAGCTGACGTGGCTGGCGGATCACGGCTACGAGATCGGCAACCACACCTGGTGGCATGCGAATCTGGCGAAGGTCTCGTACGACACGGTCGTCGATCAGATCGGGAGCACGGCGCTGTTCATCGATGAGTATGTCTCCGGCGACGCCAACATGAGCCGGACACTGACCCTTCCCTTCGGTGCGCGCCCTGACCCTGGGACCGGGACGGCCGCGCTGCTGGACGAGGGGTTCGTGTACGACGGGGAAGATGTGGTGCTGGATGCCATCATCGATGTTTCCGGCGGGCCAATGTCCTCCCCGTTCAGCACAGAGTGGGACGCTTACGCCATCTCCCGCTTCAATACCGATCAGGATTCGCTCGACTACTGGTTCTCCGCTATTGACGATGGTGAGATCGTGCTCTTCACCAGCGACGGCAACCCGGACACGGTCTCGATCCCCGATCCGCTCCTGTCGGATGACAATGGCGCCCCCGATCTCGACCGGATCGTCAACGCCGGCAAGCAGGTGATTACCTACGATCCGGAGAGCGGGCAGGTCGTGCAGCGCTCCGGTGAGCCCGAAAGCCCGGCGATTGCACGAACGGAATTGTGGCGGCTGCACCGCGCCGACGATCCGTGGCATGTACGATCGGCTGGTGCCAGCAGAGTACGGGTCGTGTCCTGACCGGGGATATCACGGTGAGGCAACAAGCCGCGTTGTATCGAGCGGTGGTGGTGCCGGTGGGATCCCCCTTATGGCAAGGGCTCGCCTGACTGCCCGTTCAATGTCCGTTTTTGCAGTTGCCCGGCACACGATGCCGGGGAAAGAGTCGACCATGCCGCGTGACGGTGACCTGCTGTTCGATGTTGCCTACCCGCCCCGGCTCAGCCGGGGGCTGATTTTCATCAAGTGGCTTCTGCTGATTCCGCACTATTTCGTGCTGTGGGCGCTGAGCTTTGTGTCGAGCGTCGTCTCGTTCATCGCATTCTTTGCCATCCTGATCCTTGGGCGGTACCCGCGCGACCTATGGAATCTCTCCTACTGGATCCTGCGCTGGAGCGCGCGTGTCGGGGCCTATGGGAGCCTGATGCGGGACGAGTACCCGCCGTTCGGCGAGCAGCCGTACCCGGTGTTGTTCGAGATCGTGTATCCCGAGCGGCTCTCCCGCTGGAAGATCTTCATCAAGTGGCTGTTGATCATCCCGCACCTGTTCGTGCTGTGGTTCCTCGGTATCCTGTCGAGCGTGGCGACGTTTCTCGCCTGGTTCGCGATCCTCTTCACGGCGCGGTATCCGCGGGGGCTCTTCGATTTCAACGTCGGCGTCATGCGGTGGTCATCGCGAGTATCGATCTATCTCCTGCTGATGAGCGATGTCTACCCACCGTTCACCATGGAATCAACAGCGTGGCCACCGGCAAGCGGGACGGTGGACGGCGTCCCGGTCGCGGCCTGATCGTGGAGTCACGGCGGCGCGAGCGATAACCCATTCGTAGGGCAGACCTGCGTGTCTGACCTTGCTGTTCCATGAAAAACGCTTCCGCATTCGAACCTGCTTTAAGCCGACGTACGGGGCGACCCATGGGTCGCCCCGTACGAACGGCCAATGGTCCACGCGCGAGGGTGAGCATGGGAGGCGTTCCAGCATCCCGGCACCCGGTGTGAATGCACGATTCCGGCGTTGCCTGCGGGAGAGGGCTATACTTGGGATGACGCAGGGTAAGGGCGTACCCGATGCCCTGTAGCAATTGGGCTCGCGGCGCCGCCCGCATCGTGACAGGGATGCAGCACATCGGAGCGCCGCCAACGTCGTCCCACCACGCCATCACCAACCAAGGAAACGACATCATGGCAACACTTGCCGCTCCCGGCACGACGCAGGAAACGATATCCGCACCTTCGACCGCGGAACCAGTTGAACGCCGGATCATCGTGGCCGATGTGCTTGGGTATTGTTGGGGAGTCCGGCGCGCCGTGGATATCATCTCGGACGCGGCGAGTCCCAAGAGCCGGATCGCGCCGATTGGCGATATCATCCATAACCCGCAGGTTGTCGACCGCCTCCGCGAGCGCGGTGTGATCGGCTCCGGCTCGGTTGCTGAGGCCAAGGAGCAGGGGTTCAGCCGGGTCGCGATCACGGCCCACGGCATGGGGCCGCACCTGGCGGTCGAGGCCGAGCAGCAAGGGCTCGAGCTGATTGATACCACCTGCCCGCTCGTGACCAAGGTACAACGCTTGGCGCAGAAGTTGGTCCGGCAGGGGTATTTCCTCGTCGTCTACGGTGATTCCTATCATCCCGAGGTCAAGAGCGTGCTGGGCTGGGCCGCGACGACGAAGGCGGTCGCCGCCAAGAAGGTCGAGGACCTTCCGTGGAACGCCAAGCGCGGCGAGAAGGGCGAGGGCAAGATCGTGCCTCCGCGCAAGGTCGCGCTCGTAAGCCAGACCACCAAGAATATCGATGAGCTGATGGCGTTCTCGGCCAAACTCCAGGCGATGGTGGTGCCGGAAGGCGGGGAGTTCCGCCTCTGCAACACCATCTGCGAGCCCACGACGGAGCGGCAGAACGCGTTGCGCCGGATGGTCGGTCAGGTCGATCTGGTGCTGGCGATCGGGGGCCGCAAGAGCTCGAATACCGCCCGCCTGGCCGATGTCGGCAATTCGCTGGGCGTCACCTCGTATCAGATCGAACGCCCGGACGATATCAAGCCGGAATGGCTCGAAGGGGTGACAAATGTCGGGGTAACCGCCGGCGCGTCGACCCCGGACGACGTGATCCAGGATGTCGTTGACCATCTGGCGGCCCAGGGGTTCACGCCGCCGGAAGGGGGCATTCGCCCGGTCGACCCGGATTACGTGCCTGCGTTCTAGCGATTTCGTTGCCCGTTGATTGAGAACGAAGGGGAGGGTTTTCCACGCCTGGCAATCCTCCCCTTCATTGTGCCGCGCAGCGTATCTGCCAGCCATCTTCCGCTCGGCGTACCTCCCTCCCCCGGAATGGCACCCCCTTCCTCCATCGGACTAAAACGCCCGGACAGGACGGTGCGTGGGGGAGTGCTTCCGGGGTGCGCGTTCAGGGCGAGTGATTCCTTCGAGCATGGGCATGCCTGCGTCTTCGGCGCTCACTCCTCTTGCGCAAATCGCGCAATGGGCTAGAATCTCCTCTCTGGACCACTCGTCTATAACCGTACGTTCCCCCCGGATCCATCGCTGATCGCGATCCGGGTCTGGCAGGCGGTTTGCTTCGTGGCGAGGACGGGTCCGAGAGACGCTATGCGAAGAACAGTGAGAACGCCCATGCAGGATTGGCCGCCATCGCCCGACTCCGACACCACCAATGGCGTCCCGTGGGCCCAACCCGCGCTTCGGCCCCTGATGGGCGATGAGGCAATCCCGCGGGCCGCCGCCGCGGTTGTGGAGGATGCATCCTGGCGATCGGCGCTGGAACGCGCGGTCGCCCAGACGATCGTCCCGGCCGACAGTCCGCCCGATCTGGTCCTGCTCTTTGCCAGTACCGCGTACGCCGACGAATACCCCGCGCTGTTGCGCGAGACGCGGGAGCGGACGTGCGCGGGAACGATCGTCGGATGTTCCGGCTCCGGCGTGCTCGGGAACGGGGTCGAGGTGGAAGGGCGGCCAGCCCTGTCGCTGATCGCGTTCTGGCTGCCGGGCAGCACCCTCCGCCCCGTTCGTCTCCATCAAGAACTGCTCGGTATCCTGGATGAGCCCGCGCTGTGGACCAGCGTGTCGGGCGTGGCGCCGCATGAGGCCCGATCCTGGATCGTCGTGGCGGATCCCTTCCGGCTCGATGTGCAGGCATTGCTCGATGGACTCGATGCGCTCTACCCCGGATTGCCGGTGGTCGGTGGCCTGACCTCCAGCCGGCGCGAGCAGCGGCGCGGGTGGGTCTTTCTCGACGACCATGTGTACGACGAAGGGGCGATTGCCCTTGCGATCGGCGGGCCCTACCGCATCCTGCCGGTCGTTTCGCACGGGTGCGATCCGATCGGTGAGGCGTGGACCGTCACCGGTGCCGAACGCACGCAGCTGACCTCCATCTCCAATCGCCCCGCACTCGATGTGTTGAACGACGCGCTGGCGAGCGTTCCCGCCGCTCGCCGCCAGCATGCATCCGAGAACCTGGTGGTGGGATTTGCCGCGGATGAGTATCGCGACGAGTTCCATCGCGGCGACTACCTCGTGCGCGGCGTTCTCGGGATCGACCAGGAGCGTGGCTCGATGACCATCGGCGGGTTTCCTCGGGTCGGGCAAACCGTGCAGTTTCAGGTGCGGGATGCCGATGTCGCCGATATCGATCTCCAGCAGACGTTGACCGAGGCGCGGGCGATTCTCGGTGCGCACCGCCCGGTGGCGGGGGTGCTCTTCACCTGCACGGTGCGTGGTACCGCGCTCTTCGGATTACCCAATCACGACGCAGCCGCGATTCAGGCGGCGTTCGGCGGATTGCCGCTCGCCGGAACCTTCGCCAGCGCCGAGATCGCCCCCGCCGGACGGCATCTCGGCCTGCAGGGATTCACCGCCACGCTCGGTCTGCTCATTCATGATCCGGTCGCGAGCTGAAGAACATATCCGGCGCAGCGAGGCTGACCTCTCCGCGCCGCGGCCAGCCGGGACGGGCATGTACGCCCGATGTGTTCTCGTCATAACCGTCATACCACCGCGTGTACGGTACACTCGCCAGCATCACAAGATGGGAACGAAGGGGAGTGGTCACCATGAATCTGGCGGAGTTGCATTACATCGGCAAGACGCTGATGGAATGTGCCGTGCATGGCATGCAGGCACTGGGAGGAAAGGAACTCTCCTCGACCGAGCTGATGGTCGCGGAGAGCCTGCTGGTGCTCGGGCCGGCATCGATCGGCGAGATCTCCCGCCGGACCGGGTTTGCACAGAGCCGGATCTCGACGGTTGTGGCGGAGATGAGCGATCGCGATATCGTTCGCGTGCGCAGTGACGAGCGTGACCGGCGACGAACGATTGTGGAGATCAGCGAGGGTGCGCGCGACGCCGTTGCGCGGATGAGCCGGGAGGATGCCGCGCCAGCCCTGGCCGATTGGTTTCCGCACGCGACGCACGAGCAACTCGCGGACCTGATCCTCTCGCTGCAGGCGGCGTTCACCGGTCCGGGTAACGAGCCCGGTGCACGGTCCTTCGCCGGCGACGCGGGCTTCACCATATCCCCGTCCTAATCTGTGGGACCCACCGCCTCGCGGAATCGATGCCCCCGCCTCCAACGGTAGGGAGAGAGCGTGTCTCGGTAGCTACATCGAGCAGCTGCGCCGTCTCCGATGGCCCGAACCGCCCCGCCCGGTGGGACACCGGTTCTAGATGGGCCATCGGTTCTCGTCCGTAGCGGTCGACCTCGTGTCGACCATCGGACGAAGTCCGATATCCGGGCATCCTACGACCATGTTTCGATTACCCAACCGGGGATATGGCCCTGCGGGCCATCGGAGAGAGACAAGCTCTCTCCCTACGGGATGTCTCCGCCCACCATGAGGTCAGATACCGTAGTGTGAGTGACGACGGGCGGATCGAGGATCCGCTCGCGCATCTAGATCGATGGTCGGGCACAGACGCACGTCGCAAGGTGATCGTCGACCAGCCCGGCGCTTTGCATGAAGGCGTAGCAGATGGTCGGCCCCACGAACGTGAATCCCTGTTTCTTCAACGCCTTGGACAAGGCGGTCGCCTCTGGTGTAACCGCGGGGACATCCGCGATCGTCTGGGGACGGTTCACCCTCGGTTCGCCATCCACGAAGCTCCACACGAAGTCGCTGAACGAGCCGGTCTCTTCCTTCAGTCGGAGGTATGCCTGCGCATTGCGGATGGCGCCCCGGATCTTGAGCCGGTTGCGCACGATTCCGGGATCGCCGAGCAAACGAGCCACGTCGTCCTCGGTGTAGGCGGCGATCACCTCCGCGTCCCAACCGGCAAAGGCCGTGGAGAACGATTCGCGCTTGCGCAGGATCGTGATCCAGCTCAACCCGGCCTGGAATCCCTCCAGCATCAGCCGCTCGAAGAGCGCGTCATCGTCCCGGCAGGGGCGTCCCCATTCCTCGTCGTGATAGCGCACGTAGAGCGGGTCGGTTCCCGCCCAGTCGCAGCGGATGATGGTGGCTTCGGCGGGCATCGCGTTCTCCAGGGGAACGATTGTCGTCAACTACGGAGGGCCATGCGCTCGCCGAGCGCGATGCCCAGCAGGTGAACCGCGATCTCGTTGCTGCCGCCATCCAAGTCAAGGGCCGGGTTCAGCTCGACCATGTCGAAGGAGTGGATCGGCGCATCCCAGTCGCTCAGGAGTCGCAGGGCGCGTGATGCCTCGCGGACGGTGAGACCGCCAGGGTAGCGCGTGCCGGTGCCCGGCATGATCGGCGGATCGAGCACATCGAGATCGAATGAGATGTGGATGGCATCCACTCCCTGCTGCTCGAGGTGCGCCATGGCCTGGGTGATGCCCTCCACGATCCCGAGGTCGGACCATTCGTCCATCGAAAGCGCCCAGATCCCGCGCTTCTCGATAACCTCACGCTCGAAGGGATCGATATCGCGAACGCCCAGCATGCAGATATCGTCCGGGCGGACCATCGGCACCGTCCCGGCCAATGCGCTCAGTTTCGGCAGCTCATCGCATGCCTCACCGATCGCGATGCCCAGCGGCATGCCATGGATGTGCCCGCTGACGCTCGCGGACGGTGTATTGAGATCCGGATGCGTGTCCAGCCACAGGATGCCGATCCGCGTGCCGGCGCGGGCGGCGCCGGCGATCGTCCCGATCGCGAGTGCGTGGTCGCCGCCGAGCGTGACCGGCAGGTGCTCGGCCGCAATGGCGCCGGCAACGTGATCGGCCAGCGGAACGACGGATGCTTCGATGAATGGCAGGAAATCGAGCCGCGCCCGGTGCAGGCGCATGTGGGCATCGTCGGGTTCAGGCGCGGGAACGGTGACGGCGGGCAGCAGATCGGCCTGGAGGTGACGGCGATCGGCCCGGTTCCAGCGCGTGGCCAACCCATCGGCCAGAACCCGGGGACCGAGTTCGGCCCCCGGGCGCTCGCAGCCAAGCCAGATTGGCGCGAGAATCGGTTGGATTGGTGCGCTGCGCATCCAGTTACGGGATGGCATTACATCTCTTCCGGCGCGTCGATGCCCAACAGGGCCAGACCGTTCTTCAACGTCTGCCGGGTGGCCGATACCAGCGCCAGGCGGGCGGTTCGCACCGGTTCCTCCGATTGCGTCACCGGGCAGGCGTGGTAGAAGTCGTTGAAGCGCTTGGCGAGCTCGAAGACATAGTTGGTCAGGTGCAGCGGCCGGTACTCGTCGGCGGCCCGCTGGACGACGGTCGGGAAGTCGGCGATTGCCTGGAGCAATCCCAGTTCCTCCCCCTGTGGGTCGCCGAAGCTCAACGTCGCGAGCGCTGCCCGGAGATCGTCGGTGGTCACGTTCGCGCGCTCCAGAATGCGGCAGGCACGGGCGTGTGCATATTGCACGTACGGTGCCGCATGCCCCTCGAACGAGAGCGCTTCCTCCGGATCGAAGACGATCACCTTGTTGCCATCGCGCGCGAGCATGACGTACTTGATCGCGCCGATCGCGACCTGATGGGCGACCTCCTCCTGCCGCTCGGGGGAGAGCGTGGGGTTCTTCTCCTGGATCACCGCCCGGGCCCGCTCCACCATCGCGTCCCGCACATCCTCCAGCATGGGGGCGTTGCCCTTCCGCGAGGAGATGATGCCCGTCGGCAATGTGACGAACTCGTAGCCGAGATGCATCGTGTCGGCGGCCTGCTCGAAGCCGTAGAGCTCGAGGATCTTCGAGATCTGGTCGAAGTAGAGCGATTGCCGGACATCGACAACCCAGATCGCGCGGTCGACCTCGTATTCGACGAATTTCTTCTGGGTCAGCGCCAGGTCCTTGGTCGAGTAGAGGGTCGTGCCATCGGAGCGCAGGATCGGCATCGTGCGATAGGTCTCGTGATCGAGCCCGAGCTTCTCGTCGATCTTGACGACCGGCAACCCGTCGCTGATCTCGGCGATGCCGCGTTCCAGCAACTCGCCGACGATGCGGCGGCCTTCGTCCTCGACCTCGCTCTCCGAGAACCAGACATCGAACGTTGCGCCAAACTCATCGAAGATGCGGCGCAGGTCGTCCATGCTCCACTCGCGGGTGGTTTCCCAGAGCTGGACGAACGCGGGGTCCTTCGTTTCCCAGAGCTGGAAGGTGGCCTTCACCTCGGCTTCCCAGCGCGGGACATGCGGCCACCAGTCGGCCATGTGCTCCGCGAGGCGCTCCCACTCGGCGTAGCGCTCGGCCTTGCTCATGCCGGTGGTGGCTTCAGCGTTCGCGGTGTCGGTCCCTGGCGCTTGTTCGTCGGCGGCCTCGGACACGTCCGGGGTCTCCGCCGCGTCCTGCTGCGCTTCCTCCCGCAACTGGTTGCCGATGATGGGCCAAAAGGGGACGAGCACGTTCTCGTCGCGCAGCTCGGCCACCTCGATCGGCTGTCCCTGGCTCACGCGGCCGAGCAGGTAGGCGATATCCTCGCCATCGACGTTGCCCCCGCGCCAGAGAAACTTCAGCATGCGGTCGATAGCGTTGACGAAGACCTCGTCTTCCTTGACCAGTGCCGCGAGAAAGGCGAGGACATCCTTGCGGAAGCTGAGGCGGGCATCGGACTCGGCGTAGATGTCACCAAGCCATCGTCCCTTCGAGGCGTCTCCGGCCGGCTCCTCGCCCTGATGGAAGTTGGTGTAGCACCAGAGGCAGCGGATGACGTGGCGGCCGATATCGCCGATATATGTTGCCGGCATTGTCGTATATCCCCCGGCGCGGCTGATGTTCGTGACCGCGACGCCGAGGCAGATATTGCGCAGGTGGCCGACATGGGCGGCCTTGTGCGTGTTGAGCTGGGAATGCTCGATCATGACCCGTTCCGGGTGCAGACCGGCCGGCGCCCAGCCATATCGCTCGCCGCGCTCGATCACCTCGCCGATCAGGCGGGCGGCAACGACGTTGGCATCGTAATAGATGTTGATGTAGCCGTTTGTGGACTCGACGTTCGCGAACCGGCCGCTGGCCGCGAGCGTGGTCGCCAGCTGATCGGCGAGGGCAATGGCGCGGTCGTTGATGCGCTCATTGACCTTTCGCTTGATCTCCTTCTTGGAGAGACCCTCAAGCTCGCCGCTAGCTTCCAGTTCCCGGGTTACGAGATCGCCGGCAACCATGCGGGCCACAATCGAGCCACCGCCCCACGTCCCTTCATATGGAAGGGCGCGCAATTCGATCGGCTTCGATCCCGGATCGACACCCGCGTCGCGCAGTGCGGCACGCAGCGCGTCGATGGCGGCATGTTCTTCCTGGACCATGATGCCGAGAGGGGCGGCGTGAGCGGTCGAATCAATGGAAGCGGCAGGGACATCGGTCATGGGAACGGGGGGTCTCCTCGGGTGTGGGTGATGGCGTGGGCGGGAACGGGCGCGCCGACCGCCGGGCGTCCAGACGGACGATCTCCATGAGACATGACGGGGGCCTGTTCCGGCGTGAAGCGCACGGAGGCACGAGCCGGAACCAAGTCACGCACATCATACCCGGATTCGCGGGCGGTCGGCAGCGAGGCAGCACCGCCGGCTGGCGGTGTGAAGCGAACAGGAGAGGTGGGGATGCTAGTCGCGGAGCTTGCTGTTGACCAGCGGCTGGATCAGCATGGACACGCCGCCCAGGAGACAGACCAGGCCGACGATCAGGACGATCATCTGCTGGTAGCCGAATCCCTTACCGCCGCCGATTCCGAGTGCATCGGCCGCAAGCGCAAAGATCATCAGCCCGGCACCGATCACCGTGACGGCGATGGAGAGAAATCTCGTTGCAGGGGGAGTGCGTTGCAGGTCTCGCACGGCAGTACCTCGCGGGGATGTGCTCGATTCGGAATGCTGCTTCAAGGCGATCGCGGGAACCAGACGCTCAACGAGTCCTCACCGTAGCGGTTATGATCCCGGTTCGGTGTGAACAACGTCGTGCCGGACGGCGATCCCCCCGGATCGGCTGTACCCGTCCCCCACCCGGCGGAACGCCGTTGGGCAGTGGCACGAAGGGACACAATCCGGAGAAGCATAGAGGAAAGTATAGCAGAAATCGCCCGCTTCTGTTCCGCGGTGGCACAGTTTGCTTGCACTGTGACCTGATGCTTGACCGTTCGCCCCTGCGCTTGACCCGCGCTTTGGGCTTCGGTATACGTTCACATGCATCCCGAGTCGGGGGCCGCGGCGTGCACGTCCGGCCGGGCCGGGAACGCCGGCAAATGCTCAGGAGGCGCCGGCAACGCGGCGATGCATCGCGAGGGGAGATCCCGAGGCGGGCCGTGTTCGTTGGGCGCATCTGGCCCTCACCACATCGCCGGGATAGGCCGCTCAGTCACAAAGCGGTGCGGCAATGCCGATTCGCTAGTGTTCAGATGCGCGTCTCATGCCGCATAATGGCGAGGTAGCGCCGTGTTTGGCACGTGATTGGCGATGAGCACTCGAGAATGCTCATCAAGTAGTCGCGCGGCAAGACGGCAACAAGCGGGAGAGCCCATAGCGCGATCCAGACGGGTGCGTTTGTGTGGGGTGGAATCGGATCGGGTGGACGGCATCGCCGGCAATCGCAGGCGGTGCGAACATCAGTTATAGGTCGCGCCCGGCTGGGGTGCGGGGAGGCAGAATGAAACGGCGGAACCACGACCGGGTGGTGCGAACCAGCACAATGTCGGGGCCACGGGCCCGACGCGGGTTTGCGAATCGCTTATTGACCCTCGGGACGCTGGCGGTGACCGCGATTCTTGTGCTCACCGCATGCGGACCCAACGAATTGAAGCCGTATTCGACCTTGAGCCCGGCTTCCGATACGGCGGATCAGATTCAGTCGCTGTACAAGCTGATTTTCTGGTTGTCGCTTGTTGTCTTTGTTGGCGTTCAGTTTGCCATCGTCTATACCGCGTTGCGGTTCCGCCGCCGGACAATCCCGGCGAATCGGCCGCCGCAGATCCACGGCAATCACCGGCTGGAGATTGCGTGGACGATTATCCCGGCGGTCGTGCTCTTGCTGGTCCTGATCCCGACGATCAGCACGATGTATGACCAGTCCGATGCCCTGGCGGAAAGCGACCTGGTGGTCGATGTCTATGCCAAGCAATGGTGGTGGGAAGTTCACTACGGCGAGGATCAGGTGCAGGGCGGCCAGAACCTCGGGGTTGTCACGGCCAACGAGATTCACCTGCCGGAAGGTCGTAACACCAAGATTCGCCTGCATTCCAATAACGTCATCCACTCCTTCTGGGTGCCGCGGCTCGCAGGTAAGCTGGATGTTATTCCCGGGCACGTGAACGAGTTGTCCATCACGCCGCATGAGTCCGGTGATTTCTTCGGTGAGTGCGCGGAGTTCTGTGGCGATCAGCACGCCTGGATGCGCTTCAAGGTCATCGTCGAGCCGGAGCAGCAGTTCTATGGTTGGGTGAATGGCTGGCGGGAGGGCAACCTCGTCGCGACCAATCAGGAGGGCGAGCTGCCCGAGGGCGTGGTTCGTGCGCCGGAGAAGTTCAGCCTCTGCCTCGCCTGCCACCAGGTGAACGGCACGCAGGGCAGCGTGGATGTCGCCCAGGCGGAATCCATCGGTGCCGCCGGTATCGGCGCGAACGCCAACTACGGTCCGAACCTGACGAATCTCGCCTGTCGCGAAACGATCGCGGCCGGCATGATGCGGAACAACGTCGAGAACGTCACCACGTGGCTTGAGGATCCGGGTGCGGTGAAGCCGGGGAACTACATGGCGGACGTGATCAAGGGGCCCAACGATGCGGGCGGCCCGACGCTCACACCCGAGGAGGCACACGAGATCGCCGTCTTCCTTGAATCGCTGAAGCCGGTCGGTGGCTGCGAGAACCCGGGCGTGGGGACGCCTGCCGCCAGTCCCGCCGCATCGCCCGAGGCGAGCCCGGTGGCATCACCGGTGGCCGTGAAGGCAGCCGGAAACTAATCCTTCCTGTTAACCCTGGCCGCATTGCTGGATGCGGCCAGGCAACACGCACGAGCCAGCAGCGCGAGATGAGAAACAGGTGGCGCCGCTAACGCGCCCCGGGAGTCGGGTAGGAGCAGGTAATGGCATCGATAGCCCAGCCGCGAACACAAACTGTGGAGCGGCCGATAGTGAAGACGAACTCCGGATTGTGGAGTTGGATCACCACTGTCGACCATAAGCGCATCGGTATGATGTACGGCGCGGCCGCGTTCTTCTTCTTCCTGCTCGGTGGGCTGGAAGCAATGATCATTCGCGCCCAGCTGATTCGGCCAGACAACGATGTGGTGAGTGCGGCCCGGTACAACGAGCTCTTCACCATGCACGGCACGACCATGATCTTCCTGGCCCTGATGCCGTTGAGTGTGGCCTTCTTCAACTATGTAATGCCGCTGCAGATCGGCGCGCGCGACGTTGCGTTCCCACGAATGAACGCGCTCAGCTTCTGGCTGTTCCTGTTCGGCGCGATCCTGCTCAACAGCAGCATCTTCTTCAGTGCCGTCCCGAATCAGGGCTGGTATGGCTACGCACCGCTGACCGATCTCTCCTGGAACCCGACGAAGGCCGTCGATTTCTGGATGCTCGGCCTGCAGATTCTCGGCGTCTCCTCGATGCTTGGCTCATTCAACTTCATCGTGACGGTGCTGAACATGCGGGCACCGGGCATGACGCTGATGCGGATGCCGATCTTCAGCTGGACGACGCTCGTTGTCGCCATCATGATCGTGCTGGCGTTCCCGGCGATCACCGTTGCCCTCATCCTGCTCATGATGGACCGCTACGCGGGCACCATGTTCTATGCCGCCGCAGCAGGAGGTGATCCTCTGCTCTGGCAGCATCTCTTCTGGGTCTTCGGGCATCCTGAGGTCTATATCCTCGTGCTCCCGGCCTTCGGCATCATCTCCGAGATCATTCCGACCTTCTCCCGCAAGCCGCTCTTCGGCTACGCCGTGATGGTCTATGCGACCTGTGTGATCGCGTTCCTGGGCTTTACCGTCTGGGTGCATCACATGTTCACCACCGGCCTTGGCCCAACGGCGAACTCCGTGTTCGCGGCCTCGACGATGCTGATCGCGATTCCGACCGGTGTGAAGATCTTCAACTGGATCGGCACGATGTGGCTCGGTCAGTTGCGGTTCACAACCCCGATGCTCTTTGCGGCCGGCCTGGTCTCCCAGTTCACGATCGGTGGACTTTCCGGCGTCATGCACGCCTCGCCGCCGATCGACTCGCACCACAATGACTCGTACTTCGTGATCGCCCACTTCCACTATGTCCTGTTCGGCGGCTCGATGTTCGGTCTGCTCGCAGCCATCATCTACTGGTTCCCGAAGTTCACCGGTCGGCTGATGGACGACCGGCTGGGCAAGATCAACTTCTGGACGGTGTTCATCGGCTTCAATGCCACCTTCTTCCCGATGCACTTCCTCGGGCTGGAAGGTATGCCGCGGCGCTACTACAGCTACGGCGAGGGCAGCGGCTGGTGGTTCTGGAACGTGGTCGTCTCGCTCGGTGGGTTCTTCCTGGGCGCCTCGATCCTGCTCTTCCTGTACAACATGGCGCACAGCCTCAAGAACGGGAAGGTCGCTGGCCCGAATCCGTGGGATGCGCCGACCCTGGAGTGGTCGACCTCCTCGCCGCCGCCGGTCTACAACTTCGCGAACGTGCCCTTCGTGACCGCGCGCGATCAGCTCTGGGCGGACCGCTACGGCGTGCACGAGGGCGACGACGATATGAACGTGACCGTTGCCGGTCGCGAGGTTGGCCATACCCTGTTGCCGGATGAGAAGCCCGAGGATCAGGAGCGGCGGCGCTTGCAGGCGGACGATACGCCGGCCACGCACATTCATCTGCCGAATCCGTCCTACTACCCGATCGTTGCTGCGTTCGGTCTGCTCATCGCAGCGATCGGAACGCTTACTGAGGCGACGACGGTGGCGCATCTCGGTCCGTTCCATCTCACGGCGATCACCGTCGCCGGAATCGTATTGCTCTTCGCCGGCATTTATGGCTGGTCGTTCGAGCCAGCGGAGTAGCAGGGGAGAACATGGCACAGGCAGTCATCGAACCGCAGACTCATGGCGCGGGCCATGATGCGGACCACGGACACGATCATGCGGATCATCCGCCGACAAGTACGGGGATCAATTCCCGGAAGCTGCTGATGTGGCTCTTCCTGGCCTCGGACTGCATGTTCTTCGGCGCGTTGATCGCGACCTACATGATCTATCGGAACAAGGAGCGTGTCGGGCCGTACCCGCACGAGCTGATCGATATTCCCTACACCTCGGTCAGTACCTTCGTGCTCCTGATGAGCTCGCTGGCGATGGTCCTGGCATTGGCAGGGCTCCAGCGCGGTGATCTTCGGGCCTCGCGCATCTGGATTCTCGGTACGGCGTTGCTTGGCCTGATCTTTCTTGGTGGCCAGTTCTTCGAGTTCACCGAGTTCTATCGGGAAGGCCTGACGCTCCAGACCAACATCTTCGGCGCGACCTTCTTTACCGTCACCGGCTTCCACGGTGCGCACGTGACCATCGGCGTTATCTGGTTGCTCTCCCTCTTCTTCGTCTCCCTGCGGGGCGGCCTGAAGCAGGAAGACAGCCTCGATCTTGAGCTGGCCGGTCTGTATTGGCACTTCGTCGATATCGTCTGGATCGTCATCTTCACCCTCATCTACCTGATCCCGTACGGCGAGGGGCACAACGAGGTTGCGAAAACCGCCAGCCAGGTCTTCGAGACCGGACGGTTCCTCCTCGCGGGTATCTTCTAGGCGGCCTCGATGCCCAGCGGCGGCACAGCGCCGCCGCTGGGTGGGGTCGTCCGTCGACAATCCGGCTCTGACGAGCACATCGTGGTCGCCGCCCATTGCGGGATCACCATCGAGAAGCAGGAGAGGGGAGGAGCGTTTTGGCACAGAGTGCACGGGATATGCCCGGGGCTGCGGAGACGGCCCACTCACACCCGACAGAGTCGGTCTATATCCGGATCGCGCTGATTCTGGCGGTTATTACGCTGGTCGAAGTCATCATCTACTACCTGGAGTCGTTTAACGACATTCTGGTGCCCTCGCTGATCATCCTGTCGGCGTTGAAGTTCGTCATCGTTGTCGGGTACTTCATGCACCTGAAATTCGATGACCGTCGCCTGACATGGGTGTTTGGCTTCGGGTTCGTTCTTGCTCTCGGAACATACATCGGCATCGCGGTGATGCACCATTTCCACCAGGTCATCACGTTCTTCAGCAACATGATCTCGTAGGCGCCGGGCGCATACCGGACGTTTTTGTCCGATATGCGCCACGCCTCGATCGTGCAGCGGCTGCGGCGCGCCGATGGTGTCGCGAATTGATCCGGCCGACGTTACCGCCTTCTTCGTTCCCGCCGGATCGGGCCAGGATCTCATCATGTTCTCTCTCGTCAACCTGCTCCCGTTGCTGCACACCGGTGGTCCGGAGCCGACCGGTCCCACCTACTCACATTGGGTGCTGGACCCGAAGATCGCGCTCTATATATTCGGGATCACCGCGCTCTATCTCCTGTGGGTTGGCCCGCTCAACCGGCGGCGACCGGGAATCGAGGAGCGACCCGTCGAACCGCGACAGATTCGCTGGTTCCTGGCGGGCTCCGTCTTTGCGCTGATCGCGCTTGGACCGCCGATCGACGACTGGTCGGACTGGTTCTTTGCCAGCGTTCACATGTTCCAACACCTGCTGCTGATCCTGGTCGTGGTGCCGTGCTGGCTCGCCGGGATCCCGGCGTGGGTCTACCGGCCGATCTTCGCCAACCGGTGGACCAGCACCGTGTTTCGCACGCTGGTCCACCCCGTGGTGGCGTTCGTCCTCTCGTCGATGATCATGGTGCTCTGGCACCTGCCGGTTATTTACGATGCCGCGCTGACGAACGACATGATCCATGCAGTGGAGCACCAGTTCTTCCTGTTCACCGGATTCCTGATCTGGTGGCCGGTGATGAGCAAGGTGCCAGAGGCGCCCGCCCTGAAGACACCGCTGGATTGCATGTATCTCTTCGTGCTGATGCTTCCGAGTGGCATAGTCGGTGCGTTCATTACGCTCTCCGGAACGGGACTGTACAGCGGATACGCCAATGCGTCGGTTCGCCCCTTCGGTCTCGACCTGAAGAACGATCAGGAGATTGCCGGTCTCCTGATGTGGGTTGGCATGAATTTCGTCTTCGTCGTCGTGATTTCCATCCTCTTCTTGCGCTGGGCTACCCGGCAGGAGAAGGCCGATCTGGAAGCGACGCGCATGCATTCGCGCGCCGCGCGCACATTGCCCGTGACGGGGGGTGCGACGCTTTCAACGACGGACCGGCAGCCGTAGCGTCGATTACCCGTCCCAAGGGGAAAGGGGGCTGTGATGGCCGCCGATCATTCGGAGCCACCCCGGACCGCCAAAGCACTCGCCGCGCTCGAGCGTGAGCGCAAGGAAAAGGCCGAAGCAAAAGCGACCCTCTGGACGTTCCTGTGGACGCTGTTTGCTTTCAAGATCGTCACGGCGGCTGTCATCTGGTACGTTGCAGCCGGTTCGCCGGAGAGCATCAGCCTGATCGTCGCAACAACCTGGCTCTGGTTGCCGATCCCGATCATCGCGATCGGCGGCCCGGTGCTCTATCGCTGGCGGCTGATCCGCCAGCGCCGCCGCCGCGAGGCGCTGCGGCGAGCGGAGTGGATGCAGGAGGACGGGCACGAGCACAAGCCGTTCTCCATCGACGATGTACATCTCATCGTCCACCAGTCCGGAAACGACGGGGACCAGGCGCCCTGAGGCTGCGGCTCGCGCCGAGGGCACGAGCGCAAATGTGCAGGGGAGCATCAGAATGGACGCCGTCGCGGCTGGACATTTTCGTTGCTGAAATGGACACTAGGAAAAAGTCGAACGAGGGGGAATAGACGAGGAGATTATGGGCACCTTCATGCACAACATTATTCGTCCGATCGTGATACCGATCATTGTCGCGGCGGTCACGGCGGGCGCAATCATCGGGTTCGGCTCGGCCGTTCTGGCCGCGCATGAGCCGGGGGACAAGGACCGCTTCGGCCGGCCGGAGCTCTGGCTCGCGCTCGGCGTCGCGCTGGTCATTCTGTTCCTGTTTGGCTTCATGACGTCGCGGCCATCATCGCCATCATCGCCGCTCTCGAAGGACATGGTGATCGGAAAGAAGCCATTCTTCGTCTCCTCGAAGATGGATCACACGCCGACGACCGCGCGCTCGGGCGATCTCGGCTCGGTCCTCGATATCACCGCGGGCTACACGCTCTACGCGCAGCGTGGCGCGCTCGCCACGGCGCTCGGCACGTTGCCGGGTGGCAGCGATCACGGTAAGAACTTCGCCGGGTACATCTATGCCAAGGGTCTGACCGGCGCCAGCCCGGAGCTCTGGATCCCCTACGAGGCAATCATGAGCGTCTATCCGGAGACGCGCTCGGCATTCCTGTCGATCAAGGGCGATGAGACGGAGGCCTTCGGCTGGAACGTTCCGCCAGAGAGCATCCGCCGCGGCCCGGAGCGGAAGCAGTCCTCGCTCTAGGACACCCAGCGTATTTGCTTGTCATAAAATGTGTTCATCCCCGGCCGGAGCCCGCCTTCGACCGGGGATGCGCTCTGTCCGCCCCATTCACCAAGAACGGAGTCATCCCTATGCCCAGAATGATTATTCGCAACGGTACCCTGATCGATGGCAATGGCGGCGATCCCGTCCCCAATGCCGCGGTGCTGATCGAGGATGGGGTGATCGCCGCGGTCGGGCCGGACGCCGCTATATCCGTCGACGGTGTTGTCGAGGAGATCGATGCGCACGGCGGAACGATCCTGCCGGGCCTGATCGATGCTCATGTGCACCTCATGTTCGAGGCGGGCGATCCGATGGCGGCCATGCAGACGCCGTTCTCATACAACTTCTACCAGGCGATGCAGTACATGGCGCGCACGCTCGAGTGCGGCATCACGACCGTGCGCGACGCCGGTGGCACCGATGCCGGTGTCAAGAAAGCAGTCGAGGACGGCTTGGTTCCGGGACCGCGCATGCAGATCAGCGTCAACGCCCTCAGCACGACCGGCGGCCACGGTGATGGCTGGCACCCGTCCGGTGCGTTCCTACCGCTGATGGTGGAGTATCCGGGGAATCCCGACGGAATCGCCGACGGCGTCGAGGGTGTGCGCAAGAAGGTCCGAGAGATCCTGCGCGCCGGCGCCGAGGTCATCAAGGTCTGCTCGACCGGGGGCGTCATGAGCGCCACCGACCATCCGGAGTTCACGCAGTATTCGATCGATGAGCTCAAGGTCATGGTCGAGGAGGCCCACTTCCGCCGTGGGCTGCGTGTGATGGCGCATGCCCAGGGAGCGGAGGGCATCAAGAACGCGATCCGGGCTGGCATTCATTCGATCGAGCACGGCATGTTCATCGATGACGAGGTGATCGAGCTGATGCTGGAGGCCGGAACCTTCCTCGTCCCCACCCTCGTCGCGCCGGTCGGGGTCATCGAGCAGGCAGAGGAAACCGGACGCATGCCGGAGTATGCGCTGAAGAAGGCCAAGGAGACGATCGACGCCCATCGCGAGAGCATCGCCAAGGCGTATCGTGCGGGCGTGAAGATCGCGATGGGCACCGATGCGGGCGTCGTGCCACACGGAACCAATCTGCGCGAATTGGGGTTGATGGCGGACCTCGGCATGAGCCCGATGGAAGTGCTCGTCGCGACGACCCGGACCGCGGCCGAGTGCCTTGGCTGGGAAGACCGGGTCGGCACGCTGGAGGCCGGAAAGCTCGGCGACGTCGTGGTGACCAGCGTGGACCCGCTGGCCGATATTCATGCCCTGACGGATGTCGAGAACATCGCCGTCGTCATCAAGGGCGGCGCGGTGATCAAGGACCGCCGTCCGGCCCAGGTCCCGCTTCCCGCCTGATTCCCACGTGACCTACAGGCTCCGTGAGATGGTCGCGCGTGTATGTGGTCACCTCACGGAGCGAGTGCCTGCCTCCTGGAGCGCAGGCCCCGTCTCGCGATCGAGCAGACCACCGGCTGGCGAGATCTTGACGACCTCGGTGCGGTACTGCTGGGCTTCCATCAGCTTTGGGATGGCGGAGTCGTTCATCGTGCGGATCTCGCCGTCCGGTCGCACGTCGATCGTGATCTCGCCGGCTTCTCCCGCCGGATGCCGGTACCCGAACGTGACCCGGCCTCCGGTCGCGGCGCCATTCTCGGGGGCTGGCCCCGGCATCACCGCGCAGCGCGTCCATTCCCAGCCGCCCCGGACGAATGCCGCTGCCTCGGCCACCTGCTGCACCGGATGAGGCAGGGCCGCCCATCCCCGGTAGCAGGGGCGCATCTCACCGACCGTGAGATCGTGATTGATGATGCCGCTGAGATGCGGTCGCTTCAGCCGTCCCCAGTACCTGCCGTCTGGCATCTCCAGAATCGTGGCGGCGAAGCGATGCCCGCCGAAATGGGTGCAGCGCCAGACGCGGGTCGAGGGGCCGGTTTCCCCGGCCAGACGACGAAGCTCCCGATAGACGGGATACCCGAACTTGGCGCAACAGGCATCGACGGCCCCATGCGTACACACGAAGATATCGCGTGTCTCCAGCGCACGCTCCTGCCGGTATCGCTCGTGCTCCGGGGAGAGCGCGCCCGACGCGTAGGCAGCCAGGAATGAGACCAGCTCGGGCGTCGGAATGAGGAACTCTCTCGGAACAAACGCCGTCCCGGTCGCCGCATCAGCGACCAGCTCGTAGTCAAGGAGCCTGGTCATCCCCGCGACCGAGTAGTCGGGGTCGGGCGCTATCGCGAGGATGCCCCAGTTCAGGCCCTGCGCGTAGAATCCGTAGACCAGCTCCCGCAATCCTTCGGGCACATGCTTGCTGGCAAAGAGTTCGTACGCCCAGGGGAGCGGCAGCTCGATCAGGATGAAGCGCTCCGTCGACCACGCGGACCCGATCGGGTCTTCCCCGCTGGCCTCCGAGACGAGCGAGCAGAACTGGACTCTGGGCGGGGTGGCGTTTTCCTGGCGTTCACTCACAGCAGTTGACTCCCGACAGCGCTGGGACAAGAGCTGGTTCTTCTCACATATCCGACGGAACCAGTCGGGATAGTATGCACCATCGTGGCCAGCTTGTCCGCGCGGCATCGGCACGTACGCACGAGCGTGATCGTGTCATTACCGACCGTCCATACCTGCGAGGAACAGAGACAGTGCAAGAACGCCAGCATGCAGACAGGGTCGTTGTCGTGACCGGGCCCGTCGGCGCGGGGAAATCGACCGTCGCCGCGGCACTCTCGGATCTGCTCGGGCAGGCGGAGATTCCGCACGGCATGATCGACGTGGACTATGTGCGTTGGTGCTATCCCACGCCGGCCAACGATCGCTTCCATGCCAAGCTGGGGCGGCGGAACATGGCTGCCGTGGCCGCGAACTACCGGGCGGCGGGGGCCAAGGTGATCGTCCTTGCCGACGTCGTGGAAGACATGGCACAGCGCGGAGAATACGAAGCGGCCATTCCCGACGCCGAGGTGAGCATCGTTCGCCTGCGCGTACCACTGGACGTGATCGAGCGGCGACTTCGGACGCGGATGGCCCAGGATTCGGCGGAGTCGCTGGAGTGGCATCTCCGGCGAGCGCCGGAGCTCGAGGCGATCATGGACGAGCGGGGAATCGGGGATCTGGTGGTGGATGCCGGTGAGCAAGGTCCGGCGGCAATTGCCGGGGAGATCGCGCAGAAGTTGGAGTTGATTTCCTCCTGACCGAGGGAGCACGAGGCCACGAGCACATGCGCAGGAAAAGCAAACGGCGGGTCTTCCGAAATGGGAAGCCCGCCGTTCACCGTGGGGTGGGGAGGAGAGATGAAACGCTGATTCTGCTGCGCCAAGAGCGCGCCGTCTCTTTGTTTCATGTACAAGAATAGGGCGGGAACCTGAACCGACGCTGAGCACTACCTGAAGAAATGATGAAGAACAGGTGTGTCTCGACATCGCCCTCCATCAGCGGCGTGGCTATCAGGACGATGCGCCCACGGCGTCAAACCGAAGCGATCGCACCGTCTTCCTGAAAGAGGGTCACAAATCCCTCTCCATCGAGAATCACCTCGGAAAAGGACCCATCCCGAGATTTGAGAACGAGCGCCAGTGATGGGAGCCACGCTCTCACTTGAGGAGACATCGATTTTCGCAGATCTGCGACTGCATCGATGACTCCGTCGAACTCTCCCACCAGGTTTCCACTCTCCGTGTCCCAAAGCTCAACCCAGGACTTTTCCATTTCGCGGTTCCTTGCATTCGGTCATATTGGAATCATCGTCGATCACCGATGAAACCATCTCTGCCGGTGTTGCCCAAATCGTGTAGTGGCCATCACTCTTGCCGGTGCGCTCAAAGCGTATGTTGCCATCGTGGGCAATTTCGAGGACGGCAATATAGCGCATTCTTCTGAGCACTCCTGCCTGCATTTCTCGTGCCTGCTCCTCGGTCTCCCAGCACGATACCCCCTGCCAGAGCCGTTGCAGCTTCGGATTGAGGCAGGGGCGCCCTTGCGCTTCCAGTGACAGGAAATCCGGCTCGCTCGGCACCCCGCTCCTGATGAGGTGAAAGAACCGAGGTCGCAATGCATTCCCCCGTATCACGAAGCGTTTTCGAGTTCACGTCGCATCTAGGATTTGGTGGTTGCCGATTCCAGCGCTGTCCGGATCAGGTCATAGTCCTCTTTCGGAATGAGATGCACGTTTCCCTGGAAGGCGAGCGTCCAGTTCTTCTCCGGCCACTTGCTCGCGTAGATCATCTGCCGGGCCAGCCCCTCAGCGGGAACGAACTGGTCGCGCTCCAGCGCCAGATCCGGGGCGATGTGCACGCGAAACGGATAGTCCTCATCCGCCTTCTTCGCGTTGCCGCTGACCCAGATCGGCTCGTGATCCTCGAAGTAAGTCGAGGTCACGGTGGTGATGCCGGCAAACGCCTTGAGGCCGGTGACGTAGTAGATGAACTTGTCACCGGGCTTCATCTGCTCCGCCTTCTTCCGATGGCGGGATTTCATGCCCTGGATCGTGAAGTCCCGGTCGACCGTCTTCTGCCAGTTGTCGACCGAACTGACGAGAATCCAGTGGTTCGGCTGCTCTTCTGCCAACGAGTGTGTCCTTTCCTGGTGTGCTAATAGAGTGATTCCTCTATAGCGGGACTATATCAGCGCCCCTTGTGTCGCACACCTGGCACTCGCTGATCCTTGCTAGGCATGGCGAACTCGGTCCTTTGTTTCCCTCAGCAGCTTGTTGTCACTCCTGGTCGGGGTGGGTATGGCGATAAATAGGGCGCTGTATAGGACAGATCCGTCATACCAAGTTCGCCATGTCTGATGGGTTCATTGGATCTCATTCCGATATCGACTAATCTGATGACGAAATTGACAAGAAAATGTGTTGACTTTGAAGGGGCTTCTTGGTAGCTTTGACTGAAGGGGGTGAACGTACACCTGACGAATCGCTTCGTGTTCATAGAGAAAGGATGACTGCGTTGGCCGAATATGCGTATCTTGGTTCACCCAAGAAGATCGATGCCTTCCTTACGAAAATCCAGGAGGTCGGAGTTCCTTCAAAAGCCACACAGACCTGGTTAACCAGTGTCGGGTTCACGTCAACCAACGATCGGCCGCTATTGTCTGTTATGCGTCAGATCGGCTTTATTGATGAGGCAGGTAAACCGACTGCTTTGTGGGAGGAGTTTCGCGGGGGAGATCGCCGCGTCTTGGCAAGCGGGATACGACAAGGTTACCAAGAGCTTTACAAGGTGTATCCGGATGCCCAAAAACGTTCAAGTGCGGAACTCGAGAGCATAGTGAAGAGTTCTGCTCCAAAGCTTGGTAAGGACGCAATCACCCGTGTGCTGTCTACGTTCCGAACTCTAGTAGAGAATGCTACATTCGAGGCTGACGGCGGTGGTGCGGGGAGCGAAGGTAAGGTCGTCAGTGCGAACGAACACCTGTCGGAGACAAGGAACGGCGTCCGACAGGCTGCTGTTGTGCATGGTTTGGGAGCAGGTGTCACGATCAATATCAACGTGCAGCTAACACTTCCCGAGACGACGGATGCGGCCGTTTACGAGAAGTTGTTTAGCGCAATGCGGGAGCACTTGCTTGATGGACTCGCAAATGGTGCTTGACTTGCTCGGTCAAGTAACTAGTCAGATCAATGAATTCGAATCGACGGCGCATGAGATTCTGTCCCACTATGAGACTGCCACTAAATCAAGAGTGATATCACTCGATGCCTCCCGCCTCGAGTTGCATAGCCTCTCAGTTCGGCAGCATGAACTCCTTGTGGAGGCTTTGGAATGTGTTGAGCGCGGGCTTTACCGTGCTGCTCACGTCAGTGGCTGGCAGGCGTTCATTGACTTCTTGGGAGAAAAACTGTCCTCTGACGGATTCGGCAAAGTCGCGCAAGCGAGACCCAAATGGCCGGTATTTCAATCTGTGGAGGAACTGCACGAGTATACCAATGAATACGAGCAGATCGTTGTCGCCAAGGAGATCAGAGTTCTCTCCAAGGCGGAGGCGAGGATTCTTCACGGTATGCTTTCTAAGCGAAACGAATGCGCGCATCCTGGCAGCTACCGGCCTGACCTCAATGAGAGCCTTGGATACATCTCTGAAATCATCAACCGGATAAGCGTACTCCAACCTAAAAAGCTGTGACGTTACGGGAGATTCATCTGTGATCTCTTCGATGTTGAAGTTTGATCGCAGGTGAGGAGGATGGCTCTGCTGTCGACCGAGCTGACGAGAATCCAGTGGTTTGGCTGCTCTTCCGTCAACGAATGTGTCCTTTCCTGATGTTGTCACGGTTCCAGACGCGTGCAAGGGGAGCGTCGTGTCGAGCCAGATCCCGGAGAGAGGGCTCGCCTGCGCTCCGATACGCTGCTGACACGGCGGAGCTTGCTTGCAGAGGCGCACCCCGGAACGCGACGGATCATCTAGCGGCGGCCCATTCGGGGGCGTGGCCACCGCCGCATCCGTCGCCGTCGCTTCTCTTCCTGCTCGTAGTTGGGATCGCGCGGATTATCGCCCAATATCGACCGTACGCGGTCGCTGACCCCCATCGGCTGGGTCATCAGCGCGGCGTAATCGTTTGCCGAGGCGATGGGACCGACGTCATGGCCCTCGCGCTCCTCGAGCATGTGCCGGTGGCGCATCACCCAGAGATAGATATCCGCCTCGGTCAGGTCCGGGAACTCATCGAGCACCTTGCGATCGCGCACGATCTGGATGATCGGCATGTAGATGTAGGTGTACCAGTCGTTCACGGCCTCATGCACCGTCGCCGGACGATGCCAGATCGCCGAGAGCCACCCGCGATGCGCCTCGATCTGTTCCCAGATCTCGTCGTACCGGCCGAGCGCAGTCGGCCGGATATCATGATCGGGTTGCAGCTTGTCGAGATCGGTACGCCGCAGGAACTCGGCGTATTCCGTCTGCAGCAGCAGCTCGGCGGTGCTCATGCGCGAGGAGAGCGGCACCCGGACGTGCCCTTCGATCACCTCGGCATCGATGAACTCCACACCACGTTCCCGCGCCACCGAGACGCGGTGATTGCCATCCTTCACAAAGTAGATATCGCCGACCTTGTAGAGCTGGATCGGCGGCAGGCGGACATCCTGATAGAAGGCGCGGTCGACGTTCTTCCAGCGGTTTTGCGTGTGCTTCTTGCGGGGCAGGAAGGTCCGGTCGAAATCCTGAAAGCGGTCCATGCTGCCGACGATCTGGGAGATGGGAACGGTCTGCAAGCCGCGATAGCTCTCGCCTTCGGGAGAGAGCCGCTTGCGAATCTCGTGGAACGGGACCAGATCGTTCTGCCGTCCGGTTGCCGTGGCGACCAGATCATGCAGGAACGCTTTCTGACGTGCGCGGTCGAAATCGTTGCGGAGCTGATCTTCAATCATGCGCGATGCTCCACCTCCAACCCGGTGCGGTCATGGGCACTCATTCGGGCCGAGTGCGGCGGGGACACGTCCGGTGTGTTGTCGGAGGGATCGGGGAGATGGGCGAATCCAAGCACGAGCTGCTGGTACGGGTAGACGTTAATGATCTCGGTCTCGTGGAAGCGCGTGGTGTTCGGTTTAGACCGATCATAGAGATGAACGTGCCCATGCAGCTGATAGGCGGGATGAAAGCGGGTAAGGAACCGGCGCAGGGCGACGAACCCGCGATGGGCGCGATCCTCACGATCGTTCAGATCACGCGGCGGGGCGTGGGTGACCAGCAGATCGAGCGCGCGCCCATGCCGGAACTTGTTCCAGAGCAGGCGCGGGGTCATTTTCCAGATCATCCACGTCATCTGCCACTCAGAGAACTGCATCGGCTCGTGGTCCGAGTAGCGTGGTGAGCCCGGAAGCCCCGCCATGATCAGCCCGGAACCGGGATCGGTGACGACGCGCCCGCCGAGATCGATGCAACCCTGCGGGTAACGGAGCACCCCGCACTCGCCGGCGCGCGTGAGCTCTTCGACATGATTCCCCATGACATAATAGACGGGTTTGTTCAGCGCGTCGGAGAGAAATTCCAGGTAGCTTGCCGGGAGATCGCCGCAGCTGATGACCATCTGGACATCGCCCATCCGTTGCTTGATGGAGGAACTGTAGATACGCTGATCCACTTCGTCGGTGATAGCGAGGATGTTCAGGGTCATGAGCGATGCAGTCCATGGGGTCAGAGGGGCAGCGTGGGCGAGACGGGCACAAAGCATCCCGCATCAATCATACCCTACCGCCTCCCGACGCTCGCACATGGAGCGCCGGGAGAACACAAGGCCCCATCGCGCAACCGCTACGGAGTTCGGCGCCCGACGCCGTATCCCTCGTGGTGTGCTGAGGAGGATCGCCCTGATTGAGCGACGCGTTTCCCCGTCATTTCGAGGGAAGTCGGGAAATGACGGGGAAACGCGGGTTGGCGGAAAACAAGTGTATCCAGATGGACACGGCTCACGGCGTTTCAAGATTGACAGAGCACCAGTCAAGATTCAGGGCGCTGTCTCCAACGCGCCCAGGTGCCCGGCCTGGTTCCAGGCAATGATCTCCCCGTGACCTGTGGCGTCGATCTCCAACTCGCTGATCGAACAGTTGACGAATCCGGCGCGAGCGGATGGCCAGACATCCATCGGATCGCCGTGGATGTGCGCGGAGATCCAGGCGAGCGCGCCGCCGTGGGAGACGACCGTCACCGTGTCCTGCGTTCCCTGGTGGCGGGTGACGATCTCGTTGTAGGCGGCGAGGACCCTTTCGGAGAAGGTCTTGCCGCTCTCGCCCCCGGCCCACGCTTCCAGGTACCGATCGTCGCTCGCCATGCGCCGGGCCTCCTCGGGAAACTGCGCGCTCCACTCGCTCCAGAGCATTCCGGCGGCGGTGCCGGCGTTGATCTCGGCCAGACCGGGAACCGGGACCGGATCGAGCCCGATGGCGCGGCCGATGATGCTCGCCGTCTCGAAGGCCCGCATGAGCGTGCTGGCGTAGAGATGCGTGATGTCCCCCCGCTCTGCCAGCGCGCGGGCCGCTGCCCGTGCCTGGGCGCGGCCATGGTCGGTGAGCGGGTCGTCATCGCCCTGGATGCGGCTTTCGATATTTCCGAGCGATTGCCCGTGGCGAACGAGAAGCAGGCGCATGAATACTCGTCTCCTGATCGATAAGGACGTCGGTTGCGGTTGCGGCGCGCGGGACCAGAGGAATACACGCCTGCATGCCGGATCGATGCTCTCTCCTGTGTAGTGTGTACCCGATTTCCCCGGGGAGCGTCATCCCTCGGGTGGCAGGCATGCTGCCGAACGCGCAGAGCGTGCATC
>JBARWF010000088.1:0-24283 GCA_049646645.1 Thermomicrobiales bacterium
GTCTCGGGTTGAACCGGCGCTCAATGCCCGGAGAAGACCGGCGCCGCCACGTCCTCGTCGGACTCGCTGGTCGCATGCTGGGCGCTCGCGTTGTCGGTCGTGGTCAGCTGCCGCGTCCGCAGCGGGATCTCCTTCAGGAAGAAGACAACGATCAGGGCCGCCACGATGATCGGAATCGCCGCCACGAAGATGTCGGTGATCGCGTGGGTGTACGCCGTGAGCACCACGGACTTGAGCGGCTCCAGCAGCTTGTGCAGCGCATCCACGTTGTTGAAGCTCACCTGCTCGCCGTGCTCGGCAGCCATCCTGGCGGCTTCCGGATTCGCGGTGAGCCCCTTCTCCAGGTAGTGCGGGAGCTGGTTCGCCAGGATCGCGCCGAACAGCGCCGTACCGATTGCGCCACCAAGCTGCCGCCCAAAGGTGGTGGCGCTCGTGGCCGTTCCCATGTCCCGCATCTCGACCGCATTCTGGATCGGGGTCACGATCGTCATCATCGCGAGGCCGAGGCCCAGTCCAAAGAGGAAGGCATAGATCGCCACGGTCCAGTAGGCCGTGTCCTTGCTGATCGTCGAGAGCAGGAAGAGCGCCGCAATCAGCACGACGGAACCGATGATCGGATAGATCTTGTACTTTCCGGTCCGGGTGATGAGCTGCCCGGAGACGATCGACATGCTGAAGATACCGATCACCATCGGCAGCATCGCGAGGCCCGATCGCGTCGGGGACATCCCCATGACGCCCTGGAAGTAGACCGGCAGGTAGATCGCTCCACCGAAGATCGCGAAGCCGATCAGGAAGCCGAAGATATTCCCGACCGTGAAGATCGAGTTGCGGAAAAGGCGCATCGGAATGATCGGCTCTTCTGCGCGGAACTCGACGAAGACAAACGCAATCGTGAAGACAATGGCAAGTACCACCAGGGAGAGGGCGCTCATGCTCGTCCAGCCATAGCGTCCGCCGGCCCAGTTGAGATAGAGCAGCAAGGCGGTCACACCGGCCACGATCAGGGAGGCGCCAAGATAGTCGACCTTGTGGTTGCGCTTGATGACCGGCATCTTCAGCGCGACGGAGGTGACGAAGAGCGCGGCGATGCCGATGGGCAGGTTGATGTAGAAGATCCAGCGCCAGCTGATGGCATCGGTCAGGTAGCCGCCGAGCAGCGGTCCCGCCACGCTTGAGACGCCGAACACCGCGCCGAAATACCCCTGGTACCGGCCTCGTTCGCGCGGCGGGATCACGTCGCCGATGATCGCCAGTGCGATCGACATCAATCCACCGCCGCCGATTCCCTGCAAGGCGCGGAAGAGGATGAGCTCAAGCATGTTCTGCGAGAGCCCGCACAACGCCGATCCAAGAAGGAAGATGACGATGGTGATCTGAAAGATGATCCGGCGTCCATAGAGGTCGGAGATCTTGCCCCAGAGCGGCGTCACCGCGGTCGATGTCAGGAGGTACGCCGTGACGACCCACGAGAGATGATTGAGCCCGCCGAGATCGCTCACGATAACGGGCAGCGCCGTGCCCACGATGCTCTGGTCGAGCGCGGCCAGGAGCATACCCGCCATCAATCCGCCGATGATGACCAGGATTTGCCGGTGCGAGAAATCCTCTGTGGGATCGTCGCCGTGAGACTGGGGGCCGGGCGACACAGGGCGTGCTGCGGATGCTGCCATAAACGACTCCAACGTGGTTCTTGGTCGTACGAGTAAGCCGGGCGACTCTCGGGGCTGCGCTTCTCCTCGTGGTTGTTCCGTGGGGCGTCGTGGTTCCGAACCGGCTCCCCCGTTCCTGCAGAACCGCCCAACCGACCGGTTGGTTGGGGGCACGGCTACCGACTATACTGGCCGAAGGTTGTCATGTCAATCGCCAAGGGAACAGGTCTTTCATTCGATGCATTGGCAGGATTCAGCGGAGTTGGAATCTGAGGGGCGAGCGCGCATCCTGCATGCCGCCTACCCCCTCTTTGTCGAGCATGGGTACAAGGCGATCTCGATGCAGCAGATCGCAAACGCGGCCACGATCCACAAGGCGACCCTCTACCACCATTTCCATAATAAGGACGAGCTCTTCGGATCGGTTGTGCAACTGGCGCTGGCCCGGATGCGAGCCGAAGTGACCGCCATCGTCGAGCAGGGGGGCTCGCCCAGAGAACAACTCATCGCGGCGGCGAGCCAGTCGTTCTCCCGAACCCAATCCGACTTCGGCCGCCTGATGACCGACCTCCATGAGAATATCGCGCCGGACGCTCGCAACGAGATCCTGAAGGAAAAGTCGATGCCCTGGGAACTCTTCGCCACGATCATCCAGCGCGTGATCGACGAGGAGCACATTACCGGCATCACGGCGAATCTGGCGACCAGCCTCTTCATCGGCATGGTCTGGGGGCAGATCTGGATGCGCAAAGCCGCGTGGACCTCGTGCCCCCTTGACCGCCAGCTGGCCACAACCATCGTGGACGTCCTCTTCGACGGTCTCCGTGGTGTGTCTTCCGCCTCCACCGTCGACGTCTGATTCCGCTCAACAATGGGCCTCGGCCGGCCGCTGATGCCGTGCCAGATGTGGAGTGCATACCAAAACGGATTCACGTCAATTCCCAAAGATAGACCCCACTCAGCGCCTCATGTCTGACAGAGCACTCGCCTCGATGGCCCCAGAGATCCGCTAGCCCTTTTGAGTCAGTCCGTACGCGTCATCGTTGACGGGTTTCTGTCGCTCTGATATATCCCTAGCACGTCGAAAAACCGGATCGATCGTCGGCTGTCTGCGGCACAGGCATTTAACGGTGAATCCCGTGTCTCTTGCGCACCGGCCGGATGACCGCAATCTTCGACATGTGTCTAGCTCGTTGGCCCTATTTCCAGCGGTTCATGTCAGAGGGAGATCGTCGATGAACCAGAAGAGTCGCAGCCTCTCCGGGTCCACCCTGTCTCGTCGCGCGCTCGTCCAGCGCTCGGCAGGCGTTGCCGCCGCGGCCGCGCTGCCGTTCGCGGGGATGCGATATGCCGCCGCCCAGGATGCGACCCCGGCCCCGATTGTCCGGGAGAAGTCGGACGCCAAGGTCGATGGCAAGCTCGAAGTCCTGCAAAAGGCCGACTTTCATCCGGATCACAACGCCTTCGTGCGCGCGGAGATCGCAGCCTACTGCGAGGAGCAGGGCTGGGAGGTCGAGATCACCGAGCTCGGTGGCGGCCAGACATCAGGAGAGATCCTGCAGCGCCTGACCGCTGGCGTGAAGGCCGGCAACGCGCCGGATCTCTATTTCGACAATATCCCGCAGCGCCAGTTCCAGTATCAGGGCGTGCTGCAGGATGTCACCGACCTCATGGCCCAGATCGAGGAATCGAACGGCGAGACAACGCCGGGCATGAAGACCAACGGCTTCTTCGATGACAAGTGGTGGGGTATTCCCTGGTTCACGCGCGTCGACGGCTGGTGGGCCCGAAAGGATATCTTCGGCCCCGCCAACATCGACACCTCGACATTGAAGACGCTCGATGAGCGGCGCGACGCCGCGCTCGCCGTCTCCGATCCCGACAACAAGATGTGGGGCTGGGGTATCACGATCAACCGGTCGACTGATGCCCGCCTCCTCGTGCAGACCGTTCTCTACGCCTTCGGCAGCACGTTGCAGGACGAGTCCGGTGACAAAGTGACATTTGACTCGCCAGAGTCCGTCGCGGCGCTGGAGTGGCTGGCCGACACCTACAGCAACGAGAAGTGGGCGCCGATGCTCCCGACCGGCTGGGGTTCATGGACGGATCCATCCAACAACGAGGCCTTCCTCGCCGGGACGCTGGCGCTCACGCAGAACGCGGGAACCATGTATGCCAAGGCGGTGCTGGACGGCGTGCCCTTCGCCAATGATATCGGCTACATGCCGACGGTCGTCCGCAACTCTGACGGGGCGCAACTCGATCAGCTCGCGGGGGTCTTCCTGCACGTGATCGAGGGCACCAAGAACCAGGAAGCGACCTACGACCTGATCCGGCACCTGCTCTCGACCCCGGTCCAGCAGCGGATCTGGGAGATCTCCCGCTCCTACGCCGTTCCCGCCTACAAGAATGGCTGGAGCGATCCGATCATCACCGAGACGCCGAACTCAATTGCCGCCGAGCCGGCCGTCTGGAACAACATCGACTTCACCGGGCTGCGCTGGCCCGGCCCGAGCTCGGTCGCGGTCGATGCGGTCGCGGGGTCGTTCGATCAGACCGACATGATCGCCGAGGTGCTTCAGGGCCGCTCCGCGGAGGACGTGGTCAAGGACTATCACAACCGGTGGGTGCAGGTCTGGCAGGACTTCGGGCTGCCGGGAGAGTAGGCCAATTCAACGTCCGTCGTACTGAGTCTAGCGTGAACAAACCCGGTGCCGGATGCGTGAGAAATCGCGCGTCCGGCATGCCGTGTCGGGATCGAGAGGACATTCCATGGCAATCGTACCCGCATCGTCGCCGCGTTCCACGGCGAAGGCCGGAGATGCCGCCAAGCAATCATCGTCGTTTTGGCGTCGGTCGAAGCGGGTCCTGGGGCATGACTGGCCAGTGGCCTGGCTTTTCGCGGCGCCCACGATCATCCTGCTCTTCGGGCTTGTGGGGTATCCCCTACTTGATGCTCTTCGCATGAGCTTCTACAACGTCACCGGTATCACCAACCGGGGATTCGTCGGCTTCCAGAACTACGAACGCCTGTGGAACGACGCACGGTTCCGCGATTCGGTCTGGAACACCGTGGAGTTCGCGGTCGTCTCGGTCTTCATCAAGTTCTGGATCGGGCTGCTGGCGGCATCCTTGCTCAATCGCAAGGGCATGCGGTTCACCAGTGTGCTGACGGGCCTGGTGCTGCTGCCGTGGATCGTGCCGGAGGTTGTGGCGGCGCTGACGTGGCGCGGGCTCTACGACCCCGTGTTCGGCGGCCTGAACATCCTTCTCCAGCGCATCGGGATCATCGACAGCGGGATCTCCTGGCTCGGAGACTACAACCTGGCGATGCCGTCCGTTATCGCGGTCAATGTCTGGAAGGGTATCCCGTTCTTCACGATCATCCTCCTGGCCGGACTGAAGGCGATCGACAACGAGCTCTACGACGCGGCCTCGGTCGATGGCGCGTCTGGCTGGGAGAAGTTCCGCGATGTGACATTGCCGGGGCTGCGGTATGTCATCATTGTCGCCTGCCTGCTCTCGTTGATCTGGACGCTCAACTCCTTCGGGCTGATCTACCTGATGACGGGTGGCGGTCCCGGTGGAAAGACCCGCGTCTTCTCGATCCTCTCGTATGAGTACGCGATTGGATCGCTGCGGTACAGCGCCGGAGTCGCGGTGGCAATGGCGGTGGTTCCCGCGCTGGTCGTGATTATCGTCGTGCTCGGGCGGTTCATGCGGGTGGAGAGCGACACGCCGATGCCGAAGAAGGGTGGCGTTTCCCTCCTGGGTTCCGTGCTTGGCTGGCCCTTCACGCAACTCGCGCGCTTGGCGGTGTTCGTGCTGTCAGCAATCTCGTTCCCATTTGTCTGGGTCGCCGGTGCAATCACACGGGCGGCTCACTCCGCCTACGTCAAGGGCGATGATTCCCGGGAACCAGGCTGGCGAAGACTGACGCGACGCTGGGGCACGATCGGGGCCTACGTGACGCTGGCAGTGCTCATCGTCTTCCTGCTCTTCCCCTTCTTCTGGGTGGTCGCCACCTCGTTCAAGGGAGTGCCACAGATCCAGCAAGGCAAATCTCCGTTCATGCCATCGCCGTGGACGCTGGAAAACTACCGGTCGATGCTGGTCGATACCCAGTTCCCCCGCTGGTTCTGGAACACGATCCAGGTGGCGGCGGTCAGCACCGCACTCTCGGTGTCAGTCGCATCACTCGGGGCGTATGCACTCGTGCGCTTGAAGTGGCGCGGGCAGGGGTTCGTGCAGACGGCGATCCTCTTCACCTACCTGATGCCGACGGTGCTGCTCTTCCTGCCGCTCTACCAGATCTTCACCGATCTGAAGCTCATCAACTCGCTCGGCGCGCTGATGCTGGCGTACCCCACATTCGGCCTGCCGTTCGCGTGCTGGCTCCTGATGGGCTACTACCGCTCGATTCCAAAGGAGTTGGAGGAAGCGGCGATGATCGATGGCGCGAACCACTTCCAGTGCTTCGTGCGGATCATCCTGCCGCTCACGCTGCCGGCCTTGCTGGCCGTCGCGCTCTTCTCGGTCACGAGCTCCTGGAACGAGTTCCTGTTGGCCTTCGTGCTGGTCCAGCCGGAATCGTCGTGGACCTTGCCGATCGGGCTCGGCAACATGGTGGTCGGGGATATCTATCCGTACGGTCAGATGTTCGCGGCCAGCGTGATGACGGCGATTCCGGTCATCGTCATCTACATGTTCGCGCAGCGCTTTATGATCGCCGGTCTCACCGCCGGGTCGGTCAAGGGGTAACGAGCGGCACCATCACGGTACCGCTCAGAACGAAGCGCCCGCGGGAGTCGACTCTCGCGGGCGCTTCGTATGCGATGCGTTGCGTGCATCAACCGCGCATCACCGCGAGCAACTACTCGACGGTGAGGGTTCCCACCATGCCGGCCGCCCGGTGCCCCGGCTGACCACAGTAGTAGGTGTACGTTCCCGCCGGTGCGTTGATGACCAGATTGGCACTCTTGCCGCTTGCGAGCAACCCGGAACTGACCTTCAGCTTGTCGATCTGAAAGTCGTGAGGAAGCACGCCCGCGTTCTGGATCGTGAAGGCGACATCCGTGTCAGCGGGGATACTGACCGCGTTCGTGCTGTACTTGATGTCCTCGCAGAGAATCGTAACCGGAGCCGCAGCAGCTATTGGCGTCGCCACCGCAGGGACCTCCGGAGTCGCGGCGCTCGGTGTGGCGGCTGGTTGCCCAGCAGCACTGGTCACGCCCGTGAACTTGAGGATCTCGCCGCCACCCGGCGCACCGGTGGTCTTCACCGCGACAAAGAGATTGTCGCCGTCATCGAAGGCGATTCCGTTCGGCGCGATCAGCCCGTCGATGATCACCTCGTGGGCGCCATCGGCCTTGACGCGCACGATCTGCCCCAGGCCCATCTGCAGCAGGTTCGTCGAGATAATCGAGGCGTAGAGCGTGCCATCGGAGGCGAACGCCAGACTGCCAGTCATCGTGAGTCCGGTCGCGAACACGCTCTTGGTCCCGTCCGGAGCATAGGAATAGATCGGCGCCAGACCCGGGGGGAAGGGGCCACCCGTCACAAAGGAGACGTAGATGTTGCCGTCCGGCCCAATCGCCACATCGCTTGGCACGCTATCGATCTGCTGCTCACCCTGACGCGCCGGGTTGCCGGATGGCGGGAAGATGTTGACGTCGAGACCGCCCGTCACCGCGAAGGTCGAGATATCGCCGGAATCGGCCTTCACCGCGAGGATGTCGTTGCCACCGGCGTCCGCCACGTAGATCGTTCCGTTGTCGTAGGCGACGCCGTAGATATTGGAGTCGATCGCCATCGGGTCCGGATTCTTCTCGATCTCGTACTTGACCGCGTTGGCGAGGATCTTCTTCTCCTTGGTGGCCAGGTCGACCTCGTAGACGACACCCTCTTCGCCGGTCAAGTCGATGCTGGCAATAAGCGGACCGGGGGAGCCGACGGCGACGTAGGCCTTGCCGTTTCCATCCACGGCCACGCCGGCCGGACCAACGATCTCGCCGTTCTCACCGAACGTGTACGACATGAAATCATCGACCAGGACCGTCACCGTTCCGTCACCAGCAATCGACGAGAGCTTTCCGCTCTTGCCGCTCATGCTGATCGGCTCGGTCGATTCTGGCGTGCCCGGTCCCGGTGTCGCGATAACCGCAGTGTCACCGCCGGTGCCCGCCTCAGTGAAATACACGGTTCCCTGGCTGATCGCGACGAAACGGGGGGACTGCAATCCACTGGCAACCGTGGAGACTTCAACCCCGGCAGGCAGCACGGGAGCCGGTCCGCCTCCGGCCGGTGGGGAACCGGCAGCTGGCGTGGCATCCTGCGCGTGAACCGAGGAAACTCCGGCAACGGCAACGGCGGCGCTCACGGCCGCGCCAGCGGCAAACTGCCTGCGATCCAGCCGCGCATTCCTGAGCGTCCGAGCGGGGTTCTTCGATAGGGTCATGCGATGGCCTCCGATTGAATGTGCCTTGCACGCGAATACGCCTGCGGTGAGCAAGATTGCTCCGCAGGATGTGCCCCTCAAGAATCGAGAGCCGGGCGGCGTATCTGATTCGTCCGGTGACCCCATAGTCATGGGCATTATCCGGCAATCACCGGCCAATGTCCAGAGGCCCTTCGTGACACGATCGAATTCAGGATGTCGGAACACGCGATCGGGCCGCCGGCGTCACTGAGTGACATCGGCGGCCCGATCGAAGACCAGGAAGGCGCCTGCTTCAATAGGCGCGGGCAAAAATCGCCCGCTCGGTGGCTGTCCCGCCGCAGACGATGCAGGGGCCGCTGCCACCCTGCTGGGCGAAGGGGATGCACCGCGTCGTCGCCTTGGTCTCCGTCTTGATCTTCGCCTCACAGGCGGCGTCGCCACACCACCATGACAGATTCCAGCCGGCATTGGTCGCGATCCGATCGACGAACGTCTCCCAGGAATCGACCTCGACCGTGAGCGTACGCAGTCGCTCGCTTGCCGAGGCATAGAGTCGATCCTGCATCGACGCCAGTTCGTCGCTGATTGCCGCCGCCAGCTCGCTCAACGGCACCGTGCGCTTCTCGCCCGTGTCGCGCATCACCAGCACCGCCTGATCGGCGGCCAGATCGCGCGGGCCGAGCTCGATCCGAATCGGAACTCCCTTCAGTTCCCAGTGATTGAACTTGTAGCCGGGAGAGCGATCATCGCGGTCGTCGATACGCGCGCGGATCGTGGCCGAGAGGGTGTCGCATAGCTCATGCGCCTTGGCGATGATCTCCTCGCCGTTCTTGGCGCGCCCGAGAATCGGCACGATAACGGCCTGCACGGGCGCGACCTTCGGCGGAATCTTCAACCCGCGCTCGTCGCCGTGCACCATGATGATCGCGCCGATCGTCCGCTGGCTCAGCCCCCATGAGGTGCTGAACGCGTATTTGCGCTCGCCATCCTTGTCCAGGAAGCGGATATCGAACGCCTTGCCGAAGTGATCGCCCAAATTGTGCGATGTGCCCGACTGCAGCGCCCAGTTCTTGCCGCCCATCATCGCCTCGACGGTGTATGTGCGATAGGCGCCGGCGAATTTTTCGGACTCGCTCTTGACGCCGGGGATAACCGGGACCGCCAGATCATCTTCGAGAAGCGAGCGATAGACCTCCAGCATCTGGCGGGCGCGAGCCTCGGCCTCCTCCGGCGTGGCGTGGGCCGTATGCCCCTCTTGCCAAAGGAATTCGCTGGTGCGCAGGAAGGCGCGTGGCCGTTCCTCCCAGCGCAGCACACTGCACCACTGGTTCATCACAATCGGCAGATCGCGCCAGCTCTGCACCCAGCGCGCGTAGGTCGGGCAAATGATCGACTCCGATGTCGGCCGGATCGCGAGCGGCTCCTCGAGCTCCTTGCCGCCGGCAATCGTGACCCACGCGGCTTCAGGTGTGAAGCCCTCGATGTGGTCGGCCTCGCGCTCCATCATCGATTTCGGAATCAGCAGCGGGAAGTAGGCGTTCTCGACCCCGGTGCGCTTGAAGCGGGCATCGAGCAGGCCCTGGATCAGCTCCCAGATGCCATAGCCGTAGGGCCGCATGATCTTCGTTCCACGTACGGGCGAGTCGTCGGCAAGCTCGGCCTTCTGGACGACATCGACGTACCACTGGTCGAAGTTCTCGCGCTGGTCGGTGATCTCCTGAACGAACTGGTTCTGGGCCATTGGTAATGCATTCTCCTCGGCGGTCTCTCTGGTCCACGCGACGACGGCCGACAGTGCGATGTCCGCGACATAATGCGGCCCACGTCCGAATGAGTCTTGCACGTCGCTACCATCCATGCAACGGCCATGCATTGTGCACTCGGCGGCATCGTCCGGACAGAAGTGGCATTTCTCCAGCCAGACCGTCTACGATCAGTCTCGACACCGTCGCACGGGCCGGTCGTGCCGGGCGAGACGTGTCCCGACCGATCCCGCTTCGAGGCCCATTCCAATCAGGATTGATCACATGCCCAACTTCGCCTCCGAGAAACTGACTCGCTCCATCATCCACGCCTCCAGCGCGCGGTTGAGCCGCCGCCAGTTCGCCGCGCGCACCGCTGGCATCGCCGCTGTCGCCGCCGCCGGTTCGCTTGCGGGCTTGCCGGTCTCACGCGCAGCGGCGCAGTCGATGGACCCCTTTACCTACATTCGCACGATGCCGGCGACCGGAAATCTCGGTCAGCTTCCGGGGCAGCCGGCGTCCGAGATCGAGCCGGTCGAGGCCGACGGCGCGGTGTGGGAGACCTACATTCAGTTGCCGATCAAGGAAGGGCAGGATTTCCATTACACCTGCGAATTCGACTCGGCCTGGATCATCCTCACCGCCTATGGCAAGGATCTCTCGCTCGAGGACCAGCTCGCTTTCATCGGCCAGGACACCAGCATCGAGCCCTACTATGAGGAGCGCGAGGATGGCGTCATCATCGTGGGCGGCGACATCTGGGAGCATTTCAGCGGCCACTATGAGGACAACTTCCTTGCCCGCGCCACCGGGAACGCGATGCGCAAGGTGTTCGATGGCGCCGGGCTGACCACGGACCCTGTCCACGACCGCAAGGCGATCGAGGCCGCCCTGGAGCAGGGCCGTCCCGTCTTCTTCAAATCGAGCGTCGACTTCCTGGATTGGGTGCCCGCGACCTGGATCACGCCCGATGGCGACGAGTTTCCCGTAGTGCTCGGCAACGACCACGCGCTGATCGTGATGGGGGCGAACGCCGACGACGTCATCATCCGCGACCCCCTCGGCCCGACCTCGACCAACACCGAGCGCCCGTACCAATACCGGGTGACATGGCAGCGGTTCCTGGAGGTCTTCGCGGCGCAGGGGAACGATGGCATCACGGTCGGCCCCACTGCGGCAAGCTGACCAAGACGGGGCCCGATGGAACGATCCCTGCGACTCCGCTCTCAGTCGTCACTGGCCGATCGGGAATGCAGAGGAGGGTTCGATGCCATACAAGACCAAATCCGACCTGCCGGACAGCGTGAAGGACAACCTGCCGTCTCACGCGCAGGATATCTACAAGGAAGCGTTCAACAGCGCCTGGGATGAGTACAACCACGAGGAAGAGCGTGCCCACAGGGTGGCATGGGGCGCGGTCAAGAAGGAATATCACAAGAACGCCGACGGGAAGTGGGTGAAGGGCGCTTCCGACAATTGAGGCAACCAACGCCTCCGCGAGCAACTGGAAACCAGCACAATCCCTCATCCGTTCGAGGCGGCGACCGGGCACCCGGTCGCCGTCTCCGTGCCTGGAGACAACCCATCATTCATGCATTGACGCCCACCCGATCTTGACGCGAACGACCAAATCCGATTTACTTGGTATGAATTCAATGCGGGTTCGGAAGGTGCATCGAACTTCGGTGCATATCGCGCGGAATGGGCTGTATGGCTTCGATCGCAACTCACGATATGTCCGGTATATCCGACGAACAGAACTGGCTCACGGTTCGCGGCGCGTTCAAGACGTATGCGACCCGGCCAACCCCGGTTCAGGCATTGCGCGGTGTGGATCTCACGGTTCCGCGCGGCAGTTTCGCGGCGATCCTCGGATCGTCCGGCTGCGGCAAATCGACCCTGCTCAAAATCATCGCGGGCATCGACCGGCAGGATGAGGGCGAGGTTCGGCTCGCCGGCGCGCTCCTGAGCAGCGACGATGCGCACCTCCCGCCGGAGCGCCGCGATATCGGCATCGTTCCGCAGGAGGGGGCGCTCTTCCCCCATCTGAGCGTCGCCAGCAACGTCGGCTTTGGCCTTCACTCCTGGCGTGGCAACCCGCTCTCGCTTCGCGCCCGGCGCCGACGTGCAGAGCGGGTCGCCGAACTGCTCGAGCTCGTCGGTCTGGCCGACTATGCCCGGCGGCGTCCGGACGAGCTCTCAGGGGGTCAGCAGCAGCGGGTGGCGCTCGCCCGCGCCCTGGCCCCCTCGCCCAAGCTGATCCTGCTCGATGAGCCCTTCTCCGCCCTCGATGCCGGGCTGCGGGCGGAACTGCGCATGGAAGTGCGCGATCTGCTGCGCACGACCAATACAACGGCCGTGCTGGTCACGCACGACCAGGAGGAAGCGCTCTCCCTCGCCGATCAGGTCGCGGTCATGCGCGACGGCGAGGTCGTGCAATCCGGCTCACCGGACGACATCTACACACGGCCCGCAGATCCAAGTGTCGCGACCTTCGTCGGCGACGCCGTGCTGTTGCCCGCCGTTATCGATGACCATGTCGCCGGTTTCGCGGCCTGTGAACTCGGCAATATCGCGATCTGTTCATCCTGCCGCTTGTCAGGACGCGGTCCCTGCACGCTGATGCTCCGACCGGAACAGGTTGTGCTTGGGACAGAGGGGCTGCCAGCCCGCGTGCTGAGCTTCACGTTCTACGGTCACGACGCGATGCTGACACTGGGCATGGGAGACGATGGGCGCGGCTCACGAGTCTCCGTTCGTGTCCCCAAGGGCGTCTCTCCGACCATAGGCGAACGCGTCCGGGTGCGGGTTGCGGGCGACGCCATCGCCTATGTCGACCCAGCGCACCACGCGCGAAATGATGGTCACGAGGTGCCGCCACCTCACTGTGTTTCCGATCATCGGCTTTCGACAATCGGATCGTAATCGTCGTCATTCCATCGGAGCTGGAAGGCCAGGTCGATGGTGAAGGGTTCTTCATGGCTGAAATGCGTCAGGATCGTCGCGCTCTTCTGAAATTCGGCGCTGCCGCGGCGGTGGCCGGTGTCACGCTCGGTCCGCGTGCGGTGCTCGGACAGGGCACGCCCTCAGCGGCAACACCCGTCGCCGGAGGTTCCGGCAAGATCACGGTCTACTCAGGTCAGCACGAATCGCTGAGCACCGCGTTCGCCACGGCCTTCCAGGAGGCCACGGGTGTGACGGTCGAAGTCCGATCGGGCGGTGACTCCGATCTCGCCAACCAGATCATCGAAGAGGGTGATGCGACCAACGCCGATGTCTTCATCACCGAGGAGCCGGGACCGGCCGGAACGCTTGATGCCCAGAACCTGCTCGCGCCAATCGATCCGGACTCCCTGGCGAAGACCGACAAGCGGTTCAACCCTGAAAGCGGCCACTGGCTCGCCTATGGCGCACGCTCGCGCGCGATCTTCTACAACCCGGACCTGATCGAGGAAAGCGCGCTCCCGGCGAGCATCTTCGATCTCGTCAACGACGAGTGGAAGGGCAAGTACGCCTACGCCCCCAGCGGCGCCTTCACCAGCACGGTGACCTATCTGGTGAATACCATCGGCGACGACAAGACGCTCGACTGGCTGACGGGCATCCAGAAGACCGGCGAAAACCTGCTCAAGAACGGCGCGATCCGCGATGCGGTCGAGGCCGGCCAGATTCCGTTTGGGCTCAGCAATCACTACTACTGGTACATCCTCGCCAAGGAGAAGGGCGGACCGGAGAACCTCAGGTCGCGCGTGCACTTCATGAAGGGGCAAGACCCGGGAGGATTGATCTTCGCCTCGGCCGCGGCGATTCCGGCCGCGAGCAAGAACCAGGAACTCGCGCAGCAATTCGTCTCCTGGCTGGCCGATCCCAAGGGCGGGCAGGCGGTGCTCGCCGCCGAATCGCCGCAATATCCGCTCGCACCAGGTGTTGAGAGCAGCTACGGCCTGCCCCCGCTGAGCGAGCTCGACCCGCCGGTGTTCGATCAGGGAAGCCTCAAGGATTCCGACAAGGCCGTTGAGTTGATCCTCGAGGCCGGCATCATCTGATCGAATCCATGCCGAACCCCACCGAGACAATGGCAATCAGGGAATCGTCAGCGGGCAAGGTGCGCAGGTGGTCTTCCGAGCGAAGATCACCTGCCTTGCTGTTGGCATTGGCCAGCGCGGTGGCGATCATCTCGCTCTTGCCGGTCGCGTACCTGCTGATTCGCGAGGGGCTCGACCCCGCCCGCCTCCAGCGCCTGCTCTCCAGCCCGACGACTGTTCCCCTCATCCAGAACACCATCCTGCTCGCGTTCTGGGTCACGATGTCGTCGGTCGTCGTGGGCGTGTTGCTCGCAGTGCTCGTCACCTGCACGGACCTGCCGGGACGGCGGGTGTGGATGGTGCTCTTCACCCTGCCGCTCGGCATTCCCGCATTCGTATCGACCTACACCTGGGTCGCCGCCGGGTATGAATGGGCGCCGCAATCGACGTTCATCTACGGCCTGCGTGGCTCAGTGCTGATCCTGACGCTCTCGCTCTACCCCTACGTCTACCTGCCGACGGTGGCAGCATTGCGTGGGCTGGACGCGAGTCAGGAGAGTGTGGCGAGAGCGCTCGGGCGTGGACCGATCAGCGCCTTTCTTGAGGTCACATTGCCCCAGCTCCGACGTGCCGTCTCCGGCGGAGCGCTGGTCATCGCCCTGCACATGCTGGCGGAATACGGCGCGCTGGAGCTGCTGCGCTACCGGACGCTGACGACCGCGATCGTGCAGCGCGCGACCGTGCTCGGCTCGCTCGATGCGGCCCGCGCCCTCTCCATCGTCCTCACCTTCGGCGCCCTGATCCTGCTCGCCGGCGACTACCTGCTGTTCCGAAACGCGACGACACCGGTACGGATCGGCGGCGGTGTCGCCCAGACCCGCGTCCCGTGGCGGCTCGGCGCCTGGACGCCGCTCATGCTGCTGGCTGCGGTAACCGTGGTGGTGGTATCGCTTGGCGTGCCGCTCTACGGCATGGGCAAGGGTTTCATCGAGATCGCGTTCGGCAGCGTCTCCGTGGACAGCGGGGCACTGCTGGCGGCGACGTGGACCACGGCCCGATATGCCATCGCTACCGCGCTGCTCGTCACGCTTGCCGCCCTCCCGATCAGCCTGCTGGCCGTCCGGTATCCGGGCAGGAGCGTTCTCCTGATCGAACGTGCATCATGGATCGCCCATTCGCTGCCCGGCGTGGTGGTGTCGCTCGGATTGGTCTTCTTCGCGGTGCGCTGGCTGCATCCCCTCTATCAATCGAGCTCGCTGCTGGTGATCGGCTATGCGATGCTCTACCTCCCGATCGCCGTTGGTGCCCAGCGCGTCGGCCTGACCCAGGCGTCCGAGCAGTACGATCGGATCGCCCGCACCCTTGGCCGCAGCCCGTTGTCCACCTTCATTTCGGTGACGCTGCCGATTGCCCTGCCGGGCATCGTCGCCGGGATCATGCTGGTGATGCTCAACGTTGCCAAGGAGTTGACGATGACCCTGCTCCTGCGTCCGACCGGCGCGCAGACGCTGGCGACGAAGCTCTGGACAACCACCAACGGCGAAGTCCTTGATTTCACTATGGCCGCACCCTACGCGATCACAATGATCGCGATGACGGCGCTCCCGACCTACCTGCTGATCCGCACGAGCCTCAGCCCCGAGCGATCCCAGCGCTAACAGGTACGCCATCCCAAGTCGTGCGTATCCATCGAGCTGTCATTCTGACCGCAGGGGAGAATCCCCGTGCGAAGCACAACCACTCGGCAACGAAGTTGCCGCCCTGGTGTCACCCGCGGAGTCGGGCTACGCCCGATACGCTCTCGCTGCGCTGCGCGCGGGGATCCTCTCGCTACGCTGCACTTCGTTCAGGATGACAGGGTGAGGTCAGTTTGGCGTCGACGCTCTATCCAGGATGACAGTTCAGCGGGACGTGACGCATGCCACCCACGAAATAAACCAAACGCTGCCGTTCTGTGAATAATGGTCTTTAGCGTTCACGAACAAGCAATGGCATAAGGCAGCGCATCCACATCGAGAGGGGACGGGGAAGATGCAGATCACATTTCTGGGAACGGCCGCGGCGGAAGGATTTCCTGACCCCTTCTGCGCCTGCGAGAACTGTACGGAGGCTCGCGCCCTCGGCGGAACCTCGTTCCGCTACCGTTCCTCCGCGCTGATCGACAACCAGTTGCTGATCGACATGGGGCCGGACCTGATCGCGGCCTCGATGCGCTTCGGCTTGCCCCTGAACCAGGTCCGGTATGGCTTGCAGACGCATCCGCACAACGATCACCTGGACGTGCTCGCCTTCTTCGCCCGGCACGAGGGCTGTTCGGTGAAGGACCTCACGCCCATGCAGTACTTCTGCTCGGCAACCTCACTGCGCAGGATGAACGCGCTGGAGAGCCTCGAGAGCGGCACCACCGACTACGCGGACGCCGACGAGCAGCGCAAGCGCAAGCTGGAGATCTCCATCATCGAGCCGTGGCAGGAGTTCATGGCCGGCGACTATCGCGTGCAATCCGTGCGGGCCACGCATGGCGGCGGCAAGATCGAGGCTATGCTCTACGCCATCGAAGATCCAGACGGCAAGCGACTCTTCTACGGCACGGACACCGGCCCGCTTGAAGAAGGCACCTGGTCTCGACTCCGGGATCTGGGGTGGACATTCGATCTCATCATCCTGGATCACACGGGCGGGTTCGGATCAGGCGGCACCAGCCATCTCGACGCGAAGACTTTCCGAGAAGAGATCGCAAAGGCGCGGGAGGCGGGCGTCATCACCGATCGCACGCGTGTGGTGGCGACCCACTTCGCGCACCACAGCAGCCCGACTCATGACAAGCTTGCGGCGCTTACCGCCGAGCATGGCTATGAGCCCGCCCACGACGGCCTGACGATCCAGGTCGGGGAGTAACCCCAATCCAGGCCCAACATTCGTACGGGTCGATCCGAGTGTCGGCCCTGAAGTTCGCATGCAACGAGCATGAATGCACTGGCGTTTTCCGTGCGAGCTTGAGGGCGGACACGCAGGTCCGCCCGTACGAATGGAAGGGGTGTGATGTGCCCCGCTCCCATTTCCGTAGAGAGAGCGGTCGTCTCAGCAGTTCTCTCCCTACGAATTGGAGCGCGGACAACAGTGTCGGGCCTCTGCGTCGTCCGCGTTGAGCCAGTTGTGTGGTGCGTGCTTGCGGATGTAGCGACCGCCGGGCAGGTCGTCCTCGGTGCGGATCGTCCATCGCAGAAGCTCAGTCGTCGCCGCCAGTTGTTGCTCCCGGCACGCCGGATCGCCGTACCGGTTATCGAGCTCCGCGGGGTCGGATTCCAGATCGTACAACTCTCCGTTCCCCTCAACATCCGTCAGGAGTTTCCATCGCCCCATACGCACCATCTTCAGGTTGCCGCTCTGGGTGACGCTGTTCAACTCGTCGAACGTCGGCCCTTCGTACGGGAAATGCAACGTCGGGCGCTCGTGTTCCCGGTAGGGAAGACCACCGATCCCGAGCTCGGCATAGATGCTCCGGAACTCCTGTTCCGGGTACGGCTTTCCGCACAGGATCGGCCAGAGGCTCCTGCCTTGAACGCCATCCGGGATGTCGATACCCAGCATCTCGCAAATGGTCGGGAAGAGATCGACCAGGGAAACGAACTCCTCGCGCATGGCGTCGCCGGCAACAACACCGGGACCGGCGATCAGGAACGGCACCCGCACGAGGCACTCCGGCAGCCCTACGCCCTTGCGTTGGAGCCCGTAATCGCCCGCGTAATCTCCGTGGTCGGAGACGAAGATCAGCACCGTGTTGTCGCGTTGCCCGGTCGCCTCCAGGTGCTCGGCAAAGCGCCGGATCTGATCGTCGATGAGGCGGATCATGCCCAGGTAGTTGGCTCGGTAGCGACGCCACGCCTCGTCGTAACCGGGACGCTTCTCCTCGATCAGGGCGCGCAGCCAGTGCCAGTGGTCGCCCTTTGCCGCGATGGCCTCCGGGCCCGCCACGCGGTCGGGAAGCGCCTCCTCGGGAAACATGCTGAAGTAGGGCTCGGGCACCTGATAGGGATTGTGTGGCTCGGCGAAGCTCAGCCAAAGGAAAAACGGCTTCTCCCGGTCGCGCTCGTCCAGGCAGGCGATCGCATCGCTGACCACGCGATAAGGAGGCTGGTTCTCAAGCGGAAACGGCGTCGGCTGCGGGCTCACACCGTGATCGAGCGCCTGCAACCATTCGTCGAATCGGGCATCGTCCTCCGTGCAGCGATCGGCGCGGCCTCCACCGGTGTGCATGTACATCGAGGACCAGTCGAAATCACGTTCAGTCAGATACGTATGATTCTTGCCGGCGAGATTGATCGAGTAGCCGTGCTCACGCAGAACCGACGGCAGATCGGTTTCGGCGGTGATGTTCGCCAGCCCCCAGTTCTCGCGAACGCGGGTGGCCTTCGGGAAACGCCCAGTGAGGAGGCTGCACCGGGCCGGTCCACAGGTCGGCATCGGTGTGTAGGCGTGCGAGAAGCGCGCCCCATGCTCGCCCAATTTATCGAGAAATGGCATCGGATCGAGGGGATACCCCTCAGCACGGGAGAAATCGGCACGCTGCTGGTCGGTCATGATCAGGACGATGTTGGGTCTCTCCGTCATCGCAGCACCTTCCCCTCATGTTGTGGGCGGGTGGACTATTCCGTAGGGAGAGAGCTTGTCTCTCCCCGATGGCCCGTAGGGCGATATCACCATCGCACCAACCGAGGGCTGGGATATCGGGTCCGTTCCCATTTGTAGGGGGCGACTGCACGTCGCACCAATGACCCGCAGAACTTGCCCTGAGCGCAGCCGAAGGGGCCATCTCCCCGGTCCGGTGACCGGACGCATGGGCGCAGGATGCCCGGATATCGGCCTCCGGCCGATGGTCGGCACGTGGTCGGCCGCTACGGTTGGTAGGCCGTATGCACCGAAATCCGGGCGACCGTTTCGGACTCCGCTCTACCCCTCCCGGTCGACGGTCTCCATCGCCATGCGCAAGCCGATAGTCAGATCGTCCACATCTGGTCGTACCGGCCACCGGTGGAGCGAGCGGGGCATTTGCGGTGGCGCCCCGGTAGTGGTGACCGGAATCGCGATCAGATCGGTGGTTCCATTGGCGAAGGTCCGCGCTGCCACGACGCGCGGTCGATCGCCATGCGTCCATTCCAGCGTGACCGCGGTGCCGCCATTGAAACGCTGGATGCCGGTCTTCACACGCACCGGCCAGCCACTGGCGACCCGATCACCAGCCTCGTACAGCGCGGCTTCAGCCGGGCTCAGGGTCGTCGTGTCGATCGTCCCCTGCCGGATGCCACCGAGCAATGCGCGCTCGTACCCTGGCGGGATGTCGGTCAGGGAGGCGATCCTGGCCTTCATCCGTGGATTGGTGTGCAGCCAGTAGCCCGCAGCGATCACGGCGAGCTGGACTATCACGATCACCGCAGTCAACCAGGGAACGCCGCCATCGTACATCTGTCGCCAGTCACCGTTGAGCCCCGAGAGGACATCGAGAACCGGGTATGCGATAAAGGCGTTCAACCCCGAGATGAAAATGAACTGGATCGCCAGCTCGTTGTAGGCCGCGCGCATCGGTGGTCGTCGCAGGAAGACGAGGGCCAACGCGACGAGGATCAGCAGCAGGTTGACGATGCTGCCGGCGGCGGCAACGATCATCTGCTGGACCTTGGTGAAATCGGTGGGATCGTATGAGACGAACCCGGCAAATCCATAGAACCCGAAGTCGAGCACCTCGCCGCCCATCGCCCAGATCGTCACCGCATGACCGAGCTCATGCAGCACCACCGAGATTGGGATCAGCACGAAGAACGCTGCCTGGTCAACGATCAGCCGGTCGTGTTGGGTAAAGTTGAGGTCCCAGGTTTCGTGCCAGCTCTGAACGAGCTGGTAGATGAGGCGTACGCCGATCGCGGCATAGAACAGGCTGATGAAAATAAAGGGATCGAAGCCCATCGGTTTCGCAAGCATCCTGGACGGGCGCCGGTCATCGACGCGACGAATGGGACGACACGGCAGACGTGCATGTGGCCGTGTCGTCATTGTACCGGAGTGCTGCCCTGCACAGGCTAATCTGCGGCCTGACCGGTGATTTTCCGGGCGCGCGCCGTCTCCATCCGGTTGCGCTGCAGCCAGGCAATGGCGATTGCCGCTGCAAGCGCGATCGCGCCCCCGGCCGCCACCGAGGCCGGAGCACCGAGCGTCTCGGCGACGGCACCGGCCGCCAGCGACCCGAGCGGTGTTGTCCCGGAGAACACGGTCATGTAGACCGCCATCACACGGCCACGGTACTGATCGCTCGCGGTCGTCTGCACGATGGTATTGGCGGTTGCCATTGCACTGCTGCTGAAGAACCCGATCATGGCGAGGGTAGCCATGCCGAAGTAGACCGAGAGTGGAACAGCGGAAACGTAGCCGAGCGCGATTTCGGCAAGGCCGAGGCCCATGGCTGCGAGGAACATTCGCTTTCGACTCGGCTTACGCCCGCCGAAGATCGCAAGCGAGAGCGCGCCACAAAGCGAACCGACTCCCATCGAGGCCATGAGCAAACCGTAGGTTCCAGCACCCGCCAGGAAGTTCTTCTGGGCCAGCAGCGGGACCCAGACGTTGTAGTTGACAGCGAAGGTGCCGATGAACCCGATCAGGACCACCGTGCGCATGATGTCCGGCGTCGCGCGGACGTAGGCGAGCCCCTCCTTCATTCCGGCGATGGCAGATCCGGTCACGCGCTTGACATGCGGGGTGACCCGCATGAGCGCCAGCCCGATCAGGACCGCGACATAACTCGCAGCGTTGATGCCGAAGCAGACCGCTGGGCCAAAGATCGCGAGCAACGCTCCGGCCACCGCCGGACCAACGACGCGGCCGGAATTGAAGACAGCGGAGTTGAGCGAGACGGCGTTCATGACCGCTTCCTTGCCGACCATCTCCGAGACGAACGCCTGCCGGGCGGGCTGGTCGATCGCCATGTTGACCCCGTAGATGAACGCGATCGCGTAGACATGCCAGAGCTGCACCAATCCCGAGGCGATCAGCAGCATCATCGCGAAGGCAAGGAGTCCGAAGACGGTCTGGGTTGTCATGAGGATGCGGCGCTTCGGGAAGCGGTCGGAGAGGATGCCACAGGGAATACCGAGGCAGAGCACGGGGCCGAACTGGCAGACGGGAACGAATGCGAGCTGGATCGCGGAGGCATGCAGGAGATCGACAACCAGCCACGCCTCGCTCGTGGTCTGCATCCAGGTGCCGATGACGGAAACGAGTTGTCCGCTGAAGTACAGACGGTAGTTCCGGTACTGAAAGGCAATGAGCCGGTGGTTCCGGGGCTCCCCGGGGCGCGGAGTAGTGGCCTCAATAGCGTCTGAAGTGTCTGAACGATGTCTTCGTAATGGGTTGCGCGGCAAACGAACCATGGTGAACGAACATTTCAACTTATGCACATATCATGCATCGTAGACAGTGATCAGGACCGGTGCCCGATGAGAGCACCCCGGTCTCATCGTGATGAGCCGGGGCGCAGGAGCATCCTGATAAGACATTCTAGGAATCGCACACTGTGAACCACTTGTCAACAATTGCTGACATCGTGGTCCCTCGCAGTCACGCCGATGCAGACTGCGGGCCACCGCGACGCGTCGTCGGACAGCGCCCCGGTTACTCCTCCGGCTTCTCCCGGATCAGCAGCACCGGGCAATTCGCCCGCCGCACGACATCCTCGGCCACGCTTCCGAGAAACCATCGCTGCACGCCCGTGCGTCCGTGCGAGGCGATCACGATGACATCATCCGGCGTGGCACTGTCGACGATGGTGCTTGCAATCGGCCCCTGCTTGACCTCACCCGTCACATCGAAGCCGTCGGCCTTCAGCCGGGCGACGATCCCCTCAAGATAGTCCTTCGAGTCCTGCCGCTCCTCATCGAGCACCTCGCCGACCATGCTGTAGTCCATGCCGGCGCCGGTTCCCACACTCGCCAGCCGGGTAATAGAGGCGGTATCCACCACGCGCAACACCACCAGCGGGGCATGCATCGCGGTGCTCAGCCCCTTGGCCTTTTCCAGCGACTGCTCGGACAGCGACGATCCGTCCAGGGGAACGATGATTCGTTGGAACATTCGCGCATCTCCTCATGTTGGGCCGTGGCGCCCGCTCACCGCTGAACGCCGCTTCATTTGCACACTGTATCGGCCAGACCCACAAAACGGCAATGGCGGCATCACCGCAACGACCAGAAAGAGACCAGGGCGCCACCGGGTACCGGTGGCGCCCTGAAGGAGCGGCCTACGCTCCGCTGTCCGGGTAGACGAGTTCCTCTACGGTCAGGACCAGGTATGCCGGCGCCCCGCTCTCGCGGCTGGCGATACCAACGACCTGATCCGGCGTCCCCGGGATCACGAACGAGACCGTTCCGTCGCCGGTCACGATTCCGCTCACGTCGACGCTCGTTTCCACGCCGGGCTGGATATAATCGATCCAGCCAGCACTGGAGAGGCCCGTATTGTCGACTTGGTTGCGGGTCACGCCGTACTCATCGAACCAGACTCCCGGCGCGACGAGCAACTCGCCGCCGGTGCCAGCCGTCTCGCCGCTGCCGGTGAGCACGAGCCGTGCGTTCACGACCGTGCCCACACCGACTCCTTCCACATTGAAGGTGAGGACAGTGCTGGCGCCAGACTCGCCACCGGCGGTCAGCGTCACGCCCTGCTCGCCCGATTGCGGCGTATCCGGCGACTCCGCTGTGACGCTCGTATCGCTGGCGACGTCGATCACCAGGTCGCGGGTCACAAGTTCCGGTTCCGACGTCGGCTCGATAGTGGGTTCGAGCGTCGGCTCCAATGTCGGCAACAGCGTCGGCTCGACGGTTGGCTCGAACGTCGGTTCAGCGGTGGGCGCGAAGGTCGGTTCCGTCGTCGGAATCGGTGTCTCCTCCGTCACCGTCACCGCTTCCGACGGCAGCATTGTCGGCGAGAGCTGCTCCGCCACGTCGCTGGGCGTGGGCAGCTGAACGTCGGTCGGATCGACTTCCAGAGTGATAGTTGCGGTCGGGACCGGCGTCTGCGCGGTCTCCGATGCCGGCGGCTCCGACGAGACGAACTCGGCGAAGACGAAGCCGTCCACGCCATTGCAGGTCACGGCCCGCCAGTCATCGTCCGGCGCTCCGGTCACGAGAAGCTCCGTTCCCTCCGGCAACAGCCCGATGATCTCACCGTCCGCATCCGGCGACGTGCGGCAGAAGGCGCCATCGCCGTCCGTCCCGCTGATGTATGCCACTGTCGGCTCCAACGTCGGATCCAGCGTGGGCTCCGGTGAGGCCGGGATCAGCGTTGGCTCGATCGTCGCTTCCTGTGTCGGCTCCGGCGACGCCGGGATCAGGGTCGGCTCGGTAGTCGCTTCCAGCGTCGGTTCGGTCGTGGCTTCAGGTGATGCCACTGGCGATGCCGACTCGGAGATCGGGAGCGACGCATCCACAACAGGTGTTGCATCACTGACCGCAGCGTCGTCGCCCGTTTCCGGTGCCGCCGCCGGCGGAGTCCCGGCATCCGAACCCGCAGGTGTCCCTGCCGCAACCTCGGGTGTCGACGCGGAAGCGACCGGCGTTCCCATGTCGGGGGCTCCGTCCGCGATCGGCGAAGCAGCGACAGGCGGCGTGGCCGCGTCCGGCGTTCCAGCCGCGACGGGCGAAGCAGAAGGCACCACGGGCGTCGCTACATCGGCGGCTGCGGACGATATGCCCGTGGTTCCCCAGACCTGAACCTCGGCCAGATAGCCAAGAACCGGCTTCGAGTTCGGGTTGAAGAAGACCAGGCGGACGTAGCGCCCCTGCGCGGTTGTCGCCGCCCCCTCCCATGCCAGCGCTGGCGGGTTGGATGGAGTCGCGATCTGTACCCACGTAGAGCCATTGACCGAGACCTGAACGCTCATACGGTCGGCGGCATCCGGCAACCGGAAGTACCACTTCACACCGGTGAGCTGTTGCACGCTCCCGAGATCGAGCGTCAGTGTCGCCGAGACCGGTGTCGCACCCGTGGTGTACCAGCTTGTGCCCAGGTACCCATCGTGAGCGCGATCGGACGAGATGGTTTCAGATCCAACACTGCTACTGCTGCTGGAGACGATCGGCAGGACCGATCCACCGAAGGAGGGATCGCCCCCTGGATTCGGTGTCGATGTCGGCGCAACCGTCGCCGTGGGGCTCGGCGTGGGGGTCGGACTTGCCCCACCGCCCCACAGCTCCACCTCCGCCAGGTACCCGAGCACCGGCGCGTTCGTCGGGTTCGCGTACGTTAGCCGCAGGTAGCGTCCGCTCCGGTTCAACGCCGTCCCGTACCACGTCCCCGGCGTGCCCTCACCATAGGTCCCGACCGTGCTCCAGGTGACCCCGTCGACCGAGGTCGCCACCGTGAACTGCGCTGCTCCCCCGG
>JBARWF010000089.1:0-16907 GCA_049646645.1 Thermomicrobiales bacterium
CGGGAAGGGTTACGGCTTGGGAAGGAGTGGCGTGATCGTCGCCTGCGCCTTCTTCAGGGCATCCTCAACGGATGAGGAGCCGCCAACAGCCGCCTGGATCGCCTCCTGAATCGCGGTGGAGATGTCTGGATACCGATCACCGTAGGCGCGGGGCTTGGCAACCTTCAACTGTTCGATGAAAACATTGATGACGGGATCACCTGTCCATGCCTTGTCCTGGGCAAGATCCGCTTTGCTCGGCAGTTTTCCGGCGTCCAGGAGGTAGCTCTTGAGGGGCTCATCGGTTTGGCGCCACGTGAGCAGGTCCCACGCGGCATCCAGGTTCGAGCTACCGGCGATGATTGCCGTGTTCTCGCCGCCGAGAATCGAGGCGCTCTGCGTTTCTGATGGCAACACGGAGACGTGCCACTTCAGATTGGGCGTGTCGGCCTTCAGCACCGGGATTTGCCAGGGGCCGTTAACCATCATCGCTGCCTTGCCGTTCTGGAACTGACCGAGCACATCACTCTGCTTCCAGTTGAGGATCGCCTTCGACATCCACCCGTTCTTGACGTAATCGGTCCAGAGTTGCAGCGCCTTGCGACCACCATCGCTGTCGATCGTGGGGATATCTGCGCCCGTCTCCCAGAGGAATGGCAACCACTGGAAGGTCCCCTCTTCGCTTTTGATAGCGCTGACCGCCAATCCGTAGACATCGTCCTTACTGAGGGCGGTCACGGCGGCTGTGAGCTCGTCCCATGTCTTGGGCGCTTCCACGCTGCCAGCGGTGAGCAGTTCATCGTTCGTCCACAGGACAAGACAATTGCTGTTATCCGGGATGCCGTAATTCTTGTTCTGGAACATGGTAGAGTTCCATGGCCCTTCAAAATAGGTGCTTGCCTGGCCCCATGCGCTGATGCGATCCGTCAGGTCTTCAAGTATGCCGAGCGACGCGAACGCCTGGTGATCGGGATTGTCGATGACCACGATGTCAGGCAGGTCACCGGCCGCTGCTCCCTGCAGCAATTTCTGCTTCAGGTCGGCAAACGGGATATAGGTGCGCTCGATCTTGACATTTGGTTTGACGCTTGCGTACGACGCGAGCTGTTTCTGCAAGGCGTCCGCGTTTGCGCCGTCATAGTAATCCCACCAGGTGAGGGTGGCCTGATCCTGTGCCGATGCGGTGGCGGGCCGAAGGCTGGTGACTCCTGAAACCGCGGCTCCCGCCGCAATCGCTCCCGCGGTTAGGCCGGCAGACTTGAGCAATGTTCGGCGGCTGAACAGCTGAGACATGATCGAACTCCTTCGATGCGTGTTCCGGACGGAAACGTGATCGCGTGAATCGCTTCAACCAGGGACCCGACTGGTGCTGCCACGGACGGTGACCGATGAGCGGAGCACGAGTTGCTGCGGCGCGTCCACACTCCCTTCTAGCTGATCGATAAGCAAGTCCACTCCACGCCGGCCCATCTCGGCCGCGGGAAAGTCAACCGCCGTGATTGGCGGGGTCAGGAACTCGGCGAGTCGCGGCGAGATGATCCCAACCAGCGAGAGATCATCGGGGATTTTTCTGCCAAGTTCCGCCGCGCTCCGCAGGATCCCGGTGATCGATTCGGTATTCGAGCAGACCAGCGCCGTCAGATTTGGCTGTGAAGCCAGGACTGCGTTGAGTGCGTCGTCGCCAGCGCCGGGACTGGCCGGACATGTAGCTACCGTGCCACATATGCCGTAGTTGTCGGCGACGTGACGGAACCGGTTGGACATACGAACGGTTGGACCATACTCATGAAGATCTCCATCGAATCGACAGAGCAATCCAATTGAGCGATGTCCGAGTGAAATGAGATGCGTCATCGCGAGTTCGATCGCGTGCTCGAAATCAAGATCGATGAAATGCAAACCGGTGTTGTCGGCACGACGGCCAATGAGAGCGAATGGCACCTGCTTCTGCATGAGCAGATCGACCCTAGGATCGGTGAGCGCCACTTCCATGACGAGGTAACCGTCGACGAACCCGCGGTGCAGCAGTGAGAGCACGTGCTCGGTACTGTGGCCCGTGGTAGAGAGGATAAGTGCGTAGCCACGGCGCTCGGCCTGGATGGAGGCAGCTGTCACGAATTCCATCGGCATTGGTAAGAGGAGTGAATCCTCAACGGGATAGAGCAACGCCAGGGTTCGGCTCCGGCCACTCGCCAGAGCTCTACCCTGGTTATTCGGATGAAATCCCAGCTCCTGCATTGCGGCCAGCACGCGGCTTCGTGTCGCATTGGAGATCGGCCGCTTGCCACTCAGCGCGTACGATGCGGTGCTGAGCGAAACTCCTGCCCGTTTAGCGACATCGGCCATCGTTGCCATGCGGAGCAGTCCATCATGTGAAGAAAGGACGATGTGTCCGGGAGCCCTGCGCGCCGGAACGGGTACCAAACTGTGGGGCTATCGGATTGTCGAAACGCTTCGATGAATCGAGTATAGGTATCGATTTTTGTAAAGTCAACAGAGAGTTCAATCCTTCAAGAGCGGGAACACTCGCACAGGTGCATGCGGTACGGCTGGCTTCCGGGAGCATGCGCTCTGATCGAGGGCAGGCAGGAAACAGCGCATTTGTCGGCGGGCGCGAGATCATGCCGTCGCCGGTTCGGAGTATCATGGAGCGGTCATGGAACAAGTTGGTCGCGCAGTGCCCAGCGACCAACCATGGTGAACGTGTCCCCGCGCCCGCATGATGATTCCGCCCCCGATAGATCAACGCGCTCAGTGATTGAAATGACATAAGGTTGGTCAGGATGACGATGACCGAGCACGATACGCCGGCGGGCGCCCGAACGGTCGTCGGCAATCGATACGAGGTGGATCTCGATCATCCACTTGGCAAGGGTGGCATGGCCATCGTCTATCGCGGCCGGGACCTGCGCTCCCGGCGGGAGGTCGCGATCAAGACGTTGCGCCCGGAATACCAGCGCAATCCCGAATCACGGCGTCGTTTCCGACAGGAAGCGCGGATGATGGCGTTCGTCTCGCATCCGCGCCTGGTCACGATCTACGACCTGCACGAGGAAGCGAGCGGGTCGTGGGTGGTGATGGAGCTGGTTCCCGGCCGGAACCTGAAGCAGATCGTCGAGGAAGATGGCCCGCTCACGCCGATCGAGATCATGCCAATCCTGAACGAGGTCGCCGACGCCCTCGGTCATCTGCACGAGCGCAACCTGGTTCATCTCGATATCAAGCCGCAGAACATCGTCGTGATGCCCAATGGGCATATCAAGCTGATCGATTTCGGGCTGGCGCAACCGGCGGGTCCCAGCCAGCAGATGGTCGGCGGCACGGCCTTCGGAACCGCCGCCTATCTCTCGCCGGAGCAGGCGAGCGGCGAGGCGGTCGATGCCGCGACCGATGTCTACGCGCTGGGATGCGTCGTTTACGAACTGCTGACGGGCCGCCCTCCTTTCATCGCTGATCAGGGGCCGGACCAGAAGCATGAGCTGATCCGCGCGCATCTTGAAGTGCTCCCGGTCGCGCCATCGGAGGCGCGGCCCGATCTCGATATCCCGTCCTGGGTCGATGATGTTGTGGGTTGGGCGCTTGCAAAACCGAAGCATGAGCGTTTTCACGATGCCGCGACCTTCGCCCGGATGTTCCTGGCGGGTCTCGAAGGGGAGCCGTTGCCGGAATCGCATCCGACGACCGTGATCGCCCGTCGACGGCAGGACGAGGCGGGACGCGTGCGTCCGGCCCGGTCGGCGGCCGGCGGTGGGCCGGCGGTCGTGGTTCCGGCACACGGCTGGGAGGACGAGCCGCCGCAGCAAACGCGACAGCGCACGATGTGGGATGCGATCTATGCGTATGGCGGCCGGGCGGCGCAGCGCTCGGGACGGCTTCGTTACCTGCTGTGGCGGCTGACCCTGGTACTCCTGATCGGCAATCTCCTGCTCGGAACCGTGCTGCTGGTGCGCGGTGGGCCGAGCGCGCTGGTGGAGCGGTTCCTGGCCGTGGCGCCGAACACCACAACCGAGGTTACGGTGGACGAACTCAACGTCCGGGCCGGCCCGAGCGTCGATGCACCGATCATCGGCGTGCTCGTGCGCGGGCAATCGGTGCGCGTCACGGGGCTCTCCGAGACCACCGGGGATAACCAGTACTGGCCCGTGGAGGTGACGCTCGACGGTCAGCACGTCAGCGGCTGGGTGTGGGATGGAGGGCTGGCACCCAACATGTGGACTGGCCGGCTCTCCTGGGTGCAGGGTGTCGTGGAGCGCGTGCATGGCGTCGGCCGTGCGATCAACGGGTGGTCGAGCGCGATCGGCGATCTGCTTGAGTCTCTCTGGCCATTCAGCGTGGACACCCGGCTGCTCCGACACAGTTTCGCAATAACTATTGACGGTTTTGTCATTATTCAGGAGTGATCTCGCAATATCTGGCGCTCATACTCGGGGGAACAGGATCACCAACGGCGGTGATCTGTCATTCCATGAGGAGTCGTCATCATGATCGTCGGCATCATTGCCCTGAGTCTGTTTGGAATCATCTTCGCTGTCATGGCGCTGGCCCCGCTGGCGCTGGAGGAGTCGCATCGCGAAGCGAAGCCGGTCGTGCAGCCGGTTGCGATCGCCAGTCGCCGCGCCGCCGCGATGCACGACCACGATCATGAGCCGCAGGCCGCGTAAGACCGCCGTTGTGGGCATGGGGCGGTTCAGAGCGGTATTTCGTTGAACAGGCTTTTTTCGGAAACCTGTGGCGCGTATTGGGGGAATCGTTGGCGAAAGTGCTGGTGGTTGAGGACGAGCGTGAACTGGCGGAGCTTGTGCGACGTGAGCTCGAATACGCCGGGCATCAGGTCGAGATCGCGGTCGATGGCCCGGATGGAGTCGCGGCGGTCGACCGGTTCGACCCCGATCTGATCCTGCTCGACCTCATGTTGCCGGGCTTTGATGGCCTGGAGGTGACGCGGCGGGTGCGAGTCAATCACGCGACGCCGATCCTGATGCTGACGGCTCGCTCGACCGAGCTCGACAAGGTCGTCGGGCTTGAGCTTGGTGCCGACGACTACCTCACCAAGCCGTTCTCGATGCGCGAGCTGCTGGCGCGGGTGAGCGCTGTGCTGCGGCGGGTCGAGCTGATCCGGGCGCGATCGGTGCAGCAGACGACCGTGGCGAAAATCGAATTTCCTGACCTCGCGATCGACACCGATGCCCACGAAGTGCTGAGTCAGGGCGCCTACGTGACCCTCACCGCGACCGAGTTCAACTTGCTCAAGTTGCTGGCCAGCAATCCCAACCGCGTGTTCAGCCGCGAGTACTTGCTGGAAGAGGTGTGGGGCGGCGATGTGGCCGTCTTCGACCGCACGGTGGATTCACACATCCAGCGTCTGCGGAAGAAGCTGGGCGGCGCGGGCTCGCCTGGTGACTACATCGAGACCGTCTGGGGTGTCGGTTATCGCTTCTCCCCGCGAGCGCACCGGTGACCTTTCCTGAGGGCGAGGTGCTGGACGTGTGGGGCCGTGAGCGCCCGCATCTGCGTGGGTTCCGTAAACGACTTCGCACCTCGATACGAACGAAACTGACGGTGTCCCATGTGCTCGTCGTCACGCTGAGCACATTCATCTACGCGGCGGGCGGATTCGCCGTGTTGATGCTCCTCTACTTCTGGTCGGGAACGTCGCTTGCCGAGATGCGCCGGCAGATCCCGGCGCTCTTCGCCATCACCGTTTTCGTGCTGATCAACATCTTCCTGGTCACGATGTGTGGGATTGCCGCCGCCAGTATCGTCAGTTGGTTCATGGCACGCCGGTTGACCCGGCAGATCCATGAGCTGGAAGGGGCGACCGATGAGTTCGCGCGGGGGCGTCTGGACCGGCGGGCTACCGTGATGTCCGAGGACGAGATGGGGCGCCTCGCCGAGCGATTCAACGAGCTGGCGGAACGATTGCAGGAGCTCGACCAGCAGCGCCGCTCGTTCGTCGCCAATATCTCGCACGACCTGCGGACACCGATCGCGATCATTCGCGGTCATCTCGATGCGCAACTGCGGGAGGACAGGATCGAACCGGGCGACACTGATGGTCTGGATCGGGCCGTCGAACCGATCGAGCCGATCGAGGCGTTTCGCGTCATCGACCACGAGACGCAGACACTCTCCAAGCTGATCGACGACCTCTTCATTCTCTCCCGGCTGGAGGAGGCAGCATTGCAGATCGAGCTATCGCCCGTCGATCTGGTGGACCTGATCGAGGGCGCGGTGCGCGGGATTCGCCCCTATGCCCTGCGGCAGGCACGTGTCAGCGTCAACGCCCTGGTTCCGGTCGATCTTCCGGCGGTGATGGGGGATACCACACGTATCACCCAGGTCGTCAACAACCTCATTCACAATGCCGTCCGGCATACGCCGGCCGGTGGCGTCGTGATGGTGGCGGCGGAGTCGCTGCCGAACATGGCGGTGGTCGAGGTGACGGTGCGGGATACCGGCGTCGGAATCGCACCGGATGAGGTGCCCCGCATCTTCGACCGCTTCTACCAGGGGGAATCGACGCGAGCGCCGGGCGGGACCGGGCTCGGCCTGAGCATCGTCAAGCAGCTGGTCGAGGGGCAGGGCGGCAGCGTGGCCGTCGAATCCCAACTCGGAGAGGGAACGGCGATCTCGTTCCGATTGCCGATGGCGTAATAAGCTCCGCCCCCGGCTTCACCCTCAGCGCTCGAAAGATGTGACTGCCCGCTCGTCGCTGGGAACGAAGATCGTTGCCAGGTGCCCGGAATCGCTCAAGCTGAATCAGCTGCCGAGAACTCATGGCATGATCCACGAGCGGCTAGGCAGACGTGATGAAGATCCGCTCGAAGTAGATGTTGTTTTCCCAGAGCGTGTCGTCGGCATCGAAGATCAGGTGCTGGCGAGCACTGATGAAGCGAAATGTCATAACTCCTGACTCCTGCGGGTCGTTCAGCTTGTCGATGATCGGCTGGTCGCGGCGGGCATGTGTCGCCCGAACCGGCATCTGATTGGGCGAACACTTGTTGATGATGAGGGTATCGTGTCTCCAGGGCAGGATGACCGGGTCGATTTGGTCAATCACTGACGGGGTAGCGAGGAATCTGCTCCACTGACGAGCAATTATCGGTACACTGGCGGATATATGTATCAACGGGTCCTCAACGGCATCTCTTCCACACTGAAAGCGATGGTGCCAACCTTGAAAGCCCCCGTTCTCCCCCGGTTCGAAAGATTGCCATTCCGACGGATCGATCGAGCAGGGCCGATGGCTAATCGCGCCCGGAGAAGTATGAGGGGCCGATGGGTGATGTGCCTGCTTCTCCTGCTGTCGGCGGGTGTCCCCTTCACCTTGCGCCTGGATGTGAACGCCGCTGTCGAGGCGGGTGCCTGCACGGTTTCCGCAGCGGATGCCGACGCCTATTCCGTCAAAGTCTGCCTCACAGCCCCGGGCGATGGCGCTGTCCTGTCCGGGAACGTGGCCGTCTCCGCAACTGTCGAAACCCTGGATGGCGTGGCGCCGGAAATTAAGCACGCTCAGTTTTTCTTCTCGGCGAGCGATGCGGAGAAGAAATCGACGGTGCTGCGCGATTTCATGGCCCCGTTCGTCTTCACGCTACCGACCGATCGCTGGTCCGACCGCGCGTATCGTCTTGACGTGCAGATCAGGTTCGTGGACGGATTCGAGACAACGCTGGCCGGCATCGACGTCATCACGCAGAACGGCGTGACGCGCGTTCCGCGGAGCACAGGTCGGTGGAAGCCCAAGAATGTGGTGAGCGATAAGCCGGTAGTGATCGCGGCGGTCGGTGATGCCGCCGGTGGGTTACCGGGCTCCTACGATGTGGCCGAGCTGATTGAGGGGTGGGACCCCCAGCTGTTGCTCTACCTGGGCGACATCTACAACACCGGGTCCTACACCGAGTTCATGAACTACTACGATCCTGCCCTCGGGCGCATGAAGGAGATCACCAATCCTGTCCCCGGCGACCACGAGGGTGGCCGCCAGTTCCAGGGCTACAGGGACTACTGGGATTTGAACCAGGATTACTATGCGGTGACCGCCGGAAACTGGCGTCTCTTCTCACTGAACTCGACCGAGCGGTTCGACCAGGTGACTCCCGGCACGATGCAATTTGACTGGCTCGGGGACCAGTTGGCACGGGACGACGATTCGGGCTGCACCATTGTCTACATGCACACTCCGCGATGGGGCCAGAAGCCGGAGGGAAACAACGACTATCTCGACGATCTCTGGCGATTGATGGTGGCGGAGGGCGTCGACATCGTGATCGCGGGGGACGAGCACAATTACCAGCGCTGGATGCCAATGGACGGGGATGGAAACCCCGATCCGAACGGGACGACCGAGTTCGTCGCGGGCACCGGTGGTCATGAGCTGATGACGTTCTCGCGCCACGATCCTCAGCTTGTCAGCAATGCCCAGGGTGTCTTTGGTGCGCTGCGGTTGGTATTGCGCGATGGGTCCGCTGACTATGAGTACATCGATACGTCGGGAGCCGCGCTCGATTCGGGCGAAATCCGGTGTACTGCCGATCCTGTTGGCGTTGTGGAAGATGAGGGAACCGCGACGCCCCTGATGGGGACGATCGTCGACACAAACGGCCTCGGCGCCCTCTGCCTGGCAGAGCCCGATTACGATGCGGCGGTCATCACCCTGCTGCCCGACGGCACGCGCGTCGAGCTGCACGGAACGCCGGACGGGGATTGGCAGCCGGTGGGTTGCGGCAATCAGGATGGGTACGTCGTCTCGCGCTACGTCCTGCCGGACGGATGATCCCAGCGGGCCCACGAGGAGAGCACAGCCTGCGGGCACTGGCGCCTGGATCGAAACCGTCGCGGCGGCGCTGCTCTTCGCCACCATGGTGAATCCCTCCTGCGCCCCCTGAGGATGTGGTGTGCCCCGTTTTCAGTCCCGAAACCGACTTAGTGTCATGTTGACAATTACTAAACGTGCCCATACCATTCTGGCAACGTTTTCTCGGGTGGGCATGAGTTCACCTTTCCCACGGCGGTCTTGAAAACCGTCGTGCCAGGAGACCGCGCCAATGGTGGTCAAGCAATCGTCCTCGTCCTCGGCATCCACCGCTCTCTGGCCCTCCGATACCGCTACCGCGATTTCGAGCACCGATCGGGACCTCGATTTCACTGTCAGCGAACATCCCGCCCCCTCCAAACCGACGGTCTGGTTTGTCGATCCACAACTGGATCCCGCCAGCTGCGTTCCTGAAGAGGGCACTGGCGCTTACGAACAGTTGCACAGCTACGGGGTAACGCCCCTGCGCCAGAAGCGCATTCCCCGCGAGTACTTCAAGATGCCGGCCGAGGAGCGCGATGCCCGGATCTGGGATCTGCGCAATCAGCTCGGCGACCGCCTGACCGTTCTCGGTCATCACTACCAGCGCGAGGAGGTCGTGCAGTTCGCTGACTTCCAGGGCGATTCGTTCGGGCTCTCGATGCGTGCCGCGACCCAGAAGGACGCGGAGTTCACGCTGTTCTGCGGCGTGCACTTCATGGCGGAGAGCGCGTACATTCTCGGTGGAGCCCAGCAGCGGGTGATCCTGCCGAACCTCGAAGCCGGTTGCTCGATGGCGGATATGGCCAAGCCGGAAGATGTCCAAGCCGCCTGGTCCGCGCTGCAGGAGCTGGGGATCGAGGGCGTGGTTCCCATCACGTACATGAATTCTGCTGCCACGCTCAAGGCGTTCTGCGGTCGCAACGGCGGTATCGTCTGCACCTCGTCGAATGCATCGCGTGTCTACGATTGGGCCTTCGAGCGGGGCGAGCGGGTCTTCTTCTTCCCGGATGAGCATCTCGGCCGGAACACGGCCGTCCGCAAGGACATCCCGCTCGACCAGATGGTCGTCTGGGATCCCTTCCAGCCGATGGGTGGCAACACGCCAGAGCAACTGCGCAACGCCAAGGTCTTCCTGTGGAAGGGCTACTGCTCCGTGCACGCGCGGTTCTCGGTCGAGCAGATCGAGAAGGCACGCGCCGACTACCCGGATGTTCAGGTGGTCGTTCATCCCGAGTGCCGGCACGAAGTGGTGCAGGCTGCCGACATGGACGGCTCCACCGAGTACATCATCAAGGTGACCGAAGCGTCGCCGTCGGGCTCGACCTGGGCGGTGGGTACCGAGATCAACCTGGTGCGCCGGTTGCAGATGCGGATGCCGGACAAGCGCATCTTCTGCCTCGATCCCGTGATCTGCCCGTGCTCGACGATGTTCCGGATTCATCCAGCCTACATTCTCTGGACGCTGGAACACCTCGTGCGCGGTGAAGTCGTCAATGAGATCACCGTTGAGCCCGCGATCGCGGCTGATGCGCGCATCGCGCTGGATCGCATGCTGTCCGTCCCGTAGCGGTGTTGCTCGGACCGTCGACCAACGCACAGGAAGGGACCGTAACTGATGAGCGACCTGATCACGACCGGGGCGGTGGCGCCCGATTTCACCCTGAAGACGTCTGATGGCAGCGACTTTCATTTGCGCGATGCGCAGGGGACGTCCCGACCGCTGCTGATCTTCTACCCCAAGGATTTCACGCCGGGTTGCACGCGCCAACTCGACGAGATGAACAAGAACATCGAGGCGCTGAAGGCGGCTTCGATTCAGCCGTACGGCGTGAATCCCGGCGACGCCGACTCGCACGCGAAGTTCGAGGCGAGCCTGGGATTGACCTACCCACTATTGGTCGATGAGAACTCCAAGGTTGCGGCGGCATACGGCGCGATCAAGGAGGACGGGAGCGGCATTGAGCGCTCCGTCGTGCTGGTCGGCAAGGATGGCAAGGTGGCGTTCGCCGAGCGGGGCGCGCCGGGCTGGGATCTGATCCTGGAGGCGCTGAACAGCATTGCCGGCGCTTAGGGCGTCGGTCGGAAAGATTAGCCCGGAGCTGCCCTCATAGTCGTACCCTACAAATGGAAGCAGCGATTCCGCGAGGCGGCCACAAAGGCTGCATCTACGGCGGGTCTAGAGGCAAAAGACCGGTGAGCGCAATGCCCACCGGTCTTTTGCCTGCCATTCGTGCTGCTATGAGTGATTCACCTGATGTTCCTCCCTGGGGGGAGCGCTCTGCCAATAGAAGGAGGCATCGAAGTACTGACGGATTCGCATCTCCTGCTGGCGACTCAGCGGTACCCTCGGCGCGTAACGCGGCGCGCGCTGGATGCTGACATGGTCGCGGCGAAGTACGAACGCCTCGCCCGTATCGTCGACGACATCGCGTGGCACGGCAGTTCTCCGGTAACGCAGGTTGAGGAACGATGGCTGACGGACAATGAGGTAGCGCACGATAAATGCAGGCGCGCCCTCGGCGGGATCGGCCCCATCACGAAGTTCCAGCAGGGCATCGATCACGGTGCCGAGATCGTCCCCAGCTCTGGTCAGCAGCGGTTTGCCGACGAGATCGAAGGCGGCGATTGTCGACTTCGGCTGTCTGCGCAAATGGCGGAGTGGAGATAACGCGTCGGCGACGACGACGGAGCCGTTTCCGGCCTGGGGCCCTGTCTCGAGCAACTCAGCGGCGACCGCACTGATCGCGTATTTCGTTTGCGCCACGCCCACGTGAACGGCGGTGCGCTTCGAAAAGATGCCGAGCGCCGTGCGTAATGCCAGCACATCCGCTGATGTCACTGCGATCAGGGTCGAGCCCGCTACAACGCGCTGCTCGACATACGCGGCCTCGTCCCTACCGATCCCGAACTCGGTCAGCGCCCGTGCGAGCTGCCCGCTGGTGAGGCCCACGCCGCCAAGGGCATCGTCCCTGGTCCAATCCTGCCAGATCGGTTTGCGGACCTCGTCGCGTCCGTTCGCCAGGGAGACGCCGATAGGTCCCGCCACGAGGTAGGCGGCGCGGTCGGAGAGCACGAGGGTCAGCAATCCCTTCAGCCAACCGCTCACCGCGTCCAGGGCGGAGACAGCGATCACCCGCGAGAGCATCGTCTGGTTGGAGATCGACCGCTCCATATCGATCACCTGCTCGCGCAGGATCGCGGAGATCTGCTCCGGCGGCAGATGGGCCTTGCGCATATCACCCAGCGCGAGCTCGGTGTCGATCGTGTCATCGAAGAGCGCGATAACGGTCCTGATCTTGACCTGACGGTTCTCTGTTTGCGGCTCGGCGGCGGCGACCCTTGTTGTCATGGATGCTGCTCTCGTTCACGAGAAATCGCGCCGACCCAGGCGGAAGCCGCTGACGGTCTGGTCTCCTCAGGTTTCTTCGAAGCTGTATCGGCTGGTTTGGGAGGCGGCTCTTCCTGCGAGGGCGGAGGGCCAAGCGGTGACGAGAACTCGGCGGAGCTGAGCGGCGACAGCTCCATGTCCTGGAGTACGTCGGCAATGCGATCGTCTTGCAAGCGGGTGAAGTTGTTGACGAGCACCTGGGCGGCGGCGCCGACCGGAATCGCGAGAATGGCCCCAATCGGTCCGAAGAGCACGCCGCCGATAAGCACGGTCAGCACCACGGTCAGCGGGCTCATGCCGACCGCGTTTTTCATGATGCGGGGAACGAGGAAGCCTTGTTCGACCTGCTGGTAGATGAGGACGAAGATGAGGACGAAGAGCGCCTTCTTTGGTGACTCTGCCAGGGCGACGAGCACCGGCGCACCGCCCCCGATGAAGGGGCCGATGAAGGGGACGAGCTCCATCAATCCGGCGAGGATTGCCAGCGCCAGCCAGAATTGCACGCCAAGCAGGTAATAGCCGGTGCCGGAGATGATCCCGATGATGACCATCAGGGTCAGCTCGCCGCGCGTCCAGCCGCCGATGCGGAATTCGATCTCGTCCCAGATGGCATGGGCGCGTGTGCGCTTCGAGAAGGGGAAGAGCCCGAGCATCACGCGCTTGACGGTCGCCTTCTCGGTTGTCCAGTAGAACGCCACGATCATCATCGAGACCATCGTGAACAGCACGCCGACGGCGGAGCTGGCGAGGCTGACGACCTGGCTCTGGCCGATGCTGGGGCTGGTGCGGATACGGTCGTAGGTGCTCTCGATCCGGATCAGCGTCTGGTAGCCCGTGCGGCTGATGAAGGTGCTGTCGCTGGCGAGCGCCTGGCGCCGCAGCGATTCGAAGATCTGCGGTATGCCCTTGTCAAGCGCCTGGAGTTGCAGCGCGAACTGCGGAATCAGAAAGTAGAGGGCGACGCCGATGGTCGCGAAGAAGAGGACGTAGACGAGCAGGGTCGCCTGGCTGCGCGTAAGCCCGGCGCGCCGGAAGCGGTAGACGAACGGTTCGATCGCGGCGCCGAAGACGATTCCCAGCAGCATCAGCAGCAGGATCGAGCGGATTTCGATGATGAACCAGACGCCGGCCAGGACGCCGAGCACCACGAGCGTGCCGACCATGATCCGCGTGGGCGTCCACGGCGTTTGCGGTGATGGAATCAGGTCATCGTGCACGGTCGGCATCCCCTCTTGCGGCAGCCCCGGTGGTGCCAGGGTCTGGGCAGTTCATTCGCTCACCCGCCGTTGGTGCCAGGGCCTGGGCGGGATGCCAGCGGGCTGACCTTGAAGCGGTTTTCCGGCCCTCCTTGCGAAGATGACCTGACGTTGTTATCCGCAGCGAACCTGCTTCCTCATTCCGCATCTGATTCGCCACCCGGCCGGAGTCCGGCACAAGAAGGGGTGACGGCTCGGTGCCGTCACCCGCGATGCATCGCTCTGCATAATCCTACGCACGCCCTGTGCCCGGCCCCAATCGCAGATCAGGGGCGATTGACGTACTTGTCGGCATCGTCCGGTGTCGCCAGCAATTCTTCCTTCAGCTGCTCGTAGCCGGAGCGACCCATCAGTGCATAGGTCGCGTTCTTCCCGGCTTCCACTCCCGGCTGGCCGAACGGATTGACGGTGTAGATGGCGCCGGCCATGACCGTCTGCAGTTGCATCATGTAGAAGAACTCGCCCACGGCAAAGGCATCGATGACTGGCGTCGTGATCGTCAGGTTCGGGCGCTCGGCGTTGGTGAGGGCCCAGGCGGTCGCCAGCCGCTCACGGTCGAGCAGTTGCCCGAGCTCGCCGCCCTCGAAGTACGAGAGCTCGGGAATCGACGCCGGCGGCGTCGGGATCTTGACCTGTTCACGGTACTCGCCGACGGCGATCAACTGGATGAGCTTGTCGTTCGGGCCTTCCGTATAGAGCTGGATCTGGGAGTGCTGGTCTATCGCTCCAAGCGATTTGATCGGTGTCTGGCCCGCGTAGACGACCTCGTTGTTGACGCTCAGCTTCTTGCCGAGGCTCTCCGCCCAGAGCTGGCGGAACCAGTCGGAGATGCCGAAAAGCGCGTCGGCGTAGGGCATGGTCACGAGAATCGACTTGTCATGCTTCTTGTCGGCGAGCACCGAGAGCGCCGCCAGGAGGTAGGCCGGGTTCTCGCGGATATCCCCGCCCTGCGTTCGTGCGCGCATGGCCGCGGCGCCAGCCAGCAACTGGTGGATATCGACGCCGGCAAGGGCGGCCGGAATCAGGCCGACGGCGCTGAGGACCGTCTGCCGGCCATCGACGCCCGGCGGCACCGGGAACGTGCGATAGCCCTCCTGATCCGAGAGCTGGCGCAGGAGCCCGGTCTGGGGGTCGGTCGTCGCGATGATCTGTTTGCGCGCCTTCTCCTTGCCGACCGCCTTGATCAGGGCATCGCGCACGACGAGGAAGTTGGCGGCCGTTTCCGCCGTCTGACCAGACTTGCTGATGACGTTGACGAGGGTCTGCTCGAGATCGACGGTGGCGAGGGTGGCCGCGACCTTCTCGGGATCGGGGTTATCGAGCACGAAGATGCGCGGTCCGTCGCGCTGGTCGTCCGGAAGGAGGTTGCGGAAGGGATGGGTGAGCGCCTGGATAGTCGCGATCGCGCCGAGCGACGATCCGCCGATCCCGATCAGGATGAAATCCCGAAACTTCTTGCGGGCGTCAGCGGCAAAGGCGACGATCTCGTCAGCGAGTGCCGTGTTGTCCGGGAGATCCTGCCACTTCTGGCTGCCGTTCTCGTGCTCGCGGGTGATCCGTTCGTGCTCGTCGTGGACCAGTGAGGCAAGCGAGTCGAGCTCGTCCTCGGAGACACCGTGGTCACCGACCGCGGCCGACGTTGCGTTGCGGTAATCGATGGTGAGTCGAGATCCTTGAGAAGGGGTTGCCACGAGACATCCTTTCCATCTGAACGCGCGTGCCGGGGACCCTGCGAGCGACGTGGAATGCGGTGAACCCGACAGGTATTTACCATGCTGATGGTAGCACTTTCGTCGCATGCCCCGGGCAATCGAGGGCTTGCCGCGCCGGGTGCCGGGGGACAGCCTCTTCGATGGGCGGAGCGGCGTTGGTATACTCCGGTTCAGTGAGTGGTGCCAACCCGTGCCAGGAAGAATGGCCGTGCAGATTGGGTGCCATGCCAATGAGGAGCGTACTGGAACATGAGTAGCACAACGGCCGCGAATCCCGCGGCGAGTCAGGCGGATCTGGATCAGGAAGCGCGCGAGCATGTCTGGATTCACTCGGCGTCCTGGGTGGAGCAGGCCGAGCAGGAGGGATCGCGCGTTTTCGCGAAGGGCAAGGGAAGCACGCTCTGGGATATTCACGGTCGTGAGTATCTCGATGGCATCTCCGGGCTCTGGGTCGTCAACGCGGGTCACGGCCGCGCCGAGATCGCCGAGGCGATGGCGGAGCAGGCGAAGAAGCTTGCCTATATCTCCTCCGCCACCTACACGTCGGAGCCCACGGCGCATCTGGGCGCGGTGCTGAGCGAGATGGCGCCGGGTGACCTCTCCCGTGCCTACTTCTGCTCTGGCGGGTCGGAGGCGGTCGAGACCGCGATGAAGATCGCCAAGCAGGTGCAGGCGATGCGCGGTTTCCCGCGGCGGTACAAGATCATCGCCCGCCGGAAGTCGTACCACGGCATGACGCACGGCGCGATGAGCTTGACCGCGATCCGCCAGGAGAAGTTCTTCGGGCCGTTCATGTATGGCGTGCATCACGTTCCGCATCCGGACCAGTACCGGTCGGACTTCGGACTTGAAGGCGAGGCCGCCGATATCATGGCCGCCCGCTACGTCGAGCAGGAGATCGAGAACCAGGATCCGGAGACGGTGGCGGCGGTGATCGGCGAGCCGATCTCCAGCGCGGCCGGGGTGCATGTGCCGTCGAAGACGTACTGGCAGATGCTGCGCCAGATCTGCGACAAGCACGGCGTGCTGCTGATCGCGGACGAGGTCATCAACGGCTTCGGGCGCACCGGCAAGATGTTCGCGACGGAGCATTTTGATTTCGTGCCGGACATCATGACGGTGGCCAAGGCGCTGACCTCAGGCTACTCGCCGCTGGCGGCGGCGATCGTGCGCCCGGCGCTCTTCGATACGTTCAAGGAGAACGAGACGGTCGCCATGGGGCACCTCTTGACCTTCGGCGGGCATCCGGTCTCCTGCGCGGCGGCGTTGAAGAACCTCGAGATCTTCGAGGAAGAGGATCTGGTGCAAAAGTCGGCCGATCAGGGCGTCTACCTGAAGGGGTTGCTGGAGCAACTTCGCAGCCACCCCACCGTCGGCGATGTGCGGGGCATCGGTCTGCTCCAGGCGATCGAGATCGTCAAAAGCAAGAAGAACAAGACGAAGTTCGGCAAGGAGTCGGCCTTCGCCAAGCGGGTTGGTCAGCTCGTGATGGAGCGAGGGCTCATCACGCGGACGTGGGATGTCATGCATTTCGCGCCGCCGCTGGTCGTGACGAAGGATGAGATCGACCGGATGGTCACGATCGCGGACGAGGCGCTGACGATCGCCGAGAACGAATTCGCGAGCGAGATCGAGGCGTAGCCCCGGTTTCACGCCTGACAACACGTGAACGCCCCTCCGTCTCGGAGGGGCGTTCTGCTTGGCAAGATCGCGCACGGCAGGTGGAATGGTTCTGGATGATCTTGCGTCTCCAGTGACAAGATCCTTCGACTTCCGTA
>JBARWF010000090.1:0-53746 GCA_049646645.1 Thermomicrobiales bacterium
GGCCCCGCCTGCGGCGTGGGCTGCTCGCCCTGGCCAGAACGGCGGCCGCGCCGTCCTCTGGATCGGTTTCTACTCATGCGTTGTATCGTTTCCTTGTTTCAATGCCTGCCGTATCCGGGCTGAAAGGCGTCCATTCACGTTGGCGACCGCCTTGCGGCCCGCCCGGTATGTCTTCACTGCGGCGACCCGCACCAGCGCGCGGATCGCGGCGAGATCGCCGTCGATCTCGTTGCGGGAGATCCCGACACGTTCCAGGTGCGGTGTCACGATATCATCAGGAGTCCGTCGCACGGCAAGCTGGATGCCGGTCAGCAGCACGTAGAGATCGTCGAGCTGCCCGGCAACCGGGATCACGCCCGGAATCAGGTCGATGGGGGAGATCGCGTAAGCGCCGCCCGCCGCCAGCGAGGCCTTGGCCGAGGTGGGAACCCGCTCGTCCCGTAACAGGGCCGCGACCAGCCGCACGTAGGCCGGCAGCCGCCGGATAGCCTCCCAGAAATCCGCCAGCACGCGCGATTCCACAGCCGTCGCCGCCCCTGAGGGCGGAGCGACGGTCGCTCCGGGAACACCGGGCCCACGCCCGTTCATCCTGTACGAGGGATACACGGGGGACACCGCCTGCACCGGCTCGGTCTTGTGCTCATTACCAGCGCCCGATGATGTCGGCTTGTCGTTCATCATGACCTCCCGTCGACCGGTATGTCCCGGCTGCGGCGCCCACCGGACCGGACCAGGGAAGCAACGCGCCCACCCAGGCGTGGCCTCGTGTCATCCGTGGTCATCTCATTGTGCCATCCGGCGTCCACTCCCGTACCTTCCGGCCAGCACCACTGGCATGCTTCCTGATATGGAGACGGCACGTCTATTATTGGCTACAATACGATCTATCAATCGCAGATGCATATATCTTGGGCCGAACGCTTTGATTCTGGCTATCTCGTTCGATGGATTCGCGGAGGTGGCATCGACGTGGCAATGGATACCCCGACAGCTGACCGCAGCACGAATCTGACACGCAGGCAACGCCAGGTCCTTCGCCTGCAAGCGTACGGCCTTACCTACCAGGAGATCTCCGAAAAGCTCGGGCTGAGTATCTGGACGGTCAAGAACCACCACAAGCAAGCGATCAGGTCGCTGCACGTCGCCCTCGGCGGGGGCTCCCGCAAGCCCATCCGCACGTCACTCGCCTGCTACATCCTCGGCCTGATCGACGGTGGGCTCGATCCGCAGGAGATCGCCCGCCACCTGCGCCAGGTCCAGCGCCAGGTGCGGGAGACGGACGAGACGGAGATGGCGCCGGCCAAGGAGGACGTGCCGGACACGGAGCCGGTCCGCGATTCCTACGCCGCCTGACCGAGAGTCATTATGCCTGGTTGGCCGTCAGCACATTCGTAGGGTGCGACTGTATGTCGCACCGAGGGCCCGCAGGGCCATATCTCGACAGGCCCGCCCTCTCGATCCACGCAGCCCGGATTTCGGGCTTGTAGTCCGCCCGATCGGTGCGACACAAGGTCGCACCCTACGAACATGAAGGGCGCCCGGTCGCACCTTCGGACGGGACTCGATGCCTTGCGGGACCTGTCACCTATCCCCGCAGTTGTCGCAGCACGAAGAGCGCGTTGGCCGGCCGCTCCGCGATCCGGCGCGAGAAATAGGGATACCACTCGGTGCCGAACGGCACGTAGACGCGCATGCGGTAGCCGTTATCCACCAGCCGCTGCTGCTCGTCGCGGCGGACACCGTACAGCATCTGAAACTCGAAGCGGTCCGTCGCAATCGCGCGCCCCCGCGCGTACTGCTGCGTTGCGGCGATCAACGCGGGATCGTGCGTCGCGATCGCAGGATAGCGCCCGCCGTCGAGCAGCAACCGCATCAGGTGAACGTAATTCGCGTCGATCTCCGCGCGATCGGTGAAGGCGACCGATTCGGGCTCGGCGTAGGCTCCCTTCACCAGCCGGACGCGTGCGCCCAGCGCGATCGCATGCTTGACGTCCTGCTCAGCCCGCCGCAGGCACGTCTGGATCACGATCCCGACCTGCTCCGGAAACTGCGCGTGGAGCGCCTCGAAGATCTCCATCGTGGCCGCGGTGTAGGCCGACCCTTCCATATCAATACGCACGAAGCCGTTGACGTCTCGCGCGGCCTCGAGGATCGGCACCATGTTGTCCTGCGCGTGCTGCCGCCCGAGATCCAGCCCCAGCATCGTCAGCTTCACCGAGATATTCGGTTCGATCTCCGACTCGTGCATCTGGCGCAGGATATCGACGTACGTGCTGACCGCCGCCGTCGCCTCCCCGGCGGTGGCGACGTTCTCGCCAAGCTGGTCGAGGGTCGTCGTGAGCCCACGCCGCGCCAGCTCCCGGCAGGCGGCCAGCCCTTCCTCCAGCGATTCGCCCGCCACGAAGCGGTCGACCAGGCCACGTGCCAGGCGGCTGGATCGGAAGAACCGGGTCACCATCGGATTATCGGCAACCGCCAGCACCGTACGACGCATCACACTCATTGACGTCAGTCTCCATCGGCAAACAGACACACATTCCAGACGCAGGGCATGCTCGCGCCGGCGCCACAGATCCATGCTCGCAGTATCCCATCACGACCGGCCCGCGCCCAAGGCCCGACAGCCGCGGGACTTCGCCACCGTGCGCGATGGGTGCCGTACCATTAACAATCGCGACCGGGAACGCGACCGGCCCAACTGCCCGACCATCCGTATCAAAGGACGTAACGCGCCGCGTGGACACCTGCAACAACGCCGCCTTCGATCCCACCGGGGAAACCGTGACCGTTGTGCGCGACGGATTGTACGATCTCATCCCCCTCACCCGGCGCGAGCTTGCCCTGCTCAGCACTCCGGCCTTCCTGCGGCTCGATCGCATCCAGCAACTCGGCTTCGTCTCGCGGATCTGGCCCGGCGCCAAGCACACCCGCTACGAGCACTCGATCGGCGTCATGCACCTCACCCGGCAGGCGGTGGCGCACCTCGCGCGCACTCCGGAGGGGGCGGGCATCAGCATCGGGGACGCGCGCACGGTGATTGCCGCCGCCCTGCTGCACGACATCGGGCATTATCCCTACTCACACGCGATCGAGGAGCTGGGCTACCCGGTGCGCTCGCATGAGGAAGTCGGGAGCGCCATCATCGAGCAGGGCGAGATCGCCACAATTCTCGAGCGGGAGTGGCAGGTCGATCCGGAGCGCGTCGCCGCGCTCATCCACGCCGGCTCCGAGACACTCCCCGAACCGGATCGGATGCTGAGTGGCCTGCTCTCCGGCACGCTCGATATGGACAAGCTCGATTACCTGCCGCGCGATGCCCGGGCCTGCAGCGTGCCCTATGGCGGCGTCGACACCGTGCGCCTGCTCCGCTCGCTGGCGATCGCGCCGGCTGGTGCGATCGAGGCGGAGCAGAAGTCACGGATCGTCGTCACCGACAAGGGGATCGGTCCGCTCCATTCGCTGATCAACGCCCGGCAGGAGATGTTCGACAACGTCTACTGGCACCACACCAACCGCGCGTGCATGGTGATGCTGCTGCGTGCGGTGCAGGAAGCGCTGGTAGCAGGACACATCACGGCCACCAACCTGACGGATCATGATGATGCCAGCCTGCTGGCCTTCATGCGGTCACCGGAGATGCCGGTCGCCACGCGGCGGCTGGCGGATGCGCTCGCGGAGAGGCGCGTGCACAAGCGCGCGCTGGAAGTCAGCGCCCGTGCCTATGAGCTCTACGCGCGGCTTGGCAATCTGTGGTTCGATGCGACCGCCCGCCGCTCGGTCGAGCTGGAGCTCAGCCAGGCACTGGCCCGGCTGATCGGAGAGCCCGTCCCCGACACCGCGATCCTGATCGATATCCCCAAACCGGAGCGCTGGAAGACCGATGTCTGGATCGCGTTCGAGCGGCCGCCGGTCGGTTTCCAGCCGCTGATGCACTGGCGGGATGTCGCGGGGATGGCCGACGACGACTTCAAGCGCTACGAGGAGCACCGGCGCCTGATCCGGATCGTGACCGAAGATCGGTACCGCGATCTGGTCGCCGCGAACTGGGAGCGGCTCATCTTCCCCCTCCTCGGCGGCGCCTTCTAACTTGCCATCGCCATGGATTCACCTTCCCCGCGCGGTGTACGCTGAGGGAAGCGATCGATTCGTGTGGAGGAAGCGTCAGGATGAGCAGCAAGAAGGATCAGCAGGCGGCGGAGAACAAGGCGCGGCGCATCTCCGCCCGCCGCGAGCGTGAGAACAAGCGCGCGGCCGCGGCAGCCACGACCAAGCCGGCCGCTGCCGTGCCTCCCAAAGCGCCCGCCCGCGCCCAGTCGCGGCCAAAACGCTCGGCGGAACCCGTCGTGCCGGTCGAGGACGCCATCGCGCTTGGACCCGAAGACCGGGATGGTCATCTCGCGATCTTCCTCATGCTCTGCATCGTCGCCCTGCTGGCCCTGCTCATCATCGCCATCGTTCGCTCGGCCTGATCCGCCGAAAGGCATGACGTCAGGAGACGAAACAACCCCGGCCAGAGCGTCTGGCCGGGGTTGTCTTGCATCTGTGGGAACCGATCCTACAGATCTACAGATCGACGCGCGTGATTGCCCCCTCGTTCGCCTGCTGCACGGTCGCCGCGTACTTGGCGAGCACACCGGTGCGGTAGCGCGGCGCCGGGGCGGTCCAGTCCCGCAGCCGGGCCTGGATCTCGTCGTCCGACAACTCGACGTTGAGCCCGCGATTGTCGACATCGAGCACGATGGTGTCGCCCTCGCGCAGGGCCGCGATCGGCCCGCCGACCTGCGCTTCCGGTGCAACATGCCCGACCATCACGCCACGAGTGGCGCCGCTGAAGCGGCCGTCCGTGATCAACGCGACCGACGCGCCCAGCCCCTGCCCGACGAGCGCCGCCGTGACCCCGAGCATCTCCTGCATGCCAGGGCCGCCCTTCGGCCCCTCATAGCGGATCACGACGACATCGCCCTCGACGATCTTGCTGTGCAGCACGGCCTCGCTCGCCGCTTCCGCCGAATCGAAGACGCGCGCCGGCCCCTTGTGATAGGTCCGCTCGTAGCCGAAGAGCTTCACCACCGCGCCATCCGGCGCGATATTGCCCTTCAGCACGTGGATGCCACCGCTCTTCTTGATCGGGTTGTCGAAGGAGTGGACGACTTCCTGCCCGGCGGTCTCGACCGCCAGCGCCGCTTCCTCCGCCAGCGTGCGGCCGGACGGGGTCGGGCGCGATCCATCGAGATAGCCCGCCTCGACCATGCGCTGCGCCACGAGCGGGATCCCGCCCGCCTTGTCGAGATCGGCGGCGGCGTACTTGCCGCTCGGCATCAGGTCAGTGATCAGTGGCGTGCGGCGGGACACCTCGTCGAACTCATCAATCGTCAGCGGCACGTTGCACTCCCTCGCCAGCGCGAGCAGGTGCAGCACCGCGTTGGTGGAACCGCCGCTGGCGGCCACTCCGGCGATCGCGTTGTTGAACGATTCGCGCGTCATGATATCGAGCGGACGCACGTTGCGCCGCAGCAGGTCGATGATCAGCCGGCCCGCCTTCTCGCCGATCTCGTCCTTGCGCGGATCGACGGCCGGCGCCGAGGCCGATCCCAATGGCGACATCCCGATGAACTCCATCACCATCGCCATCGTGTTGGCCGTGAACTGGCCGCCACAGGCGCCCGCCCCGGGACAGGCGACGTCTTCGAGCGACTTCAGGTCTTCGTCGCTCATCTTGCCAGCGGCGTTGGCGCCGATCGCCTCGTAGACCGTCTGCACGGTCACTTCCTGCCCGCGCCAGAAGCCTGGCATGATGGTGCCACCATAGAGGATGAAGCTGGGGATGTTCAGCCGCGCCAGCGCCATCGCCAGTCCCGGCAGCGTCTTGTCGCAGGCACCGAGCGCGATGATGCCATCGAACATGTGACCGCGCCCGACCAGCTCGACCGAATCCGCGATCACCTCCCGCGAGACGAGCGAGGTCTTCATGCCCTCGGTGCCCATCGTCACACCATCGGAGATCGCGACGGTGTTGAACTCCATCGGCGTGCCGCCGGCCGCGCGCACCCCGTCCTTGACGTGCTTCGCCAACCGCCGCAGGTTGAGGTTGCACGGCATCGTCTCGATCCAGGTGTTGGCGATGCCGATGATCGGCTTCCGCAAATCCTCGTCGCTGAAGCCGGTCCCCTTCATCATTGCCCGGGCGCCAGCCCGGTCGTTGCCCTCGTAGAGTGTCTTGCTGTTCCAACGCATATCGACTGATGCGGGTGAGTCGCCAGTGTGCCCGTTGGACGCGGTATCAGCAGCCATAGATCCTCCAGCTCTTCATGATGCAGCTATCAGGGTGGAATTGACGGGTCCGTGCTGCACACCCGTTCCGGCAGAGCAGGCATATGCATGGAATTCGCCCGCGACGCCGACCAGGAGTTCGGCACAACCCTCGATACGGTATGTGCAGTGTCCATCCCGCCCAGGGAATTGGCAAGTGGGCCGCTTTGCCCGACAATGTGGGCTATCAGACGAGTTGCCCGACGACGATCCACGAATGAATGTGAGGACGAGATGCAATCATCGCCATCCACGCCACTCTCCTTCGGTCTGCAAACGGTTCAAACCTGGACCTGGCCGGAGACCAGGGAGCGCTGGCAGTGGTTCGAGTCGCTGGGGTTCGATAGCCTTTGGCTTCCCGATCACTTCGTGCCGACCGCCAATCCCGAGGGCCCGATGCTCGAGGCGTGGACGCTGCTCAGCGCCCTCGCGACAGTCACGGAGCGGGTGCGGATCGGCGTGCTGGTCAGCAGCAATACCTTCCGTCACCCGGCCCTGCTCGCGAAGGAGGCGGTGACGGTCGATCACATCTCGAACGGGCGGCTGGAATTGGGGGTCGGCGCCGGCTGGTACGTCAACGAGCACCAGATGTTCGGCCTCGATTTCCCGGCCACCGGCGAACTGGTCGATCGGTATGCGGAGGCGCTCGACCTGCTCGATCGCTATCTCAGCAACGACATCACGAGCTTCGAGGGGGAGTATTACACCCTGCGCGAGGCGTACAACCGGCCGGCGGCGATCCAGAAGCCGCGGCCGCCGCTGATGGTCGGGGCGCACGGTCCGCGCATGATCCGGCTCGCGGCGAAGTACGCCGATTCCTGGAACTCACGCGGCACGCCCGAGGAGATGCGCCAGCGCAACGAGCTGATGGATGAGGCGTGCGTGAAGAACGGGCGCGATCCGTCCGAGGTCAAGCGGTCGATGCTCTTCGTGCCGCCGATGATGCCGAACGAACATCCGTGGGATTCGGTGGACGCGTTCACGGATTTCGTCGGCCGCTTCTCGGAGGTCGGGGTGCGGGAGTTCATCCTGCAGACGCCGCCCGTGGATGAGTTCGGGATCGTCGAGCGCGTGGCGCAGGACATCCTCCCCGATCTGCGCCAGGAAATCGCCCGGACCTGAGGACGCCCGATATTCGAGGGGTCGGGAACCGATGGCACCGCATTCGGTTCTCCTCCGTAGCGGTCGATGAGGGAGCTTGTCCTGAGCCTGCCGAAGGATGTCGACCATCGGGCGGAGCCCGATATCCGAGGCGTCCCGGAATCGATGCGTTCCGGTCGCGGGACCGGAAATATGGCTCTGCCGGCCATCGGTGCGACACAAGGTCGCACCCTACGAATGCCTGTCGCTCGGCATCCGGAGAATGGAACTATCGACCGTCCCCAGCAGCACATCAGCGCCATCCCTTGCGATGGCGCTGACTTCGTTCAGCGAACGGGGAAGAGCCAGGGCCGGCTTCCAGCTCATTCCGCCGTCGGTCGAGGTCAGCAGCGCGTTATCGCCGAGCAGGGCCAGATGCCCGCAATGCGACGGCTCCCCGGAACCGGCAATCGCATGGATCGCCCCGCTGGAAAGCGGGAGATCGCACGCATGCCAGCTCCCCCCGCCGTCCTCCGAACGCCAGAGCCCGTGTTCCTCCGTCCCCGCGAGATAGTGAGCGTGCTCGCCATCCGACGAACACGCGGCAAGAGCGAGCACCGTGGGGAGCGAATCCGACGGCCCCACCGGTTGCCAGCGACGGCCACCATTCGTACTGCGATAGAGTCCCGCGCTTGTACCGGCGACGATCGTCCCATCGACCGCAAATCGCGGCGAGAGCGAGAGCGCCTGCACCGACAGCGTGAAGAGCCCCGAGTTCCAGGCCGTCCAGCTTGCGCCGCCGTCCTCCGAGCGCAACATGCCGTCCTGCAGCGTCGCGGCGAAGGCAAGGCCGCCGTTCGCGACATCCGGTGAGAGCGCCAGCGCCGTGACCAGGGGCGCAGGCAGCGACAAGCGGACGAACCGCCACGTCTCGCCACCGTCATCCGAGCGACCGATCCCGCCTGGAATCGCCGCAAACACGACGCGATCCTCCGCGAAAGTGGGAGACACGGCGACAGCCGAGACCGGCACACCCTCCAGACCGGGCTCGGCGGCAAAGGCGGAGCCCCATGTCGTCCCCGCATCGCGGGACACCAGCAGCCCTGTCTGGGTCGCGGCAAACCATGTCGCGTGTTCCCCGGCCAAGGCGATCACGCTCTCGCGCATGTCAGCAGACACCGGTGAAGAACCTCCTATTCCGGATCGGCGGATGCATCAGCCGCGTTGGTGTGCACGACGACATCGATCGTCAGGGCCAGGGCCGCGCTCCGGATCGCCGTCCGCGCTGCCGTCGCGATCACGGGGGCGGGATCGACGATCCCCATCTCGTGCATGTTCCCGAGACGGCCATTCACCGCATCGAACCCGGCACCGGGACCGTGTTCCCGTATGCGCGCCAGGATCGGCGGCGCGGCGAACCCGCAGTTTTCGAGCAGTGTGGCGGCGGGAGCCTCAAGCGAGGCATGGACGATGCGCGCCGCGGCGGCCCCGATCTCGTCACACGCATCGGCCTGGAGTGCCTCCACACCGTGCTGGCAGTGGAGCAGCGCGGCCCCACCGCCCGGCACGACACCGTGCCGCATTGCCGCTCGTAGGATGGGGACGGTCCGCGTCGCGCGCTCCATGCGGGTCTTCGCCTCGAGGTCGGAACGCGCGCCGACCCAGACAGTCGCCGAGGTTCCCTGAAACACGCCCAGCCGCCGCACGGTATCTGCCTCGATCTCCTTGTCACCCGCCTGCAGGCGGGTACGTTGCAGCGCATCGACCCGGCACCTGACCGCGTGGGGATCGCCCTGACCACCGGTAAGCCCGAACTGCTGCCGGGTTGCCCAGGCAGTCCGTGCCGATCCCAAATCCCCGGCGGCGAACCGGCGGAGGGAATCCCCCGCGTCCTTATGGAACACCCGCCCGCCGGTCATGATCGCCAGATCCTCAAGCGTGCCGCGCGGCGCGTGCACGGGCGGCTTGACGGCCACGATCGGGAAGGTGCCGGGATCGCTGTTCGCATGCAGCAGTCCCGCCAGCGCCGGCACGATCGACTGGGCGATGACGAGCAGCCCACCCGCCCCGCTCGCGTGCACGGCTTCCAGCACCGGGAGCATGTCCCGAGGATCGTCGATCGCGAGGTCGGTCAGCAGGATCGCGGCATCGTGCATCTCGGTGCGCTGCCGCGCCGCATCGCCGAACGCGGTCGCGGAGAGCAGCCCGCTCTCCCAGTAGCTTCCCTGCACGAACTCCCGCCACGATTCGTGACGGCGGCTCAGGCGCAGGTCGATCTGCCCGGTCTCGCCCACCACATCGGCGCAGTCGGCGAGCAGCTCCGCCAGCTCATCATCGTGACAGACCGAGCGCGCGATGCTCACGAGATCGGCACGGTCGGAGCATGGCCGCGCCTGGTCCATCACGTCGGCGAAAACGCGGTCGCCAAGCTCCTCGATCGCCGATCGCAGCGGCTGGGCCGGCACGCCCGCCGCGATCGCCCGTCGTCCGGCCGCAAGTATGGAAGCGAACAGCGTCGCGGCGCTGGCCGTGCCGTCGCCTATCTCCTCGTGCAGACGCCACAGCATGCCGCGCACGAGCATCGCCCCCGGATCGGCATACACGTCTGGCAGCGCGCTGATCCGGCGCGCAATGGTCGCACCGTCATCGAAGAGATCGGGCGCAAGGGTACGCACCGGTCGCGCGACGGCGACCGCGCGCGGGATCGGCCCCAGCGTGGGCCGGATCGCCTCGACGATCATGCGCACGCCGCGGTCGATATCGCGATGGCTGGTGGGTGCCAGGCGCACCCGCTGCCTGCCGTACGTCCTCACCGCCTGGTCCCTGCTCCGCACAACGTCAGTCCCATGCGATCACCACGCCGAGATAGTCGTTGGGGCGCTCCTGCAGGCCAGCGTAGGCAGCGGGCACCTCCTGCGGCTGAATCCGGTGCGTGATCAACGGCTGGACATTCAGGCGCCCCGTGGCCAGCCAGTCGAGCGCCGTGACGGAGTTCTGGTGGTTCGATCCGCTCACCAGCGGCGTCGGCTGGCGCGGGATCTCCCATTCCGAGCCGCTGCGCAGGCGCAGGAAGCGATAGAAGAGCAGCCGCGTGATCTGGCTGGATGGAACGCTGTTCGCATCCCCGCCCCAGGGCGCCCCGATCATCACGATCTCACCACCCGGCGCCGCCATATCCACGGCTCCGGCAAGGGCCTTCGCGGAACCGGTCGCCTCGATGATGAGCCGGTGCCGCTGGCTGAAATTCACGGTCGCACCACCGTCATGGACAGAGCGAATCCCGGCCTGCTGCGCGATCTCGCGCCGGTGCGGGGAGAGATCGAACGCGTTGACGCGATAGCCGCTTGCCTGGAAGACCTGCGCCGCGAGGTTCCCGACCAGGCCCTGACCAACCACCGCGACCTCATCTCCCGGCCGCGCGAAGGTGGTGACCAACGTCGTCATCGAGACCGTCGCCAGCCGCGCAAAGACGGCGTCCTCGTCCGAGAGCCCCTCCGGCACCGGCACGCAGAGCATGTGGCGCACATCGACACGCGCCACGGTGGCGTGATTCCCCATCGTGTAGACGCGGTCGCCGGGAGCGACACCCGTCTCCGCGCCTGCCGCGAGCACCGTGCCGATATTGGCGTACCCGACGACCGACATCGGGAAAGAAGGCGGCTCGTCGGTATCAAACATGAGCTTGCCCTGCAGCCGCGCGAGCTCGGTGCCCGGGCTGATCAGGGTCCGATGTGTCCGCACGACAACCTCATGCGGTTTTGGCTCCGACTGGTCAAGTTCGAAATCCTCGAGCTCCACAACGTTGGGAGCGGAGAAGACAACCCGTGTATTTCCCATCCCGATCCTCCAGGCGACGGCGCGAAACCATCCAGTTGCGACACGCATCGCCGCGGCGATCCCGCCCTGCGCCCGATGTCCCGGCGGCGTGTGTGTCTTTCGTGTCCTGCTGGCGGCGATCCTATCAGTTCATATGTGTGAATGGCAATACCGGATGTTGAACCTTTTGCAGATGCCTGATAGGATGCGGGCCATATTCAAACTGAAGATCTTCGCCGGGACCCACAGTCAATCGTCGGATATCTGCGCTCGTTCAGGAGTCATCCTGCCAGGATGGTTGCGAGCGAGCTCTCGCCAGGAAGGAGACCACCGCCGCAGAGGCAGAAATTGAGCGCGTTCCCTTTCCAATCGCCATCCCTCATGCGAGGCGCAGGCATATGCCGGCCTCACGGGTATCCTCCAAGGAGAACGAAATGACCAGCGAGCAACGGTTGAATCGTCGCCACTTCATTTCAGCAGCTGGCGGCAGCGCAGCAGCAGCGGCATTCCTTGCCACCCAGGGCATCGCCAACGCGGCGCCGGGGGCGCCGTCCCACGGCGTCGCCCCCGCCCAGGACGACACGCAGGAGATCCGCCTCCTGATTCGCGATGACATCAAGAGCGCCTACGCCGCCGAAGAGGCCGTGAAGCTGTGGGAAAGCCAGTTCCCGGCCAAGGTCACGCTCGATGTGCCCCCCGCCGGTGCCGATGTCTCCCAGAAAATCCAGGCCGCCCAGGCCTCGGGCGATCTCGTCTGGGACGGCTTCGCCGTGATCGAGATGCCCTCCAACGCGCTGCAGTGGATCACGCGCGACCTGATCGTGCCACTCGATGACTACATTGCGGCCTCCAAGATCCCGGAAGCGCAGCAGGTGATCGAGGGCATCATCCCAAGCATCGCCGAATCCCTCAAGTACGAGGAGAAGCAGTACGCGATTCCAGGCAACGTCGGCAGCGTCTCGCTGGCGTGGATGACGGAGCCGCTGGCGACGGCGGGAATCACCGAGGATCCGGTGACGTGGCAGGAGGTCCATGATGCCGCCGCCGCGATCTACGATGCCGCGCCGGAGTACACCCCCTTCGACTCCGCGAACTCGCCGCTGTGCGACCTCTGGTCGATGATCTGGGGCGCAACCGACAAGCCGATCACCGACGACGGCATGATCGATATTACGGGCGAGGCATCGCTCGCGGCCATCGAGTGGATGAAGCAGATGGTCGAGGAAGAGCTGATGCCGGCGACCCGCACCGCTCCGGGCGCGGCCACCAACCAGAACTTCCAGGATTGGCAAAAGGGCGCCACGGCGATGATCACGAGCTTCGACGTGGCCGCGACGATCAACCAGCAGACCTTCGGCGTGGACGCGGCGAAGAACGGGCTCAACATGCGGAAGGACAAGGATCAGGTCCGCGCGGGCACGCCGTTCTGGACCAACGCCAGCGTGGTGCTGAACAAGGCCAAGAACCCGCAGGGCATGACCGACTTCCTGCTCTGGTGGTTCAGCCCCAGCAACGAGGCGACCGGTAAGCAGATCACGCAGGTCGCGGCGAAGCCGTGCTACCAGTACACCTACGATAACTTCGTGGCCAACAACCCTGAGTACCAGTGGGAGATGGACGCGATCGAGGTGGTGCGCAACTCGGTGCCGTTCCGCACGGACAACACCCGGACGATCCAGGCGGAAGCGACCCAGCCGTGGCTGGAGCAGGCGATCGCCGGGGAGATGGATGCCGAGGAAGCGATGCAGAACGCGCTCAAGGATATCCAGGCCGGAATCGACAAGCTGAAGAAGTAGCGCCTCCGGTTTCCGGCGGGCAAAGCATCGGGGAGTCCCGGGCGAGGATGATGCCCGGGACTCCCTGGCACGACGTGCGAGGGAGAGACCCATGGCCTTCAGAGGGCGCAAGACCTCCAGGCACGGCGGCGAACGGAATAATTCGTGGGCGTATCTCTTTCTCGCCCCCGCACTCGGGCTGTACCTGCTCTTCAGCGTCTGGCCCATCTTTCGTGGCGCCGCCATGGCATTTACCGACTATCGATTCATCTATCCGGACACGCGCTGGGATTTCAACGGGCTCGCGAACTTCCGCGAGATGTGGAACGATCCCGATTTCTGGAACGCGGTGCGTGTCACCATTCGCTTTACCTTTTATGTCCTGCCGTTCACGGTCATCATCTCGTTCATCCTGGCGGTCGTGATCAGCAGGGTTACGCGTCTGGCCGGGCTCTATCGCTGGATGATCTATCTGCCCGTGATCCTGCCGGTCGCCGTGACCTATCTCATGTTCGGGGAGCTCTTCAACACGAAATTCGGCTTCATCAACACCGTGCTGCGCGACTTTGGGATGCGCCGCCCGCCGAACTGGCTGAACGACGTGGACTACGCGCTGCGGGCGATCTCCGTCGCCGATATCTGGCGAGGGGTCGGGTTCCCGACCCTGCTCTTCCTGATCGGCCTCTACAGCATCGGCAGCGATCTCTATGAGGCGGCGGCGGTCGACGGGGCCTCGGGCTGGCAGCAATTGCGGTCGATCACCTTGCCGCTGTTGAAGCCGGTCTTTGCGCTCGTGCTGCTGCTCAGTCTCTCGTCGATCCCGATGACGGTCGATCCCATGCTCATCCTCACCGGCGGCGGTCCGCGCGACACGACGATGAGTCTCGGGCTCTACTCCTACAAGACCGCGTTCCAGCTCGGTGACCTGCGGCTGGGCTATGCCTCGGCCATGAATCTCGTGCTCGGGCTCTCCAGCGCCGCCATCGCCCTTCTCGTCTTCCGCAGCCTGCGCGGCGACCTGGATAGCAGCGGTCCCAAACGGCGACCGTGGCGCCGGGCAGCCGCCGCTTCCGTGGACCAGTAGTCGATCCATCGAAAGGACGTTGTCATGGCCTCGACCTCACTGGTCCTCCCACAAGTCACGCCCCGAAAGAAGAGCCTCTGGCAGCGATTCTGGCGGAGCGACTGGTACCTGCACGTCATCATGATCCTGGCGCTGCTCGTCACGTTCATCCCGATCATCTGGATGATCTCGACCTCGTTCAAGGATCGGGTCGGCTTCGCGGAGGCGCCCGCCAGTCTCATCCCGGCGAATCCGACGCTGGTCAACTACCGATACATGCTGACCGCCGTCGAAAACCTGCCGGTCTACATGCGGAACAGCTTCATCCTTGCCATCGGCACCGCGGTGGTCCAGGTCTTCGTGGCGTCGCTGGCCGGCTATGCGTTCGCGCGCATGCAGTTCCGGGGCAAGAACGTGATCCTGGCGATGCTGATCATCTCGATCTTCATCCCGCGCTCCGGCGGCCTGATGGCGCTCTACGAGCTGATGTCGTTCCTGCACCTGCGGAACAGCCTCTTCGGGCTGATCCTGCTCTTCGCCGCGAACGTCCCCGTTCCGATCTTCATCATGCGGCAGGCGTTCCTCTCCATTCCAAAGGAGATCGAGGAAGCGGCGATCCTCGACGGCGCGAGCTGGTTCCGGGTCTACCGCCAGATCGCCCTGCCGCTCGCACTCGGCGGGATGGTGATCGTCGCCACGCTCGCCTTTATCACGGCGTGGAGCGATTACCTGGTGACCTTCACCATGATCGACCTGGACAGCCAGATGACGATCTCCGTCGGCATCCAGAAGGTGCTGGCGAGTTCTTACCAGTCGGCGCTCACCGTCCAATTCCGGGGCGCGCTCACAGGCGAAACCGCCGATGCCGCCATGCTGCTGACCGCGACATTACCCGTGGTGATCTTCTACGCGCTACTGCAGCGCTGGTTCATGCGCGGCCTGACCGAAGGCGCGGTCAAACTCTGACGTCACATCCATTGCGTGCGCACTGCACGCCTGGGCATTCGATCAACAGGGACTCAATCAAAGGAAAGGGCACGTTTTCGTGAAGATCAAGAATATCGAGGCGATGCGGCTGAACACACCGCATCATGAGCTGAAGACCAAGCCACGCCGCGACGGCTGGGCCACGACGGCCGAGGTCGCGAACCCGATGTCCCGCTACCCGGAGGTGAAGGCGCACCGCAGCATGTGGCTCCCCAAGTGGGAGGGCGTCTGGTGCAAGGTGACGCTCGAGGATGGCACGACCGGCTACGGCTCGACCGGGCACGGCCGCGTCTCCGCCGCCGTGATCGACGATCACCTCGCGCCCAATCTCATTGGCGAGTCGATCATGGCCAACGAGAAACTCTCCGACAAGCTCTTCCGCCTCACCACACCGTATGGCGCAGCGGGCCTGGCCTCCTACGCGGTCAGTGCCGTCGATCTCGCCCTGTGGGATGCCCGCGCGAAGATGCTCGACATGCCGGTCTACGAACTGGCGGGCGGACCGCAGAAGGACAAGCTCTTCTGCTACGCCACCGGCAACGACGTCGACTGGTATCAGGAGCTCGGATTCAAGGCGTTCAAGCTCGCCTGTCCCTACGGCCCCGCGGATGGGCTGGACGGCCTGCGCAAGAACGAGGAGTTCGTCGCCAGGACCCGCGAGCAGATCGGCGACGACTGCGAGCTGATGCTCGATTGCTGGATGGCCTTCGATATCGAGTACACCGTACGCCTCGCGGAGACGCTGCGCCCCTATCGCCTGAAGTGGATTGAGGAGTACCTGCTGCCGGACGATCACGATGCCCATGTGGCAGTGCGCGACCGCCTGCCGTGGCAGACGCTCGCGACCGGCGAGCACTGGTACACGACGCTCCCGTTCCAGTGGGCGATCAATCACCACGTCGCGGATATCCTGCAGCCGGACATCAACTGGGTGGGCGGCTTCTCGACCTGCCAGAAGATCGCGGGAGCGGCCAGCGCGGCCGATATCAGCGTCATCCTGCACGGTGGCGGCAACACCGCGCACGGCCAGCACTTCTCCTATGCCACCTCCGCGGTGCCGTGGCTGGAATGCTTCGTCGGCACGCCGCCGGGCGTGCCGCTGGAAGAGGGCTGGCGGCTGCCGGGTCAGGCGATCCCGAAGGATGGCTACCTCGTGCCGAACGATGCCCCGGGCTTCGGCCTGGAGATCCCCGACGACTGGTTCGAGCCCTTCTTCGGATAGGGGAGCACGTCATGAAGCGGGCAGGGCGGACTTCGAAGTCCGCCCTGATCCACGTCTGGACAAGGAGTGTGGGGAGATGACGACGGTCGATCGCGTGGACGCGATTCGCCTTGGCGGCTGGGGATATTGCCCCGGCTTCGAGATCTACTGGATGGACATGCGGGCGCCGGCGGAACCGTTGGCGCTGGTCAGTCTCGTGATCCGGACGGGCGAGCACATCGTGCTCGTCAACTGCGGGCCGGATGCCTCCCAGCTCGGTCCCCCGCCGGAAGGCGATCCGATGGAGACGAAGCAGCACATGCTCCAGTCGGGTCCGGACGAGCAACTGGACGCGGCGCTCGCCCCCCTCGGGCTTGCGCCGGCCGATATCACCCATGTGATCTGCACGCCCTTCCAGATCTACTCGCTTGGCAACCTGAAACGCCTGCGCAACGCGGAGATCTGTCTCTCCCGGCGGGGATGGATCGATTTCCACGCGCCGCGGTGGCGAGAGCATCCGCACGACAAGCGCTGGGCCTGCATCCCGCAGGACGTGCTGGTCGACCTGGTGACAGATGCCTGGCCGCGCGTACATCTGGTGCCGGATGAGGATCATGAGATCGTCCCCGGCGTGGAGACGTTCTGGACCGGCGTTCATCACCGGGCGAGTCTTGCCGTCAAGATCCAGACGGGCAACGGGGTCGTGATCGCCGGGGATGCCTTCATGCGGATCGACAACATCACGCGCCGCCACCCGATCGGCATCAACGAGAGCATGGAGGAAGCGCTCGTCGCCTACGATCGGATCGCGAACGAGGCGGACATCATCGTGCCGCTCTACGACCCGGGCGTCTGGGAGCGCCATCCCGGCGGCCGCATCGCGTAAGTCAACACATCGAAAAGAGATCTCTCGACTTTGCTCGAAATGACGAAAAAGAAGAGCGTCGGTCATTTCGAGCGAAAGCCCGCCCTCGCCGTGCGACGAAGCAACGCCGAATGGGTCGAGAAATCTCCTGTGGGGATGGCGGCGTGGTACGCTGACCGCCGACCCGATGATGGATCTCCACGCACGACTCCCCACAGGAGCACCTCATGCAGCGAGCAATCGAGATCGTGCCGTATGACGAGCAGTGGCCACATGCGTTCAGGGTGCTCGGCGCAGCACTTCGCAACGCGCGTGGCGATACCGCCCTCCGGATCGACCACATCGGCTCGACCTCGGTTCCCGGACTCGCGGCCAAGGACATCATCGATATCCAGATCACAGTGCGCGAGCTGGAGGCGCCCACCATCGCCGGGCTGCTTGCTCCGCTCGGCTACTCGCTACGCGAGGATATCACCCGGGATCACGTCCCGCCCGGCGGCAGTGACGACCTTGCCGAGTGGAGCAAGCTCTACTTCCGCGCGCCGGAGCATCTGCGACCAATGCACCTGCACGTCCGGCAGGAGAACCGCGCCAACCAGCGCTATCCCCTGCTCTTCCGGGATTACCTGCGCGCCACGCCAGCTGCCAGCGGGGCCTACCGCCAGATCAAGGTCGCGCTCGCCCGGCTTCATCCAAACGACCAGGTCGCGTATTACGACGTCAAGGACCCGGTCTGCGATCTCATCATCGACGCGGCGGAGCGCTGGGCTCGGGAGACGGGCTACATGCTGGGGCCCTCCGATGCCTGACCGGCGCACCGCTCTTCTTCGGTAACGCGCGTCACCAATTCCGTAGCGGTCGACCTGGTGTCGACCATCGGCCGAAGGCCGATATCCTGAGACATGGTCCTCTGGGCCATCGGAAGGACACGACGTCGACCGCTACGGAAAGGCGAAACCCCAGCCAAGGTCTGTATTACAGGGAATCCCAGATGCGACGCGCGTTCGCGATGGCCGTCTCGACCGCGAAGAGGTCGGGCACCTGCCCCTCGTATTCGATTGCGATTGGGCCGTCGAAGCCCGACTCCTTGACCAGCCCGAGCAACCGCCGCATCGGCAGATCCCCGAAACCCACGATCGAGCCCTGGATGTAGTTCCCGGCAAGCGTCTGAAGCCAGCCATCGCCCGGGCGGAAGTCGCGGCGGTAGAAATCCTTCAGGTGAACCACGGAGGCATAAGGCAGGTTCTTCATGACCGCCAGTTCCGGCAACTCATCGACGCAGAGGAAGTTGCCGATATCGAGCGTGGTCCGGAAGTTCGGGCGATCCACCGCGTGCACGAGGCGCCGCACGCGCTCGCTGTTGTTCATGAAGAAGCCGTGATTCTCGATGCTGGTGGTGATACCGAGCGGGGCTGAGTAGTCGGCCAGCTCCTGGCAGATCGGCACGATCGAGGAGAACACCTCCTCATACTCCGCCTGACTCTCGGTATGCCACGCCCAGGCCACCACATCGTGCCGGAAGCAGGGGATACCGAGGGCATGCGCGGTATCGATGTGCCGCTTGACCCGGGCGATCTCGGCCTCGATGTCCTCGGCCCGGAAGTCAGCGCCGACCGCGTAGTTGGAGAGCGGGACGCCCTTGGCCTCGGCGTGGGTGCGAATCGCCGCGATCAGCGCGGGCTGGTCGACCAGATCCTGCGCGAGGTTCTGCGTGCGATCGGGGTAGTCGGCCGGGTTCCAGCTTCCTGCGGGCGCGGCGCGCTCCAGCGTCGCAACGGTGGCGACGAGCCCGACGCCGGTGACCTCGAAGTGGGTCGCGTCTGACGCGGCGACCCAATCGATCGCGTCGAGGATCTCCATGTCACCCCGGGCGAAGCTCTGGGAGAAACTGTACGAGCTGACACCGATCTTCATGCGGAGAAGCTCCTTTTCCGGCTCGCGCCGGGCATATAGTTGATGACGGTCATATGGCCGGCCCGTGAGGAATGACCGGGGCGCTCACGGAGAACAGTTTGCTTCCCGGAGTCACATCACCGATTCACGCCGGCCGGTTGACGATCCGGACTGCCTCGCACTGTAGCACAGGCACACCGATTCTCCGGGTTGATTCACCGGCGTCGCGTGAACGACGGAAACGCGCGGGAGCATGCTCCCGCGCGTTGAGATCCCGGTTCGTTGCGCGCTGGCCTATTCCACGATGAACATCGTCACCATGCCGTTCACGAAGTGAGGCATGCCGGTCTCGAGATCGAAGATGTAGCAGATCACCGCATACGTTCCCGGCTCGAAGTCGAAGCCAGTCCAGGTGGTCGCGCCACCCGATTGCAGCGCGGCATAGCCGACCCAGGTCATCTGCGCGACCGGCGAATCGGCCGCCGGGGGCGTGCCCTGCAACACGGGCTCGAATCCGGCGATGATCGCATCCGCCGTCGTGCCGTCCGGCACGCGCATGATCACCGCGTGATGCGCGTGATGCTCACCCGCATTGGTGATCTTCCAGACCTGTGGTCCGGCGGGAATCGTCGTGCTTGACAGTTCGTACCGCAGCTCGTCGGTCTCGGTCACGACCACATCCGCCTGTGGCTCGACGACAGGCGTCGCGGCGCCCGCAGCGACCGGCGTGGCCTGCGGGGATCCGGTCGTGCCAGGAGCGGTAACGGTGAGAGGGGAGAGTTGCATCACCTCTTCCACGCTCCGGTCGAAGCTGTAGTACGACGCGGCGACCTGATACGCACCCGGCTTGAGATCGATCAGGAAGGAGACGGGCACGCCGGGTGCGCCGAGGTTGCTCCCGCCGCCGTACCACCAGTCCGGATTCACGAGGTCCTGAGACCCAGCAGCCAGGGCTTGCTCGGTCGCGGTCTTCTCATCGAGCCCGGCGGGCGGGATCATGAAGTCGACGTAGGCGATCCAGTCGTCGCTCGCCGAGAGCGTTACATGGTAGATTCCCGCCTCCAGGTTCGAGGGTGCCCCGATCCCTTCCGGCGTGACATGGACCTTGATTTCCGGGAAGCCGAGCGCTCGCAAGACATCGGAATCGAAGGCCGGGTCGATCCTGCCACTCTGCGCCCGCGCGACGAGGGCGGTGAACGGCGCGATTGCACCGGCAACGGTGAACATGAATGCCGACTTCAGCAATGTGCGACGAGTAACCAACGTTCTCTGATCCTTCATTCCAAGACCGGCGTGGCCGGTGCCAGATGGTCGAGCCTGGGCGGTCATGCAGCCGGGAGACGGGTAATCGGTGCCTCCGATCCTCCGCGCCTCCCGGTCGCATCCCACCCTCATGAGACCCGGCGGTACCGCACATGTGAGATCGGGCAACTCTCCCTCGCGAGTGCGACCGGCTCGCGGTATGCTGACGCGAATCGACCAATCCGACCGCCACGATCCCGCTGGCGGCCAATGGAGGCAAAGCACGACCCTCATGCACGAGCCCAAGACCACGACCGCGCTCTCGGCGCGCGCATTCACCCCGCTGCCGCTCGGCGAGATCCGGCCCGCCGGCTGGCTCCGGAACCAGCTCCGCATCCAGGCCAACGGCATGCACGGGCATCTCGACGAGTTCTGGCCGGATGTCGCCCGCAGCCGCTGGATCGGCGGCGATGCCGAGGGTTGGGAGCGCGGCCCCTACTGGCTGGACGGGATGATCCCGCTGGCCGTCCTGCTGGGCGACGACCAGCTCATGGCGAAGTGCCGGCGCTGGGTCGACGCGATCCTCGATGGCCAGCACGCGGATGGCTGGCTCGGCCCGCTCGATAACGGCATTCGCCAGGGCTACCGGTACGATCCCTGGCCCAACTTCGTCGTCCTCAAGGCACTGATCCAGTTCCACGAGTCGACCGGCGACGACCGGATTCCGACCGCCATCGAGCGCTTCCTGCGGCGGTTGCAGGGTGTCCTCGCGGAGTATCCGCTCCGCTCCTGGGCGCGCTACCGCTGGGCCGACCTCGTGCTGAGCATCCACTGGCTCTACGAACGTACGGAAGAACCGTGGCTGCTCGATCTCGCAGCCACGGTCGAGGCGCAGGGGTTCGATTGGCGACACCACACCGACCGCTTCCCCTTCCGTGACAAGTGCCTCTCGATCGAGTGCGATCTCTCGAGTCACGGCCCGAACAACGCGATGGGCGTGAAGACGGCAGCGGTCTGGTCCCGGCAATCCCACGACGCGGACGACCGCGAGTCGTCGACGAAGCTGATCGCGGCGCTCGACCGGCACCACGGGCAGGCCAACGGGATGTTCAGTTGCGACGAGCACCTTGCGGGGCGCAGCCCGGCGCAGGGCAGCGAGCTCTGCGCCGTCGTGGAATACATGTTCAGTCTCGAAGTGCTGCTCGCGATCCTCGGCGATCCGACGTACGCCGACCGGCTGGAGATGCTCGCCTACAACGCGCTGCCGGCAACGCTGACGCCGGATATGTGGGCGCGGCAATACGATCAGCAGGTCAACCAGGTCGTCTGCCGCGTCGCCCCGGATCGCGTCTACACCAGTAACGGCCCCGACGCCAATATCTACGGGTTGGAGCCGCATTTCGGCTGCTGCACGCCCAATCATGGGCAAGGGTGGCCAAAGTTCGCCGCCAGTCTCTGGATGCGCGCACCCGGTGGTGGGCTGGCAGCCGTTGCCTGGGGACCGTGCATCGTCGAGACGGAGATCGACGGCCAGCCCGTGCGGATCGACGTGGAGACCGGCTACCCCTTCACCGGCGAGATCCGCATCCGGTTCCGGACCGAGCGACCGATTCGGACCGCACTTCACCTGCGCATCCCGGGCTGGGCGGCCGGAGCGACCGTCCAGGTCGGCGGCGAGACGCCGGTTGCGGCGATGCCAGGCACGTTCCACCCCGTGGAGCGCGAGTGGGATACCGGGGAGACGGACATCGTCCTGCACCTCCCGCTGGACGTGCGGGTCGAGCGCCGCGCCGAGCACAGTGTCTCGCTCTACCGGGGCGCGCTACTGCTGGCATTGCCGATCGAAGAGCAGTGGAAGCAGATCGGCGGGGAGGAACCGCACGCTGATTGGGAGGTCTACCCCGCCTCCCCCTGGAACTACGCGCTGGTGGCGATTGCCGAAGCAGGTGGTCACGTCGCGCCTCTCGCTCGGGAGAGCCGTGAGATCGGCGACGTCCCGTTCTCACCGGACGGGGCGCCGTTCGAGGTCACTGTCCAGGGCCGGCGCCTGCCTGGCTGGGAACTCGCCCACAATGCCGCCGCGCCACCACCCGTTCCGGAAGGTCAGGATGGTCAGGATCAGCCGCTGGAGGAATTGCACCTGATCCCCTACGGCGCTACGAATCTTCGTATCGCCGAGTTCCCGCTCGTCACATCCCGCGGTCATACCGATGGGCTCAGTGCCAACGGCGCACGACCGGACTGAGAACCAGACCCGGCTGGACACCGTGCGGCCGTGCCAACGGTGCTCAGCCGGGAAACCGGGCGCGGTACTCCCGGCGAACGCGCGCGATATCGCGGAAGGGGACCGTCGCGATCACCGCGATCGAACACAGGGTGGCGCCGATGCCGGTGGTGACGTACATCATCAGGGATGCGCCGAGCGCGACGGCAACCAGTGCAGCCAGAAACCCGGCGAGCACCCCGTCGATGATGCCGACCAATGCCGGGGTGCTGGCCAGGATCCGGCTAATCCGGATATTCGGCCGGTCACCGTAGGTCTGCATGATGCCGGCCATGTCGTCGTGGTGACTGGTGACAAAGTAGGGCTCGAGTTCCGGCGCCATCTCAAGATACGCATGCCGCAGCCGGTTCATGCCGGCGACGAGCATGACATCCTCCTCGCGCGCATCGCCGAGCCTGATAAATGTGCCGATTCCCAAAAGCAGCACGATCGGCAGGATGAACAGGGCAAAGACGCGGAAGTTATCTCCGAAGTCCGTTGCCTGCGCCACGAGCGCGAGCGCGACGACGGCAGCCGACAGCGTGGTGATGAACATCCCGGCCCGGCTGAACATCTCGTTCCAGGTCATGCTTCGGGTAGCGAGCAGACTCCAGTGTTCGGTTGCCAGAATCTGCATGCGAATGGCATCAGACGCACCGGCACGATCAGCACGTGAAGGAAGGGTGGACGGGTCCTGCATCATGGCCTCCGTCGATGGGGACACCGCGCTACCGGTGCCCTTACACGACACATCATGACCCGGAGACAATGCCGATTTTCGCCATTATAGGGCGATGAGGGGAGGGAAGAATTATTTCCCCAGGTCGGTTCCGGACCCGTCCCGTCACGAACGAGACCACGCTTCGAAGGGTGGTCCGCTCGTGACGCCCAGGATGCCACTGGCGCGAGCGAACCACCCGAAACGCAGGGCTACGCGATCCAGGGCGGGGTCACGCCCGGGGTATCGGCCGCGAGCGATGCCTTGGCGTCGCTCTGGCCGCAAACGAGAAAGATCGTGTCATCTGTAGCCACGACCTGGCGCTCACTGGCGCCGTCGATCGCGATCGTATCCCCGGTCGCCAGCTCGTGCGCCGTACCCTGCACGCGAATCGAAGCGCGGCCCGAGAGGACGGTCCAGATCTGCGGCGAATCGATGTAATGCACCGGTCCCGACTGCCCAGCCTTGAGTTCCACGCGCCAGAGACTGGTCGCGGTAGGTCCACTCAGGGTCGGTGATACCAAGGTCGTCATCACGCCACCCGAGGTCTCCGAACGGCGCGTTTCAGTGGAACGGACAATCGTAGATTCCATGCAACTACTCCTGTTCAAGCTTTCCCGCCGACACATCGTCAACCGGGGTGTCTATACTGTAGCGAGCGACACAGTCATAGTCAACCGAGTTGTCTATATTGCGGGCGAGCAGATACATGGATTCTCCCAAGGAGCAAGCATGACGGATCGATACGGCTTCGAGTTCGCGTTTCTCCTGCTGGGGACGTTCCGCAGGATCATCGACGAGGTGCACGCCGAGCTCGCCCGCCACGGCCACCCCGAGGCGAGACCGGCGCACGGCTTCGCCCTGCAGGCTATCGGACCCAGGGGCGTCACCATCACGGAGCTCGGGCGTCGCCTCGGCGTGACGAAGCAAGCCGCCGCCAAGACGGCGAAACGCCTCGAAACCCTCGGCTACGTGCAGCGGGAGAGTGATCCCGCCGACGCCCGCGCCACCCGCCTCCGCCGCAGCGCCCGCGGGGAGGAGATGCTCAGCCTGAGCGCGCTCGCCTTCGAGCGGCAGAAGGCGCGCTGGATCGCGGAGCTGGGCGAGGACCGGTTCACCGCGCTGCTGGCGGATCTGGAATGGCTCAGCGGCGGCGCGACCATCGGCGACTTCGCCGGCTGGCTCCAGGACCAGCCGTAGCAGATAGCCGCCTCACCTACGCATCCACGAGTCCCTCCCTATCCCGCGTGGATGCGCGGGGCGGTCGGGGCGGTGCTGGTTTCCCCGGCAAAGCGCGCGAACGAGAGCTCGGCGAGCGGGATTGATGGCTCTCCATCAAGGATCAGTTCGCTCATGAGCTGCCCGACAATCGGGCTCAGCGCGAAGCCATGACCGGTGAAGCCCGTGGCAACGGTGAGGTTGTCGATGCCGGGAAGCGGCCCGAGAATTGGTACCAGATCGCTCGTCTCCGCCTCGATCCCGACCCAGACGCGCTCGAGTCTGGCCTTCCGTAATTCCGGATAGATCGCGGATGAGTCGGTCATGCTGCCGAGGATACTTGTGTAGCGCGGTGTCGCGAGGCTCTTGCCCAGATCCGGGTCGCCGGGCCAGCCGCCACCGATCACGTAGTTCCCGCTCGGGATCTGCTTGAGGCTCAGCTTGCGGTTTAGCGCCCCGACCACTTGCCGCAGTTGCGGCGGCATCGGAGTCGTCGCCATCATCTGCAGGCCGATCGGCGTGACCGGCAAGTCGATGTCGAACGCGCGCGCCAGATCCGTGCTCCAGGCACCGGCGGCCAGCACCAGCCAGTCGCAGCCCACGCGCCCGTTCGTCGTCGCCACGCCGGTGATCGTCCCATCGCGCCGCTCGATACCGGTCACGCGCGTCTGCAACCGGATCGTGGCTCCCGCGCGCTGGGCGGCGGCGGCAAACGCATGCGTGGTCAGGATGGGGTTCGCATGCCCGTCGTTCGCGGTGTAGGTTCCCGCCAGCGCATTGGGCGTGATGCCGGGCACCAGATCGCGCAACTCGTCGCCCTCCACCAGCCGGATGTCGAGCCCGGCCGCACGCTGGCGCGCGACCGACTCCCGCATCCGGGGCAGGTCATCCTCACACTCAGTGACCTGGATGTGCCCTTCCCGGAAGTAGTGGATGTCCGCCTCGAGCTCCTTCGAGAGATGCTCCCAGCGGGCGATACTCCGGATCGCGAGCGGCATCTCGCGCAGGTCGCGGCCCTGCTGGCGAACGCCACCCGCGCTCGCGCCAGAGGCGGCCGCGGCAAGCCCACGCTGCTCCAGCAGCGTCACGCGGGCCCCACGGCGGGCAAGATGCCAGGCGATGGATGTGCCGATCACGCCACCACCAACGATCACGATCTCGGCGGTCGAGGGCGACGCATTCATCGTCATCGCGCCACCTCGTCACCCGGACTGGCCAGGTAGGCGGCGAAGGGCACCTCGCGCAGGGGCGGTCTTGGCCGCGCGATGAGGCGCTCGTCCGCGATCCCGGGATCACGCTCCAAGAGCAGGGATGCGATCACTGGCAGCGCACCGTTGTCGACCGCGCCCATGCCGGCGCGCGTCTGGCGCCGGATATCGTTGATATCCCGGGCCCCCGCATCGATCGCGGCCTGGATTTCCCCCAGCGTCACCTTCTGCGCCCGGTCGACAACGATCGCGGGATCGGTCGGCGGCGGGAAATACGACTGCCGAAGGAAGTTGGGATCGAGCGCGATCTCCCCCGGCATGGGGTGGGGCGGCGCCTGGCGGGCGGCGGCCTCCCCGACGCGCTCGCCGTGACTGTAGGCCCAGCGCGCCTCACGTACTCCCGCCGCCTCGCCCGCAACGTAGATGCCGGGCACGGTCGTGGCGCCATCAGCGGTGAGATACGGCGTCGGCACGGCCTCTCCGACGTGAAGCGTGGACGCCACCCCGGCCTGAACCGCCAGGGAGGGCTCGATTCGCTGCCCGAACGCCTGCACGACGGCATCGACCCTTGCCGCGTGATCGTCGTCGTAGATCAGCTCGACCTTCCCGTTGCCCCTGATCTGCACCTTGGAGATGGCGACCGTTTCGAAGGCGATCTGGCCTCCGGTCAGCGCGATCGCGGCGCGGACCTGCTCGGCCGCGCTGCCGCCACCGATGATGCCGTACCGCCGGCCAACCGGCGGCAACCCGGCGTGCAGCTCCGCGAGCAACTGGCGCTCGGTGTAAAAGCCGGGCAATTCCCAACCACGCACCGGCCAGACCCGATCCGCGGTCCCGGTGGCGATCACGATGGAGGTCGCGCTGAAGGTGAGGGCGACGGAGTTCACGGTGTCCCAGGCGGCGACCATCGGCCCGGGGAAGATGCCCCAGGCAGCGGTGTTCGGACAGAAGGGAATGCCGCTGGCCGCAAGCTCCTCGACGGCGGCCGTCGCCATTTCCGAGAACTCGAGCCTGGCCGGTTCCAGCGGCAGCTCGTCGAAATCGGCGACCTCCCAGCGGAGATGACCGCCGGCCCCCTCGGCCTCATCGAGCACCACCGTGCGGGCACCGGTCTTCGCGGCGGTCAGCGCGGCGGCGATGCCGGCCGGCCCCGCTCCAATAACGACGATATCGGCGTGAATCTCGGTTGGCTGCACCCGGCACTACTCCAGACTGATAACGGATATGGTCTGCAATCTGGGTAGTCTAGCCGGTCCCGGCCCCTCCCGAACACTGTAGGACTTGCCGGCGCTGTCGCTTCCGAGGAAGACATCGGGGGCGATCAGACAACCTTCATAACAATCCCTGCTTTACTGAGCCATCTGGAAAGGGCACCGCATGAACGTTTCTCTCACTCCCCAACTTGAATCGCTCATCCGCAAAAAGGTCGAGTCTGGCCGGTACAACAATGCCAGCGAGGTCGTGCGGCAGGCGCTACGTTTGCTTGATGAGGAAGAACAGCAAGAGGTCTGGCTGCGAACCAGAATGGCGGAAGCCGAAGAGCAGGTCCGCCGGGGCGACGTCATGGAAATGACCGCGGATGCATGGGACGACCTGGATCGCGACGTTGACGCACGCGTAAGCCGCCGCGAATCTCCGAGTCCCGATGTCTGCCCGTCGGCGTCGGCTTCTGCTCACGAGCGATGCCAGGCAGGAACTGAGCGATATTCATCTTTGATACTGGGGAGCGGTCTGTACCCGAACACATACGTATTTTCGTCATTTCGAGCGCAGTCGAGAAACCTCTCTTGGCGCCGCTGCGGGAGCACGCTGCCCCAGCACGGGGCGCGATGCGCAATGGCCGATGCGGTGCAGGCCATCGACTGAGATTGAGATTCCCCGACTTCGCTCCGATGCGCTGCTGAAATGACGGGGACAGTGGGCGTTGGCAGAGACACCGCCCCGTCCATCACGGCTGACGCAACGCTAGTAGGTCACCAGGCTGTGGAGGGGGTAGTCGCCCGTCTTGGCGCGGCCGTTGAGCGCGGTCAACTCTGCAAGCACGGAGATCCCCACGATCTCCCCGCCCAGACGCTTGACGAGCTTGATCGTCGCCTCGACAGTGCCACCGGTGGCGAGCAGGTCATCGACGATCAGGATGCGCTCGCCCGGCGTGATCGCGTCCTCATGGATCTCGAGCGTATTCGTACCGTATTCCAGCACGTATTCCTCGGCCAGGCTCGCGAACGGCAGTCGACCGGGCTTGCGGACCGGCACGACCCCTGCTCCGATCGCATAGGCGATCGGCGTGCCGAGGATGAACCCCCGGCTCTCGATGATCACGACCTTGTCGATATGTGAGAACGGCGCGGCCATCGCGTCGATCGTGATCCGGAAGACCTCGGGATCCGCCAGGAGTGTGGAGATGTCGCGGAACATGATTCCCGGCGTCGGGAAATCCGGAATGTCCCGGATGTGCTGCTTGAGGTAATCGCTCAGCGCTTGTTTATCGTCTCCGAGCGCGGTGCTGGTCGTGGTCATGATGCTCCCTGGATATCGTCTCGTTTCGAATGGACCCATCGCAATCGACGATCCACATGCACATCCACCACGCAGTGTACCGATTTCCGGCCGCACAGAGACGGCCGTGGCCGATGCGTACCTATTCGCGCACCGACCATCCCTGACCCTATTTTGCGGCGGGGCCGAGCTGGGCACGGTCGCGGGCGGTCGGGGCGAGCAGCGTCGGCGCCTGGTGGATGATGGTGGCCGCCGCGCCCAGCGGAATCGTCGTGGTGATCGCATTGCCGGGAAGGATGCGGACAGCTGCGAACGAGGCCGGCAGGGCGGTCGCCGCCGCCTCGTCGCTGACCATCGACGCGAACCGCTCGCCCCACCGCCCGAACGCGCCGCCAAGAATGATCTCGTCCGGATTGAGCAGGTTGATCATGTTCGCCGCCTCGATCCCCACGTAGCGCGCGGCATAGCGCAGCGTGCCGAGGGCAACGGGATCACCCGCACCCGCGGCACGATCCAGGATGTCGACGAACTCGGCAGCGTCAAGGACGGCCGGCAGGTCGGTCGCGATGCCGACCGCGCGCTGCTGGGCGATGATCGCGCGCAGGTTTGTGTAGGCGATGAAACCCTCAAGACAACCCCGGTGGCAGCCGAAGTCCGGCCCATTGGGATCGATGATCGTCGCCCCGATCTCCCCGGCGGCGTGATTGCGCCCGACATAGAGATCACGGCCGGTCACGATCGCGCCACCCGTGCCCATGCCCATGTAGAAGTAAACGAGATGCTCCCGCGTCTCCCGGCCCCGCAGCCAGAGCTCGCCGAGCCCGGCAGCGTGTGCGTTGTCGAGGACCGTCGCCGGCACCCCCACCCGCTCCTCGATCATGCGGCGCAGCGGAGTGTCGTGGAACCGCCAGGTCACGCTGGAGAAGGTATCCGTCAGCGAGTTCACCTGACCGCTGAGCGCGAGGCCGCAGCCCAGCAGGCTCCTCAGTGGCCGGCCATCGAGCAATGTGGGGAGCGCGTTCGCGATCGTCTCCACGACCTGCGCGGGCTCCCACGCCGTTACATCGGGCAAATGAAGCCGGTTCACCTCCTGCCCATCGAGGTTGACCAGCGTCAGGATGCATTCGCCCTCCTCAAAGGCAACACCCGCCGCCAGCTTCGCCTCGCCACCGAGCCGGAGCAGCACGGGTCGCCGGCCACCGGTCGAGCGGCTGGTGCCTACCTCCTGTACGAGCCCTTCCTCGACCAGCTCGCCAACGCTCAGGGAGATCGCCGCCCGGCTCAATCCGGTCGCCCGCGCGATATCCACCCGCGAGAGCTCTCCCTGGTCGAGCAGGAGACTGATGATCGCCGCCCGGCTGTTGCTGTACGCCCGTTCCCGCATCCCGCCCTGTCTCCCCTGCGCACCGCGGCTCTTCTGCTCGTGTTGGTCCGGAATCACTATACATCCCGCGCCGACCACGCATCTGGTCAGCGGCAATGCCGCTCGGCAACGCCGCACTGAAGCGCCCCCCACTGACTGATGAGACGGCAACTTGATTAAGAATATTACCGAACCTATTGACAGGTCACGCAGGCGCCCATAACCTTCCTGCAGTTAGTTGACAAAGGTGGGTGCGCGCTTGGTCTCCTCAATGGATCAGGCGCTTCGGAAGGATGAGCCCGGACTCTCGTTCGAGGCAACACACGTTACCGGTACACAGGAGGTACACGATGCACACCGATCAGGACCGGCAACGGCCGGCAGTGGGTGCGAAAGTCTCGCGGCGGCGAGCGATCCAGGCGGGGACCGCGCTCGGCATTGGTGCGGCCATCGCGCCGTGGTGGCGGATCGGCCCGGATATCCTCGCCCAAGAGGGTGCAGAGCCGACCGGCGGCGAGTATCACGGTTGGTGGCCGTTCACGCAGCCACCCGTCGGTCACTTCAACTCATTCGTCGCCGATGCGATCACGATGGGGATCTACCAGGGTGTCGCCGAGCTGGCTTTGGCTCAGTACACCTGGGATGGCTCGACGTTCACGCCGCTCCTGGCCACGAAATGGGAGGCGCCCGACGAGAAGACCTTTACCGTCGAGCTTCGCAGCGACGTGACGTGGAGCGACGGCACGACGTTCTCGGCCGACGACGTGCTCACGACCTTCTCGATCCTTCGCGCCCAGCACGCCCCGGTCTGGGATTACGTCGCGGGCGTCAAGGCAATCGATGCGACGCACGTCGAGTTCGACCTGAAGAACCCATCGACCGTCGTACCGTACTTCGTCCTGCGCCAGGCGATCCGGGCCCATTCCGTCTATGGCGACTGGGCCAGGCAGATCGACGATGTCTACGCCCAGTATCCCGATCTCGACTCGGCGGATAATGCGGGCGAGGGCGCGACGCCGGTCGACGGCGGCAAGGCGGCACTGGCGGCGGTGATCGAGAAGTTCAACGCCTTCAAGCCGGATCACATGGTGACGACCGGTCCGTACAACTTCGACCCGGCCTCGATCACCAGCTCGCAGCTCACGATGAACAAGGTCGAATCCTCGGCCTGGGCCAAGGTCGCCAACTTCGACCGGCTGATTCTCTTCAACCAGACCGATGCGGCCAGCATCCCGGCGCTGATCCTCTCCAAGAACTGCGACTACTCGACCAGCGGCTTCCCGCCCGCGACCGAGCAGGCGATGATCCAGGCCGGCCTGCGCATCGTCCGTCCGCCGACATACTTCGGCCCGGCGCTCTACATCAACTACGCCAAGGTGAAGTCGCTCACCGATCCCAGGGCGCGGCAGGCGCTGACCCGGGCGCTCGATCGCGGCACAAACGGCAAGGTCTCGCTCGGCGATTCCGGCGTGCCGTCCAAGTACATGACCGGCGTGCCCGATTCGCTGATCGAGCAGTGGGTCTCCCCCGATACCCTGACCAAGCTCATCAACTACGAGCAGAATGTCGATGACGCCACCGCGACCTTCCAGGAGCTCGGCTACACGAAGGACGGCGATGTCTGGGTCTCGCCGGACGGCGAGCGCATGGAGTACGAGCTGATGGCGCCCGCGGAGAACGCGGACTGGGCCGCAGCGGCCACCAACCTCGCGGACCAGCTGACGGCCTTCGGCATCAAGACCACCGTTCGCCTCATCTCGCAGACCCAGGTCGGCAAGGATCGCCCGAACGGCAACTACCAGCTCGCCATCGGCCCGTGGGGGCAGGGGCAGCCGCACCCGAGCTTCTCCTGGCGCGTCGATCTCATCAACGAGAATGTCGGCAACGAGCAGGGCGGCTTCCACTTCCCGATGACGCAGCAGACCGAATCGGTGGGCGAGGTCGACTTCAAGGCGCTGATCGAGCAGTCGGCGGTCGGCATGGATATCGAGGCGCAGAAGCAGATCGTCGACAAGCTTGCGCTGGCCTTCAACGAGCTGCTGCCGATCATTCCGCTCTGGGAACGGCTCGCGAACGATCCGATCCTGATGGATGTCCGCGTCACCGGCTTCCCCGGCGATGACGACCCGCTCTTCAAGAACAGCGTCTACAGCGACAACTTCACGATTCAGTGGATTCTCGATGGCACGCTCAAGGGAGTGAAGTAGCTCGTGACTCGCCTGCGCATCGGCTCGGCGGTGGCCAATATCACGCCCGACTGGTCGCTGACCCTGGCGGGCTTCGCCGCCCGGACGAAGCCCTCGGAGGGCATGGCCCAGCCGCTCCACGTCCGTGTGGCCGTGCTGGAGAGCGAGGACGGTGCGGGCGCGACTGCGCGGGCGGTCGTGGCCGCCGCCGATCTGCTCTGGTGGGGATCGCAGCAGGTCCCCACCCTGCGCCAGGAGATCGCGGACCTCGCCGGCGCGCCCGTCGAGCGCGTGCTGCTCTCGGCGACGCATACGCACTCCGGACCGCAGACCGCCACGCGCGCATCGGCAACGGTCGGCATCGCCGATGCGCGCTTCCTCGACCTGCTGCGCGAGCGGACACTTGAGGCGACGCGGCGGGCCGCCGCCGATCTGGAGCCCGTCACCGTGTCCAAGGCGACCGGGACGCACGATCTGGGCTTCAACCGTCGCCTCGATCTCAATCCAGACGGCGCGGAGGATCCGGCGTTGACCGTCGTGCGCTTCAACCGCGCCGACGGTCAGATCAAGACGCTCTTCGTGCACTACACCTGCCATCCCGTGATCACGCAGGAGTACCTGCTCTCCGGTGAGTTCTGTGGTGTGGCGATGTCGGCGCTGGAGGCAGAGCTTGGGGCGACCGCGCTCTATCTCCAGGGGTGCTGCGGCGATATCAATCCCGATGTATCCGGCGAGCGCCGGACCGTTCGTGGAACCAACACCGACGTCGAGCGCGAGGGCGCCCGGCTGGCGAGGGCAGTAGAGGCGTTGCTCGCAACGCCAGGCACGGAGCTCGATCCGGTGCGGCTTCATGCGGAGCACATGACGGTCGATCTGCTCTTCGCGCCGCAGCCATCAACGGAGGAACTGGAGGCGGGGAGAGACCGGCCCGGTGTGGAGGGCGAGTGGTATCGCGCCCTGCTGGCGCACCCGGAATGGCGCGCGCCATCGATCCCGCTTCACCTGCAACGGCTCGACATCGCCGATGGCTGCTCGCTGCTGGCGATGGATGGCGAGATCGTCGTCGAGTACGGACTGCACATCCGGAAGCTCTCTGGCGGCGCGATCATGCCGATGGGCTATGTGAACGGCATGACCGGCTACGTGCCGACAGCGCGGCAGATCGCCGAAGGCGGGTATGAGGCGGGCGGCTCCATCCCGTACTTCTTCCTGCCCGCGCCGTTCGATCCGTCGGTGGAGCCCGTACTCATTGAGGCGCTGGACCGGCTGGTCGCCTCGCGCCCGGCGTAGGTTCATCGCATCCACGTCCGCGCTGCACGGCCGTGTTGATGGAAGCCTGAGGGCGGACACATGGGTCCGCCCGTACGAATGAACGCCATCGCGCGTACGGGTCGACCCGTGTGTCGCCCCCAAGTCCTCCCGAACAGCGCCTCGGCCCCACAAGCGGTGCGGGTACGAGACCCGCGAGAGCGACGCGATCACGGCGCTGCCCGCATGAAAACGTTTGGTCCGATTACCGACACATCAGTTGCACACATTCACGCATAAAGGAACTTCATGAGCACGCTCGCACAACGTGGCGGCACCCCGGTCCGCACCAAGCCCTTTTCCGACTGGCCCCTCTCGGGCGATGCCGAACGCCAGAATCTGCTGAAGGCGTTGGACAGCGGTGTCTGGTCGTCGCCGGAGGGTGGCCCCTTCGTCCGCGCCTTCGAAGATGGGTTCGCCAGCCTGCACGACACGTCGCGCGCGGTGGCCGTGACCAACGGCACGATAAGTCTCGTGCTCTCCCTGCGCGCGCTGGGCATCGGCGCCGGTGATGAGGTGATCGTTCCGCCGTACACCTTCCTCGCGACGGCGACCGCCGTGCTCGAGGTCAACGCCCTGCCGATCTTCGCGGATGTCGACCCGGAGACGTTCTGCATCGATCCGGACGCTGTCGAATCCGCGATCACGGAGCGCACGAAGGCGATCATTCCTGTCCATCTCGGGGGCCAGCCGGCGGATATGGATCGCCTGACCGCCATCGCGCGCAAGCACGGACTGGCGATCATCGAGGATGCCGCCCACGCCCACGGCTCGATCTGGGCCGGCAAGCCGGTCGGTGGCATCGGCGATCTCGGCAGCTTCTCGATGCAGGCGTCAAAGAACCTGAACAGCGGTGAGGGCGGCGTTGTCACGACGCAGAGCGAAGAGCTCGCCGAACGCGTCGTCTCGCTGCGCAACTGCGGGCGAGTCAAGGGCGGCGTCTGGTACGAGCATCGCATCCTGGGCGGAAATTTCCGGCTCACGGAGTTCCAGGCGGCGGTCCTTGTCGCCCAGCTCGACCGGTACCCGGCCCAGCTCGCCCGGCGCAATGCGAACGGGCAGTACCTGAACGCCGGTCTCGCCGAGATCGACGGCATCCGCCCCCAGAAACGCGACGCCCGTACGGATGTCCACGCGCATCACCTCTACAGCTTCCGGTACAGCGCCGACGCCTTCGACGGCCTGACGCGGCGGGAGTTTACGGATGCGCTGCAGGCGGAGGGGATCCCCGCCGGCCCCGGGTATCCGGTTCCGCTCAACCAGCAGCCGCTCTTCACCGAGCAGCAGTTCGACGTGCGCGCCACGGGCTACGACCCGAATTACGGCCCGACCCGATTCGACCGGCTCGACCTGCCCCATTGTCAGGCGGTCTGCGATGAGGTGGTCTGGATTCCGCAGACGGCGCTCCTTGGAGACGAGCAGGACATGAACGACATCGTGACAGCGGTCCAGAAGATCCGCGATGCGGTCACGAGGGACGGCCGGAGCGCCGCGATTCGGGATTAGAGTTAAGCGTCTTCGTCATCCCAGCGGCGCATCGCCCCGATCGTTGCGATCCTCACTTACACCGTCATTTCGAGATGACAGGGGTGGGCTTGCTCGAAATGAAGGATGGGCACTCGTCGGGCGGGATGTGAGCAGAACACTGGCCCGCATCCCGCGATCACATCGGCCTTCATCTCCAGGTTGGTCCGGGACAAACGGAAGGAGCATGCATTGGCCATCGCTGGCAAACGCACCATCGCCATACCGCAGTTCGGCGTCGTGCCCCTGATGCTACGCCGCGCGACCGGTCATTTTCTCGTCCGGAGGCTCTTGCGCGCCTTCTTCACCATCTTCTTCGTGGCGACCTGCACCTTCTGGCTGGTGCATCTGATGCCCGGCAACCCGATCGAGGTCTATGTCAACCAGCAGATCACCCAAGGCATTCCCGCCGAGCTGGCGCGCCAGCAGGCGGCGTCGCTCTTCGCCATCGATCTCGACGCCCCGCTCTGGAAGCAATATCTCACCTATCTCGGGGACATGGCACGCGGGGATATGGGCAACTCGATCATCCGCCAGGGCTCGTCGGTCAGCTCGATCATCATCCAGTACCTGCCATGGACGCTCTTCAGCGTCGGCATCGGCCTCCTGATCAGCTTCGTGCTCGGCGTGCTGCTTGGAATCCTCGCGGCGTACCGGCGCGAGACGTGGGTCGATCACGTTCTGACCAATGTCCTGGCCGCAATCCAGGCCATCCCGAACTACCTGGTGGCGATCCTGCTGCTGGTCTACCTCGGTGTGCGATGGGAGGTGATCGACATCGCGGCAATGCGGGGAACGCTCTCACCCGGTGTTCACGCCTCGTTCAGCCTGTCATTCCTCGGCGATGCGCTCTACCACGCCAGCCTGCCGATCTTCGTCTACGTCCTGACCTCGATCGGGAGCTGGATGCTGGCGATGCGTGCCAGCACGGAAACCACCCTCAATGAGGACTATGTCAACGCCGGCCTGGCGCGAGGTCTCAGCCAGACCCGGGTCGCGATCGGCTATGTCGGGCGCAACGCGATCCTGCCGCTCTTCACACAACTGATGATCGCGGTTGGGTTCGCAGTTGGCGGCTCGCTCCTGATCGAGCAGATCTTCTCCTATCAGGGCATCGGCTCGATGCTGGCCACCGCTATCGGGCAGCGCGATTACCCGCTGATCCAGGGGATCCTGCTCACCATCACGACTTCGGTGGTAGTCGTCAACCTCGTCGCCGATCTGCTCTATTCCCGGCTCGATCCCCGGCTCCGCAGGAGGTAACACTCATGGCCGTCGCACAACAGGCGACCACCCCGAAGCGGCGAGAGCTGCCGCGCGCCTTCGGTTGGCTTGGCTGGCTGGGCTCGACCCTCCGGATCATGCGCCGCAACAAGATCGGTTTCGCGGGCTTCCTGATCGTCGTCGCGATGACGCTGATCTCCTATATCGCCCCGATCTTCTGGCCATTCGACCCGACAGCCGACCCAATGTCCATCTACAAGACGCCATCGAGCGCGCATTGGCTGGGCACCGACTCGCAGGGGCGGGATGTCTTCTCCCAGATCCTCAATGGCGGGGCCGCGATTCTCTCCGTCGGTTACGTCGCCGCCGCGATCACGACCGTGATCGGGGTGGCTCTGGGCGCGCTGGCGGCCTATCTCGGCGGAGCCGTCGATACGGTGCTGACGTGGCTCTCGGACGTCTTCCTGACGATCCCCCAGTTCGCGCTGCTGGCGGTGCTGGCCGGCTTCGTCCATCTGAATGGCATCTGGGGCGTGGCCCTGCTCATCGGCTTCTTCGGCTGGCCGGGACTGATGCGGGCGATTCGCTCGCAGGTGCTCTCGCTGAAGGAGCGCGAGTATGTCGAGGCCGCGAAGATGCTCGACATGCCGACCAGCTACATCATCTTCCGCGAGATCGCGCCGGGTATGGCCGGCTACATCGCCACCCATTTCGTGCTGAACGTGACCGCCGCGATGTACGCCTCGGTCGGCCTGATCTTCCTCGGCATCGTGCCGCTCTCGGGAGTGAACTGGGGCGTGATGCTGAACCTGGCGTGGACGCAGGGTGCGATCTTCTTCCAGGACAGCCTCTGGTACATCCTCTCGCCGATGATCGCGATCGTGCTCTTCCAGCTCGCGATGCTCAGCATGTCGCGCTCGATCTCGGAGATCTTCGATCCCCGCCTGCGCGAGCGCTAGCGGCGCGCTCGATCTGTTCGTGGGGTGTAACGGGCACCGATCCCGTAGCGGGTCAGCTCGTCTGACCCATCCGGCGAAGCCGGATACTGGCCCACTGCCCCATGTCATTTGGAGCAAGACCGCAGGTCGCGAGGAGGAAGTTGCGGGGAGGAACAGCGCCTCCCCTCCCACCGTGGCCGTATGGGGCCCGGGGTTGGGTGCGCAGCGTGCTGCGTATGCAGCCCCTCGGTGGCAGCCGCTCCGCACGGTGGAGCGGCTCGCATACAGACAACTTCCCCCGCTCGGTCTGCGACCTCGCTCGGACTGACACGAGAAGGCGGGACGTCACCTGCGGGACGTCAGGCGGCGGATTTCTTCTTCCCCTTGCGCTTGGACGCCGGTTCCTCGTCCGCGCCGGATGCCGTTTCCTCGCTGCCCGGCATCGCGCCGATCGTGGTCGTTGCAAACGGGCTCGCCAGGATCGAGATCAGCGTCCCGACCCTGTGTGGCTGAATCGAGAAAATGCCCCGGTCCTCCTGCGTCACCAGATCGACCGACTGCAGCACGTTAAGGTGATGATAGGCCGCCCCGGTCGTTCCCAGCTTCAACGAGGCAACGAGATCGGCAGCAGACGACGGGCGGGCGAGGATCGCCTTCAGGATCGCCAGCCGCTGCCGGTGGCCGATTGCCGCCAGCAACCGCGCGAGCCCATCCGTCTCCTGCTCGAAGATGCTGCTGACCGGCACGCGATCCGTGGACCAGTGAAACGCAAGCGGCTCATCCTCACCAGAAGCGGCGGCCAGCCGCACGTATCCGGCACTGCTTGCCTCGCCACTCCCCGCCTCGCCGTCCACCGCCGCCCGCGCACCGAAGGGCGACGCCGCAGCGCTGGTCTGCCGGTCGCGCGAGGCGGTGGCCGCCGTGGCCGCTGCCTCCGTCACGACCTGCTCGCGCAGCGCGTAGATCGCCTCCGTCAACTCGTTGAGCTCGGTCCGGATCGACTCGATCTCATTCTTTGCCTTCTTTCCGGCCATGACGTTCCCCTTACCGCGCACACCACAACGACATTTACAGCCACCGAGCAGACACAGCCCCTGGCGTCCTCATCTTTGATCTACGTATCTATCGACAATCGTAGCAGCGATGATTCAGGATGTCAGTACTCGCGAGGCGCTCACCATTCCGGGATTGCGGTCTCACCGGTCGAATGCAGCAGCCGGTCGACCGCCGCCCGCACGCCGGCAGGATCGTCCGTGATGATGCCGCCGACACCTGCACGCAGCAGATGGTCGAGGCGGTCAGTGGCGTCGATGCGGGTGAAGAGCGTGAGCCCATGCCGGGCTCCTTGCGCGACGACACCGGCGTCGATCGCCCCCGGCTGCACGCTCACACCGCGCGCGCCGCAGCGCTGGGCATCGGCAAAATAGGATGATCGTTGCGGCTCCCGCCAGGCAGCGGGCCGCAGCAGCGTGCAGCGAATCTCCGGCAGGGCGGCCCTGGCGATTTGCACATCTGCGACGCGATCAAGCCACAGCCATGTTTGAGCGACAAGCTGCAAGCGGTCGACCTGGCGCAACACCGGGCGCAGGGCGCGGCGATCCTTGAGATGCAGCGCGATCTGCTGCCCCGCCGGGAGAGCGCCGAGGATGTCGGAGAGCAGGGAGACCCGCTCCTGGGGAACGGAGCGCAACGGCAATCGCCGGATGGCCGCCGCTGGCCAGAGACCGATCCATCCCCGGCCGCGAGTCGTGCGACCGAGCATCGCGTCGTGCAGCACAACCGGCTTCCGGTCGAGGCTGAGCCGGATATCGATCTCGGCCATGTCCGCCCCGGCGGCCACCAGGCGCCCAAGCGAGGAGCGAGCGTTCTCGATGCCATCCCCGGTCATCATGCGGTGGGCAACGATGAGCGGCCTCGTCACGCGTCCCTCCCGCGCATCCTGGCGTCCTCCATCCATCATGGCAGCACTCCCTGCACCCAACGGCTCGACATGACATCCCGTGCGCTTTCTCAACAAACGTATTCGCAAACAAGAGACCTCCAGGCTGATCGCCCGGAGGTCTCGCTTGCATGACCGGATGGCGCCTGTATGCGCCGGCGCGCTACGCCGCGGGCGAGGCCACCGGAGTGCCAAGGTCCACCAGGATCGTCGCCGGCTGATTCGCATCGAGCAGGGCAGACGAAATCAGCACCACAGGCTGATCGGTCAGGTTCTCAGCGTAGTGCACCATGCCCTTCGGCTCTTCCCACGAATCGCCCACCTTGAAGACAACCGTGTCGCCGGCATGATGTGTCTCCTCGGTGCCATCCGCCCGGGTGACGAAGAGCTCGCCCTCCAGCACATGGTAGGTGAGCTCGCCGGACACCACCGAGGCGAGCTGCACGCCGGGATGGGTGTGGACCGGCAGCTTCGCCCCCGCCGGGATCGTGTAGCGCGTCAGGGAGAGGATCTCGCCCGATGTTGCCGATGAATTGCTGTCATCTTCCAGCACCTCCTTGACGACCGCGCCGCCGTAGGCGTCCGGCGTTGCCTCGGCTGACACCGCCGGCGTGGACGTCTCCGCCAGCGTCGAGGCGAAGGGCACCGTGCCGGCGATTCCGGCGAAGAGCACGAGCGCGACGATGCCGCGCGTGATCATGGTTCTGTTCATGAGGACCTTTCGAAGCGGCACTCGCCTCGGCGACATGCCATGAAAACCACGCCCGAGCCTTGCCCGGCTCTGAACACGCTGTAATGTCCTGTCCCGAATCATCCGACGGTCTCGGTTGCCCTCCTTCGCTCGGCGCGGCGATGAATCCGGTTCCAGACGCCGGCAAAGCCCATCGCCTTGCGCACCGCCAATACCGTCTGCTGCGTCTCCGCCCGTACCTGTTTCGTCCCACGCTCGATCAACTCATCGACATATCCGCTTTCCTCGAACCGGCTTCGCCGCTCGTGAATCGGATCGAGCACACCGTTGAGGACCGCGGCGAGGTATTCCTTGACCTCGACATCGCCGATCGTGCCCGCCCGGTACCGTGTCTTCATCCGGTGGATGGCGGCGAGGTCGGTGGCGAAGGTATCGAGGTAGCTGAAGACCGGGTTGCCCTCGACCGTGCCCGGCGTGTCGGCGGTGACACGGTTGGGATCGGTGTACATCCCCATTACTTTCTTGCGGACCTCGGCGGAAGTATCGCGCAGGGCGATCGCGTTGCCCAGACTCTTGCTCATCTTGCGCTGGCCATCGGTGCCGATCAGCACCGGCACCTCGCCGGGAATGATCTCCGGCACCGGAAAGACCTCCCCATAGCGGCTGTTGAAGCGACGGGCGATCTCCCGCGTGATCTCGACGAAGGCGTAGTTATCCTTGCCCACCGGCACCGCTTGCGCCCGCACCGAGAGGATATCGGCGGATTGCAGCACCGGGTAGCCGAGCAGGGCGAAGGACATCTCCTGCCCGGTGTCGCGCGCCATCTCCTTGAGCGCGGGCAGGCGTTCGAGCCGGTTGACGGTGACGAGGCTCTGGAGCAATCCGGCCAGCTCATGAATCTCCGGAATTGCCGACTGGAGAGAGAACGTCACGCCGTCGGGGTCCACCCCGGCGCTGAGCGTATCCAGCACAAGACCACGCGCGTTCGCGTCGATCGCGGCGATCTGCTCCGGCTCGCTGCGGGTGGTGAGCATGTGGAGATCGGCGATGATGAAAAAGCAGGTGTAGGCGCGCTGCAGGCGAACGCGGTTCTGGAGCGACCCGACGAGATGACCGAGATGGAGCGGACCGGTCGGGCGGTCGCCGGTGAGCAGACGCGGTTTCTCCGCCACTGCGATTTCTGACATGATGTTTTCCTCTGGCGACGTGCAAAGCGCATGGGTTGCCGGTCAAATGGCGAACGGCTGAGTGGCATGATTCCGTTGATGCGCCGTCCTGAACGCAGTGCAGTGATGTGCCTCCTATCGAAGCGCCCGTTCCCTGTCGTTACGTTTGAGTGACGCGGGCCATGTGACCCGTCATCCACAAAACCGATGTCATTCCGAGCGAGACCGAAGGTCGAGCGGAGGAAGCTGCTTGTTTACGAAGGGCCGTGCTTGCTACAAGCTGCCCGGCGGAGTGGCCGTTGCCACGAGGCAAGGTGCATACATCCCCCGGTCCCCAGCCGTCGTGTCGCAGGGAGAACGCTACCCCTGCGAACAACTCCCTCCGCTCGGTCTGTGACCTCGCTCGGAATGACAGGTCAGATGGGGCGCTTCGTCTCGATGGAGAAGCCCCATTCGAGATGACATCTGACGGAAACGTACTATTCAGCGCAAGGCGCCCAGCGGCTGCACGTCGCGTTTGATTTGGCTGGCAGAAAACAGAGAGAACTATGGGGGTGGGGACACAAATCCCCTGGTGGGGTCAGGTGATGGCGCGCGCGGCGCGCCAATGCTGCCAGGCGGCGAGGATATCGAGGTCGTGGGCGAACGCGAGGGGAAGATGCGCGATCTCGGCGGGCGAGAACCAGCCGATCTCGGAGAGATCATCCTGCGCCACGGCTTCACCGGTCGCGCTGATCGCGGGGTAGGCAAGCAGGACCACGGCCTCGCCGTTCTTGGAATAGACGTCGAGGATCGGCCCCAGCTCCACGGCGAGCCCGGTCTCTTCGGCGATCTCGCGCCGGGCGGCGGCCTTCACCTCTTCACCGCGATCGACAAAGCCGGCGGGAAAGCTCCACTTGCCCGGCTCCCGTGTGCCTTCGCCCCGGAGGCCGAGCAGGATCAGGCCGTCGCGCTCGATCACCACGGTGACGGCGAGCTTGGGATCGAGGTAGGCGACCGCGCCGCATGCCGTGCAGACGGGGCGGTCGCGCCCGTCTCGCCACTGCATCTCGGTTGGGTGCCCACATCGCTGGCAATACATCGTCGCCCACCCCACCGGCCCGGCACACGCGCCGGAGTGCGGCCAGCATAGCCAATTCCGCCTCCGCCCGCAAACGCGCCCTGCCGTCACAGGAACGATCATTGTCGCTCCGAGCCCCCTCAGCATTCGTCATTTCCCGACTTCGCTCGAAATGACGACGAGAAATGACGTGGATCGCCCGCCACGAGTGGCAACAGTCATGCAAGGTTCCCGGTATGATGGCAATGTCGGACCCGACTTCACACAAGGAATGCACACTGTGGCGAACGAGCATTTTGATGTCGCGATCATCGGCGCCGGGCAGGCCGGCGATCCCCTGGCCGTCGCGTTCGCGAAGGCCGGCAAATCGACGGTCGTGATCGAGCGCGAGCATGTCGGGGGCACCTGCGTCAACGTCGGCTGCACCCCCACCAAGACGATGATCGCCAGCGGCGATATCGCCTACCGCGTGAAACGCGCCGCCGATTTCGGCGTGGAAACAGGCGATATCTCGATCTCGATGCCGAAGATCCGCGAGCGCAAGCGGGCGAACGTCAAGACCTGGCGCGAGGGCAGCGAGAAGAGCCTGCATAACGCCGAGGGCGTCACGCTGCTGATGGGTGAGGCGCGCTTCACCGCTCCGCATCAGCTCCACGTCACGATGAACGACGGCGGCGAGCGTGAGATCAGTGCCGGAACGATCGTCATCAACGCCGGGGAACGGCCACGACCACTGACTATCGACGGCGCGGACACCGCGCCCATCCTCGACTCCACGACGATCATGGAACTGGCGATCGTTCCCGATCATCTGGTCGTGATCGGCGGCGGGTACGTCGGGCTGGAGTTCGCCCAGCTCTTCCACCGTCTCGGCTCCAGCGTCACGATCGTTCACCGTGGCGAGCACCTGCTCTCGCGCGAGGATCCGGATATCGCCGAGGAGATGCGCAAGGTGCTGGCCGAGGACGGCATCACCATCCTGCTCAACGCCTCGCCGACCCGCGTCAGTGGGAGCGAAGGCGCGATCGCGCTCGCGGTCGATGTCGATGGCCGGGAGCAGACGATCGAGGGGACGCATGTCCTGGCGGCGGCCGGTCGAATCCCCAACACCGACAGCCTCGATCTGGAAAAGGCAGGAGTCGAGACCGACAAGCGCGGCTACATCCCGACGGACGACCGTCTTGCGACCAACGTGGATGGTATCTACGCGGTGGGCGATGTGCGACCCGGCCCCAAGTTCACGCACATTTCCTACGACGATTACCGCGTGCTTCAGGCCAACCTGATCGAGGGCGGCGACCGCACCATCACCGGGCGGCAGGAGCCGTACGTCGTCTTCACGGAGCCGCAGCTTGGCCGGATCGGCCTCTCGGAACAGGACGCCAGGAAGCAGAAGCTCGATTACCGGGTCGCCAGCATGCCGATGAGCTCCGTCGCCCGCGCCTACGAGGTGGACGAGCCGCGCGGCGTGATGAAGGTGCTTGTGGATGCGGAGAGCGACCGCATCCTGGGTGCGGCGATTCTGGGACTCAACGGCGGCGAGATCATGGCGATGCTGCAGATCGCGATGCTCGGCGACCTTCCCTACACGGCATTGCGCGATGGCATCTGGGCGCACCCGACTTTGGCGGAAGGGCTCAACAACCTCTTCTTCTCGTTCAAGGAGCCGTCGTAAAGGCAGCGCGGGGCCACACCCCTCCCATTCTTCCGGGAACGCGATAGAGTACCTGTGCGTGATTCACACGGCACGCACAGGAGCAACCCGTCGCAACGGAGACAAGGGAGAGGGAATTACATGCCACGCATTGCCATGGAAGGCATCGGAGAGACGACCTGCGATCAGGAGGGGCGTCGTCTCGTGCTCTGCATCGAGGATGCCGGAGTCGACATTCTGCACCGGTGCGGCGGTAATGCGCGATGCACATCCTGCCGGGTCGAGATCCTCGACGGCAACGCCGGCCCGATGACGCCGGCCGAGGAGGAGCGATTGAGCCGGGTCGCGGATCGCACCGAGGCGATGCGCCTCTCCTGCCAGGTGCAGGTGCGCGACGATCTGAAGGTTCGCGTGATTCGCCGGCTGCACAACTTCCCGGATATGGCCGATCCCGGACCGCGCCCGATCGAATGGCCGGCCGATCGCCCGCTGCCGCCCGAAGCCCACGATTAGAGCCGAGATCGAATCCGTAGCGGTCGACCTTGTGTCGACTATCGGCCGGAGGCCGATATTGGGCACGCATGAGACCTGTATCCGGCTTCGCCGGATGGGTCAGAAGACCGGCTGACCCGCTTCGGATCGTCGCGACCATTCTGATTTCCGCTGTAGAGCGACATTGCGTCTATTCGGACGGTGCGCGCATCTCGCCCGCGGAGACGCGACGGGGCAGCAGGAAGATCAGGAAGAAGGTGATCACCACCAGCGCCAGCGAACAGAGCAGGGCGCGCTGGGCACCGATACTGAAATTCTCCCCGAGTGCCGTCGCGGCCGCCCGCTCGAAGGCCGTGCTGATGGAATCGGCGGCGTGGGGAGCCGGTTGCGGGCACCCCTCCGGCACGGCGGTCGGATCGGACGAGTTCGCCCGGCGCTCGAAACACTCGGTGAAGAGCGTGACCGAGGCATCGACCTGAGTGGCGGGCATCCCGGCGGCGGCAAGCTCGCTCCGCAGGTCGTCGGTCACGCCATGTGCGGCGGAGCTGGCGCCGGTCTGGAGCGCGCCGAAAAGGATGATCCCGACCAGGCAGATACCGATCGCATTGCCGAGACGTTGCGTGGCGCTGAGGACGCCGCTGGCCGACCCCGCGTCCTGATGGGGCACGCCGGCCAGCACCAGCGAGACATTGGGCGCGATGATCAGGCCGGAGCCGACTCCTTCGATCAGGAACCACGGTGAGAGCTGCCAGCCCGCCAGCGAGGAACCCGTCGCCCGGATCGTCAAGATCAGCCCGCAGATGCCGACGATGACGAGCGCCGTCCCCAGCGTGAGACAGTTGCGGCCCAGATGGCGCGCGACCTTGTCCGATTGCGACGCACTGACGAGCGATCCCAGCGAGAACGGCATCACGGTCAGACCGGAATAGAGCGCCGAGTGCCCCAGACCGTTCTGGATGAGCAGCGAGGCAACGAAGAAGACGCCGACGAAGCCACCGAAATAGGCGAGCGCGATCCCCATTCCACTGGTAAAGGCGCGATTGCGGAAGAGACGCACGTCAACGAGCGGCGTCTTGCCCAAGTGGACGCGGCGCAGTTCCCACCATGCAAAAACCGCCAGCACGGGAAGGGTCGCGATCATCGAGACGATGGTCCAGGCGGGCCAATCCAGGGCCCGCCCCTCGATCAGCGGGACGGTGAGGAGGAGCACCGCCGCACTCACCAGCGCGATACCGACAAAATCGAGCGAGCCGGCCCGGCCGTACGATTCCTTGAGGGTGCGAACCGCCATGATGAAGGCGACGATGCCGATGGGGATGTTGATGAGGAAGATCGGCTCCCACTCCAGCCCCCGGATATTGGCTGCGATCAGCAATCCGCCCACGAGCGGGCCGGCGGCGGTCGCGATGCCGATCACGGCGCCGTAGATCCCGAACGCCCGTCCCCGCTCCCTGGGCGGAAAGGCGATCTGGATGACAGCCATGATCTGCGGATTCATGATCCCGGCCATCGCGCCCTGCACGATGCGCCAGAAGACCAGCGAGTCCTGCCCCTGGGAGAGTCCACAAAGCGCTGAGGTGATCGTGAACCCGGCGAGTCCGATCAGGAAGAGCCGCTTGTGCCCGAACCGGTCACCGAGACGGCCGGCGGGAACCAGGAAGAGCCCGTAGGCGAGCGCATAGCCGCTGACGACCCATTCGATGCTCTCGTAGCTCGCCTGGAGGGTGGCCTGAATCGAGGGGATGGCGACGTTCACAATCGTGCTGTCGAGCAGGATCATGAACGTCCCGATCAGGACGATGACGAGCTCCCACCAGCGGCCAGAATCACCGGTCGCCGACAGGGTTGGGGCGCCCGCCGTGTGTGGAGCGGGCGCGGTCATGGTGGGCGATTCGGGCATACACACGAACTCCAGTGAGGATGCGGCAAGCGGTCATTGAGCGGAGCGCCTTCTGTCATCCCAGCAGCTGCATCGGAGCGAGGCGACACTCCGAGCGGAAGAAGTCGTTCTCCCTCTGACGCTCCTATGTCATTCCAGCAGCTGCGGCGGAGCGAGGTCGGAGACCGAGCGGAGGAAGTTGCGCGCAAGGGCAGCGTTCGCCTGTCGGCACGGCGGCAGGGGACCGGGCATCGGCGGCGACGCGCCCTCCTGACAAGCCCCCTCCGTGGTGCGGCTCACAGGAGGCAGGGAGCTCCCGATGGGAGCAACTTCCTCCGCTCGGCATTCTGCCCCGCTCGGAATGGCAAGGAGAGAGGTCGTTCGAAAGGGAGGTGCTGTCCCTGCCAACCACTTCCTCCGCGCGACCTCCGGTCTTGCTCCGCCGCAGCCGCTGGAATGAAAGCGCTCCGCTCAGAATAGCGCGTTCAAGAGGTGCCGCCCTGAAGCGTAACCACCAAGCGTTCCGCGGCGCCGACCAGCAATTCAAGGGCACGCTGCGTGCTCGCCGCGATCACCGCTTCCCGGTCGCCGGAGAAATGATGCTCCTCGACCACGGTCTCGCCATCGCCCGCGAGCGCGATGTAGACGAGCCCGACCGGCTTGTATTCCGTCGCCCCACCGGGACCGGCGATCCCGGTTGTCGCCACGGCAAGGGTCGTGCCGAGCTGCCGGCGCGCTCCCTCCGCCATCGCCCGCGCGCAGGGCTCGCTGACCGCGCCCGGATTCTCCAGCACATCCTCCGGCACCCCGAGCAGCGCGTGCTTCACCGGGTTCGAGTAGGAGACGATGCCACCGAGGAAGTAGGCGGAGCTGCCGGCGATCCGCGTGATCTTGTGCGCGACGTTGCCCCCGGTGCAGGATTCAGCGGTACCAACGGTGATCGCCGTCTGGTCACCAAGGAGATCGTGAAGCCGGACTTCCAGTGATGCCGGTGTGTCAGGTGTTGCCATGATGCTCCTGTCCTGTGCGATCGTTCACGTGGGTCACCTCATACCTCATGAATCGGCGGCGAGGACAACCAGGTCGTCGCCGTCAAACGCGGCCCCAACGGTCTCGCCAGCGTGAATTGCACCATCCGCGCGATCGCGCGCGCGCTCCACGATGAGAGGGGTGCCATCCGGCAGCGGGACCGTATACGACATCACGGCGCCCTTGTAGATGTACTCGGTCACTGTCGCCGGCCAGCGAGACGATCCGGCAGCCGCCCGATCATCGCATCCGAGCCGCACGCGCTCGGGCCGGAGCACGACAATCACCGCATCGCCGGAACGCCATCCATCGTTACGCACATCTACCTGCAAGCCGCCAAACGCGACCGTCGCCCGCTCGCCGCCGACCGCCGCCACCGTCGCATCGAACACGTTGCGGGCACCGGTGAACTCGGCGACGAAACGGGTGCGGGGCCGCTCGAAGACCTCCTCCGGTGTGCCATCCTGCTCGATCCGGCCGCGGTTCATGACGACGATGCGGTCCGACATCGTCAGCGCCTCCTCCTGATCGTGCGTGACGTAGAGGAAGGTGATGCCGACCCGGCGCTGGATGTGCTTGAGCTCGATCTGCATCTGGCGGCGCAATCGCAGATCGAGTGCCCCGAGCGGCTCGTCCAGCAGAAGCACCGTCGGCTCCAGCACCAGCGATCGCGCCAATGCCACCCGCTGCTGCTGCCCGCCAGAGAGCACCTGGGGCCGGCTCCGGCCAAGACCCGGCAGCTCGACGAGCTCCAGCATCGCCTCGACCCGACGACGAATCTCGGCGGGGGCGATACGTCGCTCGCGCAGACCGAACCCGATGTTCCCGGCGACGGTGAGATGCGGAAAGAGCGCGTACTGCTGGAAGACGAGCGATGTTGGGCGCTGGTAGGGCGGCCGGTTCCCCATCGACACGCCGCCCAGCGCGATCTCTCCCCGGTCGGGATGCTCGAAGCCACCGATCATGCGCAGGGTCGTCGTCTTGCCGCATCCAGACGGACCGAGCAAGGTCACAAATTGCCCCTGCCCGATCTCCAGCGAGAGGTCATCGACCGCAGGCACACCGCCGAACTGCTTGCTGACGCGGCGTAGCGATACGGCAGAAGGAGACGTCATGCGCTGGTGCGGCCTGCGGCCTTGTCGGTGATCCGGTTCGTCCCCTTCGGCATCTTGACCGGTCCGTCGTGCGAGGGGGAATGCTGCCGCTCATATTCCCAGAGCTGGCGCTGGATCTGGGCGTGCCCGAGATGCAGCGCGCTGTGATCGAGCGCATGAAGCAGCGCCTGGGCATTCGTCCAGCCGCGCTCGGCAAAGCGCCTGGTCGCGCACGGAGCGGCGAGTTGTTCTTCCGTCGTGCGCGCGAGCAGGTCGTGAAGCTGGCGCAGCCAGGCGTCGAAGCGCGCCGCGATCTCGTCGTAGGTGGCGGTCGCGACGAACTCGGCCTCCCGGTCACGGGTGTCCGGCGCACCGCCGACCGCGGTCAGCGTCATGTACTCGCCGGCACCGACCACGTGGACGCCCATCGCGGCAAAGGTCGTGATCTCCTGATCGCCCGCAACCGCCATCGCCGGCTTCCAGGTATTCAGGTCATCGGCGGGAATGCCGCGAATCGCCGTCAGGAAATCATCCAGAATCTGTCGCAGGTGGGATTCGAACGCATCGCCGAGCGCGCTCATGGCTGGTCTCCTTCTTCTGTGGTGACTGTGCTTGTCGACGGTGCCGCCTACGAGGCGCGGGCCGCGATCGCTTCCATCCAGGAGCGCTCCTCGCCGAAGGTGGTCGGCACGCCGTGACCGGGATAGACCGTGACATCGCCCGGCATATCGAGCAGGCGCTTGATGGTCGCGTCCATCGTCGCCTGGTCGGAACCGGGGATCTCGGTCGTGCCGTGACCGCCGGGGAAGATGATGTCGCCGCCAAAGAAGAGCTTGTCGGCGGCGCTGTAGAGCGCGATATGCGCTGGATCGTGTCCGGGGAGATGGCGCACGACGAAGGTGTGACCGCCGACCTCGACGGTATCGCCCTCGTCCAGCTCGCCATCGACCTCGGCTGCGGCGACCGGCACCGGGCTGGCATCCGGAACCGGATCGGTGATGCGTCCCGCAACACCTGTATGGGTGAGCACGGGGGCCTTGAGCGCGCGGCGCAGATCGTTGGTATCGACGATGTGATCCCAGTGACCGTGCGTGATGACGATGGCGGCGATCACGTACTGGTGCGCGGCGACCGCATCCGTGATCTCGCTGGTCACGCCCTCGGGCGCGTCGATCACGATGGCGTCCTTGGTCTCCTCATCGGCGACGAGGTAGGCATTGGTCTCCAGCGGGCCACCGACAAACCGCTTTACTGACAGGGACATGGCTGGCTATCGATCCTTTCGCTGCATCATCGGCACACCGGCCCTGGCGGACGCCGGGCTCATCTACGCTCGGAAGCCTAGCACTGTTGCGCCTCCGTGGTGTGCCGAAAGCCTTGCGGGCCATGTCGCCGCCGGGATATCGGGCTGCGACCGATGGCCGACACGAGGTCGGCCGCTACGATTGGAGGTGCCGTGCAACGACGATCGTGATGCGGCTAGGGCGTGTCACTCGTGGCACGCGACGCTTGCCGGGCCTTGCGCACCGGAGTATAGGCCCACCACGGCTGCGGCGGGTTGCCACGGGCCTCGTCGACCGCCGCCATGAACGTGTCGAGGACGCACGGGTCGTGCCGCCTGCCGTCGAGCGCGCAGAGCTCCTCGTACAGCTCCTCCGCATCCCGCGTCGCGAGATCGGCCGGTTCCGTCATGCCCAGCCGGAGCAGATCGTCGGCTATCGCCGGACCAATGTTGGCGAGCGTCTGCAACTTCTTGACGATCTCGCGCTCCCGCGCAGTTGCGTAGGTCGGTTTCCTCGTCGTTCGTGCCACCGATATCCTCCTTGTCACCGCATACTCACCCGATGCCGCAACTTAAGGATACGTGGATAACCGTGACAAGAGGATGTCACCATTCGCTCGCTCTGTGGAAACGGGCAGCCGCTTCAAAGACTGGCGAACAGCCGATCGCTCTCGCGTTGCAATCGGGCGAATTGTTCTGACGTGATCCAGACACCTGGTTGGCCCATCTTCCTCCCAATATCCGCAACCTGAACCGCGTATGCCCATGCGTCGAACGGCGTCAGGTCCGGATGCGGCCCGTACTCACGTGCATGCCCGTCCAGCACCCCCTGCTCGAACTGCTTCAGCAGCGGGCGGGCATTTGCCGGAAGCGCGGGATGATACTCGACGATTCGCAGGATCGAGCGCATGCGCGCGAGATCGGCCAGCGGCGGGCCGACGTGCACATTGGCCCAGTCGATGACGGCCGTAATGCGCTCGCCGTCGATGAGGATGTTCTCCGGGTGGTAATCCAAATGCAGCAGCTGATGATCCGGCATGCCGCGTGTGGTTGCCTCCAGCGCCGGGCGAAGCCGCTCGGTCTGGGCCCCTCCCCAGACGATCCAGTCGCGCTGGAACGGCGAACCGGCGGCGGGAGCCTCGGTCGCATGCAGCCGCGCCAGCGTTGTCCCGCACGTCACCCCGATATCGTGGGCGTCTCCCGGCGCGCACAGGATGCGGGCGGCAACGGTTTCGCCGGAACACCAGGTCATGAGCAGCGCGGCGTGCGCATCGACCGCTCCCCACGCGATCACCGCGGGCGCTGGCACCCCCGCCGCAATGGCGGCGCGATGGGCGATCGCCTCCCGCTCCGCCAGCGCGACAGCACCCTGTGGAAAAACGCGAAGGACGAGATCGGCGGGCTCGGCCTGACGTCGCACCCGCCAGAGCATCGTTCCACCCCAGCCCCCGGGATGCGGCTCGAGATCCGTCCACTCGCTGATTCCCAGCCCCTGAAGCACGATGGCCGGGTTGACAGCGTCTGCCATGGTCATATCCTTGCCTGCGAGTCGATATCCATCGACCTGTCACTCGCAAAACACGTGACAGATGGACCGAAACGTGCGTGAATGGTTTCACACGGGATCCGATGCCGCACGATAGTAGGACTACGTCTATCGGCGGCACTCACATTACATGCGGAGAGCATACCCAATTCGCGCGGGCATGCGCGATCCCGCCCGCGACGGTGGTACGATCGTTGCGCAGCGAAGCCTACGACGGTCCCGCATACGTTTGTGAGACGCGAGGCGTATTGACCCAACGGAGCGGTCGTTTACCAGTAGAGAAGCTAGCGTGGATTTTCCAGAGATTTCGACAAGACAACAGATTTCAACAGGACAACTTCTTATGCGAGAGGCCGAGCCGCTCGTTCTGGTAGTGGACGATGAGCGCTACATTGTCGATCTCCTCACCGATCTCCTGGAGGATGAGGGATATCGCGTGATCAGCGCCAACGATGGTCTCCGGGCGCTGGAAATCATGCGGGAGCAGCATCCGGATCTGCTGCTCGCGGACATCATGATGCCCCGGCTCGATGGGCTGGCCCTGCTGAACCGGGTGCGCGAGCAACAGCGGCATGTTCCCGTGGTGCTCATGAGCGCAGCCGTCACGCCACTCACGCATGAGGTTCCCTACATCTCGAAGCCCTTCGACCTGGATGAGTTGCTGGAAGTGATCGAGCAGCATATCACTCCCCGGCGGGAATCAGGTCGTCTGTCCTAGGGGGACGAGATCGTGCGCGGGAGCACCTCCCTGGAGGGGGCGGTGGCTGCGCGCGCATTGACGGGGCTGCGTGGAGAAGCCTCCCCGAGCTTCATCGATGTCTCCATCGGTTCTGTTCAGCGCCCCGTGCTCATGTGGTGCTTCCGACGGTATGTTATCTCGCGAGCAATTCCTCGGCCTGCGCCAGGGTCGGGATCGCCGAAACACCAATTCCGCTGAGGCTGAGCGCGGCGACGGCATTCGCGAAACGGCCGGCGGTGCGTGCGGACGACGTGCGCTCGGCGGCCTTCAGGAAGAAGGCGGCCGCGAAGACATCGCCAGCCCCGGTCAGGTCCGTTGTCGGGACCTTGAAGCCGGGAACCTCGACCATCTTGCCGCCCGCGATGATCTGGACGCCGTCCTTGTCCCGCGTGATGACCCCCAGCCGGCGCTCACCGACCCGCTCGACCACTTCGCGCGCGTAGGCGATCTCCTCGACGCTGACGATCGCGCTATCGACGCGTCCGAGCAGCGCTCCCGGCAGCTTGAGCGGTATCAGATGCACCTTGCCACCGGTCTGGCGGGGCCAATCGCGCATCCAGCCCTGTGGCGTGATGCCGAGGAAATCGGTCGTCAGGCCGACGGCGTGATTCGGGTTGATCTCGTCGGCGATGGGCCCGAGGTGGACGATCGGCGTGTTCCGCCAGTGCGGCGGCAACCCGCGCAGATCGATCTCGCCTGCCCAATGCGGCATCGTCTGCACGCGCAGATCGGCCCGGTATTCATTGATGAAGGTCGTCGGGACGTCCGCATCCTGCGCGATGATGCTGATCTCCTCGAGATAGGGATCGAGCGACGGCACCTTCATCCCCGCCACCTCGCGGCCAAAGACGCCGCGCGTCAGCACGCCGACGCGCGCGCCGAGGCGGGCGGCCGTGATGGCGGAGTAGAGCGCCGTGCCGCCGAGCACGACACTGCCATCGGCCTGAAGATCGGCGGTGATGTGCCCGATCACCAGATAGTCGGGCGTCTTGGAGAGTTGGGCACCACGATGCATGCGCTCGGCCTGAAACGACTCGCGCGGGCTCTCGGGCTTTCGCCGCCGGCTCTCCCCGGCCGGAGGTGTGGGGGTCGACGCCGATTCCGCTGATGGGGCGTGGTGCTGGTTCCGATTCCGTTCCGTCATGGTGCTCTCCGAGATCGCGATCGCTTGAACTTCCCGGTCCGAGCCAGCTCGTGGTGGAAGGGCGACAGTCGACTGCACAGGCCGGCTCGCGACCGGCCATCTCAATTGGTAAGAGCGCGGCGTCACAGGTGACGTGCGCGGCAACGTATCGCCCTCCGGCGGCCAGAGGGCGATATCGGCGCGGGACAACGCCTCGTCATCCCGCGCCGATATCGTGGTATCGCCTCGATTGCGATACCGGTCAGGAAACAGGTTCGACCGTGATGTGACGCTGGTTGCCCTCGCCGCTACTCTGGGTCGAGACATGGGGATGCTTCCGCAACGTGAGGTGAATGATCCGCCGCTCGTTGGGCGGCATCGGCTCCAATGCGACCGGCCGCTTGCTGCGGGCAACCTGCCGGGCGACGCGCTCGGCGAGTCCCACGAGCGACTCCTCGCGCCGCGAGCGATAGCCCTCGACATCGAGGACGACCCGCGTCCAGGTGTCGATCCGGCGATTGACGACCATGTTGACCAGATACTGGATCTGCGCCAGGTGGTCACCACGCCGCCCGATCAGCATACCGAGATCGTTGCCCAGAATATCGATGAAGATCGTGGGCGGCTCATCGGCATCCGGCGGCACGCTGGACGGATTGTCGACGGCCATCACATCCGCCGTCACGCCCATGTGCCGGAGGAGCTCGGCCGTGACCTCCTTGGCGATCACCTCATCGGCGGCGTCGACCCGGTCGGCGGCAGCCCGGCGTGGCGGTGTTCCGCGTTGGGAGGGGCGATCGCCGGGACTGGTGCGCCCGGCCCGCCAGTCCGCGTTCTCCCCGCCGCCACGCCCTCGCCGTCGCGACCGGCCTCCACGCTCCCCCCGGGACTCGTCACCATGGGCATGATTCCGATCGCGCGCGCGATCGGCGCCACCCGCCGCCCCGGGAACAGGCTGCGAGGCCATCCCTTGCGCGGTCACCCGAACAAGTGCCTCGGCGTCTTCATCCGGGCCGGCGTCGGAGAGGATCTCGATATCGACCTGATCCTTGGTGAGCCCGAGCTCTTCCAGCGCGAGGCGAACCGCTTCGTCGACCGAATAGGCCTGGATTTCGACACTCGTTCGTTGCTGCATCTTGCCCGGCTTCTCCCTGCGCGATCGTGACCCGCGGAGCATCGGTCACGAACACCGTGTGTCTGTTCTGCCTTGTGTAGTGCATGGTACACGGCCACGGCAATCCAGTGAAGGCGTCACCCGTTCCGCAGCCAAGCCCCAGGGCGCGGGAGCCCTTCGCGAGCGCAGCACGTGGTGGGTCGTGCGCATTCAGGGGAGGCCCGGTCGGCCTCCTGCCCGGCTGCCGGCGAAATCGGG
>JBARWF010000091.1:0-37784 GCA_049646645.1 Thermomicrobiales bacterium
GCCCTGGACATAGCCGGCGCGCTGGGCGGCGCGATAGGCATCGCCCAGCAGCTTCTCACGCTCGCGGGCCGGATCCTCGGCCGGCAGCATCGTATCGAGCCGCAGGGCGGCATCGACCGTCTGCCGGTCGAAGCCCTTGGCATGGGCCGCGGCATGCGTCAGGCGGGCCAGCACCTGGGCAAACTCGCGATCGGAATCGATCCGCTCCTCGACCAGTTCGTCGAGTTCGCGGAAGTCCTCATCGGCCAGCGCATCGAGCACCGCAGGATGGCGGACCTCGCTGATCGCGCCCTGCAACGAGCGGCGGCGGCCAACCACCTCCCGCGCGATTTGCACGAGAACACCGCTGCCCCCGCGCTTCCCTTTTCCGGCCAGTCGTTCAATCCATCCACTCACCAGGAATGCTCCTCGGTCAAAGCCTGCACTAGTGCGTCTGAAGTCAGGTTTCCACCGGAGATCACCACGGCGATCGTTTTTCCGGCGAATCCATGTCGTTGTTTCCAGGCTCCGGCGACGGCTGCTGCGCCGGCCCCTTCCGCGACCAGGTGGGTCGCCTCCAGAACCGTCACGATCGCACGCCGCAGTTCGGCGTCCGATACCAGCATTATGTCATCAACAGTATCCCACAGGATCGCTGCCGGCAACGAGAAGGCTGTACGCGTGGCGATTCCCTCCGCGAATGTGGTCGCGCTCGCCAGCTCCTTCAGCTCACGATCCCGCCAGGATTCATAGACCGCCGGCGCTCCCTCCGCCTGGACGCCGATGACCTGCAACGACGGCTTGATGCCCTTGCCCGCGACGCAGGCCCCGCAGGCGCCACTCCCGGCCCCGATCGGCACGAAGATCGCGTCGACCTCCGGCGCCTCCTCCATGATCTCCAGGGTATAGGTGCCCACCCCCGCGATGAGGTTCGGCTCATCGGCGGAGTGAACGAAGTACCCGCCCGTCTCCTGGGCGAAGCGCTGCGAGGCGATCAGCGCTTCGTCAAAGCCAGCCCCCTCTTCCACAACCGTGGCCCCGAGCCGCTTCATCGCCGCGACCTTCATCGCGTTGCAGCCCTCGGGCACAAAGATCGTCGCCTTGGCACCGAACAAGCGCGCGGCATAGGCGATCGATTGCCCGTGGTTGCCGGTCGAGGCGGCAACCACGCCCATCGCCCGCTGTTCCGGCGAGAGCTGGCTCAAGTGGTAGATGCCGCCTCGCACCTTGAAGGCACCGGTAGGGTTCAGGCTCTCGCATTTGAGGAGCACGCGGCACCCGAATCGCTCGGACAACAGGTCCGATTCGAGCAGCGGCGTCGGTCTCAGGTAGGGACGAATCACCTTCCGGGCGAGGAAGACATCTTCCAGCGTCGGGATCACCCCCGCCCACCCGTGGAGGTCATCACCCCTCGTCTGTTCTGTTTCTCGTGCAGAGCGCGTCAAGGCAGCGACCTCATCATGTGCCGTACCGCGTGAAAACGGTTCATCATTGGCCGATTCAGGGATCGCTCCCTGGGCGGAGTCGGCAACGACTGAACCGCACGCGGCGTCTTCGAGCCGATCGCGGGGCGCGCGGGGAGTCAGGAATGTCCGTTCACCCTCAACACAACCCGAGTGTACAGCCGACAATCGCAGGAAAACAGATGTTCCACATTGTCACAGACGATAAAATCACGGTTGTGACCTTTATTTGTTCAGAATGAACGGCGTGGTACCATTCTTTTCGCTGTCGGGCGTATTGGTTATTCAGTGATCAGGGTCGTCGCATGCCACAAACACTCATCAACACCTCGTTCGACGATCGGTTGCGTCAGCGCATGAGGGCGCGCGACACGCTCGTCTGCGTCGGGATCGATCCGGAGATCGACCGCCTGCCGGCAGGTGTCGACCGCACGCCGGCCGGTGTCGTTGCATTCTGCACCGCCCTGGTGGAGGCAACCGCCGAGGTCGCCGCCGCGTTCAAACCCAATCTGGGCTTCTTCGTGGGCCTCGGGCGTGAGGGACTCGACGTGCTGTGGCAGGTACGCCAGGCGATCCCCGCTGACGTGCCGGTGATTCTCGATTGCAAGGTTGGAGATATCGGGACAACTGCGGCGGCCTACGCCCGTGGCTGGTTCGATGCGTTCGGTTTCGATGCGATCACGGCCAATCCCTACCTCGGTGAGGATGCGATCGCACCATTTCTCGCCGATTCCTCGCGCGGCGTCTTCATCATCTGCAAGAACAGCAACCCCGGCAGCGGCGACCTGCAGGATCTCCCCCTTGCCGATGAGCCGAACGAGCCGCTCTATCTCCGTGTCGCCACGCGCTGCCGCGACTGGAACGAGCGGTACCCGGCGAGTGTCGCGTTGGTGGTCGGCGCGACCTATCCTAACCAGCTCGTCGCGATTCGAGAGCGATGCCCGGATCAGACCGTCCTTGTCCCCGGCTTCGGCGCCCAGGGTGGTGCCGTCGCAGGAACCGTCGATCAGGGCACCGATCAAGACGGGCTCGGGTTGCTTTGCTCGGCCTCGCGCAGCATCATGTATGCGGACAGCGGCGAAGCGTACGCGCAGGCCGCCCACGACGCGGCCCGCACGCTCCGCGACGAGATCAATGCACATCGTCCCCGCCCAAACAAGTGAATGCATGCCCGGCACTCCTCCAACCGGACGCTGGCGTCGCTCGTATAGAAGGGTGAGTGGTTGCGCCGCGTATCGGTGCTCCGAAAGGAGTGAACGGGGAGATCAATAGCCCCGATGATTGCGCACGCCGGGGAACAGAGTTGACGAGGGGACCAGGAACATGACGATTCTTTCACGCCGATCGTTGTTGAAGACGACAGCCGGTGCCGCGCTCTCGGCATCGTTCGCTGTGCCCATGATCGGCGGGCGGGCGGTGGGGGCCCAGAAGACGACCTCCAATATCGGCAGCCTCGATCTCTCGCCGAACATGATCCCGCCCGATATGGGACAGACGAGCCTGCAGGTCTACATTCCTGAGACGGGACATTCGATCAGCGGCACGATGCTCGATTACTGGCGGGTGACCGGGTCGGTCTCCGGCTACGGCAATCCGATCTCCGAGCCGTTCGTGGGACCCAACGGGCTTTACAGCCAGGCGTTCGAGCGCGGCATCTTCCAATACAATCCGGCGTGGCTCGATACCGAGGATCCGACCGTTCGCCTGATGCCCATCGGGTCCCAGATCGTCAATGCCCGGCGCGACACTTTGCGCGCCGACCGTCGCCGCACGGGTGGTGACCCGCGCCTGAGCGCGTTCATGGCGCCGACCCCGGATTCGAAGCGGGCGGCAACGGTCGCGGAACTGGGTGGCCGCTTCAGCGATGTCACCGGGTTCAGCATCGCGGGCGACTACCAGGAGTGGTACGACAGCAACGAGGGGCATTTCTACCTCGGGCAGCCGATCAGCGAGCCGCATCTCGAACGGGGCCGCGTCGTTCAGTACTACGAGAACGGCCTGCTCTACGAGACGGACAGCGGTGTCGAGGTCGCCCCGTTGCCGCTCGAAAATCCGGCCAAGTTCGGATTCACCACCGATCCCATCGATCAGGGTGACCTGCCGGTCTACGACGAATCCCTGTTCATGACCGCCGACAATCCGGGCGGCGTGGATACCACCCAGCTCACCGGGCATCGCTCGATCGTCGTGAGCCTCAGCGAGCAGACGATGTACGTCTATCAGGGCGGCACGACGGTCCTGACCTCGCTGATCAGCAGTGGTCTCGCCCCGAACGTGACCTCACCGGGAGAGTTCCACATCCGACTGAAGTACCCCGTCCAGACGATGGCCGGGTTCACCGATGCCACGGGCGAAGTCACCGGCTTCCAGGACGACAGTGGCGGTGGCGGAGGCGCGGGGGACATCCCATGGCAGGTCGAGGATGTTCCCAACGTCATGTACTTCAGCCTCAGCGCCGAGGCCCTGCACGGTGCGTACTGGCACAACAACTTCGGCAACCCGATGAGTCACGGCTGCATCAACCAGCCCCTCGATGTCGCCGCCTTCATGTATGGCTGGGCGCCGCTGGGAACCGAAGTCACCGTCGTCCAATAGACGCACAACCCTCAAACGGCCCGGGCGACTCCGCAAGGGGAGTCACCCGGGCCGTTTGAGTGATGCCGCCAGGTTTGTTACCATCTGTTGATGATGCGGCAGCGTTCGGCACCGCCACGCGCCTTCGTGTGGACCGCAGTTCACCACACGCCTTCACCCACCACATCCGCTGGGATTCATTGACGGCACCACACCAGACCTACCAGAACCAATCGTCCGCTTCATCGTCCATCCATGACGCGCGTATCTTCGCGTTCGCCAACCAGAAGGGTGGCGTCGGCAAGACCACTAGCACGGTCAACACTGCCGCCCTGCTCGCCAAGCGCGGCTTTCGCGTGCTGCTGATCGATATCGATCCGCAGGGCAACGCCACGTCGTCGCTCGGCGTCGACAAGACCGATCTGCCAGGCTCGACGTACGATGTGCTCGTGGACAAGGCTCCGATCACCGAGTGCGTGGTCGCCGATGCGCGCTCTGGACTCGATCTCCTGGCGACAACGGCAACCCTGGCGGGTGCCGAGGTCGAGCTCGTCAACGCTGACCGGCGCGAGCGCCGCCTCGCGGATGCCTGCGCGCAGATTCGTGCCCGCTACGATGCGGTGCTCATCGATTCCCCGCCCAGTCTCGGGCTGCTCACCGTCAACGCCCTGACCGCCGCCGACGCCGTGATCGTCCCGCTCCAGTGCGAATTCCTGGCGCTGGAGGGCGTGAGCCAGCTCATCTCCACGATCGATCTCATCAAGCGCCAGCTCAATCCGTCCCTCGATATCCTCGGCATCCTGATGACGATGTACGACGGACGGACCCGGCTCTCGGCACACGTGGTCGAGGAAGTGCGACGTCATTTTCCCGAACGGATCTTCGATTCCGTGATTCCGCGCTCGGTGCGCCTTGCCGAGGCACCGAGCTACGGGCAATCCATCGTCGAATACGATGTCGCCTCCCGGGGCGGGCATGCCTACGCCGATTTTGTCGACGAGTTCACCGCCCGCGCCGGGCTCGGAGAGCCACCGCAACGGGGCTCACCATCCGCCACACCGTCCTGAACCGTAAGCTCGTCAATCCCCGTCGTGACACGCATCGACCCCGCCGGCCACCCGCGATTCACTTCACTACCACAACCACTACCACTACCTTGGGAGATCAACAGCCATGAGCCAGACTATTACCCCACCCGCAACGATCCAGCCCGATGGTGAGTACAGCACGCAATCACAGATGACGATGCGTGAAGACAAGTTCACCGGCATGGGTCTCACGTTCGACGATGTGTTGCTTGTGCCGGCGATGTCGAGCGTCTTCGGCACCGCGGTCTCGACCGCCACGCGCCTGATCCGCGATATCACGCTGAACATCCCCATCGTCTCCGCCGCGATGGACACCGTGACCGAGGGTCGGCTCGCAATCGCGCTCGCCCGCGAGGGCGGCATCGGCATCGTGCACCGCAATCTCGCGATTGATGACCAGGCGGCCGAGATCGACAAGGTCAAGCGTTCCGAAGCGGGCATGATTGTCGAGCCGGTGACGCTCGGCCCCGACCGCCCGGTGAGCGACGCCCTCGCGGTCATGGAGCGCTACCACATCTCCGGTGTGCCGATCACCGATGCCGATGGCCGGCTCGTCGGTATTCTCACTAACCGCGACCTGCGCTTCATCCAGAACACGCAGAACACCAGCCAGTTGATTTCCGAGGTCATGACCAGCGAGAACCTGGTCACGGCGCCGGTCGGCACCACGCTCGATGAAGCGAGCGCCATCCTTCACAAGCACAAGGTCGAGAAGTTGCCGGTCGTGAACGAGCAGGGCAAGCTCACCGGCCTGATCACGGTCAAGGACATCCAAAAGAAGCTGCAATTTCCGAATGCCACCAAGGACGAGCGCGGCCGGCTGCGCGTCGGTGGCGCGATCGGCGTCGGCCCGGCCGCGCTCGACCGAGCTGACGCTCTGATCGACCGAGGCGTTGACCTGATCGTTGTCGATACCGGGCATGGCCACTCGTCGAGCGTGATCGAGACCGTCAAGGAGCTTGTGAAGCGCCACTCGGTGCCGGTGATGGCCGGAAACGTCGTCACCGCCGAGGCGACCGAAGCGCTGATCCGGGCGGGCGCGGAGGCGGTCAAGGTCGGCGTTGGGCCGGGCTCGATCTGCACGACGAGGGTCGTCGCCGGCACCGGTATGCCGCAGATCACCGCGATCTACAACTGCGCCGTCGCGGCCAACCGCTACAACATCCCGATCGTCGGCGATGGCGGTATCCAGTATTCCGGCGACATCGCCAAGGCACTGGCCGCGGGTTCCAGCGCGGTCATGCTCGGCAGCCTGCTGGCGGGCCTGGACGAGAGCCCGGGCGAGGTGATGGTCTTCCAGGGCGAGCGCTTCAAGCAGTACAACGGCATGGGCTCGCTGGCAGCGATGAGCGCGCGATCGTTCTCCAAGGACCGTTACGGCCAGGGCAAGGTCGCCGACATCCAGAAGGTGGTGCCAGAGGGCATCGAAGGACGTGTCGCGTACAAGGGCGCGCTGGCCCCGCTCGTCTTCCAGTTGATCGGCGGACTGCGGGCGGCGATGGGTTACGTCGGCGCACCGACGATCGACGCCCTGCGCACGGAGTCCCAGTTCGTGCAGATCACGGGTGCTGGCCTCCGGGAGAGCCACCCGCACGATGTCACCGTGACGAAGGAAGCGCCGAACTACCGCATCGGCGGCGTCCGGTCGTAGTCGTAAGCCCGTTCCCGGCGATGGGCAGATCACAGGAGACGAGCGTGGCAATCGATTTCACTACCGGACTTGGCCCGCGCGCCCTTGAGCGCCTGGAAAACGACGAGCTCATCTGGCTGACGACGACGGGCAAGGGCGGTCAGCCCAATCCAAATCCCGTCTGGTTCATCTGGAAAGATGGGAGGATGCTGATCCTCTCCAACTCGAAAGCAGCCAAGGTCCGGGCGATGCGGGCAAATCCGCGCGTCTCGCTCTCGTTCAACTCCAACGCCACCGGTGGCGACATCATCATCTTCAACGGAATCGCGGATGCGGACCAGAAACCGCTCGCCCCCGAAGATGCTGCAGCGTACATCGTCAAGTATCGCGAGGGGATGGAGCAACTGGGCATGACCCCCGAAGCCTATGGCAAGGAATTTGATCTTGCCATCACGGTGGAATTGACCAGGCTTCGCGGATTCGAATAGGGCCGCGCCTCCACAACGATCAGCAGATGCGCCGGGAGGACGGGCCTCGTGTGTCCCGGCGCGTTCAGGTAGGGAGTGGCCGACTCCATGGCACAACGTACGTTCTTGCGACCGGGAACCAGCGATGTTCCCCCTCGCTTGCCCTCGTCCGGTCGCCTCCCGCGGCTTGTGCTGTTCATCGTCTCCCAGATCGTCCTCTTGCTGGTCATGTTCCAGCTCTACAAGATGGTGCGCAAGACGTTCATCACCCGCGCCGAGCAGGTGGCCTTTGGGCATGCAGAGGACGTCCTGCATTTCGAGGCGTGGTTGCACCTCGACTTCGAGCTCCGGCTCCAGCAATGGGTCCTCGACCGTCCGGAGTGGGTGATACACGTCTTCAATAACTTCTACGCCTACTACATGTACGTCTTCTACGCCTGCATGGTGGTCGCGATGTTCTTCGCGGTCGAGCGCTGGCGCTACCTCCGGCGCTGGTTCTACATCAGCATGGCGATCGCGACGCCCTGGTACCTCATCTATCCGCTCGCGCCACCGCGCTTCATGGAGCCCTACGGCTGGCCGTTCATGGATACCCTCGCCGTCTACGGGCCCAACTACTTCAGCGAGAACGGGCTCGTCGCCGCCAACCGCTACGCCGCGATGCCGAGCATGCACGTCGGATGGACGACCCTCGCCGCCATCACGCTGGCCGTGTGCCTGCCCTGGCGGCGGGTGGGGAACGCCATCGCCGCCTTCCTGATCGTCTTCATCGTGCTGACCGTGATCATTACCGGCAATCACTACTGGGTCGATGCCGTCGCGGGCTGGCTCGTGATCGCGGCGGCTGCTGTCGTCAACCGCATCCTGCCCTACCCGCTACCGATCCGCTGGCCGTGGGAGCGCTCCCGGGCCGCCGCGATCACGCCGGATCATGCGGCGGAGGGAAGTTCCGCCGGAACCTAACAAACCGTGCGTCAACGGGTTTTACGATAAATGGCGCGCGCCTATTGACACAATGGCCGTGACCCCCTATGATCTGAACGTGCCGTGAATGGCGCACGAACAGCCCCCAACACGGGGTCATGACATCGATACACACGGCCACGAGCCATTGGAAAGGAGGACCGGCATGCACACAGTGATCAGCGCCAAAGGCGCATGCATCGACGCTGGCGCACGCATAGTGTCTCCAATCCGTGGCGAAACCAGGCACCTCATGTAGCTGTTGAGATCATTCGACAGCGCAGCGGTTGCGCGTGGAACGGCCCCGGGTTGCAATGCACCCGGGGTTTTCTGTGCCCGACAGCACACCCGTCCTCGCACTGGCAGTCGCGGTTTTTCGCTTCAACACGATCACGTCAATCGGCAGGCGCTCAGCCTCCCGGCTCGGATTCGTATGTCCATTTACCGATACCCTCAGCAAAAAGGGGTAGATATGTTTATTCAGACGCATGACCGGTCCCTGCACGCCAGCTGCAACAGTTTCCCCGCTCACCTGCATCCCCGACCATCGATCCCGATACTCTCATTCCATTCCACTCTGGAGGCAACACACCATGAATCTTCCAAACATCGACCTTGAGAGCCAGCTGCGCCTGGCACAGGCACGGCGCGAAGCCCAGATCCATCGCAGCCAGGTACGCGCCTATCTCGCCGCGACCCAGAACCGCCAGTCGTTTACCTTCCGTTTCCGGCGTGGCGCGAGCAGATTCCTCTTCACGATGGCCGGCGCCATCAAGCCGCCCCCGTCCAAACAGGACACCGCCGGACTCTGGGTACAAAAGCGGCTCTCGGCCTCGTAGCCTGCTCACTCGACCTATGAGCATCACCAAAACGCCTGTTCCCAGGAGCCCCGGCCGGCTTCAGGGAACGGGCGTTCGTCGTCATTTCCTCGTCATTCTGAGTAGATCATCTACGCCAAACGGTCCCATCCGCCTGTCATCGTGAACGCAGTGCAGCGGAGCGAGAGGATCCCCTGGCGAAGCCGATGCCCGCAGGGCATCCCCCGCTGGCCGCGCCAAGCGGCGGCTTCGCCGCCGAGTGCGCTCACTTCGCTGCGCGCGGGGATGCTTCGCGTTGCTCAGTGGCGTCGCTCTGTTGAACTGTCCCCTACCATGTCATCCTTCCCTGCGGTCAGGATGACGTGTTCAACGGGAACGCTCGATCGATAGGGGCGCGGGCGGCCGTGACTTGCCCCCGGTCACGCCGAGATGCCACACTGGTGTCATGGTTGACCGACCAGCAGTCGCATCACGCATCACCCACGGGACAACGAGTTCATGACACGCATCATCGCCTTTTTCAATCAAAAGGGCGGTACCGCCAAAACCACCAGCACGCTCAATGTCGCCGCCGCGCTTGCCGAACGCGGGCATCGCGTCCTCATCGTCGATCTTGATCCACAGGCCAGCCTCACGATGGCGACCGGGGTCGATGTCGCCGCGATCGACCTGTCCGTCTACGACCTGCTCCTCGACGATGAAGTCAGCATCGCCGATGTCGCACTGCCGACCACGATCACCGGCGTCGACATCGTCCCCTCGCACCCGGATCTCGCTGCCGCCGAGCTCGAACTGCTCAACGTGCTCGAACGCGAGCGGCAGCTCGATCATCGGATCGCCGCCGCCGACCTCACCGCCTATGACATGGTGCTGATCGACGCGCCGCCAGCCCTCAACATCATCTCGATCAACATCCTCGTCGCCGCCGAGGAGCTGATCATCCCGATCGAGCCGCACCCGCTCTCGCTGATGGTCCTGAATCGCCTCTTCGAGACGCTGGGACGCATCAAGCGGCTCAACCCGCGCCTGCGCGTGCTAGGCTTCCTCCCGACCAAGGTGCACCATTCGTCACGCCTCGCCGCCGACATGCTCGACACCCTGCGCGATCAATTCGGCACGGTGCCGCTCCTGCCATCGATCCCGCTCTCCGTCCGCGGCGCCGAATCGACCGCCGAGCGCACGAGCGTCCTCCAGTACATGCCGAAATCCAATGTGGCGGCCGCCTACCGCGAGATCGGCACCTGGCTGGAGGCCGCCGGCGAGACATCGGAGGCACCGGATGTCTGAAACCGGGCGTTCCCGCCGCCGCTTCACCGTCGATGCCCTCTTTGCCGACACCCGGCCACGCGCCGTGGGCGTCTCCGATTTGCAGGACGCCAAGGAGATCCAGCTCACGCGGATCGTGCCCGATCCGGACCAACCGCGACGCGTCTTCGATGAGGATCGGATCGCCGAGCTCGCGGCCTCGATCCGGGCCGAGGGTGTGCTGCAGCCGATCGTGGTCAGCTATGACGAGTCTCACGACCGGTACGTGATCGTCCACGGCGAGCGCCGCTGGCGGGCGGCAGGCATCGCCCATCTGGACGCGATTCCCGCCCTCGTGCGCGATGTGCCACAGGAACGGCGCCTGCTCCAGCAGCTGATGGAGAACATCGTCCGCGACGACCTCAACGCCGTCGACCGGGCAGCCGCTCTCCGCGCGTTGCGCGCGCAGCTCGGTGACCCGCCATGGGAGCAGGTGGCCGAAGCGGTCGGCATCAAGCGCAGTCGCATCTTCCAGCTCCTTGGCACCGGCAAGCTCCCGGCGCAAGCCCAGGCGGATATCCAGCAGGGAAAGCTCAGCGAGAAGCAGAGCCGCCTCTTGCAAGGGTTGCCGGAGATCAAGCAGGAAGCGCTCCGCGAATTGCTCGTGACAGAGCAACCGTCCGCGCAGACGGCGACACGACTCGCCCGCGCCTTTCGCGAGCTTGAGTTGCCGCCAGATGCGGATATCGAGGACGCCCGGAGCGCACTTCGCGACCTCCGCGACCTCGCTGTGACCGACGACCCGGAGCGCCAGCGCTCGCAATCGCTCGCCCTGCTCGATGCCATTGGCCGGGCGAATGGGGGATCGGACCGCGACCGGCGACGCCTCTCACAATTGTCGAGCCTGGTCGCCGCCCCCCGTTTCGATGAGCAGCGATTCATCAGGGAGACGGGGTCGCTGGCGCGCACGCTCGCCGGGCTGACGAGCCACCGCGGTCCCCGGGCTGCCGAGGTCGATGAGCAACTCCGCGCCCTCTACCACGCCCTGGCAGCACTCCTCCCCCCCGATTCCGAGCGCTAGATCCTGTCCGAGAATGATCGTCAGGTTCACTGCCCGTTTCCACGCGATGCCGGGCTGCGCCTCGCGGAGTCGATAGATTCGGGACATGTCGCCGCGATTCGTGCCTGATAACAGCCTATGGCACGCATCCTGCCTAACTGAGAATCAGGTAATCGCACAACGGGTGACTGCGGAGTCATCCGATTCATATCCGGTTTGCGTGAGGCAAGCCGGGACGCAGGGAGGAGCACCATGAGTCGAGGACTATCGCTACGACTACTTGGCATCGCGGCAATGCTGATGAGCACTGTCGCCTTCAGCGGTGGGATCGCCCTCGCGCAGGGCACGACCGAGAGCGATACGAACGCGAGCCATCTCGCACATATCCACAAGGGAACGTGCGACAATCTCGATCCGACGCCGCAAGAGAACCTGAACAACGTTGAGCCTCGCAAGAACGACGACGACAAAGTGGAGTCGAACCCCCAGGGAGTACTCAACTCGCCGCGCGTCCTCTTCTCCAAGACCGAGGTCGACATGAGTCTTGACGACATGCTCGCCGAGTCCCACGCGATCAACGTCCACAAGAGTGCCGAGGAGCCGATGGTCTACATCGCCTGCGGCGATATCGGCGGCACGGTGATCGACGACGAGCTCGACATCGGGCTTGCGCCGCTGAATAACTCCGGCTTCTACGGCGTCGCCGTGCTGAAGAAGGATGGCGACAAGACGACGGTCGAGATCTACCTGGTCGAGCCGGCCGCCGGCAGCCAGGAGACCACCCCCGAAGCGACCCCGGTCAGCTAACCACGGCAGACCGCCATATCTGGAGAAAACGGGACCGGCGCAACGAAGCGCCGGTCCCGTTTCATGTGCGCCGGGATCAAGGTGCTCGCGGTCTGGTACGCTCTCACCTGAACCGGGAACGTCCGTTCCCGCGAGTAACGGCATCGTCATCCCTCCCGCACGGCGTAGACTCGCGACGCCGGCCAGTTCCCCGAGGAAAGAGCTCTGACCAGCATGCGCGTACGTTCCCTTCTCCCCTCTCGCTCGCGTCCCGGCCGACATCGGCCAGTGGTGAGCCTGGTGTCGGTCGCCTTTGCGTTGACGCTCATCCTGAGCGGCTGCAGCGTGAGCGGCAACGACCCCGATCCGACCCCGACACCGCCCCCCACTGAGGCGCCGATTCCCACGCTGACCGCCGATCAGGTCTCCGTCGGCGATCTGATTGACCGTATCGATGCCGCCTGGCCATCAGTCACAACCATGCGGTCCACATCGTGGTCCGGCCCGGCGAACAACTCGATCGGCACGCCTGCTCCCGATCAGGATGCGACGGTCGAGGAGACGGTCGCGCCGAGCTCGCGCCGACGTGTCGCGCTCACGAACGGCGCGCCGGTCGACGAGCAGATCTCGATCAATGGTGTTGTCTATTTCAAGGGAGCATCCGTGGTCAATGCCGTTGCCCCCTTCGTCGGCGCCGATACGTGGGTACGTGTCGATCCGACGATCGTTCCGCCAGACTCCGTCGTCGGACAGCAACTGGCCTACCTCACGCGACCGCTGGGACCGCCCTACGATTCCGTGAGCGCCGACTTGCGCGCCCGTGCGGCGACCCCGAGCGGCACCGTCGCGGTCGCTGGCCGGACCTGCACGAACTACACATTCGTCGATACCACCTCCAGCGGCGAGAAAATCGACTATGCGCTCTCGCTCGATGATCATGACCTGCCGTGCAGCCTGGTCCAGAGCGCAGGCGGGTTTGCCAACACCACCATCTACGAGTTCAACAATCCCGGCATCGTGATTACGGCCCCGGCGGGTGCCACTCCGGTCAGCGGCACCCCGGAAGGCTGATCGCGCCAGCCCTCGCCGCCGCACGCTGCTTTCTCTCTCCAAGAGGTCACAATCCAGGGGGTCGGGCGTTATAGTCTGCAACACCGTTCTCCCCCGCCATCACCGGCTTCTACCGGTGATGGCGGGGGAGAACGTATCCATCCGGCGAGCATCCGGCAAACAGACCGTTGCACCCCATGAGGAGAGAGGAATGCAGCACCGCACGTCACTGACGCGCACGTTCAGTTGGATCTTCATCGCCGCGATGGCGATCTCGTCCTTCACCGGCCTGCTGCCGGTGGAATCTGCACTCGCGGCCGCACCATCCTCCCGCAAGACGCAACCGCGCGAGGAAATGCGGGTCGAGGATGTCGTCAAACAGGTTGGCGACGCCGTCGTCACCGTCCTGAATTTCAAGATGCCTCCCGGCGCCAGTGAGCCGCAGTTCTACGGCTCCGGAACCGGCTTCATCATCGACGAGGATGGCCACATCGTCACGAACTGGCACGTCACGACAGGTGGCGATCAGTATGCGGTCGTTCTCGCGGATGGCACCCTCATCCAAGCCGAGATGATCGGCGAAGATCCCCGCGACGATCTCGCGGTCATCAAGATTGATCCCAACGATATCCCGGCCATCGTGCCGTTCGGCGATTCCGATGCGCTCAACCCCGGCCAGACGATCATCGTCATCGGCTCGCCGCTCGGGCTTAGCAACACGGTCTCGACCGGTGTCGTCAGCAGCATCGGCCGCACCGAGCTCTCGAGCCAGATCAACCCCGATTGCCAGAACTACGCCAACGTGCTGCAGCACACCGCGGCCCAGAACCCGGGCAACTCGGGTGGTCCGCTCTTCAATCTCTGGGGCGAGGTGGTCGGCGTCAACACGCTGGGCATCGACATCATCAATGGGCAGCCGATTCAGGGAATCTCGTTCTCGATCCCGAGCAACCTCGTCTCGCGCATCGCCGATCAGATCATCGAGACAGGCACCATCGAAGCGCCGTACATCGGGGCCGATTTCGTCGCCCTCAACCCCGCGATCAGCGCCGCGTACGGGCTGCCGGTGGATTACGGGATGTACGTGCGATCGATCGACAACGATACTCCCGCCGCCGACGCCGGCATGGAGGCCAAGGACATCCTGGTCGCCGTTGATGGCCAGGAGATCGGGCCGGCCCGATCCCTCCCCCTCATCCTCTTCGACTACGAGCCCGAGGATGATGTCGAGCTGACGATCATCCGCGATGGCAAGAAGCAGACGCTCGATCTCACGCTTGGACAAACGCCGGAGGAGGTGCTTGCCTCCTGCCAGGCGCCGCGTTGACCCATCACTGACTCCTCCCGGTTCAACGCAAAGCGCCCCTCGTCTGACCAGACGAGGGGCGCTTTGCGTTCCTGTCAACCCTTGACTTACCAAACGGTAAGTAGGTACACTTCCCGGTCAAGAAAGGGACCCGACCTCTCCATGATCGAATCTTCGTCAACCTCAATGCCAACATCCCCGGCCGGCTCCCCAGGCGGGCGCAAGCGGGATCCCACAAAGGAACGCATCCTCCAGGTCGCGACCGAGCTCTTCTCGGCGCGCGGCTATGCCGACGTCAGCATGCAGGAGATCGCGAACGCCGCGGGCATGACCAAGGCCGCGCTCTACTATCACTTCGATGACAAGAAGGCGCTCTTCGTCGGTGTCTTCGTGCGCACGCTGACAGCGTTCACCGAGCAGATGTATGCCGCCATCGCCGCCGACCGGCCTCTGGCGGAAACACTGCGCGCGATTGCGTCGTTCGTCGTGGCCAACGGGCGCGGCGAGGGACGGCGGATCAACACCGATGTCCACACGTTCATCTCACCCGAGGAACGAGCGCTCGTCTTCAAGGAGATCGAGCATCCCTCGCTGGTCTTCATCCGCTACCTCGAAGATCAGCAGGCTCGCGGACTGATCGCACCAGAGGTTGATGTCGGATTCGCCGGTCCCCTCTTCATCAGCATGATCTCGGGGCAGGTCCGGCGTTTCACGGCCGCCAGCATGAGCGGCTTGCCGCTCCCCGACATGACCGATGACCAGATCGCCGCGAACATCGTGGAGATCTTTCTCCACGGCATCAGCGCCCACACCTAGAACAGCGCAACGAACGAAGGAAGGTTTCCATGTCCCAGGCTGCACCGCCTTTGCAGCAACCCGTCTCCATGTCCGAACTCCAGGGCCGTGCCAAATGGCTCGCCATCAGCGGCATCCTGCTCGGGCTCCTGCTCTCCTCGCTCGACCAGACCATCGTCGGCACCGCGATGCCCCGGATCATCACCGATCTCGGCGGCCTCGAGCACTACGCATGGGTCGCGACTGCGTACCTGCTCACGAGCACCGCGGCCGTGCCGATCTTCGGCAAGCTCTCCGATACCTATGGCCGCAAGCCGTTCTACATCGCCGGCATCATCCTCTTCATGGCGACTTCCGCGCTCTGCGGCATCTCCCAGACCATGATCCAGCTCGTGATCTTCCGGGGACTGCAGGGTATCGCCGGCGGAATCCTCACCGCAAACGCCTTCGCGATCATCGGTGATATCTTTCCACCGGCCGAACGCGGCAAGTGGCAGGGCGTGACCGGTGCGGTCTTTGGCATCTCCAGCGTGGTCGGTCCGCTGCTTGGCGGCTGGCTGACAGATGGCGCCGGCTGGCGCTGGGTGTTCTACATCAACATCCCGGTTGGCATCCTCGCGGCGATCGTGCTCATGATCGGCCTGCCCCACATCGAAACCCATAATCGCAAGCGGATCGACTGGTTGGGCGCCCTCGGGATCATTGGCTGCGTCATGCCCCTCCTGCTGGCATTCACCTGGGCAGGCACGGAATACGCCTGGGGCTCGGTGCAGATCATCACCCTGCTGGTCGTCGCGGTGGCGTTCGGCGTCTTCTTCGTCTGGAACGAGACGCGGGCGGAGGATCCGATCATCCCGCTCGATCTGTTCCGCAACCGGACCTTCACGACATCCGTCATTACGATGTTCTTCCTGGGCGCGGGCATGTTCGGCGCGATCATGTACATCCCGCTCTTCATGCAGACGGTGGTCGGCACGTCCGCCACGAACTCCGGCATCGTGCTGACCCCGATGATGCTCAGTCTCGTCGTCGCCAGCACGGCCGGGGGCCAGATTATCTCCCGCACCGGCAAGTACCGATGGGCGGTGATCAGCGGCTTGCTCCTCATGCTCTTCGGACTCCTCCTGCAGAGTCAGATGGATATCAACACGACCCAGCGGCAAGCGATCGTCAACATGATCCTGCTCGGGCTCGGTATCGGCCTGGTGATGCCGACCGTGACACTGGCGGTCCAGAATGCGTTCCCGATCCAGCGGATCGGAACCGTCACCGCCGGCACCCAATTCTTCCGATCCATCGGCGCCACGATCGGGATCGCGCTCATGGGCACGGTCATGACGAGTGGCCTGACGAGCGGCATCAAGAACGACATCCCGACCGAGGTGACATCGAACCTGCCGCCGGAGGTGGTTGCCGCCCTGAACCCGCAGACGCTCGGCAGCCCGGAGGCGATGGCTTCGCTCAAGAACCAGCTGGCGTCGCTTCCGAACGGCGCCGATCTCTACGAGCAACTGCTACACGGCATGCGGCTGAGCGTGGCCGACGCGATGCACTCGGTCTTCTTGCTCTCGGCGATCGTCGCGATTGTCGCGGTGGTGGTCGGCTTCTTCCTGCCGGAAAACCCGCTGCGGAAGAAGAACACGACCGAGAACGCCGCCGAGCAGGCGGGGGCCGAGCTCGCCGCCACCGGCGCCGGCGTGAATGTCGCCCCGCCCAAGAACCAGCCGTCGCTGGTTGGTGACGGCCGCCCCCAGAGAAGCAACGGCTAGCATTGACGTGAATTGAGCGCGGTCGAGGTACCTCGACCGCGCTCAATCTGTAGGCACGGGTTCGTGCTCGTCTCCGATCAGGAACCGGTTCTCAGGGTTATGGATCACCTGCCGCCTGAGTTGCCCATTGGCCGAACCTCGGAGAAGATGGACAGAACATCGCGTCGTGGCTGCGTTAGGATCATCCCGCACGCGCATCCTGCCCAACACGCGGCCCCGCCCATCGATCACCCGACTTCATGCACACACGTTCCGAGGACATTCCCAATCCATGCCGCTCTACCGAGAATACTTTCGCCGACTCTATGACACCCTCGAATCCGTCGTCGAATCGCAGGGCTCCGAAATCGAAACCGCCGCCACCTGGATGGCGGAGAGCATTGCCCAGGATGGAGTCATCCATCTCTTCGGCAGCGGCCACTCCCACATGGTGGCCGAGGAAGTCTTTCACCGGGCCGGCAGCCTGATGCCGATGAACCCGATGCTGGATGTCAATCTCACCTTCATGGGCTCGGTCAACGCCACCCTGCTGGAGCGGTCGAGCGGCTACGGCAGGGTCATCGTCGGCTCGCACGACATCCGGCCTGGAGAGGTCGTCATCGTCATCAGCAACTCCGGGGTAAACCCGGTGCCGATCGAGGTCGCGCTGGAGACGAAGGCACTCGGCGCCCACACGATCGCGATCACCTCCGACGCGCACTACCGGGGGGCACCCTCCCGCCATGAATCGGGAAAGCGGCTGGCGGAGGTCACCGACCTCGTGCTCGATACCTTGACGCCCATCGGCGACGCCATGATCGAGATCCCCGACTCCTACGCGCGGACGGGCGGCGTCTCCTCGGTGATCGGCATCAGCATCATCAACGCCCTCGTCGTGGAGACCGCCAGCCGGCTGCAGAAAATGGGCATCACGCCGCCGATCATCCCGACCATGAACCTTCCAGGCGGTGACGAGGCGATGGAGGAGCTGGTCGCCCGCTACGCTGCGCGACTGCCCCTGCTCAAGCGCGCCTGAGCAGTGAGAATGGCGCCGGGATGACGGCTGTGGATCATCCCTGTCACACGTGCTCCTGGCTGTCGATGCGCTTCTCCTGCTCGGCGGCGAGCGTCTGCGTCCGCTGGTAGGCCGCGTAGACGGACTTGCTCAGCACGGTGCGCAGACCGCCCTTCTCCATCTGGTAGATCGCCTCGGCGGATGTCCCGCCCGGCGAGGTAACCATGTTCCGCAACTCCGCGAGGTGCTTCCCGGAGCTTCGCGCGAAGGCGACCGAGCCCGAGACGGTCTGGAGCACGATCTCCTCGGCGATCCGGCGCGGGAAGCCCATGTGCACGCCTGCATCGACCAGCGCTTCCATCATCAGGAAGACGTAGGTCGGCCCGGTGCCGGAGAGCGCGGTCGCCATGTCGACGTATTTCTCGGTCTCGACCTGCAATTCCTCACCAAGCGCCCCGAGCGCCGACCGTACGCTCACCTGCTGGGCCGCCGTCACCGCGGGCGTGCAGCACCAGACCGACATCCCCTCGCCGATCTGGGCTGGTGTGTTCGGCATGACCCTCACGATCGCGTTGTGCCCGAGCCCGCGCTGCAAGGTCTCGATATTCGCGCCCGCCAGAATCGAGATCACCACTTGCCCCGGGGCGAAATGACCTCGTAGCTGGCGCATGACCCCGGCGAGCACCTGCGGCTTGATCGTCAGCAGCACCAGGTCGGCGCCGGCAATCGCTTCCTCATTGCGGGCAACAGTCGCGATGCCGAATTGCTCGTGCAATCGCTGGCGCCGCTCGGCTCGTGGATGGCTCGCCACGATCTGGTCTGGGCTCACCATCCCGCGGGCGAGCAATCCCGCGACCATCGATTCCGCCATCATGCCGGCGCCAACGATTGCCAGCCGAGCTCCTGCCAGCGACGACGTTTCGTCCCGGTCGTTTCCGTTCACGGATGTCGTCATCAGTGTCCTCACTCCTTCGAACGCGATGTGATTTCCGTCACTGGCACGCGGGAGGCGGTACGCTTGGGGAAGCAACCCCTCGCGCAGACGTTCGCGCGAACGTCCCTCAAGGAAGCGAGCTCCCCTTATGACGAACCGCCTGGCGACGGAAACGAGCCCCTATCTCCTGCAACACAAGGACAACCCGGTCGACTGGTGGCCGTGGAGCCCTGAAGCCCTCGCCTTCGCCCGCGACCACGATCGGCCGATCCTCGTCAGTATCGGGTATTCCGCCTGTCACTGGTGCCACGTCATGGCGCACGAGTCGTTCGAGAACCCACAAATCGCCGCGTACATGAACGAGCACTTCGTCAACATCAAGGTCGACCGAGAGGAACGGCCCGATGTGGACAGCATCTATATGAGCGCGGTCCAGGCGATGACCGGTCATGGCGGCTGGCCGCTGAACGTCTTTCTCACTCCCGACGGCGTCCCGTTCTTTGGCGGAACGTACTGGCCGCCACACGATCGCCAGGGCATGCCCGGCTTCCTCACCGTGCTGACCGCACTCCACCGGGCCTGGAGCTCGAACCGGGAGGGCGTCATCGCGAACGCGGACCAGGTCCGCGCCTACCTGGAGGGCACCAGCGCTGCCGCTCCGGATCAGGGAACCGTCTCCCCCGCCATCGCCGATGATGCCCTGCACGTCGTCGAGAGCCAGTTCGACCGCACGCATGGCGGCTTCGGCGGCGCCCCCAAGTTCCCCCAGGCATCGGTGCTGGAGTTCCTGCTCCGGCACTACCGGCGCACGGGCGCGGTTGAAGCGCGCACTATTGCGCTCACCACACTCGACCACATGGCGGCCGGCGGTATCAATGACCAGATCGGTGGAGGCTTCGCCCGCTACGCCGTTGATCGCGTCTGGCTCGTACCCCACTTCGAGAAGATGCTCTACGACAACGGTCAGCTCATGAGCCTCTACGTCGATGCCTGGCGCATGACGGGCGAGGATCGGTACCGAATCGTGGCGGATGAGATCGCCGGCTGGACCCTCCGCGAGATGACTTCTCCCGAGGGGGCGTTCTACGCCTCGCTGGACGCCGACAGCGAAGGCGTTGAGGGAAAGTACTATGTGTGGACCGCCGACGAATTCGATCGCGCGCTGGCTCCGTCGTTGACGCCGGAGGAGATCGATCTCGTCAGGCTGCACTACGGCGTCACGCCGGAGGGCAATTTCGAGGGAGCGACCGTCCTCTCGGTCGTCAAGCCGGTCGCGAGTCTGGCCGTCCAGACGGGCAAACCAGGAGCCGAGATCGAAGGGACAATCGCTCGCGCGCGGCAGGCGTTGCTGACGGCGCGGCGGGAACGAGTTGCGCCCGGCCGCGACGAGAAGATCATCGCGAGCTGGAACGGGCTGATGCTCGCAGCCTTCGCGACCGCCGGCGCCGCCTTCCAGCTCCCCAACTTGATCGCCGCCGCCCGCCGCAACGCGACCTTCATCCTCACCAACCTGCGTGGCGACGATGGCCGCCTGGCGCGAACCTGGCGCAACGGCTCATTGCGCGGCAACGGCACGCTGGACGATTACGCCTTCGTTGCCGACGGATTGGTCGCGCTCTACACGGCGACGGGCGAGACCAAATGGCTCGACGCTGCAGGCAAACTGCTCGATGTGATCGTTGCGGCGTTTGCGCACCCGTCCGGCACCGGCTTCTACGACACGGCCGAGGATCACGAGGAGCTCATCATCCGGCCGCGCGACCTGCAGGACGGCGCCACACCCTCGGGCAACGCGGTCACGGCCGATCTCCTGCTGACCTTCGGCATGCTGCGCGATGACGAGCACCTGCTCGCCCTCGCCGAACGCCTTCTCGCCTCGATGACGGAACCGATGCGCGAGCACCCGGTCTTCATGGGTCGCTACCTGGCGGTGCTGGAGCGCTGGTTGAGCCCGCGCCGGGATCTGGTGCTGGCGGGCGCGCCGGGCAGCGACGCGGTGAAAGAGTTGCTCGCCACGGTCATGCGCCGCTACGAGCCATTGCTGGTGATCGGCTTCAGCGGCGATGGCAGTGATCGCGAGCTTGGCACCCGCTACCCGATGCTGGCAGATCGGCCACTGGTCGGCGATGGCGCCGCCTATCTCTGCGAGCGATACACCTGCCTGCCCCCGGTTACAACACCCGCCGCCCTTGCCCGCCTGCTCGACGAGTAACACGGATCCACCGCCAAGGGCTCATGTGGGGAACACTTTCGTGTAGGGAACGGCCTTTTGCCGTTCCCTACAAAAATGTGCAGCTACAACACACCGGTCGCGAGGAGAATCGCCACGACAACCGCAACCAGCAGCGCGGCGACCAGCAGCAGGACTACCTCGCCCCGCTGCCAGAACCGGATCTCCTGAGCTGGCGGCAGTGGCGGCACGGGCATGGAATTCGACTCAGTTGGTGTGGACGTCTGGGCAGGAGACGGTTCGGGCGCGAGCTCCGGCGGCACCAGCGCCGGTGCCTCGACCGCTGCCGGCGCGTCGCCCTGTGGAGCCGCGTCACCAGCGGATGACGGCTCCGGCACCGCACCTGGAGCGGACTCCGGTGCCACCGGCGCCGAGGATTCCAGATCCTCCCCATCTGTCACGGAGGCCTCGACGGGTTCCGCCACCTCGTCGTCACCCTCGCGCGTGAGCCGCTGTGTCCCAAGCTCCCTCAGCCAACGCGGGAGATCCTCGAACTCGATCAGGGATGTCGGCTCGATGACGGAGGTATCTTCCGGAGGCAGCTCCCGGGGCGGAGCGGTTGTCGCCGGATCGGGCTCGAATGCGGGCATCTGCGTGGCGGGCAGGACGCGCCAGGCAGGTGGACGCCGCAGCCAGTCCGGCATGTTCTCGCCCAGCCCGCCGTCGGGCAGTGGACGCATCTCGGGATCGTCGTCCTGCGCCGCGGGCTTGTGGGTCTCTTCGGCTGGACGCTCGTCCTTGTCGCTCATCTCGTCAACCGTTGCGGGGTCGTTGCAGGTCGTCACTGTCCAGCCAGATCGTGACCGGACCGTCGTTCACCAGCTCCACCGCCATCTCGGCGCCGAAACGCCCCTGTGCCACCGGCACCCCCAGCGCGGCAAGGCGCGCGGCGAAGGTTTCCACGAGCGGTTCGGCAATCGCCGGGGCCGCCGCATGGACGAAACTCGGGCGCCGCCCCTTCCGCGTGTCCGCGTAGAGCGTGAACTGCGAGACCACAAGCGCCCCGGCATCCGGCGTCCCGTCGGCGATCAGATCGAGCAGCGAGCGGTTCATACGGTCCTCGGCATCCTCGAAGATGCGAAGGTTCGCGACCTTGCCCGCCAGCAGATCGATCTGCGCCCCGCCATCGCCGTCGGCGATGCCAACCAGCAACAGCAGTCCCGGACCGACCTGTCCGACGATGTCGCCATCAACCGTCACGCTCGCCCGGGTCACGCGTTGCAGCAGCACTCTCACAGGGTATCGCCTTCTTCATCCGATACAATCGTGGCGACGGCCACCGCCGCGATTCCTTCCGCCCTGCCCACGAATCCCATCCGCTCATTGGTCGTGGCCTTGAGGCTGATGTCCTCGACCTCCATCCCGGTGCAAGCCGCGATCTCGGCTCGCATCAGTTCAGCGTATTGATTCACCTTGGGCGCCTCGGCGATCACCGTCGCGTCGATATGCACGGGCATCCAGCCAGCGCCAAGCACCATGCGCGTCGCCTCCTGCAACAGCACCCGGCTATCGAGATCGCGCCAGCGCTCGTCGGTGGGCGGGAAGTGCTTGCCGATATCGCCCAGCACCGCCGCCCCCAGCAGTGCGTCCGCAATCGCGTGGAGCAGGACATCGGCATCGGAATGACCATCGAGCCCGCGCTCGTGCGGAATCTCGACCCCGCCCAGCATCAAACGCCGTCCGTCTGCGAAGCGGTGAACGTCGTATCCGATACCGGTCCGGGGATACCGTTGCCTAGCCACGATCACTCGCCTCCTCGTCAGCGCATCTCGATCCTCGGTCGCGGAGCAGGAGATCGACCAGCACCAGGTCCTCTGGCTCCGTCACCTTGATGTTCAACCGCGTACCGGGAACGATGGCGACAGGCCGCCCAAGCGCCTCGAAAACCGATGCGTCGTCCGTGAAATCCGCTTCCCGCCCCTGGATGCAGGCAAGGGCATCGCGGTAGTCAGTGAGCCGGAAGGCCTGCGGCGTCTGCGCCGCCCACATCCCCGCGCGCGAGACCGTCTCCACGATCCGCCCGGCATCGACCCGCTTCAGGGTGTCCGCGACGGGAGCCGCCAGGATCGCCGCGCCCGTCGTCATGGCGCATTTGGTGCAGGCATCGACCTGCATTGGGTCGATCATCGGTCGTGCGGCATCGTGAATGAGCACGATCTCCAGATCATCCCGCACCGCCGCGATGCCGTTCGCGACGGATTCCTGGCGGTTTGCGCCGCCAACAACCATCGCGGTGACCTTGGTCCAGGGGCCGCTCGCCACCAGCCGCCGAATAGCGTCCTCGGTGTGGGCTCCAACGACGATCACGACGTCGCGCACGCTGTGAGCCGCCTCGAATGCATTAAGGCTCCACGCCAATAGCGGGCGCCCCTGCGCCGGAGCGAGCACCTTGGCGGTATCGCCAAAACGCGAACCATTCCCGGCCGCCACGATCACGGCCGCCGCCCGCCTGTTGACGTCGATACTCATCTTCCCGCCGGTTCCTCGTGCATGGTCTTCACGCGGGCGTAGACCCACTCCGGCACCGGCGCCGTGCCGAGCTCCCGCCCTTCTTTGAAGCGCGGTCCGTGATAGTCGCTGCCACCGGTCGGCGCCAGGTTCCATTGCTCCGCGTATGCCTGCAACTGCGCGTGCTGGGCGGGTGAGTATTCACCGTAGAAGACCTCCAGCCCGCGCAAACCAGCCGGCACAAGCCGTTCGAGCGTGGTATCGACGTTCCCCGTCGTGAAGGGATGCGCCAGTACCGGGATGGCGTTGTTCGCCAGGATCAGCACAATCGCATCCTCCGGCGTGAAGCGCTCGCGTTCGACCCAGCCCGGCTTGCCCGGCTTCAGGAACCGCTCGAACGCCTCGTTGACATCCGTCACCACGCCGAGATCGATGAGCGCGCGCGCCACGTGCGGGCGCCCGATCGTGCCATGCTCCGCCTGGGCGAGGATCGGCTCGATGGCAATGGAGTAGCCAAGCTCGTTGAGGCGCTCCACCATCCGTACGATCCGGCGCTTGCGCGATCCGGCCAGATCGCGAAGCCGCGCGAGGAAAGTATCGTCCGTGGGGTCGACGAAATACCCGAGCAAGTGCACCTCATGCCCGCCGATGCTCGTCGAGAGCTCGACGCCGGGGACAAGGGTGACTCCGATCTCACTGGCCGTTGCCATCGCTTCGGCAAGACCGTCGATCGTGTCGTGATCGGTCACGCCCAGCACGGAAAGCCCTCGCTGGCTGGCCATTTTGACCAGCTCGGCGGGGGCGAGCAATCCATCGGAGGCGGTTGTGTGCGCATGAAGATCGACGCGAGAGACAACCTGCGGCGCCTCCGGATCGACGGTCTGGTGACGCATCGTGGACAACCGCTCCTTCGTTCCTGAAACCTTGTGATCTACGCCCTATCGCGCCTCGACAACGAGGCGGATCGCCGTCCGATCCTCGTTCTCGATGGTGACATCAATGAATGCCGGCAAGCAGACCGCGTCGATCCCCGTCTCACGCAGGTAATCGCGAGCGATGGCGACGGCCTTCACCGCCTGGTTGGTCGCACCGGCGCCGATCGCCTGCACTTCCGCCCGGCCGGATTCGCGCACGACACCGGCAATGGCACCGGCCACGGCGCTGGGCCGCGAGCGAGCCGAGACCTTGAGGACTTCGCCCAGAGCGGCAAGCAACTCGCCATCGGCGATCAATGCCGCGGTTGCGGTTGTGGTTGCGGAGCGGTCATAGCTATCGGACTGGCCGTCACTGGAGAGCGCAAACCCATCGGCCGACGCATCGACCGCCGGGGAAGGAGCACCATCGTTCCAGGAATCGAACGTCGAAGCGTGGGGCACACCGTTGCCGGGAGCGTTGTCGATCGGCTGATCCTCAGCGTCGGCCTCCACCTCAACTTCGACCGCATCCTCGGGTGTTGTCGCGAGGGACGAACGGGTTTGATCCTCACCTGCGGATGTCTCTTCGTCTGCATCTGGTGGAAATCGGGAACCTTCTGGATCGATCTTGATATCCCGAAGATCAAGTTTGCTAAAAAACCGATTCATGCGTGAGGTCCCCCTCATTCGTTCCCCACTAACCCGAAGTCCGGGTGCCGCGATGGACGCAAAAACGTGCCCCGGGGACCGGGCGTTGATCGCGCCTGACAACCAAGTCTGACACATCGGCACGCCTGGTCATCTCAACTCTACCCGGGGAGACACCAGCAGCCAGCTTCAGTGTCCGCCGCTAGTCTACGCTGTCTGGCCGCACCGGCGCACGGTTCCACCAGATCGCCGCTCCATCTCACCCCAAGGCAGTGGCACTGAACCCAACAAGAATGTCCGCCTGACCTTCCGCTATCACCCCGAGCAAGACCGCAGGTCGAGCGGAGGACGTTCTTCCCATGATCGGCGAGTTGCCGCCTCGCACGGCTGCCTGGAACCGGAGGCGGGCAACAAGGAACTCCCGAGCGACGCCTCCTCTGCCATGGTAGCCGGGTCGCGGATCGTGGCGCCTCGTCTGCACACGACTTCCTCCGCTCGGCGTGCCGCCTCGCTCGGAATGACAAGCAGGGTTCAAGATGGCGAAGAGGCGAGTATGCAAAGCACCTTCCTTCGCTCGGTCTCCGACTTCGCCCGGAATGAAATAGACCGCAGGCGAACAAGGCACGCTGTCTCGCTGCGGGCCAACACACAGAACCGCGGGGATGATGGCGTTGTGCCACCTTCCCCGCGGTTCTGTCGTCTCGTGTGTCATTCGAGCCTGGGAGGCGTCTCGCTCGTGCGACGGGCGGCGCTGATGCCGCTCGCCGTCATCGTGAAAACACCAACCAACTACCGGGCGTAATCCACGGCACGCGTTTCCCGAATCACCGTGACCTTGATCTGCCCGGGATATTCGAGCGTCTCCTCGATCTTCTTCACCACGTCCTGGGCCAGCCGGGTGGCGCCGAGATCGTCGACCGAATTCGGCCGAACCAGTATCCGAACCTCTCGTCCGGCCTGGATCGCGAAGGATTTCTCCACGCCGTCGAAGGAGTTGGCCACGCCTTCGAGCGCTTCCAGCCGCTTGATATAGTTCTCCACCATCTCGCGCCGGGCACCCGGGCGGGCACCACTGATCGCATCGGCAGTCTGGACGATGAACGCTTCGATGGTCTGCGGTTCTTCCTCGTTGTGGTGTGCCGCAATCGCGTGAACGATCTTGGACGATCGTCCCAGCCGTTTCGCGATGTCGGCACCGATCAGCGCATGCGGCCCCTCGACCTCATGATCGACGGCCTTGCCGATATCGTGCAGCAGACCGGCGGTCTTGGCGACATTGACATCGGCTCCCAGCTCGGAGGCCAGGTTCGCGCAGATGATCGAAACCTCCAGCGAGTGCCCCAGCACGTTCTGCCCATAGCTGGTGCGGAACTTGAGGCGACCGAGCAACTTGATCAGATCGGGGTGCAGGCCGGGCACGTTCGCCTCGTAGGCGATCCGCTCGCCCTCCTCCCGCATGATCTGCTCGAGCTCCATCTGCGTCTTGGTGACGACTTCCTCGATCCGCGCCGGATGGATACGTCCATCCTGCAACAGCTTGGTGAGCGCACGCCGCGCCACTTCCCGCCGGACGGGATCGAACCCGGAGACCGTCACGGCCTCGGGCGTGTCATCGACGATCAGATCGACCCCGGTTGCCTGTTCCAGCGCCCGGATGTTCCGGCCCTCGCGGCCGATGATCCGGCCCTTCATGTCGTCATTCGGGAGTGGCACCACCATCACGGTGGATTCGGTCACATAGTCAGCGGCGATGCGCTGAATCGTCGTCGCCAGGATCTTCTGTGCGCGACGGTCCGCCTCGTCCTTGGTCTCTCGCTCGATCTGGTGCAGGCGACGCGCCGCCAGATTGCGGGCTTCGTATTCCACTTCAGCAATAAGTTCGGCTTTCGCCTCGTCCGTCGTCAGCCCTGCTATGCGTTCGAGCTCCTTCAGACGCTCATCGCGAGCGTGTTCGACATCCTGTAGATGCTGGCGTTTCGATTGCTCCAGTTCCTGCAATTGACTGGCTTTCGACCGCTCGAACTCCTGCACCTGCTTATTGCGTTCCAACTCCCAGGTCTCGCGCGTATGGGCGAACTGCTGCTCCTGGCGGCGCACGCCCTGCTCGCGCTGCTCGACGGCCTGGGCCTTCTTGTCGATACTCTCTTCTTTTTGTTCGACCCGCCGCTCGACCCGCTCAATCTCGCTCCGGCGCTGTGTCAGCTCCCGATCGAGATCGCCGCGGAGCCGAATGGCTTCGTCCTTGGCTGCCAATACCGTATCGCGTCGCCGGGTTTCCGCTTCTTCGGTGATGCGATCTGCTTCCATCTGGGCCAGCCGCACCCGTGATTGAGCGCGCTGGTCCAGCCAGAAATAGGTCGCGAGAAACGTGATTCCCGCAACGAGTACGGCACCGATGGCATAGATCAGCAAATCAACCATCGACGTCGCTCCTAGCTCGTCATGTATGCCCCACCTATGGGGCGTTCCATTGTTAAGGTGTGTGAGGGTGCCGTCGTGTGACGGCCAAGGTCAGCGCCTTCGGCCATCTCTTCTCATGCCTGCGCTAAGGCCCTTACCTTGTCGATAATACGGTTATGATGAAAAGGTCGTCAAGGACGCATCTCCGGCCCCGAATCGTCCAACCGCGTACGTTCGCGACAATACCCGACACAGCATCCAGAGCATGGCGAGATTGGCTACGCGCTGCATCGGGCGCTACACATTCCAACTATGAAGGAGGTATCCGTGCCCGATACCGGCAGCATCCCACCTGTGAATCCGCCGATCGTGAACGTGACGGGATCGCTCATCACGCTCGGTCCGGTCAGCATGGATCTCGTGCCGACGATCACGCGGTGGATGAACGACTTCGGCGGCACGATGACCCTTGGTGCGCGATCGCCGCGACCGGTGATGGAGGAAACCGAGCGACGCTGGGTGGAAGCCCTGGCGTCATCCGCAGACCACCTGTTCGTCATCCGCGAGCGCGCGACCGGCAGGCCGATCGGCACGACGGACATCTCCGATATCGATTACCGCAACCGTGCGGCGACCTTCGGCATCAACATCGGGGAGACTGACGCCCGCGGACAGGGCTTCGGCACCGAGGCAACCCGGCTCATGCTGGACTATGCCTTTACTGTCGTGGGGCTGCACTCCGTGCGGTTGGGCGTTGCGGAATACAACGCCGCCGGACGGCGAGCCTATGCAAAAGCCGGGTTCAAGGAGTGTGGCCGCTGGCGGGAGTGCTGGTGGTTTGCGGGAAGGCTGTGGGATGAGATCCTGATGGATTGCCTCGCTTCCGAATTCGCCAGCCCAGTCCTTGGCCATCTCTTTCAACCGCCACCGGCTCGGTCATAGGGCGCGCTCCAGGGCCTTGCCAATTCCTCGCCAACGGCGAATTTCGTCCTTCGTAGATGCGGCCCTTGTGGCCGCTCCCTACGTGGCGGCCACAAGGGCCGCATCTACGGTAGCCAAACCATCGAGCGCGCACGATGGTTTGGCTGTATCCCGCTCTCTGGCAAGGCGATATGCGACACTATGACGATGAAAGGTCACCCGATAATCAGCAACGTTCCTTGAGGGTGGACGCATAGAACGACCTTCCGGCCGGGGAGTATGCATGTGAACCAGAATGGATCCTCATCTCGCGGCGATCACGCCGGCTCGACCGGCGACGACTGGACGCTCGGCGGTGATGTCGCGCTCCTGATCGATTATGAGAACCTGCAGATCAGCCTCAAGCGCTATTTCAAGCTCACCACTCCGAAGATGAGCCTGATCATCCAGGAAGCGCAGGAGCACGGGCGTCTCGTGCTGGCGCGCGCCTACGCCCCGTGGACCTCGCAGGATCTCTCCATTGACGCCGAGAACCTCTATCGCCAGGGCATCGACCTGATCTACGTCCCGGCGGGCAAGAACAGCGCCGATGTCCGGATCGCCGTCGACGCGGTCGAGACCTGCACCTGGAGCCGGAACATCTCGACCTACGTGATCGTGACCGGTGATGGCGATCTCATCCATCCGCTCAATTACCTGCGGCAGCAAGGGCGGAAGGTGGTGGTGATCGGGGTCGACGCGGCGATGAGCCGGATGCTCTCCGCGGCGGCCGACGCCGTGCTGATCTACGAGCGCGATCTTGATCCATCGGTCCGGCGACCGCCTGCGCGTGTCAAGCCCCCCTCCGAACAGACGACCGGGAAGGAACCCGCCGAGCCGGAGGCAACCGAGCCAACGCACCGCCTCACACCACTCCGCAACTATCCGCGCGCGGAGGAGGCCTTCCGCCTGGTGCAGGAGGTGCTCACCCGCCACGGCGATGGCGAGCCACTGCTCTACCAGGAGGCCGGTCACTGGCTGGGGCAGGACCACGGCATGCGCTCCCGCACATGGTACGGCGTGCCGTTCAGCGTCTTCATGGACGCCGCCAGAGAGGCCGGCTACGTGGAGCTCACGACCTCCGGTGGCAACAGTTATGTCTCATTGCCCGGCACCGCCACGCAAAGTGACGACCAGAACGGAGACAGCGGCGATGACGACAGCCTGGACGATGACGGTGACGGGGATATCGGATCCGACGTCCGGCTCGAATCGCTCCGGCCGGAAGAGCAACGCGCGCTCTTCGACGCCCTGGAGGATCTGGCGGCGAACAAGCGGTCCGGCTACCTCACCTTCCGCACCATCCTGAAGCACCTGCTCTCGGCCAGCGTGTTGCCGCGGCTGAGCGAGTGGCAGATCCGGCGTCTGCTCAACGACCTCGCCAACCGCAAGCCGCCGATCCTGATCCGCCAGCAGAAGCGCGGCAAGACCGCCTCCGGGCAGCCGTTTACGTTCTCGGCGTTCACGCTGACCAAGGACGCGTCGCTGATGCATGCGGGCGATCAGGATCACGAGCGCGAGTATCCGGAGTCGGAATGACGTCGCTGATCCGTCACCCGTCTCCTGTCATCCTGAGCTTGCGAAGGATCCCCGCGCGACGCACAACCACTCGGCAGCGCAGCTGCCGCCCGAAGAGCGCGTTGGCCGCACGGGCGCCAGCCACACAGTTTGGCGTAGACGATCCGCTCAGAATGACGGGGAGGGGCAGTTCAGCCGGCACCTCCCTCACCCGCCGGGTCAGCGGATGCCGTCGGCCCTGATCTTGATGCTCACCGCATGCTCCGATGGCAGGTTCTCGGGAAGCTTCACCACCAGCCCATCGTCGGTGCGCGTCCATTCCAGCTCGACGTCGGCGTACCGCACGCCGGTCACCAGCTCCACGCCCTCGATGGATCCCGGAAGATGGGCGGACCCATTCGCCAGCGTCCGAATGCGCATGGTGCGATCCTCCGGGATCGCCAGCGCCGTCGCATAGAGCGCCGGCCACATCTTCGCCTCCCGCGTCTCCTCGCGCACGGTGAACCGGATGTCGGCGTCGGTGAACGCAGCACGTTTCGTGTCGGCGAACGGCCCTTCGATCACCTCGGTCGGGCCTTCACCGAAGATGCGCCACGGCCGCGTGCCATAGATCGCCTCGCCGTTGACACGCAGCCAGTTTCCGATCTCGAGCAGGATCTCCTGGTCCTCGACTGGAATCGTGCCATCGGCCCGCGGCCCGATGTTCAGCAGCAGCGCGCCGTTCTTGCTGACGATATCGACGAGATCCCCGATGATATCGCCCGGCCGCTTGTAGTCGTTGTTCTCGGTGTACCCCCACGAGTTCTTGGCGACCGCCGTGTCCGTCTGCCAGAACTGCTCACGGATGCCGGCGAGTTGCCCGCGCTCGATGTCGAGCACGGCGATTCCCTCCGGAAAGGCGTAGTGTTTGTAATTAATTGCAACCCCGCGCCGCCACTCGTGACCGCGATTGTAGTAGTAGCTGGCGAATTGCTGGAGGTAGGGGGCGAAGATGGGCTGCTCGATCCACCAGTCGAACCAGAAAAGCTGGGGCTCGTACTTGTCCACGATCTCGCAGCAGCGAACCAGCCAGTCCTCCAGGAACTGCTCGTTCGGCGGCATCTGCTCGTGCTGGGCAGGACCGTAGAGTGCGGCATTGCGCGGATCGCGCACGTCGGAGGCGAACGCCATGCCGGTGTTCATGAACCACCAGTGCTCGGCACGATGACTGGAGACGCCGAACACCATGCTCTCGCGCCGCACGGCCGCCGCCAGATCGCCTATCAGGTCCCGCTTCGGGCCGCGCTTGGCCGCGCACCACTCGGTGACACCGGAGTCATAGAGGGGAAAGCCGTCGTGATGCTCGGCGGTCGGCACGACGAACTGGGCGCCGGCCCGCCGGAAAAGCGTCGCCCAGGCATCGGGGTCAAAATTGGCGGCGGTGAACTGCGGAACGAAATCCTTGTAGCCGAAGGTTGCCTGGTCGCCGTAGGTTGCCCGGTGATGCTCGAAGACCTTACCGCCCTGCTCGTACATGAGCCGGGCATACCACTCGTTGGCAAACGCCGGTACCGCGTAGACGCCCCAGTGAATGAAGATCCCGAACTTGCCATTCTGATACCAGTCTGGAACGCGATAGGACGACAGCCCCTCCCACGAGGCGGAAAACGGCCCTTCCGCGTTGACCCGATCGATCGTATCCCGGTACTGCCGGTGAATGTCCTGAGCCACGATCCCATCCCTCCCCGGAAACGGCTACCGATTGTATACAGCCTGCAGTTGTGGCAGTATCGCAGCCGGGTTCGCCTCCAGCAAGCGCCAGTCGCCGGGTTCACCGCCGAGGAAGCGGATCAGGTCGTCGATCGCGCCCGCGATCGCGGTGACCAGTGAGGCGGAGATGCGCACGCCGGGCTCCAGATGCAGCGCCTTGATCGTCAGGATTTTCGTGCGTCGGTCGAAGGAGGGATCGAGGCGACCGACGATCCGCCCCTTGTGCAGGATCGAGAGACTGTAGTACCCGTAGATGCGCTTGGGGGCCGGAGTGTAGCATTCAAGCCGGTAGTGATAATCCCACAGTCGCTCATCGCGGTTGCGATTCCAGATCAGGTTGTCGAAGGGCGAGAGCAACGTCGTCAGGGTCGGACGTCCCTTCCCTTCGCGCAGCAGCTCCAGCCGCTCCATCAGCGCCGCGTCCATCCAGACCGGCTCATCGATGCCGGGTACGGAGACTGGCAGCACCCGCCCCTCGGTTTCCAGCCGCTGGAGCCATGTCTTGGCCGTGCGCGGTGGCACATGCTTCGGCGACCCGGTCCGGAAGTAGTCGGCAGTCCAGCTCGGGGTAGCGACGCCCAACGCGCTCACGGCGCGCGTAACGAGCTCCCGCAGCCGCTCCTCCTCGCACACGAGTGGTTCCTGCCAGAGTGCGGGGACGACCCGCTCCGGCAGGTCGAAGACCCGGCGGAAGCCGTCGCGCCGGCGCACCACCGTCTCGCCCCGCGTCCAGAGCGCGTTGAGGGCGCGCCGCTCGGGCTTGATCCCGTACCACTCCCACGGAGCGGCCTTCCGCGCATTCTCCGGCGCCTCGATATCGAGCGATGAGATCGGCCCTTCCCGCTCGAGCAGATCGAGCAGGCGATCCATCATGAGGCGGTTTTCCGGGTCCGATGACCACCCCTCCTGCGCACGGTGCCACTCCATATGGTTCCGGAAGAGCGGAAGCAGCTCGACGGGCACGATCGCGGCGGCGTGCGCCCAGTACTCGGTGATCGCGTGGTCGGGGTCGTAGAGCTCCGCAATGAGGTCGGTGTCGTAAGGTCCGAGCCGGCTCCAGAGCACGGTCTCGTGGGTGCGTGAGATCACGCTGATGGTATCGAGCTGCACGCAGCCGAGGCGGCGGATGGTCTCCAGAAGCTCGGTCTTGGTGGGACGTCGCCGGAACGGCCGGCGGTCGAGCCCCTGGGCGATCACCGCCAGCCAGCGCGCTTCGTCCCGGGTCAACACCAGATCGCTCATCCATCTCCCTTGCCACTACCGCCTCGACCGCCCATGCACAGGAGCACCGAATCCAGAACACCTGTTCCGATGACTATATCCGGCAGACAGGCACCGGTCCAGACGACGGCAGGGGAAGAGAGCTCTTGTCAACGGCAAATCGCAGTCGTATGGGCGGGAACCGATGACCCGTGTGTCCGCCCTCGCCCGTCCCATGAGAATGGTCAGTGCAGAAGGACCGGTCGCATGCACACACGCGGGTCGACCCGTACGAACGCCATGCTTTCCATTCGCGCGGGCGGACAGTTGGTCCGCCCTCACCACTCCATGGAACATGTTCCCGCCTTCGCAGCCTGTTGCATGCAATCATGAGGGTCGACACACAGGTCGACCCGTACGAAGAGAGATCGGTTCGCAGTGGACGTTACCAGGGGCGGTGCAGGAGCTGTCGGATGCGCAGCCGCCAGACCATCAGCACCGCCTCGATCACGACGCTCCGGGAGAGCTTCGACTTCCCGGCAACGCGATCGGTAAAGGTGATCGGGACCTGTGCGACCTGGTATCCCTTGGTGAGGGCCCGATAGGTGGTCTCGATCTGGAAGCTGTAGCCATCGGAATGGATGGAAGGAAGGTCGATCGCGCGCAGCGTCTCCTGACGCCAGACCTTGAAGCCGCCGGTGAGATCACGGATCGGCACCCCGAGGATGATCCCGGCGTAGATACCGCCCGCGCGGCTGATGAGCTTGCGATGCCACGGCCAGCCATGCGTGCTGCCGCCCGCCACATAGCGGCTGCCAAGCACCAGACCGGTCGCCGGTCCTTCCGCCTGTGCCGTCGTCACCATCCGGGCCAGATCGTCCGGCCGGTGCGAATGATCGGCGTCCATCTGCGCGATGAGCGGGGCGCTCATCTCCATGGCGCGGCAGAGCCCGGCAACATAGGCCCGCCCGAGCCCCTGCTTCTCCACGCGATGCAAGACATCCACACGCCCCGGATGCTGGGTCGCGAGCTCGTCCGCGAGCCGCCCGGTCCCATCCGGCGAATCATCGTCCACGACAAGGATCCGGTACTCTGGCCCGAGTGCAAGAACTTCGCGGGCGAGACCGGGCAGGTTCTCTCGTTCGTTGTAGGTTGGAATAACCACGAGGACCGGCGTCGGGGCATCCGACGCGTCGCCAGACTGAGTACTCCTCACAGGTCCGCTTCGCTTCGTCCGCGCGAGAGGAGGAACTGGACCTGCACGAGGAGGGCGTCGACGTCAAACGGCTTGGAGAGCAGCGCATCGGCCTCCAGCTCGGCGGTGCGGTCGCGCAGCGTACGGCTGGCCGACATCGCGATGATCGGCAGCTCGCGGGTTTCCGCCTCGCGCCGCAAGCGCGAGATGAGCGTACCGCCATCGACTCCCGGCAACATGATGTCCATGAGGATCAGGTCCGGCTTCCAGTCCCGCGCCATCATCAGCCCCTGCGCACCATCACGCGCGACGGCGACCGTGTGCCCCTCTCCGACCAGCACGACCTCGATTAGCTGGGCGACATCCGCCTGATCTTCGACTATCAGAATTCGTGAACTCACCGGGTTCACACCCCTTTGACTCTGTTGCCCGCAACGATGCACGCCGCGCTCATTCGGCCCGTCTCGGCCTCATCCCCGATGCCCGCTCTCACGCGGTCCGCACGGAATAGATCGGCTTCCACGAGGAACAGTATAGGAGGAAAGGCGTTCGGGCAACGCAATCAGGCGGGATCGCCCGTATCCTCAAGATCGGCCCCCAGCGCCGTCAGTTTCTCGACAAAACGCGCGTAGCCACGGTCGATGTGATAGACATCGATCAGCTCCGTCTCCCCCTCGGCGACCAGCCCGGCCAGTACCAGGCTGACCGCGGAGCGGATATCGAGCGATTTCACCCGCGCACCGTGGAGCCTCGCCGGCCCGGTGACGACGGCGGTCGTTGCCAGCTGCTCGCCGCGTTCGCCGAAGCGCTCGACGTGGATGTTGGCGCCCATCTTCACCAGCTCGTCGGTGTAGCGCAGCCGGTCCTCGTAGACCCGCTCGTGCACGCGCGACACCCCGTTGGCCTGGGTGAGCAGCGGCATGAAAGTCGCTTGCAGATCCGTCGGAAAGCCGGGGAATGGCAGCGTCTGGATATCGACCGCGTCGAGCCGTTTCCCCGCCCGCACCAGCATGCGATTGTCGCGGAACCAGACATCGGCCCCTGCCTGCAACAGTTTCTCGCTGAGCGGAAGCATGTGCGCTTCCCGCACATCCTTCAGCTCGATCTCGCCACCGGTGATCACCGCCGCAATGGCATAGGTCCCCGCCTCCAACCGGTCCGGCAAACAAACCTCCGAGACGCCCTGCAGCCGCTCGACCCCCTCCACCGTGATGATCGGGGAGCCGAGCCCGCTGATCCTCGCCCCCATCCGGTTGAGCATCTTGCCCAGCCAGACGATCTCCGGCTCAGCAGAAGCATTCGCGATGATCGTGGTCCCGGTGGCAAGGGTGGAGGCCATTAGCAGGGCCTCGGTGCCGGTGTGACTCGGGTAATCCATATAGATGCGCGCGCCCTGGAGCTTGGTCGCCTTGGCGCAGATGCCGTACCGATCCTGCCTGATTTCGGCCCCCATCCGCTGGAAGCCACGCAGATGCATGTCGATCGGCCGCTTACCGATGTCGTCGCCACCCGGCATCGAGAAGGAGATCTCGCCGCAGCGGGCCAGTACCGGCCCGGTGACGACCACCGACGCCCGCGTCGCCTTGAAGAGCTCGGGCGGTGCGTCGGTGCGCGCGATCTCCCGCGCGCGAACGACGACTCGCTCCCGCTCCGGATCGACCTCGACCTCTGCCCCGAACGCGCGCAGCAGTTCCGCCATCGAGATGACATCCGCGATCATTGGCACGTTGTTGAGCACGACTTCGTCGGAGGTGAGCAACGTGGCCGCGAGAGCCTTGAGCGCGGCGTTCTTGGCGCCGCCGATCCGCACCTTGCCGCTGAGGGTGTTCCCTCCACGGATCCTGAGCACGCGCTCATCGGTCGTTGGGGTGGCAGCATCGGCCACGGCTGTCAGAAGCGTCACGAGGCGGTCCCTTTCCGGTGGTTGTGGTGGTTGTCGTTGTCACATGGACGAGGCGTGGCTGATTGCTCGATGTGCGTACACCTCGAACCATGCACAGCATACCGCAACCGGTGAGCCGGGGTCGGTTCCGTGTATTGCCGCCCGAATTCCCCGTGATACGATCGAGTCTCGCAAGGTTTCCTAAAACGCCCGTCGCCCAAGAAGACATCAGCCGTGCCGGGTACCCGGGCATTCAGGACCGTGTCAGCGCCCATCGGGAAACAAACCAGATCCGTTCCCACCACCGAAGGCTCAGGAGGCGCTCATGATTTCTCGCCGGGATGCATTGAAACTGGGTGCAGCCGGGTTAATTGTTCCCGCTCTCGGTTCCATCTATCACTCATCGAGCGCTACCTCAGAGAAGGTGCAGAACGGTACATGGTCCATGTTCCGGGGCGATCCGTCACATACAGCCGCGCTGCATGGCCAGGGTCCAGAATTGGACGAGGCGATTGTCGTCAAATGGAAATTTCAGGCAGACGATAACATCGCATCTTCGCCAGCCATTGTCGACGGCATCGTCTATATCGGAAGTGTGGATGGCAATTTCTACGCCATCGACGCAGCATCGGGCAACGAACGCTGGAGATTCCACGTCGGTTATCCTATCAATTCATCTCCTGCCATCGTAGAAGGCATCGTCTATTTTGCGAGTGAAGACAGAAATCTATACGCGTTGAGCGCGGCATCAGGAGAGGAGCGCTGGCGACTCAAATTGGGTGGCTATGGATCTTCTCCGTCAGTTGCCAATGGAGTCGTCTACGTCGGGAGCGGAGGCGGCGACCTCCATGCAGTTGATGCCGCTTCAGGAGAAGAGCACTGGCGTCACGAGTTGGGCGATGCTTTCTTCTCGTCGCCAGCGGTCGGAGATGGCGTTATCTATGCCGGAGGCACTGACGGCAATCTCTATGGCATCGATGCCATCACTGGTGAGGAGCGTTGGCGCTTCAAGACTGGCGATAGCGTCTCAGCATCTCCGTCGGTCGCCGATGGTGCCATCTATGTCGGAAGCTACGATAACAATCTCTACGCCCTTGACGCCGCATCGGGCAACGAACGCTGGCGCGTTGAAACAGGAAACCCAGCCCCTTCCGAATCATCCCCGGCAATCGCCGACGGTATCGTGTTCGCGGGCCTCTTCGGCATATACGCATTCGATGCGGCGTCGGGAGCAGAACGCTGGCGATTTGATACGGAAAACGACCAGTCGTATTCGCCTGTGGTTCTGGATGATGTTGTTTACGCAAGCAGCCGTTGGCAACGTTTCTACGCGTTGGATGCGTCGTCTGGCGAGCAACGTAAGCAATTCGAAATGCCCAATGGCTATGTTAGGTCTTCTCCGATAGTCGCGGGCCGTATTATCTATATCGCAAATTCTCGGGGCAATCTCTACGCATTCGGCAATGAGTAGGGCGCTCCAGTTCATCACTATCGAACGCCAGGTCCTAACGAAGGAACAACGGGCCTTGACGACCGTCCATCTTTGGACCGTCGCTTTCTTATGACAGGTCTCCACCGACCACCCTGAATGGCAAGAGCGGCGGTTCCCGATGTGGGAACCGCCGCTCTCCTGAATTGCTGATCCCGAACAATCAACCAGACGATCAGATGTTGGGATTCGTCGTGCGGTGCGTGCGCCGGCGCTGGCCGATGCGCAGC
>JBARWF010000092.1:0-27877 GCA_049646645.1 Thermomicrobiales bacterium
ATTCGGAGGCTGGCCGCGCGTTGTTCGGAGCGCCACCGGTATGCAAGAATGGCGTGAGTTTCGACGACTGATCGCGAAAAACGCGACCTTGATACATTTCAGTGGGCCGGTGAAATCCGCGACCACAAGCGGCGATCGTTCCGTCCCCACACTGCGGAGGATATGCGTGACTTCACAGCACCAAGAACGCCATGGCGAGACAACTCCATCCGAACGACGTTCCCGGCTGCAGTCCATCATAGAGCGGACCGGATCACGCCGTCAGTTTCTTGCGGCGGCAGCGGCGGCCGGCCTGATCCCCGTGCTCAGCAGCAGGACGGTCGCGGCTCGGGCGGCGCAGGATGTGCAACCCGTACGAGGCGGCACCTTCGTGACCATCTCGCAGGACTCGATCGAGAGCCTGAGCCCCGAGGATGACAGCGAGACCGCCCAGTGGGTCGTCGTTGCCCAGCTCTTCGACAGCCTCTACAACGTCAACGAGAACTACGAGATGGAGCCGGTGCTCGCCGATTCCTACGAGGCATCGCCCGACGGCAAGACCTACACCTTCAAGCTCAAATCGGGCGTCACCTTCCACAACGGCGACGAGTTCACCTCGGCCGACGTCAAGTACACCTACGACTGGATTCTCGATCCCAAGAACGGGTCGAATCGCGCCGGGAACTTCGAACTGGTGGATTCGGTGGAGGCGCCGGATCCGCAGACGGTCGTCGTGAAGCTCAAGGACGCCGATGTGACGTTCATGGTGAACGTCGCGCCGACGTTTATCTACCCGTCCAAGTACCACGCGGAGATCGGCGAGAACGACTTCAAGGGCAAGCCGGTCGGCACCGGCCCCTACAAGGTCAAGGAATGGATCCCAGCCCAGAGCACGACCCTCGAAGCCAATGACGATTACTTCCGGGGCCGCTCGAATTTCGACCAGGTGCGGGTCGATGTCGTGCCGGAGGCTGCCGGACGTTCCGCGGCGATGGAGAGCGGCAAGGCCGACAACTCCATCTGGAGTCTCAACGCCGAGGACAACAACAACCTCAAGGACAGCGGCAACTTCAAGGTCTACGAGACGCTTCAGAACGCGGTCAACCACTTCGTCCTGAACAACACGCCGCCCGCGGGCGCCGGGGGCACACCAGTCGCCGAGGGGGCACAGCCCCAGCCCTTCCTGTCCGAGAAGAGCGTGCGCCAGGCTCTCCTGTCCGCCCTCGACCGTCAGTCGCTGGCGGACGATATCTTCAAGGGGCAGGCCCAGGTGGCCACCTCGAGCCTCTCGCCCAATGTTGCCGCCTACTACAACCCGGACGTGCCGAAGTACGACTTCAACCCGGACACCGCCCGCAAGCTCCTGGACGAGGCCGGCTGGGTCGAAGGGGACGGCGGCATCCGCGAGAAGGATGGCAACAAGGCGCAGTTCACGCTGATGGTCTTCCAGGGGGACACCCAGCGTCGGCCCGAGGCCGAGCTGGCCCAGCAATGGTGGAAGGACATCGGGGTCGATGTCCAGCTGCAAGAGGGCATCACGAGTGACGTCCTCGCCGGCATGGCCGAAGGACGCCTCCAGGCCGCGCTCTTCAACTGGGTCTACAACGGCGATGGCGGCGACCCCGATTGCCGCGACACCCTCTCGTCGACCGGCGCCAACAACTTCTGCCACTTCCGCAACGAAGAGATGGACAAGCTCCTCAGCCAGGGGATCGTCGAGCAGGATCACGAGAAGCGCGTGGAGATCTACAACCGTGTGCAGGAGATCGTGGCGGAGGAGGTCCCCTTCCTCTTCCTGCTCAACCTGCAGAGCATCGCGTTCTTCGCCAACCGCATCAAGGGATTGCCGGACGAGGTGCTCTCGACCGACAACATGTACCTCAAGCTCTACAAGTACTGGATCCAGGAGTAGCGTTGCGCCTTCGCCGGGAGATGCCTCGAACGTTGCGCATCTCCCGGTGAGCCGCCGTTCACCGATGGATCGAGCCTGTCGGTGGACAGCCCTGGTCGCGACCGTCTAGTGATAAGTGACTGCCAATGCTCTCGTATATCGCGAAACGCCTGATCCAGGGCGTCATCGTTCTCTTCTTCGTGAGCCTGCTTACGTTCTTCGTGATGTATTTCATGCCGGGCGACCCGGCCCGACAAATGGTCGGTCAATCCTACGTCACGGAAGAACAACTCGACGCTATCCGCGACCGCTGGGGGTTGAACGACCCCTGGTACGAGCGCTACGGCACCTGGATCGGCAACGTCGTGACGGGCGACTTCGGCACGTCGATGATGCGTCCCGGCATGCCCATCACGACGATGATCGGCGATGCCGGCTTGATGACGCTCCGGCTGACGGCACTCTCCTTCATCATCTCCCTGGTCATCGCGATTCCCGTGGGGGTGATCGCCGCCGTCAAGCGGTACTCCTGGTTCGATTACGGCAGCATGCTCGGCTCGACCCTGGGCGTCGCGGTGCCCAACTACTGGATCGGGCTGATGGCGATCGTCATCTTCTCGGTCAAGCTCGGCTGGCTCCCTCCGTACGGGTCGGAAGGATGGAGAGCCTACCTCCTCCCAGTGATCGTCCTGTCGATCGAGGAGGTGGCGGCCCTCGCCCGTATCACGCGGGGCGCGACGCTGGAAGTCCTCTCGCAGGATTATGTCATCACCGCGCGCGCGAAGGGGTTGGCACCGAGGATCATTCTGATCCGCCATGTGGTGCGCAACACGCTGCTGCCGGTGGTCACCATCGTCGGCTATCGCATCGCGTTCATCCTGAGCGGAACGATCGTGGTGGAGACGGTTTTTGCCTGGCCCGGTCTCGGCCGCCTCTTCTTCCAGGCGATCACCTCGCAAGACCTGCAGGTCGTGCAGGCGATCGTACTCCTGCTGACCGCGATCGTGGTCATCGCGAATATCCTGACCGACCTCACCTACGCGATCATCGACCCGAGGGTGCGCATTGGCTAGGCAACCCAGCAGGCAAGGCTCGACCAGAATGGCCGCGCAACGAATGACGCCAGGAAACCAGGATCATGACTGAATCGACGACTCGACTCGCCGACGAGCGCGGAAACGACCGGCCACAACCACGATCCACCTCGGTGGATTCGAGCGCTGGCAACACGGCGTCACTCACCCACGAATCCAGCCGCCAGGTACGGGACGAGCGACGTCGTGTGTGGCGACGATTCAAGCGCTACAAACCGGGACTCGTCGGGCTTGGCATCATTAGCCTGCTCGTGATCTGCGCGATCGCCGCGCCCATACTCGCGCCCTACGCGCCCGATGCCGTGAATCCGAAGCTCCGCGGAGCCGGACCCTCAGCGGCTCACTGGTTCGGCAACGACGATATCGGTCGCGACATCCTGAGCCGAATCATCTACGGCGCACGCGTTGCCCTGATCGTCGGCATCGGCGCGACCACCATCGCGGTGATCATCGGTGTGTCGATCGGGGCGACGGCGGGGTACTTCGGCGGCAAGGTCGATTTCTGGCTCTCTCGCCTGATCGATACGCTCATGGCGTTCCCGCTGCTGGCCCTGTTACTGACGCTCTCGTCCGTCTTCGGCCCCAGCCTGCGCAACGTCGTGATCGTCATCGGCTGCACCGTCTGGGCATCGTACGCGCGCGTGGTGCGGGCAGAGGTCCTGAGTCTGCGCGAGCAGGACTACGTGCTGGCGGCGCGATCGGTCGGCGTTTCCAACCGGGCGATCATTGCGCGGCACATCGTGCCGAACGCGATCGGTCCGGTGATCATCATTGCCAGCCTCTCGATCGGCAGCATCATCATCCTCGAATCGGCGCTCTCGTTCCTGGGGCTGGGGGTCGCCCGACCGACAGCGTCCTGGGGCACAATGCTTTCCGATGGCCGGGAGTTCATCCGCAACTACCCGCACATCGCGATCGCGCCCGGCCTTGCAATCGCACTCACCGTACTCGCCTTCAACCTCGTCGGCGACGGGCTCCGGGACGCGCTCGACCCACGCGACCGCCGCTAGGTCATGATACGACCGGGGAGGGAGGAACTCGCGTCCTCCCTCATCTGCACTGGGACGCGGCTGGATGCTTCCACTGTCTGCATCCTCCACCGGGCAATCGACATCCATCATGCCAGCCGCTTGATCGGTCGCCGCTACTTCAGACCCAACGTCTCGTGGACCAGTTTCCAGCAGGCGTCGTCAGTCGCGGCAAGGATGCCGGTGAGGTCCTGCGAGGGCGCGTACGGCGTGCCGTCCCACCTTCGGGCGACGCCACCCGCTTCCTCCAGCAGCAGAATCCCGGCGGCATGGTCCCACGGCAGCATCCGCTTGAACACGACGAAATCCTGGTCACCCTCGGCGATCAGCGGATACTCGACCCCGGCGCAGTGGTGCCCGGGCGCCACCGATTCAAACCGCGGTATCGCCGCCTCAACCACCGCACGCTCGTCGGCATCCAAGAACCGGGCCAGCACCGCGCCCCGTAATCGGCCGACGTCCGACGATGCCGGCGAGGTCGACAGGCGCACTCCGTTTCTCCACGCGCCGCCGCCCCGCTCCGCCACATAGCCCACCCGATCGTACGGCCTCCAGATCCAGGAGCCCACTGTCTCGCCGTGGCGGACCAGCGCGACCATCACCGCGAACGTCGCTCGCCCGTCGATGAAGTTCGCGGTCCCGTCCAGGGGGTCGACGAGCCAGCACGCGTCCGCCTCACCGATCGCTGACAGAAGCGCCGGGTTGGCGGCCACGGCCTCCTCGCCCACGACCGGTGCTCCCGGAAGCAGGTCTCGAAGGCGGGCGGCGATGAGCTCCTCAGCCTCGCGATCGGCCACCGTGACGACCTCGCCGGGAGCCTTTTCCTCTACGTCGTCCGTCGTCAGGGAACGGAACCGCGGGAGAATCACCGCATCAGCGACGTCCATCAACAATGGCAGAATCTCATCACTCGGCATCCGTTTTCCCGTCTCCTCGAACACCATCGGCCGGTCATTCACCTTTCTATTTGCGCCCCCTGGGCAAGCCTTCGGAATGCGGCCACGCGATCATGAATCCCGCGCAGCACTCTCCCCCAGCACACCTTCGTCCTGCCCCAAACGGACGATTGTCTCCCCGCGTCCCGCTGGAGTACGGTACGCGTGTCCCGTCGTCACATAGCGGTCGCCGGAATAGACGCGCGCATCCACGCGGCGCCATCCGCCTGGCAAGCAACACAATATCGCCCATTTCCTCCCGAAGCACTACGACGAGAGACAGGCCCGATGAGCCGCGACCGGAACCCTCCCCTCCCCAGCATCAGCCGTCTGCTCGCCCACACGACCAGAATCATCGCCATGCTGATGGCGATCTCTGCGTGCCTCTTTGCACTCTATCTGGTCATCGAGATCCTCGAGGGCGACAGTCTGCCCGCGATGATTACGATCCGCGCAGCCGGCACGGCGATCCTCGCACTTTGTACCGCAGGGTGGATCTGGGCGCGCCGCAGGCAACGCCAGTTCCTGGCCGCCATTGCGGGGCTGACGTTTACGACAACAATTTCCATATGCACGACGCTGGCCACATACTATTCGCGAGAAACCTTCGATATCGCGCTTGGGTATGGATTGGTGATCGCCGTCCTCAACGTCGTCCTTTGGCGATCCATGCGCTCGCTTCTGCCCGGATTGGTCGGTGCTCTCGCGCCGCCCCTGATCCTGATGCTGTCGCAACATCCGACATCCGATCAGCTTGTCGACTACCTCTCCCTCACCGGCGTGACGATCGTCCTGACAATCGCGGTCTTCGTGATTCAGCAGGCTGTTCTCGATGAGATCATCTCCCTGCACCAGGAGCTCGTCGCCGAAGCGGGAACCGACGATCTGACCGGCCTGATGAACCGGCGGCGCTGGTCGGTGCTCGTGACCGACTGGGAAAGGACCAACGCAGAGAGGCCCTATTGTGTGCTCTATCTCGACCTCGACCGCTTCAAGGAGTTGAATGACGGCAAGGGACACGACGTGGGCGACCGCGTACTGATCGCGTTCGCGCGGATGCTCGATGTGACGATCCCTGCCGACGCCTACGCTGCCCGGTTCGGCGGGGATGAGTTTGTCATCTTTTTGCCGGGTGCAATGCAGAGGGCGCAGCAGCTGGCTGCGCGAATTCGCGAGCAGATTCGCCTTGAGGCAGAGGGGCTTCATGGGCTGGCGGTCAGTATCGGGATCGCCGAGGCGATCAAGGGAAGCGACCGGTCCGATGTCCTGCGAGAGGCCGACCGAGCGATGCTCTTCGGAAAAGCTCAAGCCTATGGCGCCCTCCCCAGGACCTGACGGCACACACACCCCAAGCACCAACTCAGGGACGCGCACGATCCAGCGTAGGACACCTCGTCACTCGCTCCGACGGACGCGTCCAGGCGACTCACCGTCAACGCAGTCGATCCAGGGGGCACCGACACCGGCCGGATGACTCCCAACCTCAAGACTGCGATCGAATTGGCCATGATCTATGGTCGGGTCGGCCGGCCAGAAGATGCCGCCCGGCTGATCCTCTTTCTTGCAAGCGATGCCGGACAATGGATCACAGGGCAGATCCTGCACTCACGGGGCACCTGATCCTGAGCCCCACATAGAGCGGGCCGTTGAAGACCAAACGGCGATGCACGGAGGCGGACGATGGAGAATCGTCCGCCTCGCTCGTGCTTACCGTCCTGTCTGGATCACGTCACGCCGTTCGTTGTGCCCAACCCAACCGCCGACGGCGGCGGCGAGCAAGCCGATCACGATGCCCGCGAACGTCCACCAGGCACTGTCCTTGGCCGCGTTGAAGACCTGCTGCGGGTCGACTTGCTGCGCCTGTTGCTGGGCCTGCTGGACGCTTGTCCCCTGGCTCTTCAGGATATTCGTGATATCACCGATATTGCCGCCCACCGCTCCCAGGACCCCGCCGACGCCCGAAACCGTGAGCCAAAGCAGAATGACGAGGATCGCGCATCCGACCATCAGGCCGTTGAGAATGCCGCTCCCGGAACCGGCGACGGCGGCTGTCTTCGCGGCCACCCAGCCGCCAAAGAAGAGCGCGATAACGGCGCTGATGATGCCCCAAATCGCGGCGCCGGTGCTGACCTTCTGCCCGATGTCCCGCGGCTTGAGCGCTGAGGCTCCGACTGCCAGTCCGAGCACGGTCAGGATCAGCAAGATCGCAATCGCAGTCAGGATCCCGGCGATGATCGGCATCGCCTGCACCCGGTTCTTGACCTCTATCACATCGGTTCCCGCGCCCACCGGATATGCTGGGGCGGCTGGAGTGACGATTTCCTCGACTGGCGCCCGTTGACCTTGTGGTGCTTCATAGCTCATGGCACGACACCTTTCCCTGATGAATCGCAGGGCACGTTCGTTGTGCCCGTCCACTAGGGGAATGCAGAGCGGGTGCCATCATTCACAAAAATTGGTCGGCTGGGTCAGCCGATCGCCGGGTCGACTGCAGCCGGGCGTGCGGATCGTTCAAGGCCGAGCAGCCGCACAAACGGCGTGATCGTCAGCCCCTGCACCAGCAGCGTGAAGAGCACCGCGCCGTAGGTCATCGCCAGGAGGTCATCCTGGTGCGGAAAATCTTGAGGCAGGCTGAGGGCCGCCGCCAATGCGACCGCGCCCCGGAGCCCGCCCCAGAAGAGGACGTGTTGCTCCTTGAGCGTGACCGAGTTGCCGAGCCAGTTGAGCAGCGGACCGAGCAGGTAGGATACGGCCGCCCGGCCCGCGACCGCTGCCACGATCCCCCACATGACGGCCATCCGGTGATCGAGCAGGTCCGCCGCGCGCACGGTGATCCCCATCTCCAGGAAGAGCGCGGCGTTGGCCAGAAACGCAAGAAACGCCCACAACTCGACGAGGGGAGCCACACCCCGGCTCAACAGGCCCCTCCGGGTCCGGCCGATCCGTCCCAGAGCCATACCCGCCGCCAGCGTTGCCAGCACACCGGAGGCCGCCAGTTTGTCTGCGGCGAGAAAGGCCCCGTAGGCGACGGCAACCGAGACGAGCATCTCGGTGAGATGGTCACGGGCGCGGGTGAGAAAGAAATACCCGACCGCGCCCACGGCCAGACCGACTCCGACCCCACCGACGATCGACCAGAAGAAGGAGAGCGCCGTTGGGCCGGGGTGAAAGCCGCTGGTCACCGTCGTCAGCAGTCCAGTGAAGAGGACGAGTGCGGTGCCGTCATTGAAGAGGCTCTCGCCTTCGAGCAACACAGCGAGTCGCTCATCGACACCAAGCTGCCGGAAGACCGCCAGCACTGCCACCGGGTCGGTTGCCGCCACCATCGCGCCGAAGAGGAGCGCCACAGTCCACGAGAGCGTGCCGCTGCCGTAGACGATGATGCCGCCGACTGCCGTCGCCAGTACGACGCCGATAAACGACAGGACCAGCACCCCGCGCCGTCTCGTCCAGAGAAGATCGAGATCGAGCACAAAAGCAGCCTCGAAAAGAAGCGGAGGAAGGAAGAGCAGGAGGATGACGTCACTACTCAGCGAGAGAATCGATGCGACATTGAGGATGCCGAGCGTCAATCCGAGCAGCAGCAGGGCCAGCGTGTACGGGAGTCGAACCCAGCGCGCGGCCACCGTCACGATGGCGCTGGCCAGCAACAGGAGAATGAATCGTTGTATCTCTTCCATCGCCCTCACACTTCACGAGAAACACCGCCTCTTTATACCAGTCCCGGTGTCGTCGTGAAGGGGGACAACGTCCTGCGCCGACTCGGCGCTGCCAGCTCTCAGGCGGCACGACTGGCGCGGCGCTCGACCGAGACCGGCATCTTCGTGACTGGCACCTGCGTGAGGACACCATCACGCATTGTGTAGTGCGCGTCCATGCGATGGAGATGCCGCTCGTCATGCGTGACAAGGAGCGTCGCTGTCTGATACTCACCGGTGACGCGCAGGATGAGATCGATGATCGCGGTTCCGCGCTCCTGGTCGAGGGCACTCGTCGGCTCGTCGACGATGAGGACCATTGGCTCGTTCATCAACGCCCGCGCGATATTGACACGCTGGCATTGCCCTCCCGAGAGCTGGTGCGGACGCTTGTTCTCGTGGCCCTCCAGTCCGACGTCTTTGAGCAGGCTCGCCGCCCGCTCGCGAACCTCCGTCATGTCACGCCGCTTGCCACCAAGCTCATTCATCACCATCAATTGTTCGAGCGCGGTGAGGGAAGCCAGGAGATTCGACTGCTGGAAGACGATGCCGATCTTCTCCCGGCGCAGCGCCGCCTTGTCGCCCGCCTTCAAGTGCGTCACATCCGTGCCCGCGATCTCCACCTGTCCCGAATCGGGCGTAATCAGCGTGGCGGCGACCGCGAGCAGCGTCGACTTCCCCGAACCGCTCGGGCCGGTGATCGCGGTGACGGTTCCCGCATCGGCCGCGATCGAGACATTATCGAGCGCGGTTATGCGATCTTCGCCGTCGGGAAAGGTCAGGGTGACGTCGCAGAGGTCGATGTTCATGGGATGCTCCTTTGTTGTCCTGATCGGAGGATTATCGATTGCTGCCGAGCGCGGTAAGGGGATCAGATGAGACGACCGTTCGTAAGGCGAATGCGGCGCCGACCATACCGAGACCGATCATCGCCAGACCGGGAATCACCGTGGTACCTGGGCTGATGACAAAGGGAACTGACCCCTTGGCCACCATTCCGAACAAGGCAGTGAGACCGATACCGATCGTGACACCGAGAACGAGCACGATCAGCGCCTGACCCACTGCATCGCGCACAAGCGACCACGTCGATGCCCCGAGCGCCTTGAGAATCGCGATATCGCCGCTGCGCTGAATCGTCCAGACGACGAAGAACGATCCGATGACCAGCGCCGAGATGCCGTAGAGCATCGCAATCATCAGGTTCAGCGACCCGTTCTCGGAGCTGAACGCCCCGATCGCGCTCAGCGATCCTGAAACGGAAGTCGATAATGTGCCCGCGTTGGCATCGATCTCGCTCCAAGATTGGGACGCAGCGCCCGAAACCGCGAGCACCGTGGCGGCCGCACCGCCCACGCCCGTGGCCCTGCCATACGCCTGCCAGTCGGCAAGCGTCATCCAGACAACCGGCGTGTGACTGTACCACGCGTCACCCGCGATACCACTGACGGAGTAGGACTGATCAGCGATACGTACCTCGTCGCCTTCCGAAGCCTCGAGGCTTTCGGCCGCGCCTTGGGAGAGGACAACTTCGCCGTCCCGCTCCGGGGCGACTACAGATCCGCCGTTCTCCATGCCCTTCTCAATACCCCAGAACGCCACCGACGCCTGCTTGTCGCCGTCCACGACCTTGCCCATGCTGATGCCGATTGGCGAAACGGCTCCGTCAGTGAGTGCGTGCCGCCACTGCGCGAGCTGTTCCGCGCTGATGCCAGAATCCGAGAACGAGAGATCGGCCCCATCCGCCGGTGCAGAGAAAACGATGCGATCAGCCGCCAATCCCTCGACGGCGGAGATATTCTGGTCGGCAAGACCGGACGTCAGACCGCTCAGGAATCCAACCAACACGGTGATGAGCACCACGACAACGGTGATAAGCGCAAACCGTCCGCGAGCAAATCGCAGATCGCGCCAGGCAACGAACATGAAATCCTCCCTGCAAGGCAGCCGTCGATGGGCGGTTGCCGAGACCCTTCGCTTCATGTCTCTACTTTGCCGTGGCGGGCGCACCGAAACATCGTGCCAAGGGTGGGATCGTTCGCATCGTACGATGGAGGGAAATTCAACCTTTCGATTGAGGTCTTCCCGCTGCCAAGCAGATAGAATTGAATGCGTATGAAGCACTCCTATCTGATACCCGTCTTTACTTGGCTCCGCGTCAGCCTCAACCTGCTCTTTGCCTTCCTCGTCGGGTTCGTCATCGTGCGGGCTCTGGTAAGTTCGAGCACAGATGACGTCAAGACCGTGACGATCGCTGTCGCTGTCGTCCTCCTGGTCACCTACGGCGCAGGGGGCCTTCTCGCGCGTCAAAAGCTCCTGGAGAACAGGCGAATTGCCGGCATGTGGCTCGGCGGCCTGACCGTTGAGTGGCTCATCCTGGCGCTGATCAGCCCGGACGCGATCTTCATCGTTTTTCCGCTCTTCTTTCTCTACCTGCATCTCCTGCCGACGACGCCAGGAGTGGCGATGGTCGTCCTCTCGACGGTCGCGGCGATCATCGCGTGGAGCGCGCACAACGGCTGGACCGGCGGCGCGGTTGTCGGGCCAACGATCGGCGCGGCGGTAGCGGTGGCAATTGCGCTTGGCTATCGCACGCTCTATCGCGAATCCGAGGAGAGGCGGCGCCTTATCCATGAACTTATGTCGACCCGTCAGGAGCTGGCCGAGCGGGAGCGAGAGGCAGGAATCTTGTCGGAGCGGGCGCGGCTCGCGCGTGAAATCCACGATACGGTGGCGCAAGGACTCTCAAGCATCCAGATACTGCTGCACGCGGCCGAGCGAGCAGATGCCTCACGTCCGGGCATCGAGCACATTCGGCTCGCCCGGGAAACAGCGTCCATGAATTTGGCGGAAACCCGGCGCTTCATTGAAGAGCTGACCCCGGTCGCGCTCCAGGAGCAGACGCTGACTGGCGCGCTACGGCGACTGGCGGAAGCAACTCGCGATCAGGTCGCGGTCAACGATCGAAAGGATGGTAGCGGCCTCGACGTCAGCGTCCGCATCAGCGGCGATGTCGTTTCGTTACCGATGACGATCGAAACCGCACTCCTCCGCGTGGCGCAAGCGGCGCTGACGAATGTCGTTCGCCACGCGCACGCCAGGCATGCGGCGATGACCCTGACCTACATGCATGACGCCGTGAGCCTCGATGTCGTCGACGATGGCATTGGCTTCGACCCGTTGCTGGTACCATCGGTACAGGCGACCGGGATGCACCGGTCGTTCGGACTCGTCGCGATGCGCGACCGCGTCGAAGATCTTGGCGGCACGCTGACGGTCGAATCGCGCCCCGGCGAAGGCACAGCAGTCGCCGTGACATTCGGAGTGAATGCATGATCCGGCTCTTGCTGGCGGACGATCATCCCGTGGTGCGAACCGGCCTGAAGGCACTCTTCGCGACGGAAGGCGATATCGAGGTCGTTGGCGAAGCCGCCACCGCTGAGGATGCGGTAGTCCAGACGGCGCGTCTGCGACCGGATGTGGTACTGATGGATCTTCAGTTCGGTGGCGACCTCCAGGGCGCGGCAGCCACACGCCAGATCCTGCAACAGCAGCCCGCCCCGCACGTCCTGATCCTGACAAATTACGGGACCGATACGGACATCCTCGGCGCGATCGAGGCAGGTGCAAGCGGGTATCTGCTGAAGGACGCCGATCCCGCCGATCTGATCGCGGCCGTCCGCGCCGCAGCCGCCGGACAGAGTGCACTTGCACCTGTCGTCGCGACTCGACTGCTCACGCAAGTCAGAACTCCTGAAGCCCGGTTGAGCCAACGTGAGGCGGAGGTGCTTACCCTCGTTGCCGAAGGCAAGTCGAATCGCGAGATCGGTCGGGCGCTCTTTCTCAGCGAAGCCACGGTCAAGAGCCATCTCGTCCACATCTTCTCGAAACTGGATGTTGCCTCACGCACGGCAGCCGTCGCGAAGGCACGAACGCTGGGCGCTATTCGGTAGCTTCAAGAGCCTGCGGTCTCCGATACCGAGGTATTGGTGCTGTCCTCAGGGTGCGACATGAAGTCGCACCCTGCGTATTTTGGTGTATGGCTGGCGATGCACTCATGCTGCATCCCACAGGTATGCCGCCAGCGCCTCAAGACTCGGCGCATCCCGAGCTTCGGGGTATCGCTCGAAGACGGTCTTCAGGACATTAAACTCGTGTAGGAGCGTCATGCTCATCGCGCGGCGCGCGAAATCGCATCCCGACGGCCACGCCTCCCGCCCGTAGTGATCCAGGAACGCCCACAGCATCCCCTTGTCGCTGCCGGAGCATTCGATGTGGAGCGAGACTAGCTCGTACATCCGGTCGCCAAGCCGCGCGACTCCGAAGTCGATGACACCGGTGGGAGTCCACCAATCGTCGCGCCATTCGCCAAGGATGTGATCGGCGGTCAGATCGCCATGCAGCAACGACCACCGATCGGCCGGGATCACCATCGCCTCGATTGTCGACAGGCCGTCATCGATCTGTTCGATCAAACCGTCCGGCAACGCTCCCCACGCCCGGTGGCGCTCCACACACGTCCCCGCCTGACGCAGCAGGAACGCGGTCCAATCCCTCCTCGCTGACGACTGGAGCGCGCCGTCCACGGGTTTGATCGCGTGCAGGCGACGCGCTATGTCCGCGACGAAGCGAGCGACTTCTTGCCGGTTGGCATCGGTCAGGCGATCGCGCACCGTCAGGTAGCTCGTCCCCGGTTTGCGACGAGACGATGTAGTCGCACGTGCCATCGCCGAGGGAACCGGACGCGATGACGACCGGTGCCGGAATCTCCGGATCCTGCCGCAGGAGGCGATACAGCTCCCGCTCGGTCTGTGCACAGGTGAATCCATCGACGTGTGAACCGAAGAACTTCACCATGAGACGGTCCGCGACCAGCATCGTCGGGAAAGTGCCGGCCGTTCCCGCGCGGAGCTCTTCCACCTCACCGAGCCCGTGGCGCTCCAGCACCTCCGTGACGAACGGCCACCACACTTCGGCATCCGTCTGCGACGGGCCGTATGCGCTCACCGTTTCGAATCCCGGCGCCGTCAGCCTATTCATCTGCGGCTGACTCGCAGCCGGATCACTTCAGGATCACGATACCAGCTCGACCTCCGGCGCCACCGACCGGAAGTCCGGGAAGAGATCCCCTTCGAAGAAGCGCGGCGCGCGCTGCGAGTAGGCCGAGGCGATCTGGAAGGCGTCGAGGTCCTCGTAGACGTCCGCCACGATCTGTATGCCGGTCGGCACGCCATTGCCGGCCACGCCGGTCGGCACATTGACGACGGGGCAGCGACCGAGCAGGTTGAAGGGGAACGTGCAGACCCAGTGCACGCTCGTCCCGATCGGCTCGCCATCGATCAGGAACCGGTCCTTGGTCGGGTCGTTGTCAGCGGCGACGTACGTCGAAGCCAGTGTCGGCACCACCAACGCGCGGTAGCCCTGACCGTAAACGTGTTCAACCAGAGACGCATAATGGTCCACCGTGCTGGCGATTGCCTCGCCGAGCTGACGTGGGCCCGATTTCGTTCTCATCAGCTCCATGTAGCGGAGCGCATAGGAAGTCCAGGCGGAGGGATCTTCGGGATCCGGCGCCATCTCCCCGACCACCGAACTGGAGAGCAGGCTCTTGACCGCGGCGTCGAGCACCTCCTCGAAGCTCCAGCCAAGGCGCACCTCATCCACGGCGGCGCCGGCATCTTCCAATGTCTTCAGCGCCGCCTCCGTGTTGCGACGGTAATCCGCATCGAACGTCAGCCCAAGGAAATCGGGATCGTAGGCGATGCGCCATCCCTCGATTCCCGGGTAGGTCCCCGGGTACTCCAGCTTTGGTCGAACGGCGAGGAAGCTGGTCTGCGGGCGAGCGGTGAGGCTGTTCTGGAAGAGCACGAGATCATCGAAGTTGCGTGCGAGCGGTCCGCAGACTGATCCTTGGGCGTCGGAGCCATATGGATCGTCGGCATTCCGGGCATATGGCGGCTTGAACCCGTAGAGCCCGCCCAGGGAGCTCGGGATGCGGATCGAACCGCCCATGTCCGAGCCGGTCGCCAGCGTCGCAAACCCGGCCGCGAGAGCCGCGCCCGATCCGCCGGACGAGCCGCCCGGCGTGCATGCGAGGTTCCAGGGGTTGCGCGAGACACCCCAGAGCAGGCTCCAGGTCGCGGTATGGAAGTACATCTCCGGAACCGTCGTCTGGATGTGGAGCACCGCGCCGTCGTCAAGAAGCTGGTTCACCAGCGGGTGGTTCTTCTTGACGACGTTGTCCTTGAGGGAGACCGATCCCGATGTTACCGTCCAGCCGGCGATGCCGTGCTCGTCCTTGCACGCCACGGTGATACCTTCGAGCGGGCGGGCCGTTCCCTCACGGTAGCGTCGCTCGGATTCCTTGGCCGCGACCAGCGCATCGTCGAAATGGGTGTAGGTGATCGCGTTGACCCGGCCGTTGTATTCCTCGATGCGGGCAATCTGTGCCTGCAGCACCTCGACCGGCGAGATTTCCCGCCTCCTGAACCGCTCGATCAAGCCTACGGCCGAGCAATACACCAGCTCTTCGTTCGTGGCCATGCGATTGACTCTCTCCATCACGCGAGCATCTAAAACAGAATTGTGCCATTCAGTTCGATCAAAAAACGTCGGCGCGCCCGCTGGCCGGGAGGCAGCACTGCGCATGACACCCCGCGCACCGGCCATCCTCTGGCAGGCGACAGGGAAGGTGATAGGAATTGTCTATCGCCCGACGCGTCGGCAGATCATGTCGTGGGACCCGATTATTCCGGATTCTACATGACCGAGTTGCCGGATGCACAACATTTCCGGCACGGCACACCATCTGACGAATAGCGACCGAAAAGTGAAGCCCACGCCGCCGTTGGCGACATGGGCTCTCATCAGCTCAAGGCTTCATTCAATCGGATCTAGTGCGGTGTCAACGGCCGTTTGCTGTGCAAGAGCGTCTCCTTGGTCAACGTTTTTCGACGTCATTTCTCGACAACCTCGAAATGACGAAAAAGAGATCACAAGGACGCCTCCCCCCAGAAAACACGGGTGACACGGCACTAGACCCGCTCGCTTGGTGCCGGCTCCAGTGCGAAGCGATAGATTGCGCCGACGCCGCCCAGCTCCTGCAACTGGCGCGCCGCGTCTGTCTCCAACGGCTCGCCGGTCGTGACCGCGTTTGCGTTCAGGTCGGCCTCGCTCGAAGGCATCGTAGGGTGAACGACCTGGATCTCCACGTCGCTCGCGAGCGCCAGCCGTATCAGAATCTCCTCCAGCGGAAGTTCAGTGATCGCGGAGACATCTCCGCCCAGGGGATGCTCATCCGGAATCGCGCCAACACCGTAGGCAGGCATCGCGAAATCCGCCCACCCCTGACCGTTGAAACCATCGGCCAGGACCAGCGTTTGCACCTCGCCCGCCTGCAACGCGAGGATTGTCCCTTCCGCCCCGGCGACGCCCTGGTTCCCGACACCGATGGCATCCTTCAGCAGACGAACCGCCTCAGCCTCCCGCTTCCGCTCCGCCTGCGCCGCGGTCGGCAGCGTCACGGAGATCAGGTCAGCGTCGTTGGTGCGGATGTCGAGCGGGATCGTCGCAATGATCCGGTCCTTGACCGTCTCGTGGAACTGGTCGCTCAGGGCGGTGGTGATAACCTCCTCGCCAGCGACAATCAGCATGTCAACGTTGAGGTTGTTCAATGCGTCCTGCGTCTGCTCCGCGATATCTCTCGCGAATGCATCCAATCGCTCGTCGGCCCGCGCCTGGTAACGCTGTTGTGACCACCCGCCCTGTTGCTGCTTCCTCGGATAGCCGGAGCTCTCAAGCTCCACGTCCTGTGCGATGGTCTGATCCTTGATGAAGGAGAGCGTTGCATCACGCTGATCGGCCAGCAGGACGGCGTAGACCGGATTGTTCTCGATGAGCCGCACGATTTCGTACAACATCGGCACCGGCCCGACCTGGAGCCGCGTCCGGGTCGGCGCACCGACCGCAAACGATTCGAACACGTCCTTGGCCGAACACGCTGTATAGAACGCGCCCTTTGCCGCCGGATCGAGATCAGTGTCGAACGAATTCCTGATTCGCTCCGCATCGGCGGTCAGGCTGTCGAATGCTTGGCCATGTGGTCCGTAGGGCTCGATCAGACGCTTGCTCTCGACATCGAATACTTCAACCGACGGTCGCCAGCTACCGCCGGCTTCCCGAGGAGCGGTGTTCCGCTCGGAGCTCCGCAATTCGAGCGGCGGTTGACGACCGGGCTTGGTCCCTTCAATCCGCCAATCAAGAGCTACGGACAGATACGGCACATTGAGGGATGGCGGCAAGTCTGCCAGCTGCGCCAAAGCGTGTTTCAGATCGGCGACAAGCGGGCTTGAATACGTATGCTTGGTGATGGATTGGGTTGGATCGGCCGCCATCGGTATCATCTCCCCGAATGCGAGACCGGGCGGGGCGACCGGATAGGCTCCGGCGCATTACTCCTCGTCGTGATGCTTGGCCGCATCACCGATGTCGCTCAGCCGCTTCTCGATGCGTTCTTCCTGAAGCGCGGTCTCCTCCTCGGGTGTCGGGCGCCTCGAGGTAGCATCAAAAGGCGGCGCCTCCTTCTCAAGCTCGACTCGCTCTTCGGCGACGGCTTCCTTCGCGTCCTTATAGGGTTGTTCACCCTTGTCCATGCGGCCACGAGCGCGGTCTTGTGGATATGGTCTGCCCATGATGATGCATCCTATCGGGCCAACGGCATGCGGCGAGACCCCGCGTCCTCAGATTGGCCATTGCTCCGTGCCTTGCAGCGCCCATGCCAAGACGGAGTTCGCCTCGCCACCGCTACGACTGCCTGGAAGCGGGCGACGGCTCAGCGGTCGGGCCGGGTAGCTGCGCCGGGGATTCGCTGCAGCAGGAGCGCCAGGCTGACTCCATAGACAGCATGCGCCGCGATCATCACCGCCGTCCGCTCCCGCGTGTCGCGCTCCGGTGCCGGATAGAGCCCGAGCGCGGGCATGATCCCCAGGTAGTTCACCGCCCATACCGCGCCGCCGTAGAACAAGCCCATCGGCACGGGAGCATCCGGCAGGTGCGGTTGAATCTGTCCATAGAGGATGCCGCTCAAGGCGCCGAAACCGGCATGCGCGGACATCCAGGTGATGCCGAACTCCGGCTGATCGCGACTCTCGACGGTCGTCGATGCGTCGGTTTTGGCCGCCGCGCGCCGCGTGATCTCCGCCGGTGGCGGATTCTCAAACAAACTGAGGCCCTTCGCCGCGCCGATCACCAGGGTCATGAACCCGGTCGCTCCGGCGCCCGCGATGCCCTGTGCAAGTAACCGATTCATCCTGCTTCTCCTTGCAATGCAATCCCGCTCGCATCGGGGCTCGCAAGAACCGTTCACCTGCATCAGGACCGACGACCGCACGGGCAGTGCGTCCTCATCCGTTGGCCCTCGATCTGCTTACGATGCGATAGTAGTTCTGGGCACTGGCGCTCACCGGGACATCGAGGAGTCATCGGATCGCTGTCCGTGGACGGCGCGCAAACACGAAAGTCTTCAAGAATGCAGAACATTCCATCAATCACGCTCAATAACGGCATCGAGATGCCGCAGCTCGGCTATGGAGTCTGGCAGATCCCCGACGCAGAAGCGGCGCAAGCTGTCGGGACTGCCATCGCGGCGGGTTATCGCAGCATCGACACTGCCGCGATCTATGGGAATGAGGAGGGCGTCGGCCGGGGCATCGCGGCATCAGGGATCGCACGCGAGGATCTCTTCATCACGACCAAGCTCTGGAACGAGAAGCAGGGCTACGATTCAACGTTGAAGGCGTTCGATCTCTCACTGCGCAAGCTGAAGCTCGACTATGTCGATCTCTACCTGATTCACTGGCCACTGCCTGCCCGCGACCTCTACATCGAGACGTGGCGCGCGTTTGAAAAGCTCTACGCCGATGGCCGCATCAAGGCGATCGGTGTCTCGAACTTCCTGCCCGAACATCTGGATCGGCTGATCGCCGCGTCTGACGTCGTGCCGGCCGTGAATCAGATCGAGCTGCATCCGTACCTGCAGCAAACCGCGCTGCGTGCCTATGACCGAGAACACGGGATCGCAACCGAAGCGTGGAGTCCACTCGCCAAGGGCAACGAACTGTTGCGGGAGCCGGTGCTGACGTCTCTCGGAGAGCGGCACGGCAAGACGCCTGCCCAGATTGTTCTGCGATGGCATATCCAGCTTGGCAATGTCGTGATCCCGAAGTCCGTCACTCCAGCGCGGATCCGCGAGAACATGGAGATCTTCGATTTCGAGCTCTCGCCCGAGGAGATAGCGCAGATCGCCACGCTCAACACCGACACGCGAACCGGCGGCGATCCCGCCATCGTCAACTAGCAGACCGCGATGAGCCAGAGCAGGTCGTCAAAACGGCTGGCCGTCGCCGCGCCATGACCGCAAGCGCAGGGCCGCGATAGCGATCATGCCCCGGTTCTCCAGCGTCATCGTGCGATATTGCGGATACTTGTTGCGCAGCGCGGCGAGGCCCTCGGCATGCAATGGATCGCCCGCTTCGATGATGCGGGCGGTCCCTCTTCCCTGCACAAAGGCGAGCTGCGACCAATCCTCGTCATAGCGATCGATGACAAAGCCAACGGACGGGTGCACGCGGATGTTGCGAACACGCGCCAGCTCGCCATCGGCGACCCGTTTCGGCTTCTCATCGAGCACGCTCACGATCGTCGGCTCTGGCCCTGGAAGCAGGGCAAAGCAGAACGGAACGACCGAGGGAAATCCTCGCGCATCCACCGTCGCAAGTCGCCCGACGCGGGCCTCGCGGACAAACGCCAATTCAGCGTCTCGCCTGCTCATCACCATGACGCATCCATCTCTCTCCAGAGTCAACGCAACTGGCAAGGGGACTCGCTTCGATCTCACGGAGAGATCGAAGCGAGTCACCTCTTGGCATCAATGGGGCTTGTGGGCCCGCTCCTAGAACGAGACGCAGACGCCGGGCGTATCCGCGCGCAGCACCGATTCCTGATCGAACTGCGTCTTGTACGCCTCGCGGATGTCCTGAATCTTGGCGCTCGTCTCGCCGCTCGGATCGGCCGGATAGAGAATGATCACCACGACGCTTTTCTCACTCGTCGCCTCGCCCGCGGCATTACGCCACTGACCATAGCCGGTGAGCACGGTCAGCCCGTCCGGGAAGCGCGGGGTGATCTCGTTATCGAGAAAGGTGTTGAACTCGTCATCCGTCAACTCCGTGCCATCCGGCTTCGTCGTGCCGAAATAGAGCTCGGTCTGGATCCACTTCTCCGCGCCGGTACCCGGTGCAATCGCGTCGCAGGTGCTCCCTGTGGGACTGACGGGAGTCGCGATTGGACGCGTAGGCTGGACTTGCGGAGTCGCCGCCCCTTCCTGCGCCACCGCCGGAGCGGCAGCGAATCCGACACTTCCCAGCAGCAACGCGAGCATGGCCAGACTCGCGAACAGCGTGCGCCGCAGGGACATGAGCGCGCTCCGATCTCGATCCTTCATTCGATCTTCCTCTCCCGATGTCGTGAGCCCCTGTCCGAACCACTCGCCGGACATGGATCCACCGGATATCAGCTTCCTGCCGTCCGATCCTCACGTCAAGCACCATTTCCCGTGCTTCAGTCAACTGCGCCGTCGGCTTACTCGTCCCACGTCGGGCGGGCGCCGATCACGCTATGGTCTCCTTCGGACTCGTCGCAGGTGCACGACTGCCCGCGCGGTGTGCGCAGTGTCTTCAGGAACAGTGGCAACAGCCGTCCACGAATGCCATCGAGCGCGCCCATATCCAGGACCAGTGGGCCGCGCACACCGGCAGCCCAATTCACCGAGACCGCGACGCCCGCGTAGTGCAGGCCAAGCTCACGAGCCAGCGCAGCCTCCGGCATCGCCGTCATCCCCACCACCTCGGCGCCCATCAGCCCGAACATGCGGATCTCCGCGGCGGTTTCGAAGCGTGGACCGTTGAAACAGACGTACGTACCGGAGGGACGGATGTCGAGCTGGAACGATGGCGCGAGTGAGATCATCTGCTCGCGCAGCGAGGAGCAGACGGGTTCCGTAAACGGAACGTGGTAGAGTCCATGCTCGCCTCCGTCAAAGAACGTCTGCTCGCGACCGTGTGTAAAGTCGATGATCTGGTCGATCGCGACCGCTGCCCCTGGGGCGATGTCCTCTGATATCGAGCCCACCGCGAACGACGCGAGCACGTCGCGCACACCGAGCTTGTGCAGCGCGAAGATATTCGCCCGATAGTTGACCTTGTGCGGCGGGATGTCGTGTCTGGCGCCATGACGCGACAGGAAGACGCAATCGGCGTAGTCGCCCTCACCCAGGAACACGCGTGCCTCGCCAAACGGCGTCGCGACCTTCGACTCGACGAATCCCTCACCCGGCATCTCGACGCCGGTGCCACCGATAATCCCGAAACGCTGCATCTCTCCGAAACTCCTCTGGTTCACATATACCGCTCTGGCTGGGGGAAAAGCCTCCGCTCGAGATGGCTACTATTCGGCAACTGCCGGACGCGAAGTGGACTCGCCTTGGGGCACGACCAGTGTATCGTCCTCCAGTTCCCGGTGATGCTCGCTGGAGATCCAGAAGCGTAGGACTCCGAGAATGACCAGCTCGACCACCAGCGTGCTGATGGCCGCGAACTGATCGGCGGCAAACGCGAAGAACTGTCCGAAGAGCAGCGAGATCAGGGTCGAATCGGCGAGCGCGCTGAGTCCTGGCAATCGCCGCTGGCGATAGAGCAGGATCAGTCCGTAGACGGCGAGAAGGCCAGCGACGAAACCGGACGCGAGTGCCCCCCATTCGGCGAACGAGAGCCCGTTCATGAAAGTGAAGTCACCCGTCCAGATACCCAGGATCAGCATGCCGACGATCTGCACCACGCGGGCCACAAAGATGAGGATGACCACGCGCCAAAGCCACTTCGTGCTCACCAGCTGCCAGTACCACGCCGCGAAGGTGTGCCGCCAGCGCAGGATGAGGGGAGGAGTCGCGGATTCAACCACATGCGCGTCTTCAAGCGCCTGGCGCACGGAGTCGGTGAACGGAGACTGGTAGTTGGCCTCATCGAGATGCCGGAGCGCCTCTTGCTGACGCTGCCGATCCAGCCGTCCGATGGCCAGAAGCTCAAGGCTGCGCACCGCATAAAACATGTGATCGCTGGGCGTCACTTTGTCGATCTTGTCGATCGACCGTGAGAGCAGGAAGAGCACGACCAGGATCGCGTAGATCAGGCCGATCGTCGGCCGGTAGAAATAGTCGTTGTCCTTGGTGATGAACTTGCCGAGCTCGTCGATGAAACAGCCGAATCCCGCCCCACCAATCACCGCCGCTACCGGCTTCCACACATCGCTGGCGAAGATGAGGAGCATGCCGATGGCGATGACCATCCCAAGCCCGCCCCACAACATATGCGCGATGTGCAGCTTCGAGCCGCCGACCTGCGGATACCCTGTGAGTTCCAGATAGATCCGGATTCCCAAGATGCAGACGACCGCCGAGACAAGCCAAACCTCCGTCAGGATCGGGCTGCTCAGGTCACGCACGCGAAAAGGTGAGCGCACCGGGGGAATCGCCTGCCCGGATGCAGGGGGTCCGTTCGAATCTGCTGCCTCACCAGCGCTTCTGTTTGCCATTGGATATACCTGTTTGTCTTACGCGAGTCGTCGTTCCACGATCCCTCGTGGTGGTCGTCACATTGTAGGTGAGAGCTGACACCAGGATGATTCGATCGTCCCGAGGTCCCACCGGTCGCCGGGCCATACCGAACATCCGGGCAGTCACCGCCAGTGCCACCCGGCACGTCGCATCGCCGCAGCGGAACACCCGCGTGTGCCGCTTCTCCGCCATGCGGAGACGTTCTCAACGTACCCATCCTGACATCGCGCTAGTCCAGATTGCCGCGGAGGGTGCGAGCCACGGCGGCGGTCCGTGAATTGACCTGGAGTTTCCGGAGGATGTTTGCAACGTGCGTCTGAACGGTACGGACGCCGATGGAGAGTTCCTGCCCGATCTCGAGATTCGACTTGCCCTCCCGCAGGAGTTGCAGGACCTCGCGCTCGCGGGGCGTCAGCAACCGGAAAGCACGATGCTCGAAGGGTGGGGGCTTGACGGGCGTCTTCGACGGCTTTGGTGGCGTCACCCCTAGCGCGAGAGCAACGACCTCGTCCAGACGGAGGGATTGCCCCCTCCTCCAACTCTGATCGAAGGCTTCGGGACCTCGGTCCCGGGTCTCGGCCGTGAGATGCCGGTAGCGCTCCTGATCGATTGCGGGTACCGGATACTCGATGTCGATGCGCAACGCTTCCGACGCTCCCAACAGCGCCGCCGCACGCGCATAATCACTGCCGGCAAACGCAATCTCAGCCAGGGCCGCGAACGCCTCGGCAAGCCCCATGCGATCATCCAGCAGGTCATACAGGCGCACTGCTCCCTGGAGGTCCGCGACCGCCCGCGCATAGTCGCCTTCATCGAGCGCAATCCGCCCGATGTTCGTCTGGGTCCAGGCAATGCCCCGGCGGTCCCCGATCGCCTCGAACAAGACCCGTGATTCCGCATGGGCAGCCAGCGCCCGGTCGACATCGCCCAGCGTCCAGAGCAGATTGCCGAGATTGGTTTTCGCTACCGCTGCCGCGCGCCTGTTCTTGCCGCCGTTCAACAGGGAATCGGCCGCCTCGACCATCCTCCGCGCCCAGTCGTAATCTCCCTGCCCGACGGCGATGTCGCCCAGCCCGAGGAACGCCATGCCCGCAGCCTCATCGTGGCCGGATTCTTCGGCGATGGCCAGCGCCTCCTCATGCATCCGCCGGGAACGCTCGTCGTCGCCAAGCACGATGAGGAGGACCCCCGCCGCGTTGAGCGCTTCGGCTCGCAACACGTTGCGTTCAGGAGCGCGAGCGAGCGCGATTTCCAGCCACTCAAGGCTCTCACCGACATGACCACGACTATATCCAAACCGCCACATATCCGTCGCCAATCGCAATGCCAGCTCGGCCGGCTCCCGCGCAGTGACCAGTTGAAAGACGACACGGACATCAGCATGGAGCGCCGCGAGCCGATCGAGCCAGAGCACCTGGTCGGCGCCGGTCAGGTGCGGCGCCGCATCCCGCACGACTCCCAGCACGTAATCGATGTACCGCTCCACGGCGTCGTCATACTCGTTCGCCGCGTGTAACTGCTCGATGCCGTATTCCCGCAGGGTCTCCAACATCCCGAACGACGGCTGGCCATGCTCACTCGCGACCCGGCGGACAAGGCTCTTGTCCACGAGTGAGGATACGCGCCCGATCACGCTCCAGTCGTCGTCATTCGCGCCCTGAGACCCTTGGCTCATCGCCCTTGCATCGTCCAGCGTCCATGTACCAATGAAGAGTGAGAGCCGGCGAAACATCGCCTGTTCTTCCGACGGCAGCAGGTCATAGCTCCAGGCGATGGTCTTGCGCATCGTTCGCCACCTGTCGGGGCCGCTCGCGCCCGGATGCTCCAGCAGATCCAGGCGATGACCGACGCGCGCTGCAAGCTCATGAAGCGAGAACGTGCGCAAACGCGACGCAGCCAGCTCGATCGCCAGCGGCAAGCCGTCGAGCCCCTCGATGATCGTCCGCATCGCCGGTACATCCCCACGCTGGAGTTGAAATTCGGGAACGATCGCCCGCGCCCGCTCGACAAAAAGCTGGACACCCTCCAGTTCGAGCAGGGATTCCAGGGTCAAGGCGCCATCGACATCGGTCGTCGGCATGACCATCGGAGGCACGGGATAAATGTACTCTCCGTAGAGGCCGAGCACGACCCGGCTGGTCACCAGGATCGTGAGCTGGGGAGCGGCCGTCAGCAGGCTGGTGAGCGCTGGCGCCGCGCCGATGACCTGTTCGAAGTTGTCGAGCACGAGCAGGCATTCGCGCGGCGCAAGGAAATCGATGACAGCGTCGAGCAGATCCGCATCCCGCCGGTCGTCGATCCCCAAGGCAGCGGCAATCGTCGGCAGCACGAGCGTTGGTATGCGAAGTCGGGAGAGGTGGACGACGATCACTCCGTCGGCAAAGGCACCCTCATGATCCTTCGCGATTTCGGTGGCGAGCCGGGTTTTGCCAACGCCGCCCGGCCCGCTCAGGACAACAAGCCGCACGGCGGGGTCCGCAAGGAGCGCCCGGATTTCCGCCAGCTCACGGTGACGACCCACAAATGGCGCCGGCGTGTCATCCAGATGTCCGCCGGAGCTGCGGGGGTTCGGAAGTCGATTCGGGCGATCGGCTGTTTCGCTGACGTTCTCCGTCAATGCTCAAGCTCACTCTCTGAATGTGTTCGTCGAGGTTTCGGCACGGTGCGTCAGGAAAAGGCCGGTTGCCGACCGGGCGTGCTGATGATGGGCGCTGGTCCCTCTCCACCACCCGCCATCATTCATTGCACTTCTCGATTGAACTATTACGCCTAGTGTACGAGAAGCCGGCCCGATTCATCGACCCGCCTGGACAAGCAACGACCCAGGGCCTGGGACCGGCGCTTTTGCCGGTCCCAGACCCTGGGTCAGAAAGATGCAGATCAGAGGATACGCGGGTAGATATTTGGTCAGGCACCACCCAGGAAGAAGTCGACGAGCACTGGAGCGAGCACGTCGTCCGCCGGGCCGTGACCCTGCCCCTCGAGGGTGAGATGGCGGGCATTGGGCAGGATCGCAACCAACTCTCGCACGCCCTTGTGCTGCCACTCAGCACTCGCACCACCATCCATTACCAGAGTCGGGACAGAGATCGCCTCCCATGGCCGCCGGGAGAGTGGCTTGCCCCACATGGTCTCACCCATGATCTCACCATCGTAGGCGATCGTATGGGCCACCTGCTCACTGGATTCCCAGATCGGGCTGCCCTTCATCCGTTCGATGTATTCATCCGGAATCCCGACTGCCTCCTTCAGGAAATAGGCGAATGCGTCTCCACGCTTTCCCGCCGCGACCAGCTCATTCAGGTGCGCGACGTAGTTCTCGGGCACCTTGGACCGGCCATCATCGACAATAAACGGCGGCTCATACACGGCCAGTCGTGAGATTGGGAGTCCCGTCGCTGCGGCCCGCAGCGCCAGCACCGCTCCCGACGACTGCCCCAGAACGAAGGCGGAGCCTCCGGCCACGGCAATCATGGCGTCGATATCCTCAATCTCGCGTTCGACCGCATATGGCAAGGTGTCACCGCTGTCTCCCCGACCGCGCCGGTCGTAGGTATACGCCGATAAATGGGAGGCGAGCTTCTCGCACAACGTCGCGGCCGCGCCGCGAGTCGCGGTTGCACCGCCAACCACTATCAACGAAGGTCCAGACCCATAATGGTCGAACGCGATCGTCGTGCCGTCCGCCGAGATGACTCTCCCCGAGTCCATGCCACATCCTTCGCGAGAGCCTGAAGGGCCGGATGCACAACTACTCCGGCGCTGCGTCCGCCGGCGCATAAGTCAGCACGACAACGCCCTTGCTGAAAGTCTGCGTATCGACCAGCTTCAGCGGCGTGGCATCGAGCCCCTCTGAGAAGAGCCGCTTGCCCCCGCCCACCACAATGGGATGAACCATCAGCCGATACTCATCGATCAGGCCGTGTGGCACCAGCGAATTCACCAGTTCCGCGCTGCCGAAAATCAGGATATCGAGTCCCGGCTCCGCCTTCAGCCGCGCGATCTCATCAACCACGTTCTCGCGAATCACCGTCGAATTGTTCCAGTCTGCCGACTCCAGTGTGGAGGACACCACGTACTTGGGCAGACTGTTCATCCGATCGGCGAATCCCTGCTCGTCTTTCATCGATGGCCAGGCGGCGGCGAACCCCTCATAGGTCACGCGACCCAGCAACAAGGATCCCGCCGCGAAAAGCTCGTTGAACTTGTACTGACCCGTGCCGGCATCGGTAAATGGAAAATGCCATTTGTGCGGTTCCTCGATCACGCCATCGAGGGAGATGAACTCCGACAAAACGACCTTACTCACGATGCATTTCTCCCGCTCGATTCGCGGATGGTCATCCAGGCGAACGAATCGCGATTCCCGGAATGCCTGGTAGTAGATCACCCAGGCGGCAACCTCCTTCAGCGGGCCGGCCTCCAGGCGACACGGCCTCCATTGCGCGCCGTGCTTTCACGATAGAGCGCGAGTTCCTGCCTGGCTTCTTCAATCTTGCGTCGCAGCGGCCAGCATGAGGAGATCCCGATTCCGCGCCGGGGGAAGCGAAAACACTGCCGGCAGTGTCAGCGCCGGGAGCGCAATCAGAACGGGAGGTTCCAGCGGAGAGGGAGGGCGCAGCATCAGTGGAATGTCGTACTGCTCATGCCCTGTCTCGATCGAGATGACGTCGGGATAGCTCGCCACCATCATGGTCGCCTGGGGAAGCAGGTGCGCGGTCGGCGGGGCGTCGACGGGCACCGCCGCCGAGAGCAGGCGGAAGTTTCCTCGCGGGACATGCTGAAGCGCAAATCCCTCGTTCAGCCCGATTCGCACGCCGGAAATCGGATTCCCGCGCGCGATCGATGCGGGAAATATGCCGACGTAGACATGCCAGTCGCCGGAGACCCCTGGAGGGCTGATCACCCGTCCCTGGATGCGCGCGGGGATACCCAAATCCGGGAAGATGGTCGGGATCGGCGGCAGGTCGGCGACCGCGAACGCCTCCATCACGGCTGGCAGCGCCCGGAAACCGGCCGGGCTCAGCCCGATCAACCGCTTGAACCGGCTGGAAAATGTGCCCAGGCTGTCATAGCCCACCTCGAAACAGATATCCGTGACCGAGAGGTTCGTGGTCAGGAGCAACTGCTTCGCGCGCTCATATCTCAGCGCCGTCAGGAACTCTCCCGGCGGAATGCCGATCAGGCTGCGAAAGAGACGGGCGAAGTGGTATGGGCTGAAGTTGGCGATCTCGGCCAGTGTATCGAGCGTGAACGGGTAATCGGGCTCGGCCTGCATGGCCGCCACCGTGCGACTGATCGCAACCTCGTGTTCAGGAGTTATCGTCAGAACTGGTTCATTGACGGTGACACTCGACATCGACGTTCATCCCTTCCGGGGTGCATCGCGTTCATTTCAGGTTCGCCACATTCTAGCAGAATCGAAACGAATGTTCTACCTGTCCGTACAAGGCCGTGCCATTGTGACACATCACCGTGTATAGATGTAGCGCACATGTCCGCGATCGTGATTGTTGTGTCGTCGCCACCGCCGGAGAGCCGCTGGCACACGGACAGCCAAAGGAGGCGCGAATCACTCGCGCCTCC